>NZ_CP083951.1:5104427-5783812 GCF_006440675.2 Mesorhizobium sp. B2-8-5
TCGACACGTCCAAGGCGGAAAAGCTCGCCGGCGTGAAGGCGGTGATCACGGCGAAGGACCTGCCCGACCTCACCGACGGCGATGCCGCCATGTACGACATCCTCGACAATTCGATGGCACGCAAGAAGGCGCTCTATGACGGCCATGCGGTGGCCGCGGTGGCGGCGATCGATGCCCGCATCGCCCGCCAGGCGCTGAAGCTGATCGAGGTCGACTATGAGGTGCTGCCGCATGTCACCGATGTCGACGAGGCGGCGCAGCACCATGCGCCGCTGATCAACGACCAGGTCTTCACCGAGGGGCTGGAGGAAAAGCCGGCGAAACCCTCCAACGTGACCAAGCGCACGCAGTTCGGCCATGGCGATGTGCACAAGGGTTTTGCCCAGGCCGATTTCATCGTCGAGCGCTCGTTCAAGACCGAGCAGACGCATCAGGGCTATATCGAGCCGCATGCCTGCGTGGCGAGCGTCAACCCGGATGGCACAGCGGACCTGTGGGTCTGCACGCAGGGCCATTTCGTCTACCGCCAGCACTGCGCGCAATTGCTTGGGCTCGAAGCCTCGAAGCTGCGCGTCACCTCGTCGGAGATCGGCGGCGGCTTTGGCGGCAAGACCCATGTCTGGGCCGAGCCGGTGGCGCTTGCCCTGTCGCGCAAGGCCGGTCGCCCGGTAAAACTGGTGATGACCCGCGACGAGGTGTTTCGCGCCTCGGGCCCGACCAGCGCCACCTCGATCGACGTCAAGATCGGCGCCAGGAAGGATGGCACCATCACCGCCGCGGAAGCGACGCTGCGCTATAGCTGCGGGCCCTATGCCGGCTCCTGGGCCGAGATCGGCGCGATGACGGCGTTCGCCTGCTACAAGCTCGAGAACGTCAAGACCGTCGGCTTCGAAGTGCTGGTCAACCGGCCGAAGACCGCGGCCTATCGCGCGCCGTCGGCGCCGATGGCCGCCTTCGCGGTGGAAAGCTCGATCGACGAGCTCGCCCGCGAGATCGGCATGGACGCGGTGGACTTCCGCATCAAGAACGCCGCGCAGGAAGGCACCCGCGCCTCCTACGGTCCGGTCTACGGGCCGATCGGCATCGGGCCGACGCTGGAGGCGGTGAAGAAGCATCCGCACATGAAGGCGCCGCTGAAAGCCAACCAGGGGCGCGGCATGGCCTGCGGCTTCTGGTTCAACTTCGGCGGCCAGACCTGCACGGACCTCAACATCGGCATGGACGGCTCGGTGTCGCTGGCCGTGGGCACGGTGGATGTCGGCGGTTCCCGCGCCTCGCTGTCGCTGGTGGCGGCGGAAGAGCTCGGCATCGACTACTCCAACGTCAAGGCGATCGTCGCCGACACGTCTTCGCTGGGCTACAACGACATGACCGACGGCAGCCGCGGCACCTTCTCCTCCTCGATGGCGACGATCTCGGCCGCCCGCAACGCGATCAAGATCCTGAAAGATCGGGCCGCGCAGATGTGGGACATCCCGGTCGACGACGTGGTCTGGGAAAAGGGCCATGCCATCGCCAAGGGCGAGAAATACGGCAACCTGTCGCCGCTGTCGCTGAAGGACATCGCCGCCAAGTCGGGCACGACCGGCGGCCCGATCGCCGGCCATAGCGAGCTCGTCGCCGACGGCGCCGGCGTCTCCTTCGCCACCCATATCTGCGACATCGAGGTCGACCCCGAGACCGGCTCGACCAGGGTGATCCGCTACACGGTGGTGCAGGACGCCGGCAAGGCGGTGCACCCGACCTATGTCGAGGGCCAGTACCAGGGCGGTGCCGCGCAAGGCATCGGCTGGGCGCTCAACGAGGAGTATATCTACGGCAAGGACGGGCGGCTGCAGAACGCGGGCTTCCTCGACTACCGCATCCCGGTCTGCTCCGACCTGCCGATGATCGACACGCAGATCCTGGAAATCCCCAATCCCAACCACCCGTATGGCGTGCGCGGCGTGGGCGAAACCTCGATCGTGCCGCCGCTGGCGGCGATCGCCAATGCGGTGTCGAACGCGGTGGGCGTGCGCATGACCCACATCCCGATGTCGCCGCCGCGCATTCTGGCGGCGCTGGAGGCGGAGCGGGAAGGCTGATGCCGAAAAGCGCGAAGCGGTTTTCAGCTCACGTCCGATGAGGAACTAATGGTCGCCGTCACGCTCTGGGGCTCGCTCAGCGCCGTCGCCGGCGGCAAGGCCAAGCACGAGATCGAGGCCAAGGACATCAGGGAGCTGTTCCGCAAGCTGGCGGAACAGTATCCCGGGATCGAGCCATGGATCGACCGCGGGATCGCGGTGGCGATCGACGGGGTGATTTATCGGGATACGTGGTCGAAGGAATTGCCGCCGGGGGCGGAGATTTTTCTGCTGCCGAGATTGGCGGGGGGGTGAGTGGGGACGCGCGACCCCATAGGCCCTGCGCGCGGGAGACCAAAGCGTCCTGCGTTCGGATGGCTATAATTTAGCATGCGCTTATATAGCAATGTCAGCCGGCGCCCTGCATCTAGTCCGTGTCCCCGCCGGTCAGGCCCGGCTCGTGGGCACCCCCCCGCTTTCGAGCTGGGCCGCTCATGACTGTCGGGCCGGCTATCGGTTTGGCCGGTCTTCGTGCACAACGTTGTAGAGAAGAAGCCCCGCAGTCAAAGACACGACGGCGCCGACCATGTCGTGGCCGGTCAGGCCCGAATAATACACAAAAGCAAATGCCAACTCGGCCATGGTTCCACCTGGGTGTGCGACACTTGCTGAGAGAACTTTTAGGGCACACTAATGTTCCCATGGATGGCCATCCGATCGTTACGGTTTGCCGCTGTGCTCGGAGCCGACTATCGCCGCCTGGATCGCCTCGTATGCGCTTCCGCCTTCCACTTCAATCTCCTCCTCGGCGATACCTGCTGGCCTGGCATCGGCGAACAGCTTGGTCGTCAGTTCGGCAACCGAGACGAAGTCCGCGCTCACATTGCCGCGCATCACATTATCGATGATCCATCCGCCAAGAACTCCGCGCCGCGCTCCCTCATTTGCCCTGCTCTTTCAGAAAATGAGCTTCGCGAAGGAGCGAACCCCAGTCGGTTCCAATTGTCTCGATCAACCCGCCGGCCTGCTGGCTCGGGCCAGCGGCCGGGCACCCGCTTAGAAGTCTTTCGTTCGCAATCCAAACACTCACCCGATTAGCGAATCTATCGCTCTAACCATGTCAGTCAGAAAGTTCAGCGTATCAGCGACGTCGGAGGACTTTATTGGCCATCGAGTATTGGGATAAGTTGGATCTAAATCTGCTTCGTGTGCAACCTTATTTCGACGGTCAACGATCAGAGTTAGCCGATCCCTTACGTCTTTTGCAGGCTTTTCCATAGCAAAGCCAACTTCATCCCAAAGCTTCACTTCCACGGCATGGCGTATTGCATCGGCAATCTTGTCAGGTTGCTGGAATGAGAGGAAGCTGTGCTGATGACGTATTTCGGCCTCAACATTGCTTCGTGCTGCCGCCACAGTCGCCATACCCGAGAGGCATTCCATACTGATCTTGAACCGCTTGTAAGCAGGCGTCGGAGTTCTCTCACCATCAAAAATCTCCATCATGGCGCTTCGAGTAACTTCATGGACGTAATGGTCGACCGCACTTACGGCCATAACGTGACATGTACGAAGCAAGTCACTAAGATCAACAATCGATGTTGTTTGCCTCGTGAGCGCGTCGTATAGCGCCAGAAGGGCATGTACTCGCTTTATATTTTCCTTGAATTGCTGAGCAGCAACAGTCATTGACTGAAATTTATTAGCTTAATTACGCGATCAGCCGCCTGTGAAAACAATCCCTCAAACTGAGCCATGGATTTCTTGGTTCTCTCCAATACTATGCCAGTCTGCTCAAGCTGTTCGTCGGTCAATGCGAATACTGGCGCGCTGTGCTTTTGCGATTGAGCGATAAGCCCATTAAAATCAGACATCTGCAATAATGGCTCACCCATCTTCAGACCCACAGACTTATACGCCGCTTCGGGGAGCAGCATACCTTTCTCCGCAAGTGCCGGTAAGAGAGTCTTGGTAACCTTGGATTCTATTTCGTCGATCCATTTTTGAAAGGCGGTAGAAGGCGTCTTTTCGTTCCTAATACGATACTTCTGAACAATGGTTCCGAGAAACTTTGGCGCCACATTGGGGAGTGGATACGTCGCCTCCTGCAAAACCTTCGAGCCAAGCGCCTTAGTCAACCAATCTCGCCATTTTGGAAGCACGGAGGCGAGCGAGTCGGTCGCCATTACCGAAAAATAATCGGGAGCCATGGGGACCAAAAAGAAATTGCTAGTGGACAAAATATTTTGATTGATGGGACCGAGGCTTGGGCTCATATCAACGAGAATTATATCCACGTCGTTGGCCGATGCTGTTATCTGAAATAAATGTGAAAGCGCCCCAGGCAAATTTTGTAATGTTACAAGAGAACCAGACAGTTCCTGCGCTATTCCAAGGGTCGTTTCATATTCAGCCAATCCAATGTGACCCGGCAGAAGCAGCAAGTTTTCTTGCTTTTTCATTTTTTCGCAGATAACCGGAGATAGTGGAATTGGCTTCGATTCAAATGCAGGAGCCAAGCCGTCCCTGATATTTCTAATCCCGGGCTGGTTATAAATTTTCTCTATGTCTTCTACTCCGGTAAACCCAAGAAACATACCGGTCAAATTGCATTGCGGGTCGCAGTCAACGAGTAAAACCTTTTGCCCCTTCTCGGCCAGCATCCAACCGAGATTAAAGGCTGTTGTCGTCTTGCTGACACCACCTTTATGGTTGAAGAGTGCTATTTGCTTCGAGGTTTTTTTCTTATTTGGCTCTATTGAACCAAATAGGTCGTTTGAATCATCCATTTTCGCTCCAATTTAGGTCTGTGGCATCGGCGCTCGGTCAAACTCTGATCCAGTCTATTGCCGGATTGATTCCTACTTTATTAACTTGCTCCCGTGTAGTCGGCCGCGAATTTTCGCACGCACCTGCCATTTGGCGAATCGATGCCTCAGTAGATGTAGAATGGAGATCAAGGAGGCTCGCATAATTTGTGCCATCGTTTGGTCCGTCATATTGATTGTCTCCGCTGTAGGTCGGTAGGCTGCTTGACGGTATTGGCGACCTGGGGACTGTGAGTAGAATGACAGCAGAGGCCCGTTCTCGATTGCGGCCGACACCATTATCCGAGGGCTGGCCCGGCCGCTTACCGGATTGTCGCACGGGGACCATCGACCCCCTCGTGATATCATACTTCCTCGTCATGGATGACGAGCCCATCGAGCAAATGTCGATCTTCCAAGGCTTCGGGCGCGGGTGGCCTCCTCTTCGATGGGCTATGGAGGCATTAGTCGAGATGCCTGCAAACGTCTTGGAGCCGATTTGGCCGTTAGGCCCTCTCCTCGCCCAGCGTATGGGTGGCGCGAATCACCAAGCCTGGCGGCCGCTAATGGTGCCTGCACTTGAGTCGCTCATTATGGATGAGCTGGGATTTTGCGTGGTGCTGTTAACTGGAACGGACAGCGCTGCCCAGCGCGCCGCAGCGTGGATCAAGCGCCAACCGAGGCCTGTACTTCACGTGACAACTGCAAGCTCGACCCGAGGAATTCCGCCTGACGAGTTTACCTTGCTCACCCTTCGTGATTACTGTTTTGCGCTCTTTTCCCAACACGCTGACGAAATTTCTTCGGACCGCGCTGAGGCGGTCCTTGCCGCACTCCCGCGCTGGGACCAGCGAAAGCCGATTGCAGTCGATCTACCAGAGATAGGCCACAACTGCACGATTCCAAACCAAATGGTCCTTCGACGAATGGGGCGTGCGTTGGGTGAAAAGGTACCACATTGGTCAAGCGTGCATGAAGCCGACTACACTCGATTAATACTTGAAAGTGCGAGAGCTGTATTGAAGGCACGAGACGGGAACGGGCTACGCGAATGGAACCGTCTGTATCTCCCGGACCCGAAGGTTGTCCTCACCGAACCTGCTTTATTCCGCCATCAATATAAACGCCTGTCGCCCAAAGGAACTCCCCTGGCCGCCGCGACGATGATGATGCTGCGCCGTGTGCAAAATCAGAAGGGGCTCGCGCATCGGATTGATAAGGAACAATTTCGCATGCTCGCGACTAGCAAAGAGTGGACCACACTGATCGCCGAACGCCAGCATGAACTCGTGACCCACACCATCGGGGTCGGCCTTATGGCCGCGCAGAGTTGTGCAGCGGTCGTACGTCTCCGGCCCGAAGTGAATCACGTTTTTCCCCAACTCTCAGAGCTTGCACGAAACATTCGAGCGCCGAACCCCCACGCGCGCTCGAAGTCGCCTAAGCTCCTGGGTCGCGTCCAAGCCGCGCTGGAAAGGGCAGTCGGTGCCGAGCGGATCGCTTTTCTGAAGGAGCACGGAGGACCCATAAAGATAGTCGCCGATGCACCACTCGAACTTCTCCCAATAGACGGAATTCCGCTCGCGATGCGCTATGACACATCCAGAATCAACGCGACGCCAGGCAATCTGATGATGGGAGAGCTGGTCAGCCGGCCCTGGACTGCTGTCTTACCTAACGATCTAATGCACGTGCTAATAGTTAGTGCTTTCGCGTCCGACGATCCCCTTCGCGATGACATGCGCCATGCGCTCGACCGCCTCGATGATGCTCTGCCTAATCGCATCACTCTGGACTTCCGCCGGGTGACCACGGTGGATGAGTTTGTCGAAACGGTAAACTCATCCGACGCACCTATTATGATCTTCGACGGTCATGGGGCACATGACAGCGGTAATGGCGTCGGAGGCCTGAGCATCGGCACCGAATTGGTAGACGTGTGGCAACTCCGGCCAAGGATGCGTAGCCGCCCAATCGTCATACTGAGCGCCTGCGACACGCATGGAATGGATGCGCCGTCGCATGCGACGGCAGGAAACAGCTTTATAGCGCTTGGAGCGCAAACAGTACTAGCTACACTCCTCCCTGTAGGGGGCAAGGAAAGCGCATCCTTCGTTTACCGCCTTCTATTTCATCTTGCCGAATTCGTACCCTCGGCAATTTCTAACTTACGGCGAGCACTAAGCTGGGTAGAAATCATGGCGAGCGCGCTCAGGCTCACTTTGGCGAAAGATGTGCTCGAACGGCTGGTTGCCCGTCGCCTAATTCCCTCAGACGCAGACATATTAATCTTTCGCGCGACGTTCGTCTCAGTGCTGGAAGGCGATCCAGACTGGTTTGGGAAGTTACGTGTGAAGGTGCGAGAAGCGGCCACGGTGCCGAAGCAAGATATAATGGCAGCGCTGGAAGCGGCTATCGCCTGCAGCGAGGCAATCCGGTACATACAACTGGGAATGCCAGAAAGAATCGTTGTGGGAAACCAAGCCATCTTTGACGAATTCATATCCAAAGCGTATGAACGCGGTGGTCCAGTGAATTTTGAAATGGATGGCATCTAAGTTGAATCTTAGACGCACAAACCTCCGATTAACAAACGGCGATTGCATCTGAATCGAGCCGCCTTGACTCTCACTAGGAGTTCTGCGGCACACTGAACATTGTGACCGCCGGCTGTTTAGTAGAACTTGTCGGCGCCGCCCATCACACCCCCAGCGTCGGCGCCGTATTCACCTCCAGCGCCTCTTCCGCCTCATCCTCCTCCCCCAGCACTTCCCCATGCACGCCGAGGGCCTGCCCTATCCAGATCGGGTCGATCAGGTGGTCGCGCTTGGGGTTGGTGGTGTTGGGGTGGATGAGGATGCTCAAGCCGCCATGGTTCAGCATCAGCCAGGGGACCAGCGTGGCGAAGACTTCGGTGGCGAAGGAGACCTGGTACATGGCCTCAGCGTGCGGGCCGACCGGCTCGTCGCGCCAGTTGCCGAGGCGCACGCGAAAACGCTCGCTGATGCGCTGGCGCAGCCATTCGGCTTGCCGGCGCTCAGCCGCGTCGCCGTAATAGATGTGGGCGTGATAGCTGGCGATCTCCGCAAGCGGTCTTGGATCATGTGGCATGGCGTCGGTCATCGCTGCTCCCCTCCCCGGTGGTTCCAGTCTGTCATGCGGAACTCTAGGCGGTTCTTCGTTGCCTGGAAACGGCGAGCCGCTCTACAGACTGTTCAGTGCGGGCATGTTTGGCGCGTGATCGCAGACGCCGACGCTGGCCCCCACTCCGTCTCGGCACTGCGCGCCGAGCCACCTCTACCCCACTTTGTCTACGCTATGCACACATCTTCTGTGACTGGCGCCACTGATCAGGCCGAGGCTTGATTGCCATGTGGTTCCCCCAATCCGTCGCTGCTTCGCAGCGCCACCTTTCCCCCCTCCGGAGGGAAAGGAAGGGAGCGTTGCTGGACGGGCGTTGAACGCAAAAAAGCTTGGCGCCTTTCCTCTACCCCGTCGATCGGGGGAGAGGTGGCTCGGCGAAGCCGAGACGGAGTGGGGGTCGACCAGCGCTGCATAAGACAATGCATGCGCCAAGCTGCCATGCACGCTATCGCCAAAGGCCAGCCGCGTGGAATGTGTGCATGCCGTAGCCCATTTCATGGAGGCGAGGAACGCTAACCGCCAAGGCCGCGACCTCGGCCGGCCTTCTTGCCGCTCAGCCGCTCGACCGCGTCGACGATCAGGTCGCAGAATTTTTGATGGTCGAGCTTCATCGCCACGCTGTGGCGGAAGTTCACCTGCTCGCTCGCCGTGCCGCCGAAATGGCGCATGCCGCCCATCTTCTCGAAATTGCAGACCGTCATGCCCCTGGTCCAGCGCCCGGCGGTCTCGACGCGGATGTCGGCCTTCTGCGTGGTGAAGACGCTTGCGTCGATCATGGCCGCCACGCAGCAGGCGTCATGCACGGCGGGATATTCGATCTGCAGGAGGCCGCCATGCGTGGTGGCGATGAATTCCCAGATATCGAGGATGAATTTGGCGATCGAACCGCCGACGGCGCGCACCCTGTCCTGCAGCTCGGGCGTGGCCAAGGCCTGGTGCGTGAGGTCGAGGCCCACCATGGTGACGTCCCAGCCGGCGCGGAACACCACGTCGGCGGCTTCCACGTCGGCATAGACGTTGAACTCGGCCGCCGGTGTGATGTTGCCGCGCGTGAAGCTGCCGCCCATCGCCACGACCCGCTTCACCCGGCCGACGATGCGCGGGTCCTTGCGGGCCGCGAGCGCGATGTTGGTGTAGGGACCGACCGGCACCAGCGTGACGGTCTTCGGCTCATGCGCCATGACGGTATCGATGATGAAGTCGACGGCATGCCGCCTGTCGAGCTCGAACGAGGCCGGCGGCAGCACGGGGCCATCGAGCCCGGTCTCGCCATGGATCTCGATCGCCAGCACCTGATCGCCGACCAAAGGGCCGGGCGAGCCCTTCGCCACCGGCACCTCGATGCCATAGGCCGTGCAGGTGGCCAGCGCGTTGCGCGTGGTGTTCTCGACATTGTGGTTGCCCGAAACCGTGGTGACGCCGAGAAGGTCGATGTTCGGATTGCCGGCCGCAAGCAGGATGGCGATGGCGTCGTCGTGCCCCGGGTCGCAATCCAGGATGATTTTTTCCATGGTTCCTCCCTGCGGCGATTACAGACTGGGGTGTGTTGCGGCGTCAAGGTTCGTCGGTTGGCACAAAGGTGGGGTGCAACATCGCGGATGCCGGCGCTGCCCCAGCTCCGTCTCGGCTTCGCCGAGCCACCTCTCCCCCACTTTGTGGGGGCGAGGAAATGCCAATCGGCAAGGGCGCGGCCTTTGCAAGCTTGGGTTCCTCGCCCCCGCCAAAGGTGCGGGAGAGGTGGCTCGGTGCGCAGCGCCGAGACGGAGCGGGGGAGCGCCGCTGGCGATTACGCGCCACGTTAGAGTGCCCTTACCCCTTGCTGCCATTCCCGCCGCTGCCCCACAGCGCGCGCTGCAGCAGGCCTCGCGCGCGCTTCTTCGGCGCGAGCTCGACGTCGCTGACCAGCCGCGCCCCGTCCTGGCGCCGTTCCAGCGTGATCTTTCGCGTGTGGAAGGCTTCCAGCTCGGCGCGATGCGCGACGCTGATGATGGTTACCTGGGGCAGTTCCTGGATCACCGTCCGCATCATCTTGTCCTGGCTCTTCTCGTCCAGCGCCGAGGTCGCTTCGTCGAGGACCACGATGTCCGGCGCGTGCAGCAGCAGGCGGGCGAAGGCCAGGCGTTGCTTCTCGCCGCCCGACAGCGTCTGGTCCCAGGGCGCCTCTTCCTCCAGCCGGTCCTTCAAATAGGAGAGGCCGACCTTGTCGAGGGCAGCGTCGATCTCTTTCGTCTTCCAGTTGTCGGCGGCGGCGGGATAGGCGGTGGCGCGGCGCAGCGTGCCGGACGGGATGTAGGGACGCTGCGGCAGCATGAACAGCCGCTTGCCGGGGTGGAAATCGACGCTGCCGCTGCCCCAGGGCCAGAGACCCGCGATGGCGCGCACCAGCGTCGACTTGCCCGAGCCGGATTCGCCCGAGACCAGCACGCGCTCGCCGGGCTCGATCATCACCTCGGTTTCCTTGACCACGGCGGTGCCGTCGTCGAGCGTCACGGAAAGATCGTTGAGGCTGAGCATCGCCCCGTCTTCGGTCTCGCCGCGCTGGATGCGGCCGAGCTTGTCGTTCTCTTCGGCGCGCTCCAGCCCGTCCAGCGACATCATCAGCGAGGCGATGCGGTGGGCCGACGCGTTCCAGTCGGCCAGGCGCGGATAATTGTCGACCAGCCAGCCGAAGGCGCCCTGCACGATGGCGAAGGCGGAGGCCGCCTGCATCACCTGGCCCAGCGACATCGAGCCGTCGAGGAATTTCGGCGCGCACAGAAGCACCGGCACCACCGGCGCGAACAGGCTGGAGCCTTGCGAGACCAGTGCCGTGCGCATGTGCTGGCCGGTGAGCCGTGCCCAGCGGCCGAGCACGCCGGCGAAGGTGCGGTCGATGCCGGCGTTCTCCTCCTCCTCGCCGCCGAGCAGCGCGATGCTCTCGCCGTTCTCGCGCACGCGCGTCAGCACGTAGCGGAACTCGGCCTCGGCCTGGTTCTTGTCCTCGGAAAGCTGGACGAAGCGGCGGCCGATGGCGAACATCGAGGTCGAGGTGATCGCCGCGTAGATGACCGCGGTGACGACGAGGAAGCCGGGCACGGTGATGGTGGAGCCGCCCAGCGTAAAACTCAGCGCGCCGCCGATCGTCCACAGCACCACGATGAAGGTCGAGGCCGACAGGAAGGCGTTGAGGACGCCGGCGATGAAATCGACCGGCGATTCGGTGGCGATGCGCAGGTCCTCGGTCAGGCGGGCCTCGGGGTTGGCATGGTCGCCCTTGACGAGGTTGAGCTGGTAGTAGCGGCCGCTGGCCAGCCAGCGCTGGATGACGGCCGTGGTCAGCCAGGAGCGCCAGCGCCGCTGCATGGTCATGCGCAGGTAGACTTGCGCGACCACCAGGCTGATGCTGCCGGCGACCAGCGGCAGGAAGATGCCGCTCAGCCAATAGACGGTGTGGGCGTCGCGCTGCTCGATGGCGTCGAAGATCGCGCGGTTCCAGCGATTGATGCCGTACTGGAACCCGACATTGACGCAGATCAGCGTGAGCAGCCCGATCGTCAGGGGCCAGGCGAGCCTGTCGCCGTGCAAACCCCAATAGCCGCGACCGCTGATCCAGAAGCGCCGCAAAAGGTATTTCTTGCGCGCCCGCTCGGCTTCCTCCGGCGAAAGCGCGGGACCCGGCTCGGCGGCCTCCGGCGGCGGCGACCCGGCATGGCCGATGGCTTCCGGTGCTGCTTCGGCGGGCGCCTTTTGCCCAGGCGGGTTCTCGCCTGCCTGTGGCTTGCGTTGCCGGACTTCGTCGTCCTTCAGCTGGTCTTCTTGAAGTCTGTCTTGCCGCGCCTTCTGCGCGCGCGGCTTCGGGGCGCCACGCGGTTTCGACTGGCGCGGCTTGTCCTGGCGCAGCGGCGCCGAACGCGGCTTGCTTGCACCGCGCTGCGTGGCGCTGTCGGCCGGTTTCGGTTTGTGCTTGGCCGGGGGCATCGCGCGACAACGGCCCAAAAATCAAAAGGTTTCATGCGGGCCGCCCACGCCAATCGCCGAGGGCGCTCCCCCTCTCCGTCTCGGCTTCGCCGAGCCACCCCGCCTTTGGCGGGGGCGAGGAACCGCATGCATTGTCTAATGTAGCTCTGGTCGACCCCCACTCCGTCTCGGCTTCGCCGAGCCACCTCTCCCCCGATCGACGGGGTAGAGGAAGGGCGCCAAGCTTTTGCCGTCGACGCTCGTCCAGCAAGGCTCCCTTCCTTTCCCTCCGGAGGGGGGAAAGGTGGCGCTGCGAAGCAGCGACGGATTGGGGGAACCACGTGGCAATCAAGCCTCGGCCCGATCAGTCACGCCCGTCACACCTCGGAGCGCTCCGCCGCTCCGAGTGCCGCGCCTCACGGCAACCCTACCCTTTCGAAGCTGCTTGCCTGGTGGGTCACGGGCGAGCGACCGATCAGGCGGCGTTGCCGCTGCGGGGATTGCGCTGCGGCTCGAAATGAGCTTCCGCGGCCGATTTGCCGGCGGCGTCGAAGGCAAGCGCGTCTCGCATCGGCAGCGCCGCCGAAAACAGATAGCCCTGCGCGATCATGCAGCCCAGCGAGCGCAGGATCATGCGGTCGGCGTCGGTCTCGACGCCTTCGGCCATCACCTCGATCCCCAGTGTCCGGCCAAGGCCGATGACCGCCTCGACGAGCGCCTGGTCTTCGACGGATTTCGCCAGGTCGCGGACGAAATCCTTGTCGATCTTGATCTTGCGGATGCGGCTGTCCTTCAGCGACACCAGGGTCGAGAAGCCGGTGCCGAAATCGTCGAGCACGATCGATATGCCGGCATCCGCCAGATGCCCGACCTTTTCGTCGACCCGGTCGCGGTCGACCGGCGCCTCTTCGGTGATCTCGATCTCGAGCATCGCGGCGGGCACATTGTTCGCCCGCAGGCCGGTAAGGATCATGTCGTCGACATTGCCGGCCTCGAGCTCGCGCGGCGAAAGGTTCATCGCGACCCGAACATCGCCGCGCCCCTGCTTCACGAGTTCACCGATCATGGCGCAGCAGTTGAGGAACACCGTCTCGGTAAGAAGCGAAAGCAGGCCGGTTTCGCGCGCGGCGGTGACGATCTCGGGCGGCGAGATGGCGCCATGGACGTCATGATGCCAGCGCAGCAGCGCCTCGAAGCCGACGACCGCGTTGCTGTCGAGCCGCACCAGCGGCTGGAACCAGGAGCAGAGCCGGCCTGCCTCGATCGCGCCGCGCAGGTCGCGCTCGATGCGGTTCTTGCGTTCCAGCGCGGCGTCGAGCTCCGCGTCGAACAGGCAATATTCGTTCCTGCCGCCGCGCTTGGCCGCATAGAGCGCGAAATCGGCCTTGAGCAGCATTTCCGTCAGGCGTGGCTTTTCCGCCTGATAGATGCCGATCGAGGCGCCGACGCGCACCGAATTCAGCTCCGGATCCGGATTGGCGATGGCCGCGATGATGGCCGACGCAAGCTCGCCGGCCTGCTGCGGACACCTGTCGGCGGAGAAAAGCAGCACGAACTCGTCGCCGCCGATGCGCGCGATCGTAGCGCCCCGCGGGGCGTGGTCCTCGATCCGGCGCGCCACCTTGACCAAAAGGTCGTCGCCAATGTTGTGGCCATAGGTGTCGTTGACGGATTTGAAGCCGTCGAGGTCGATCAGCATGGCGACGAACGGGCCGTCGGAAAGCCCGAGCTTGGCGATCGCCTGCTCCAGCCCGTAGCGGTTGAGAAGGTTGGTCAGCGGGTCCCGCCTGGAATTGCGCTCCATCTCGGCGGCGAATTCGCGCGCCTCGTATTTGAGGCGGCTGGTCTCGCGGAAACGGGACTGTCCGAGCAGCGCGCTCCTGATCATGCCGCCGAGAAAAAGCAGGATCGTGAAGGCGAGCACGCCATTTTCGACGCCGCCTTGCGCGAACACGCAGCCGGCGGCGGTGAGAAGCGGCAGCACGATGAAGTTGATCGAAGCCGGCACGTAGGAGGTTCCATAAGTGACCGAACCGGCCGAGGTGCCGGCAAGCACGATCAGATAGAGCGGCGCCTGCGGCGTGGTGTATCCGTCGCTGAGCAGCGCCAGGAAAGACCAGGCGACGCCCGACGCCAGCGCCAGCAGGCCATAGAGGGAAAGCCGCGCACCCACCGCCTCCGGCCTGTCGTCGGCAGCATCCGACTGAACAGCGGCAAGCACCACACGCGCGCCATTGATCAAGGCGATCGCGATAAACCACAGCACCGCGGCAAGGCCGCCGCCCGACAAGAGCTGCACCGCCAGGATCAGGGCCGAGAGCACCGTGCCTATGGGCATCGAGATGAAGACGCACTTGCTCAGATCCGCAAGCTGGTCGCGCAGGATGCCTGCTTCCACGGCTTCGCTGCGTCCCTCAGAGGAGAGACCTGCAACCAGCCGCTCATCATGCCCTGTCATGGCCATAGTGGTTAGGCGAGCGGAATGAAAATCGTGTTAAGGATTTCAGCGGTTTACGGTGCATTTCTCGATCAGGGGCCGGCGCGGCAGCCGGAAAGCCCGGGCGCCGCCAGGCGTCCGGGCTGTTCGCAAGGATAAAGCGGTTTCAGTTTTTCGCGGCGGCGGCCTTTTCGATAAGGTCGGCGACGGCCTTGGGGTTGGAGACATAGACGGCGTGGCTGCCGGCCACTTCCACCGTCGTCGCCTTGGCGCGGCTGGCCATCTGGCGCTGCGCCGGCGGCGGGATCATGTGGTCGTCGGTGGCGACGAGGTACCATGACGGCTTCACCTTCCAGGCCGGCTGAGTGACCTTGCCTTCAAGCGCCGCCACACCCCACGGAACCTGCGAGTCGGCCATGAAGGACGCGAGTTCGGGCTTGACGTCGGCGGCGAAGGAGGCGGCGAACTTCGCCTTGTCCAGCATCAGGAAGCCGTCGACGGGCGGCAGGATCGGGGGCACCGGAGCGCCAGCAGGCGGGTTGGCGATCAGCGAGGAGACCGACTCGCCGGCGTCCGGCGCGAAGGCGGCGATATAGACGACGCTCTTCACCTTGGGATCGGTGCCGGCTTCCGACACCACGACGCCGCCATAGGAATGGCCGACCAGGATGACGTCGCCCTTGGCGGCGGCGATGGCGCGCCTGGTGACGGTGACGTCGTCGGCCAAGGAGGTGGTCGGGTTCTGGACGATGGTGACGTCGTAGCCGTCCTTCTTCAGCTGCTGGTAGACGCCGTCCCAGCCCGAGCCGTCGACGAAGCCGCCATGGACGAGGACGACGGATTTCGCTGGCTCGGCCTTGGCCGCGAAGGTTGCCGATGCGGTTGCGCCGAGAGCGAGCGCGGCGGAAGCGATGATTGCTGCGGTGGTCGACATTTTGAGTTCTCCTGTTCAAAGTTGTTTGCGTTGCTTGCAGGAGGACTATGCGACGGCGCGGCCGGGCTCGCTTTCAGGCGGCCTTCAGGACTTCTTGATTTTCCCTTGAGATCGCTTTGATTTTGCGTGCCCGACGCGATTAGAGTGTCCCATATTCACGGCGCGGCCCGGAGCAATTGATTTTGGCGTATCATTTCGAGGACTTTGCACTGGACGGCGACCGGCGCGAATTGCGCCGCGGCAGCGACCTGATCGCCGTCGAGCCGCAAGTGTTCGATCTTCTGCAATATCTGATCCGCAACCGCGACCGGGTGGTGAGCAAGGACGACCTGGTCGACGCCGTGTGGCAGGGCCGCATCGTTTCCGACGCGACTTTGGCCAGCCGCGTCAACGCTGCCCGCAATGCCCTCCAGGACAGCGGCGAGCAGCAGCGGCTCGTCCGAACCATCCTGCGCCGCGGCTTTCGCTTCGTCGGCAGCGTGCGCGAGGAAGGCGGGGCGCAGCCGCTCCCTTCGGTAGAGGAGCCGCCCTGCCCCGAGCCTTCCGCCCGCCCGTCGATCGCCGTGCTGCCCTTCCAGAACATGAGCGGCGATGCGGAACAGGATTATTTCGCCGACGGCATGGTCGAGGACATCATCACCGGTCTGTCGCGTATCCGCTGGCTGTTCGTCATCGCGCGGAATTCGAGCTTCACCTACAAGGGCCGCGCGGTGGACGTAAAGCAGGTCGGGCGCGAGCTCGGCGTGCTTTATGTGCTGGAAGGGTCGGTGCGCAAGGTGGGCAACCGCGTGCGCATCACCGGACAGCTCATCGATGCCGAGGACGGCAGCCATCTGTGGGCCGAGCGATACGATCGCGACCTCACCGACGTGTTCGCGCTGCAGGACGAGATCACCATCTCCGTGGTGGCGGCGATCGAGCCCAACCTGCGCCGGGCCGAGATCGAACGCGTCAAGCGCCAGCGGCCCAACAGTCTCGATGCCTACGACCTTCTGCTACGGGCGCTCCCCGCCGTCTACACTTTCATGCCGCAAGGTGCGGCCAAGGGCCTGCCGCTGCTCGACCAGGCTCTGGCCATCGAGCCGACCTACGCACTCGCCCACGGCTTTGCCGCCTGGGCACACCAGACCCTGTTCATCCGCGGCGGTCTCAAAGCAGAGCATCGCGACAGGGCGGCCCGCCACGCTCATGCGGCGATCGAACATGGGTCGGGCGACGCCATGGCGCTGGCCTTGGCCGGCTTCACCATCGGTCTGGTCGAGCATGACCGCAGGCTTGCCGACGAGGCGTTTGCCGCGGCGCTTTTGCTCAGCGCCTCCTGCGCCTTCGTCTATGCCTTCGGCTGCGTGCCGGTGGCCTATGGCGGCGATGCGGCACGCGCCATCGCCTGGTGCGAGCAGGCGATGCGGCTCTCGCCGCTCGACGCCATGAGCTGCGTGCCGCAAGGCATTATCGGCTTCGGCAATTTTCTGTCTGGCCGGCATGAACAAGCCATCATTGCCGGCCGCCGCGCGGTAGAGATGACCCCGGGCTTCAGCATCCTGCATGGCTGGCTAGCGGCGCCGCTGGCCAGGGTCGGGCGGATCGAGGAGGCAAAGGCCTCCGCCAGGCGGCTGATGGCGCTCGATGCGCATTTCACGATCAGCGGCTGGACGGCGGCCGTCGGGATTGCGCCTGGGATTATCGATGAGGTGACCGACGCGCTGCGGCTCGCGGGGCTGCCGGAATAAACGGTGGAGCATGGACACTCTTGGCCCGACCGAGCTCAGGCTGATGCAGGGCCTCGCCCAGGACGTGACGGCGCTGCGGCCGGAACTGCTTAACGGCGATGCGACAATCGGCGAATTGGCCTGGGTCTGGGCCAAGGATTTCGATGCGCTCAGCCCCTTCTGGCGGCATCGGCTGTGGTTCGTGGATGGGCGGCTGGCGGCATGGGGATGGGCCTGCCTGCCCCATCGGGTGCCGCCCGGCGGCGGCACGGTGCACGAGGTCGAGACCGCCAATCTGATCTGGCAGACGCATCCGCACCGCGCCGCGATGCTCGGGCAAATCCTCGACTGGTACGATGAGGTCGCCGGCGTCGCGCTTCAACGAGGCCGCGTTCGAACGCGTGCGGCGGACCTGGCCGTACCGGGGCGACCTGCATGTGCTCATCGCCGCGCCCGACGACACGCTGGCCGCCACCGCGATCATCTGGCTGGACGAGACGACGCGGACCGCCGAATTCGAACCGGTCGGCACGCATCGCGATTTTCGCCGGCGCGGACTGGGCACCGCCTTGCAATTGCACGGCATGCGGCTGGCGAAAGCCGCGGGCGCCACGCGCATGTTGGTCGCCTGCCGCGGCGCCCCGGCGGATCCGGCCGCCCGGTACATGTATTACGGCGTCGGCTTCCGCCCGATCAGCCGCGACCTGCCGCAGGTGAAGGTGGTCAGATAGCGGCTTTGTTTTTGCGAAGGCCGATGGACCATCGGAATTGATCGGCATGGCACGGCGCGAGAAAAACCCTATCGTGTTTGTGTGACCGGCAAGCCAATCGGAGCCCCAACCCATGACCCTCACCAATCGAGACATCGTCGAGCTGACCGAATGGCGACGCAAGCTGCACCGCCAGCCGGAAATCTCGAACGAGGAGGAGAAGACGGCGAGCGAGGTCGTCGCCTTCCTCGCCGATACGGCGCCGGACAAGGTGCTGACCGGGCTCGGCGGCCATGGCGTGGCTGCGGTCTATGACAGCGGACAGGCCGGGCCGACGGTGCTGTTCCGATCGGAGCTCGACGCGCTGCCGATCGAGGAGCTTTCGGGCGTCGCGCATGCCTCGCAGGTGCCAGGCAAGTCGCATATGTGCGGCCATGACGGGCACACGGCGATCCTGGCGGCGCTCGGCCGTCAATTCGGGCGCGAAAGGCCGGCACGCGGCCGCGTGGTCTTGATGTTCCAGCCGGCCGAGGAAACCGGCAACGGCGCGGCCGGCGTTGTCGCCGATCCGCGCTTCGGCGAGATTCAGCCTGATTTCGCGTTTTCGCTGCACAACCTGCCGGGCGTGCCGTTCGGCGAGGCGCGGCTGAAGGCCGGCACCGTCAACTGCGCCTCGCGCGGCATGCGCATCGTGCTCGAGGGCAAGACCGCGCATTCCTCGATGCCGGAAACCGGCACCTCGCCGATGCCGGCAGTGAGCGAGCTGATGCCGGCGCTCCCAGCGCTCGGGCGCGGGACCTTCGCTGATGAGGATTTCGGCATGGTGACCGTCACCCATTGCGCGATGGGCGAAGCCGTGTTCGGCATCGCGCCCGGCTACGCGGAAGTGTGGGCGACGCTGCGCACGCGCCGCGACGAGCGCATGGCCGAACAGGTCGCCGCCGCGGAAGCGCTTGCGGCAAAAATCGCCGCCAGGCACGGCGTTACCGTGCGCTTCGACTATCACGAAATCTTCGTCGCCAGCGTCAACGCGCCGGACGCGGTGGAGCATCTCAACCGCGCGCTCGACGAGGAAGGCGTTTTACGCAGCGAGGAGACGCTGCCGATGCGCGCCTCTGAGGATTTCGGCATTTTCGGCCACAATGCCAAGTCGGCGATGTTCTTCCTCGGCGCCGGCGAGCGCACCCCCTCGCTGCACAATCCCGACTATGATTTCCCCGACGATCTCATCCCGATCGGCTCGCGGATCTTCATGCGCACGGCGCGCAATCTTTTGGGTTGAGCGGCGCGCCAAAGATGGCCTGCCCGATCGACGTCAATCACCATGCCATTTAGTGCTGGCTCCGCCGCCGACTTCTTCGCCCGCGACGCGGTTGTCGTGGCACGCGCGCTGATCGGCGCGAGGCTCGACCTCAGTGGCGTCGGCGGCATCGTCGTCGAAACCGAGGCGTACCGGCCCGACGACCCCGCCTCGCACAGCTTTCGCGGCCGCACGCCGCGCAACGCGCCGATGTATGGCGTGCCCGGCACCGCTTACGTGTACCGCTCCTATGGACTGCATTGGTGCCTGAACGCGGTGTGCCTGCCGGGCAGCGCGGTGCTGATCCGCGCCATCCAACCGCAATCCGGTATCGCCGCCATGCGCGCGCGGCGCGGAATGGATGACGAGCGGCTGCTCTGCTCAGGCCCCGGCAAGCTTTGCCAGGCGCTCGGCATCGACGGCTCGCACAACCGCCTGCCGCTGACCGCACCACCTTTCGAATTCGCCCGTTCCGAAGCCGACCCGGCCGCGATCCTCGCCGGTCGCCGGATCGGCCTGACCAAGGGCGTGGAAGCCGAGTGGCGCTTTGGCCTCGGCGGATCGGCTTATCTCAGCCGCAGGTTCTAAACCTCCCTGCTGTCGAAAAGGAACATCTGGACGCCCGACTCGTCAGGTGCGTAAAGCCGGCGATCAGCGCCCGCCGCTTTTCCTTCCGGGCTCGCGAAACCCTTCTTCATGGCGTCGAGATCGTCGAAATGCAGCATCCCGATCAGGTAGATGTCGGATGGTCCGGCCAGCACCGTGATAGGCCCCCGGCTGACCTCGTATTTCCTGAGACCCGGAATTTTCTTGGCAAGCGGTATGTGCGTCTCGAAATAATCCTTGTCGAACGCCTGCGCGTCCGCCGGCTGCTTGTAGATGACGATCATTCCAGCCATTGCGGTTCTCCTTTTTGCGATGGACGAACCAAGGACGAAATGGCGGGTGGAAATGGAACGGGGCGTTGAAAAGAATCCGGGAACCGGGCTCGAAGTGCGACGATGCGGCCCTCGGTCCTTCCATCCGCTTTCGAGCCGTCTCGCTTGTGCGAAGACGCGTTCCGTGTAGTCTTCGCCCTAAATTAGCAGAGACTCAAACAATGAGAATTGCGGTGATCGTCGCGCTGAGCGCGGCAGCGGCTGGGTGCGTATCCTCCCCAGTCGACTATGGCGCCTCGCTTCCCCAGCAGGATCCGAAATGGGCGTCGCCGGAATGCCAGCAGGCCCGCAAGGCGGCCTCGGATTACGCCACCCGCGAGAAGCAGAACCCCGGCTGGGGCTTCGGCGTGCTGGTTGGCCCCTACAGCATGGGGCTAGTCGCGGCCGCCAAGGAGCACGAGCAGCAGCAGCGACGGCTGCTCGCCCGCCAGATACACCTGCAGTGCTCGAGCCAGCCGCTGCCGAAGGAACTGGATTTCGATCCGTCGACCTACGCGCCGAAGAAGACACATTATCCATAGGCTGTGGGCCGCGGCCCGGTTTCTACCGCAGCCGCTCCGCCGCGCCCTCCCCGTCGAACGCGTAGGTTAGGACCGCAACGCCCGTCGCGGTCGATACCAGGTCCGACAGCTTCAGCGCCGACGGCGCCTGCCCCGGCTCAAAAAGGCGCGAGCCTTCCCCCAGCACCAGCGGGTGGACCATCAGCACCAGCTCATCGATCAGCCCGTGCCGCATCAGCGCGCGCAGCAGCTTGCCGCTGCCGAACATGACCAGCGTCTTGTCGTGGCCTTGCTTGAGCGCGCGCACGGCCTCCCCGGCATCGCCGGCAAGCAGCGTCGAATTCTCCCAGCGCGGTTCGTAGCCGGCGTCATGCGAGGCGACGAATTTCTGCGCGCCGGTCAGCGCCCTGGTCATCGGACTGGCTGGCTGGCGGACAGCCCAGGCTTCGTGAAGATCCTCATAGGTCGTCCGGCCGGCGAGCAGCGACCAGCCGCCGGCCATGGCGCGTCCGATGACCTCCTGCATCTGCGGGTCGCTGCCCGCAATGCCCCAGCCGCCATGTGCAAAACCGTTGCGCGTGTCTTCATCGGCGCGCGCAGGCGCCTGGAAGACACCGTCCAGCGTCAGATGCTCGATGGCGACGATCCTTGCCATTTCAGCCTTCGCTCCATGCTTTCAGCAGCGGCCCGTCGCCGCCATGGACCGGATCCTTGTCCGGCCGGCCGATCTTCGGGATCGTGCGCAGTGCCTCGGCGTGCTGCTCCGGGCTCCGGCACAAATCATAGGTGCCGAAGGGCGGATACGCGCCGACTACCAGAAGATCGGCCGAGGCGGACAGGCGCTGGTGGCCGGTGCCGGCCGGCAGCACCGCCACGTCGCCCGCCTTGACCTCGAGCACCTTGCCCTTATCGCCGCCGAAGCGGACCTCGGCGGCGCCGCGCGCGATGCCCAGCACCTCGTGGATGCGCGAATGATAGTGGACGAAGCCGTAGATGCCGTCTCGCCAGCTGTCGCCCCAGCCATTGGCGCCGAAAATACCCTCAAAGACGGCCGCCGGATCGACGTCGTCCGGCAGTTGCACCGCGCCGGGATAGACGAGCATCGGCCAGCGCGGATGGTTGGGCACCAGCCCGTCATCGGCAAAGTGGAAGGCGAGCGGTTCCTTTTTGTTGACAGATTGTGCCATCCTTGCGGCTTCCTGCATGGTCTTAATCGGACCTAACGGTTTTCCGCGGATTTTGCTCCGGCCAGTCCGAGGAGGTCACAATGGCGGCGTTTCGTCTTTCGGCAATCGGCCTTTTTGCATCGGCACTTGCCTTTACCGCCGCTGCCGCCGGCAACGCCACGGCGGCGGCTGCGCAGGATCTCCACAAGCTCTGCCGCCAGGTGAAGAACGACGACACGGTCCGCCCCTATTCGCACGCGCTTCACGCCGGCACCGTCAAGGCATTCAAGAAGCTGTTTCCGGAGGCCAAGAGCGCGCCGCAGGAATCGGAGCTTGCGACGCAAGCCAACTATCGCTGCATGAACGGCAAGCTGCTGGCCTGCTTCGTCGGCGCCAACCTGCCCTGCGCGAAGATGAACGCCGCGCGCGACAATCCCGGCGCGGACGAGTTCTGCAGGACCAACCCGAATGTCGACGTCGTGCCGGCTTTCGCGACGGGACACGACGCCGTCTATGCCTACAAATGCGCGGCTGGCAAGGCGGTGATCACCGGCCAGTCATGGGTGCTCGACAAGCGCGGCTTTGCCACCAAACTGTGGGCCGAAGTGCCCCGGTACTGACATGCGCGGGTCCTCGGCCCGACTGCCGAGGGCTCGCGGCCACCTGCCGGCGAAACCTAGACCTCGAGCATGACCTTGACGGCGCGGCGCTCGTCCATCGCGCGGTAGCCTTCCGCCACCTCGGCCAGCGGCAGCTTGAGGTCGAAGACCTTGCCGGGCTTGATGCGGCCTTGCAGCACGCGCTCCATCAGGTCGGGCAGGAAGCGGCGCACCGGCGCCGGGCCGCCCAGCATGCGCTTCTGGCCGAAGAACAGGCGCTGGCCGTCGAAGCTCACGCCATGCGGCACGCCGACATAACCAATCGTGCCACCGGGCCGCGAGCAGGCCAGTGCCTGGTCGAAGGATTCTCCCGTGCCGACACATTCCAGCACCGAATCCGCGCCGACGCCCCTGGTCAGCTCCTTGATGCGCGCAATGCCTTCCTCACCGCGCTCGGACACGATCTCGGTGGCGCCGAATTCGCGCGCGAGTTTCTGGCGGCTTGCATGGCGGCTCATGGCGATGATGCGCTCGGCGCCCATCTCCCTGGCCGCGAGCACGCCCATCAGGCCGACCGCGCCGTCGCCGACGACGACCACCGTCGATCCTTCGCACACCTCGGCCGCATCGGCCGCGTACCAGCCGGTCCCGAGCACGTCCGACACCGCCAGCAAGTCAGGGATAAGCTCCACCGGCGGAACCTCGGAAGTCGTCACCAGCGTCCCGTCGGCCAGCGGCACGCGGGCGTAAGGCGCCTGGGCGCCGCTCATGAACTCGCGCTGCTCGCAGGAGGACTGGAAGCCGAAGCGGCAATGCGGGCAGGTGTTGTCGGAGAGGCAGAAGGAGCCGACGACGAACTGGCCGGGACGGACATTGCGCACCTCGCAGCCCACCTCGACCACGATGCCGCAATATTCATGACCCATGTGCTGCGGGCCGTCGACCGGCTGCAGCCCGCGATAGGGCCACAGGTCCGAGCCGCAGATGCAACTGGCCGAGAGCTTGATGATGGCGTCCGTCGGGCGCAGGATTTTCGGATCGGCGACTTCCTCGCAGCGGATGTCGCCGGGCTTGTGAAGAACAGTTGCGAGCATTTGCTTTCCTTTCGTTCAATCAGACAGGGTCGGGCAGGAAGCTCAGGCGCCGTAATCGGCGTCGCTGACGTGTTCCAGCCAGTCGACGACCTTGCCGTCCTTGACCTCCTGGAGGGCGATGTGGGTCATGGCGGTTGCAGGGGACGCGCCATGCCAGTGTTTTTCGCCAGGCGCGAACCAGACGATGTCGCCCGGCCGGATCTCCTCCACCGGGCCGCCCTCGCGCTGCACGCGGCCGAGGCCGGAAATGACCATCAGCGTCTGTCCGAGCGGATGCGTGTGCCAGGCGGTGCGGGCGCCGGGCTCGAAAGTGACCTGCGCGCCTTGCACCCGCTCGGCGTCGAAGGGATTGAAGAGCGGATCGATCCGCACGGTGCCGGTGAACCAACTTGCCGGACCCTTGCCGGAAGGCCGCGTGCCTGCGCGAAGAATGTCCATGGTAATCTCCTTTACGTCGTCAAATGCGTTCGATGTGAAGAGGGAAAGCGCCGCGACCGTGCAAGGCCTCCTGGCCCCCGTCGAAGCGGCCGAGCCTGATCAGCCCGGGATGGCGATAATCGGCGTAAAACATCGCCAGATTGCCCCAGGGCATGAAATAGCAGAGATCGTAGGGCTGCTCGTTGCCAAATGGACCGCTGCCCTCCCCGGTCAGCTTGCGCGGCAGGTAGGCGATCTTCTCATTGTGCGCGTAGTCCTCGATCTTGAGATCCAGCGGCAGCATCGGGAAGAAGTCCCGCGCAGAAGGATTGTCGTGGAGCGTGGCGGTCATGGTCCGGCCATCGAACGTCATCCTGATCCTCATGTCGGTCGGCTCCTGGTTGGCCGGGTCCCTGCCCTGTTGGCTGTTGGCCGGCCGCGGCATGACCACGGTTGCAAGCGCGGCGCAGAGCAGCGTTCGCCGGCTGACCGGTTGTCGCGTCATCTATGGCTGCTCCCGCGCGCTGTCGCCGCGGCGGCAAGCAGCGCCGAACCGAGAAGCAGCACGGCGCCGAGCGCGAAGGGGCTCCACCAGCCGGCGGCATCGAACAGCAGCCCGCCAGCGAAGGCGCCGAAGGTGATGGCGAACTGGATCAGCGCGACCTGCAGCCCGCCGCCCGCCTCGAGATCGTGCGGGATCACCCGGGTCATCCAGGTGTTCCAGGCGACGGGAATCGGCGTGGTGAACAGGCCCCAGGCGATCAGCAGGACGGCGGCCGCGATGGCGAACGGACCGAGCGCGACCAGCAGCAACGCGATGAGCGCCAGAACCGTCGGCAAGCCGACCAGCACGGCCGCGAGATGCAAGCGGAGCAGGAACCCGACCGCCGACGTGCCGACCAGGCCCGCAAGCCCCAGCCCAAGCAGCACCAGCGACAGCGTATTCACCTCAAGGCCGGTGACGTTTTCGAGGAAGGGGCGCAGATAGGTGGAGAGCGCGAACTGGCCCATGAAGGCGAGCGTGGTGGCCGCCATGCCGATGGCGAAGACGCGATTGCCGAGCAGGCCCAGCATTTTGCCGACCGAAGCCTGCTCACCCGCGGGCATTTTCGGCAGGACGGCAAGCTGCCAGACAATCGCGAGGAGGCCGATCGGAACGACGATGAAGAAGGCGCCGCGCCAGCCGATCAGGCCGCCGAGAAAACTTCCGAGCGGCGCCGCGATCACCGAGGCGAAGGCCGTTCCGCCCTGCAGCATGGCGATCGCCCTGGGCAGGTCGGCGCCAGGCACGATGCGGGCCAGGATAGCGGTGGACAAGGACCAGAAGCCGCCGATCGACACGCCGATCAGGGCCCGGCCGAGCATGAAGACGAGATAGTTCGGCGCGAAGGTGATCGCCAGGCCGGAGACCACGAGGATGGCCGTGTAGAGGACAATGACGGTCCGCCGGTCCAGCCGCGACAAGAGCGCATTGCCGAACAGGCTGGCGAGGACCGCGAAGAAGCCGGAGACGGAGATCGCCTGGCCGGCCTGACCCTCGGAGATGGCGAGTTCATTGGCAATGGGGGTGAGCAGGCTGACCGGCATGAACTCCGACGCCACCAGCACGAAGGTGAGCAGCGACAGGCATGTCACCGCTCCCCACGCGCTGGGCGCTTTCACCGCTTGGGCTTTCGCCAATTGGCTGTCGTAGGTCGTATCCATATGCCGCGACCCGCCGTCGGGCCCTCCAGTCATTTCGCTGGCGGCTATATAGATCACTGGCACTATTCACATTAGCCATTGCAATCTGCATGAACTTATCCATTCTTGATATGAATTGACGAGTGGTGGCCACGAACCGCCACAGCTTGAACGAGCGGCCGAGCCAGGATGGTGCCCCATGCAGCGCGAGGATCTGAAGGATTTGCTGTGGTTCCTGACGGTGGCCAGGGAGCGCAGCTTCACCAGGGCGGCGGCCGAGCTCGGCACGTCGCAATCGACGCTCAGCCATACGATCAAGCAATTGGAGGCGCGGCTCGGCGTGCGGCTGCTGACCCGCACGACGCGGAGCGTAGCGCCCACGGAAGCAGGCGAGCGGCTCTACCAGTCGCTGGTCCCGCGGTTCGAAGGCATCGAGTCCGACCTGTCGAGCCTGGTCGCCTTCCGCGACAGGCCCGCCGGCACGGTGCGTATCACACTGTCGGACCATGCGCTGCGGATGGTTGTCTGGCCGAAGCTGCAGCCGATGCTGCGTGACTATCCCGACCTGCGCGTCGAGCTCTACAGCGACAACGGCATGCGCAACATCGTCGAGGAGCGCTTCGACGCCGGCGTGCGGCTCGGCGAGAACGTCGACAAGGACATGATCGCGGTGCGCATCGGCGCCGACTGGCGGTTGGTGGCGGTGGCTTCGCCGGACTATTTTTCGCGCCGCCCCATCCCGAAAGCACCGCAGGACCTGGTCGCGCATGACTGTATCTGCCTGCGACAGACGACGTTCGGCGGGCTCTATGCCTGGGAGTTCGAGAAAAAGGGCCGCGAGCTCAGGGTGCGGGTGGAGGGCCAACTTACCTTCAACACGACCATCCCCATGGTCGACGCCGCGCTGAACGGATACGGCATAGCCTATGTTCCGGAAGACCTCGTCAGCCAGCATGTGGCCGAGGGCCGGCTGAGGCTCGTGCTCGACGACTGGAGCCTGCCCTTTCCAGGCTACCACCTCTATTACCCAAGCCGGCGACAGCTCTCGCCGGCGATGGCGGTGGTCGTCGCGGCGCTTCGGCACCGCGTTTGACGGCAGAACGTCTTGGTCGTTTCCGCCGGCTGGACCAGCCGGACGCCCGGCGCTTGCCCCGGCCCTCCAGATCACTGTCGTCAGCGGCAATTATCTGTTCGTCGCCGACCGCATATAAGCATTTCCCGTTGCAATCTCCGGAAGAAGAAGGTTCATTAAAATTTCCGGGGGAGAATAAAATCGTGCACAGGGGTGTGGTGCGGCTTCTTCCGAAGCCCAAGGTTTCTATATTCATTTGCGGTTGTGGGCATACGGGATCGACCTTGCTCGCCCGGATACTGGCTGCCCATCCGGATGTCTTCGCCATTCGACGCGAGACAAGCGCTTTTGTCTCCAACAGTGGAGCGCGATGGACCAAGCTAAGCCTGGTCTTATTGCAGGCGGCCATTTCACGCCGCAGCGTCTGGGTCGAAAAGACTCCGAACCATATCCACCATACAAGGCAGATCACCGAGACGATCCCGGGCGCGCGCTTTATCGTCGTCACGCGCGACGGCAGGGATGTCGTGGCGTCGCTCGGGCAGCGTTATGAGGGCGATTTCGACAAGGCCTTCCAAAGATGGATCGCCGACAGCAAGGCTTCGATGCTTCGCGTCGAAAAGGGCGAAAGCATCCTATGGCGCTATGAGGACTTCATCGAATCGCCGGCGCTTTCCATCGAACGGCTGTGCCGCTTCATCGGCGTGGCCTTCGATCCGGGCATTCTGAACTATCACAAGCAGCCTGTTGTATGGGGGCGGGAAAAGGCGGTTCGCACGGCGCATTCCGCTCGCCGGCACGCCCAGGTGAACCAGCCGATCACCGATTATAGGGGCGGCTGGCGATCCAGGCTGCCGACGGAAGTGGCTTGCCGTTTCGACGCCGGCGAAGCGCGGGAAATCATGGACTATTTCGGATACGCGCAGGCCGAGCATTCGGCTGATGTCGATCACCAGACCTAAGCGTAGTCGAGGAGCGATCGTTTGATCAGCGCGGGAGCAGCCGCGAGACCTTGAGCCGCGGCGCGAAGAAGCAGCGCAGATAGGGCTGGTTGGTTATGACGTAATGGTTCTCGCAGATATGGTAGCGGCCGTCCGGCGATTCCTGCACGCGCTCTCGCGGGATGTTGAAACCTTCGGGAAGATAGACATAGCCGCCGTCGGCCATGGATTGCACGGCAGACTCCGGTATGGGGCGGCAATCCGTGCCGCCACAGCATTTGAAGTTCGTTACCGGGTCGACCTTGTTTTCGTACCAGTCATGGGCGTTGGCGCCTGTCGCGGCGCCAATCCACATGGCTGTGGTGACGATGACCCTTCGCATGGCATTCCTCGACGAAGCGGAGGCACTGCTCATTCAAGCGTCATCTATATTGGCGTTCCGCCGGAAACGCCATTGCCCGGCGAAGGCCTGGAAAGCGACGCCCGGCCCTTGCGGCGGCGATGGATGAGGCCGGATCCTCAGACAGAGGTCTGGCCCTGCCCGCTCACACCAGCCGCTGCCCGCCGTCGATGTGGACGGTCTCGCCGGTCATGAATTCGTTCTGCATCAGATAGAGATAGGCGGGCGCGATGTCGGCGGGTTTGGCGATCTTTCCCGCCGGGATACGCGCGCCCATCTGCTCGAAATAACCTGACTTGGCCTCGCCGACGATCTCGTCCCACATTTCGGTATCGACCCAGCCGGGCGAGACGATGTTGACGCGGGTCGGCGCGAGCTCCAGCGCCAGCGCGCGGGCGAAATAGCTGAAAGAGCCGGCGACCGCCGAGACCACCGAGCCGCCCGGGACCGGCGGGCGGTCCTTGTTGATGCCGGAAGTGAAGATCATCGAGCCGCCCTTGTTCAGCGTGCGCACGGCATGCTTGGCCAGCATCACCGCGCCGATCAGCTTGCCGTCGACGAAGCCGCGTACGAAATCCATGTCGGTCTCGCCGATCGGATCATTGGGCGGTGGCGTGCCGGCCGTCGCGACCAGATGATCGAAGGCGCCGGCTGCCTCGAACAAGCCGGACACCTTGGCCTCATTGGCCATATCGGCGGCGATGCCAGTCACGCGCCCTGCCCCGCCGAGCCGCTTTTCGGCGGTCTTCAGCTTTTCGGCCGAACGGCCGACGATCACCACCTCCGCGCCGCTTGCAAGCGCCGCTGCCGCGACGCCGAAACCTATGCCGGAGCTGCCGCCGACGACAATGATCTTCTTTCCATTAAGCGATGTCATAGGGAGACTGGTCACGGGTCTTCTCCGTCTTTCCGTGATGGACTGAAATCAGGCGCGGCCGGCGTGGGCGGCCGCGATATCGGCGAGGATGATCTTCTTCATCGAATACATCGCCTGCCGAGCCCGGTCGGCCTTTGCGCGATCCGGGTCGTTCATCAGCCGCAGGGCTTCGCTGGGAATGACCTGCCAGTAGACGCCGAATTTGTCCTTCAGCCAGCCGCAGGGCTGCTCCGAGCCGCCGTCGGCAGTCAGCGCGTTCCAGAAATAGTCGGTCTCGGCCTGGTCCTCAGTCTCGATGTAGAGCGAGATGCGCTCGTTGAAGGGCGGCACGCCGCCGGCATTCAAAGCGGTAAAGCGCTGGCCTTCCAGTTCGAAGTCGAAGATCGCGTGCGGCTTGTCGGTGAACTCGATGCTCTGCAACGCGCGGCTGTTCTTGAAAACGGACAGATAGAAGTCGCGCGCGACTTCGGCGTCGAGGTTGAACCAGAGGAAGGGGTGAACGGTGGCCATGGTGTCCTCGCAGGTTTGATCTGAAGTGAGTGTTGATCACAAATTCTGTGAGGATTTTTGGCTGGAAAAAGCTCGACGGACAAACCAAAGTTTGGCAAGGATTTGTTACCAACACTCACAAATCGATCTGGCCATGACCCGCAGACTGCCGCCGCTCAATGCCCTCCCGGCCTTCGAGGCTGCCGCCCGGCACCTGAATTTTTCCAGGGCCGCGGACGAGCTCAATCTCACGCATGGCGCCGTCAGCCGGGCGATAAAACATCTGGAGGAACAGCTCGGCGTGCAGCTCTTCGAACGCGCCACGCGCTCGGTGCGGCTCACACCGGTCGGCGAGCCCTATGCGGCTGCGGTGCGCGAGACGCTCGACCAGCTCGCGCTGGCGACGCAGACGGCGACCTTGCGCCATTCGGGTTCGACGCTGAATGTCAGCACCTCGGACGGCTTTGCCGGCAAGTGGCTGGTGCCGAGGCTCTACCGTTTCCACCGCGCGCATGGCGACATCGACGTGCGCGTCTCGACCACCGGCAAGCTGACCAATTTCCGCGGCGACGGCATCGACGTCGCTATCCGTTATGGCGGCGGGCATTATCACGGGCTGACGTCGGAATTCCTCACCGGCGAGGAGGTCTTTCCGGTCTGCAGCCCGAAGCTTCTGGAAGGGCCGCGTCCGCTCAAGCACCCGCAGGACCTCAGGCACCACACGCTGATCCGCGACGGCTACCGCATCGACTGGGCGGCGTGGCTTGCCAGTGCCGGCGTCGAGGGCATCGACCCGAACAGCGGCCTCACCTTCGACTCCGCCACCTTCGCGGTGGAGTCGGCGGTGCAGGGCGAAGGCGTGGTGCTCGGCCGCACCATGCTGGTTTCCGCCGATCTCGCCACCGGCCGGCTGGTGCGGCCGTTCGACCATGCGCTGAAAGCGGTCTCCAGCTTTTACCTCGTCTACCCGCCGGAGGCGATCCGCCAGCGCAAGGTGAAGGCGTTTCGCGATTGGCTGTTTGAGGAGATCGGGCCGGGCTGAAGCAAAGGCTTGCCAAAATCCCAGCCTTGCGAAGACGTGCCGATTGCGCGATGTTGCACAACCATGGCTGGCGAGTATCTGGACCACAAACTGGAATGCCCGTTTTGCGGCACCATCCGTTTGCAAATTCCGGCCGATGCTCAACCCGAAACGGCGATCCATTGCGCTGAGTGCGGCAAATATCTCGGCTCATGGGACGAGTTGCAAACCGATTTCGAGATCCAAGGCGGCACGGACGGCGTATTCCGGCTGGATAAGGGGCGCATCCAGAAGCTCAATTCCAGCCGATGACCAGCCGCTACTGACGAAGCCCATGGGGCTCAGACCGGAAAGCGCCAACAGGGCAACCGACGGCATGGGCGGGGGGCGTTGGGGAGCCGTCGGTTACCAGCACGAGGGGCCATGGAATCAGAAAATGCGCAGGCCCTGGCACGATAATGCCAGTTCTTTGCGTTCATGGGAACTGGTTTCCAGCTTAAAATTCAAATGTCTATAGGAGAAAGCGCACACTCGCGATGATCTTCGTGCGACTCCCCGCGACAGGAACCACATCGGCCGTGCCGCGTCATAGAGACAGGCTCTTGTCGCGATCCTGGAGTGACGTCGATGGTCAGGCTGCTTGGTGTCGTTGCGTTGGCGCTCGCGCTCGCGTGCGGCGGGACGCTGGCAGCCAAGCTCGACCTCGCCGCTGTCAACCAGGCGCAATTCAGCGAGGGCGAGCCGAAGGGCGTCGATCCGATGGTGCTCAGGGCGCAGATCCTGCTTGATCGCGCCCGCTTCTCTCCCGGCCTGATCGACGGCCGCCTTTCCGACAATTTTTCCAAGGCCGTCGCAGCCTTCCAGGCGGCGAACGGACTGCCCTCCGACGGCAAGCTCACCCGGGAGACCTGGGACAAGCTCACAGCGACTTTCGCCGGCCCGGTGTTGATAAACTACGAGATCACGGCCAAGGATGTGCGCGGGCCGTTCACCAGGCGCATCCCCGCCCGCATGGAGCGGATGGCGCATCTGAAGCGGCTCGGCTATCGCAACGCGCGGGAAAAACTGGCGGAGCGCTTCCATGTCAGCGAACAACTGCTGAGGCTGCTCAATCCCAAAACCGTTTTCAGGAAGGCCGACACCACGCTGGTGGTGCCTGATATCGGCCGCGGCGACCCTCCCGCGACCGTCGCCAGCGTCGAGGTCGACAAGGGCGCCCGCCAGGTGCGCGCGCTCGATGCGTCAGGCAAGGCGCTTGCGGTCTATCCCGCCTCGATCGGCAGTGAGGAAAAGCCGGCGCCGAGTGGCGCGGCGGAGGTCAAGCGCGTCGTCCACAATCCGACCTACCATTACAATCCGAAGTTCGCCTTCAAGGGGGTGAGGAGCAAGCGGCCCTTCACCATCGCCGCGGGACCGAACAATCCGGTCGGGGTCGTCTGGATCGATCTCACGATCGAAAGCTACGGCATCCACGGCACGCCCGATCCGGGCAAGATCGGCACGACCTTCTCGCATGGCTGCATCCGGCTCACCAACTGGGATGCCGAAGATCTCGCCGCCATGGTCAAGCCCGGCACCAAAGTCGACTTCAAACAAGAGACGGCGCAAGACGGGCAAGCACAGTGAAATGCCGGCGGGTCGCGAGGCCGCCACGCTGTAACCTGTTGCATAAATCCAGCTTATCATGACCCCCAGTTTTTGAAGACGTTACACGGGCTTTCCCCGCCTGTAGCTTCGGCGGCGCTCGTTCAACAATGATATGGTTTCGGTGGTTTGATGCAGACACATGCGCGCGTGGTGATCGTCGGCGGAGGATGCGTCGGCGCCGGTATCCTTTATGGCCTGGCGAAGCGCGGCTGGAGGGATGTGGCGCTGCTCGAGCGCACGCAGCTGACCGCCGGCTCGACATGGCATGCGGCCGGGCTGATCCCGTCCTACGCCCGCAACATCAATGTCGGGCGGATGATCAACAAGACCATCGAGATCTATGAAGGGCTCGAGGCCGAGACCGGGCAGCCGGTCGGCTGGCACAAATGCGGACAGCTGCGCATCGCCAATTCGAGAGACCGCCTCGACGAATACAAGAGCTATATGAGCGTCGCCGAGGTGCAGAACATGCAGGCGCAGTTGCTGACACCCGACGAGGCGCGAAAGCTCTGGCCGCTGCTCGACAACAAGCAAATGCTCGGCGCACTCTATCATCCGGACGACGGCCATATCGCGCCGGCCGACGTGACGCATGCCATGGCCAAGGGCGCGCGGGATCTCGGCGCCAAGGTCTATCTCAACACCGAGGTGACCGGCTTCAAACGGACGGCCAGCGGCGAGTGGGTGGTGCAGACCAACCAGGGCGACATCACCTGCGAGCATGTGATTTGCGCCACCGGCAATTACGCGCGCCAGACCGGCGCGCTGCTCGGCCTCGACATCCCGGCGATCCCGATCCTGCATCAATACTGGATCACCGAAGCCGTACCGGAGGTGGTCGAGCGCAAGCGCGCGGGCCGGCCCGAAATGCCGATCCTGCGCGACGAAGGTTTCGAGGGCTATCTGCGCGAGGAAGGCGACGGCTTCATGTTCGGGCCTTACGAGCGCACCGAGCACCTGAAGCTCTTCGCCGAGGATGGCGTTCCCGCCTGGTTCGGCGCCGACCTGCTGGAAGAGGATTTCGACGCGGTGTCGTGGAACTGGGAACAGGCGCTGCAGCTCGTCCCGGCGCTTGGACGCGTCGGCATCAAGGCCAATGTGCGCGGCCCCTTCCAGATGACGGCGGACGAGCTGCCCTTGATGGGTCCGGCCTGGGGCCTGCCCAATGTGTGGCTGGCCGAGGGCGTGCCGGGCGGCATCCTGTGGGGCGGCACGATCGGCTATTATCTGTCGGAGCGGATCGTCGAAGGCGGCAACAGCCTCGATGTCTCCGACCTCGATCCACGCCGCTTCGGCGATTACGCCAACAAGGCTTGGACGCGCGAAAAGGTGCGCGAGGCCTGGGGCACGCATGCCGAGCAGAAATATCCCGGACAGGACATGCCCGCCGCGCGGCCGCAAAAGACCGCGCCCTCCTATGACAGGCTGACGGAGCTCGGCGCCGTCTGGGGCGTGCTCAATGGCTGGGAGATGCCCAACTGGTTCGCGCGCGACGGCGTCGAGGCGAAGGACCAGTATAGCTGGCGCTGGACGCCGAAGGGCAACCTCGTCGGCGAGGAGGTGCTCGCTGTGCGCAATGCCGTCGGCCTGGTCGAGATGACGCCGATGACCAAGTTCGAAGTGTCGGGACGAGGCGCGGCCGCCTGGCTGGACGGGATCATCGCCAACCGCCTGCCGGCGGTCGGCAAGGTGACGCTGGCGCATCAGCTTACCGCCAACGGCGGCGTGCAGGCGGAATATATGGTGGCGCGCCTCGGCGATGATCTGTTCTACCTGATCTCGACGCCGCGTGCCGAGCGCTGGAATTTCGACGATCTGTCCAGGCTGCTCCCCGCCGATGGCAGCGTGAGCCTGAAGAACGTCACCAACGATCGCGGCTGTTTCACGGTCGTCGGACCCAAGGCGCGCGAGGTGCTGCAGCCGCTCACCGAGATCGACCTTTCCAACGAAAGTTTTCCGTGGTTCGGCGTCAAGACCGGCAATGTGGCTCTGGCCAGCGACGTGCGGCTGTTGCGCGTCAACTATGAAGGCGAGCTGGGCTGGGAGCTCTACCATCCCCTGCCCTATCAGCGTCAATTGCTCGACGCGATCCTGAAGCAAGGCGAGAAGCACGGCATGCGGCTGGTCGGGCTGCACGCGCTGGAGTCGCTCAGGCTCGAGAAATCCTATCGCGCCATGTACCGCGACATGAATCCCGAGCTCAACGCGCTGGAGAGCGGGCTGGAGCGTTTCATCCGCCTCGACAAGGGCGACTTCGTCGGGCGCGACGCGGTGCTGAAATACAAGGAGCGCAACGACCAGCGCCGCTCGGTGACGCTTAGGATCGACACCGAAGGCGCAAGCTCCCTTGCCAACGAAGGACTCTACAGCGACGGCGCGCTGGTCGGGCGCATCACGTCGGGCGGCTATGGCTACGCGCTCGGGCATGACGTGGCGCTGGCGCTGCTGCCCGAACGGTTTTCCAAACCCGGCACGAAGCTCGACGTCGCGATCCTGGGCGAATGGAGGGCCGCCGAAGTGATCGCGGATTCGCCTTACGACCCGACCTCGGCCAGGGCGCGGATGTAATAGGCGGGGCCTGCAAAGGCCCCGTTGCCGACGTGTCCTTCGGAGGGAAGCCCGTATGCGTATCGACCGCATCAACGTCTATTCGGCGCAACTGCCGGTTAAAGGCGGTGTCTACCGCATGGCCAGCGCCGACGTGGAGGCGCTCGACTCCACACTGGTCGAAATCGTCACAGATGATGGTTTTGCCGGCTGGGGCGAGACCTGTCCGATCGGCCCGGTCTACCAGCCGCATCATGCGCTTGGCGCCCGCGCCGCGATCGCCGAAATCGCGCCGGGCCTGACCGGCTCGGAGGTCGCCTCGATCAGGCAGCTGGCGAAACAGATGGACGAGCGGCTTAGCGGGCACGGCTACGCCAAGGCCGCATTCGATATGGCGTTCCTCGACCTGCTCGGCCAGAAGCTCGGCGTGCCGGTCTCGACGCTTTTGGGCGGCGCGCTGACCGACCGCGTGCCGGCCTATTATTCGCTGATCGTCGGGGCGCCGGACGAGACGGCGCGGATCGCCGCCGACAAGGTGAGGGACGGCTACCCGCGCCTGCAGGTCAAGATCGGCGGGCGCAACCTGGAAGAGGACGTGGCCGTCGTCCACAAGGTGTGGGAAGCGGTCGGCTACAAGGCTCGGCTAGCTGTCGACGGCAACCGAGGCTTGACGGTCGCCGCCGCGATCCACCTCGACCGGCTCTGCCAGCAAATCCCCTTCGTCTTCGAACAGCCCTGCAACACGATGGACGAGGTCGCGACGCTGAAGGGCCGCGTGACGCATCCGGTCTATCTCGACGAAAGCACCGAGGACCAGAACGCCGTGCTGAGGGCCATCTCGCTCGGCATCGCCGACGGCTTCGGCTTCAAGGTGACGCGCCTTGGCGGCCTCACCAAGATGACGACGGTGCGCGACCTCTGCGCCATCCGCTCGCTGCCGCACAGCTGCGACGACGCCTGGGGCGGCGACATCATCGCGGCGGCCTGCGTGCATCTGGCCGCCACCGTCGAGCCGCGCCGCATGGAGGGCACCTGGATCGCCCAGGAATACATCAAGGGCCATTTCGACCAGAAGCACCCGGTCGTCATCAAGCAAGGGCACATCGCCGTGCCGCAGGGGCCGGGGCTCGGCGTAAAACCCGAGCCCGGCATGTTCGGCAAGCCAGTTGCGATATACGGGCCGTAACTCCAGGCAGAAATCTGCGCAGTGGAGGGCCGGAATTGTGCCGGCGATCACTTCGTGAACGACGCGGATCGTTCCGCCCTGTCCTGCGTTCTTGTGACACGCAAGGAGGAACGGCGATGGACGACGACGATCGGACCGAGAAGATCAGGCAGCGTGCCTATGAGATCTTTCAGCGCGAGGGCGGCATCCTGGGCAATCATGAACGGCACTGGCATCAGGCGGAGTTGGAGATCGACCGCGAGGCCGCCCTGCCGCTGACGGCGGACGATGCGCTGCCCGAAACGCGCGAGATCGACAGCGCGGACGTGCTGACGGTGGAGGCGCTTGCCATGCGCACCGGCATTTCGGGCGACGAGGCGCAAGAGCTGCTCGACAGGCTGGGCAACGACCGCGCTGTGATCGAGCAAGCGGCGCGCGATCTGCAAGCACGCAAGCGCGGTGTCGATTAGTGGCACTGCACTGAGATTTTGACCGGTCGGCTCTGTTTGCGTTGGCAGGTGGGACGCGTTGGAGATTGGCCGAAACGCCCATCGCGATCGTTTGCAGGGCGGAGCAGGAGCGAAGCTCCGTCGCGAAGACCCTCGAATCCAGGCCGTTGCCTTCACCCAGGAATGCAACAGAGCAAAATTCTGCACCGTGGCGTCGCTTCCAAGTCACGGAATGGATTTCTATGGTCTGCGCCGCGTCGCTTCGCTCCCTGCTCCGCCAAAGAATGACGAGGTTGGGGCGGCCTCCACCAATCCCCGGCGTTTGCGCTGATTTCACGGAAATGAACGGAAAATCTTGCCCCAAGAGGCGGTTGGCCAGCCAATCGGACCGGCCACAGGTGGCACTCTCCATCCGGGTTGACAGGTCAGACGCATCGTCCTAATTTTCGCGTTAGTGGCTACTAACGCGAAATACTGGACTGCGCTCGGCGATCAGACGCGACGCACGATCTTCGAACTGCTGGTCGACCGACCCAGTTCGGTCAGCGGGCTCGCTAATGCGCTGCCCGTGACGCGGCCGGCCGTCTCGCAGCATCTGAAGGTGCTCAAGGATGCCGGACTGGTGGCTGATACGCGCTCCGGCAAGGAGCGCATTTACCGGATCGATCCGGACGGGCTCGCGGCGTTTCGCGCGGAGATCGATCAGTTCTGGGTGAAGACGCTTGCGGCCTACAAGCTGGCCGTCGAGCAACCGACAAAGGACGAGACATGATCAAGCAACCGGCACCTGCTCCCGTAAGGCATTCCGTCGTCGTCGAGGCGCCGATCGCGCGCGCCTTCAAAGTGTTCACCGAGGATTTCGGCAGCTTCAAGCCGCGCGAGCACAATCTGCTTGCCGTGCCGATCGCGGAAACGATCTTCGAGCCGCACGTCGGCGGCCACGTCTACGACCGCGGGGTCGACGGCTCAGAGTGCCGCTTCGCCCGCGTGCTGGCCTACGATCCGCCCGACCGGCTGCTTCTGAGCTGGGACATCAGCCCGCGCTGGCAGATCGAAACCGACCTCGCCAGGACGAGCGAGTGGGAGGTCCGCTTCACGGCCGAGGCGGAAAACCGGACCCGGGTCGAAATCGAGCACCGCCATATCGAACGGCATGGCCAAGGCTGGGAAGGCGTACGCAGCGGGGTCGACGGCGATCAGGGCTGGCCGCTCTACCTGCAGCGGTTCCAAGCGCTTTTTGCCCGGGCGGCCTGACAGCACCTCCCGGGGCATGGCCCGCACGGTGGCGATCGGAGGAGCACTGGACATAATGGAAGCCTATTGGTTGAGCACCCTCGGCGTGCTTGCGCTCTGCCTCCTGTCGGTCGCGCTGGCGATCTACTCAGGCTCGTCCAAGGGTTTTGCAGACAAGCTTTCAGGGCCGGTGATCCCGGCGGACGACGACAACTCTCTTTACCGGATCGATCGCGTCCACATGAACTCGGTCGAGGCGCTCGCGCCCTTCGTCGTGCCCGTGTTGCTGGCGATGATGGTCGGCGTCGAGCCGGTGACGCTCGCCGTGCTCGTCTGGGTTCACTTGGCGATACGTCTCGTACACATGGTCATCTACCTGCGCGGCGGCAACGCCGCCAAGGGCGGCAGCGTCAGGACGATCCTCTATGTCTCGGGCGCGCTGGTCACGCTGGTTCTCATCCTCGTGACGGGGTGGGTGGCGCTTCGCTGAGCAGCTTTCGCTTCGTCGGCGGAACCCTCAGCCGATCAGAGGTTCATCCCTGCACAACCACAGGAGATCCACCATGGGCCATTGGCCTGCAACAGGTAAATGGCGAGCAGCGCCACCCAAACGGCTGTCCTGCTCATTCGCAAATCCCTGTTGGTCCGGCAATGAACGCGCTCGCGGCGGTTGCGTTCCCGATATGCCAGGCTGCACGTCGCCTTGGGCAGGATGAAGTAACGAATTGGTGGGGACGGCCGCGCATCAGTCCTTCGGCGCGTTGCTGTAGAGCGCCACGCCGACGCGGTCGTTGCGCCGCCACCGCACCAAAGCGCGATAGGCCGTATCGTCGGCCGGGACCTCGAGCAGGAAGCGGTCCGGGATCTCCACATCGGCGCCGACGCGCAATTCCGCACCTTGCTCGTGCTGATTTCTGACCGAGCAGCCGATCCTGACGCCGGCGGCGATGATCGTGGCTTCCTTGAGCACGAATTCGCGCGCATGAAGACGGCGCTCGGTCTCGGGAAAATTGGCCATATCCGGCGGGCTCCTCAGGCAAGGCTCTCCTCGCAACAGGGCAGCACCATAGCAGCGAGGCGTTTCCGTTCCGTTAGCAATCACTGAAACGCGGAACGGCAGCTTCATAGGCCGACCGCGTTCATCGGGATCTTTCATGCCCAGAGGGTTCAACCAGAGGCGATGACCCCGCTCGCGTGCAGCACCCAGCGGCGGCCGTCGCCGCGGAACTCGGTGAGCGACAGCGGCTCGATGTCGATCTTCCAGACCGAGGAAAGCGGCGCGCCCAGAACATGCACCATGGCCGCGCGGATCGGCAGGGCGTGCGTGAGCGCGATGGTGTGGCCGCTCTCGGCGGCCAGGCGCTCCATCAGTGCGGCGCCGCGCGAGGCCACGGCGGCAAGCGACTCGCCGCCATGGGGCGCCGCTTCCGCATCGGCGAACCAGGCCGCCATGCCTTCCGGATCTTCTGCCTGCACCTCCTCGAAGCCTTTGCCGGCCCAGCGCCCGAAATCCTGCTCGGCAAGCAGCGGCTCGACCGTCGCCGCCAGGCCGAGCGCCTCCGCCGTCTGCCGCGCGGCCAGCGCCGGGCTTGTCCAGACGCGGTCGGCGCTGCGCAGCGCAGCGGCCAGCGCAGCGGCGCGGTCGATGGCTTGCGGCTCCAGCCCCTCGTTACTCGGAAAGCGCCCCTTACGCATGGCCTGCGTCGCGCCGCTTGCGATCATCGTAAGGCGGGCGAGCATCCCAAAACTCCGTGGTCCAGTGAAATTTCGGCCGCGCGAAGCCGTGTTGGCCATTACATGTCGTTGACAGGCGAACGAAGTGCTGACAAGTGTTTTAGCGCTATACGGGATTGGAAGCCGGTGCGAGTCCGGCACGGTCGCGCCACTGTGATCGGCACCAGCCGAAAGTCAGGCCTTATTCCGCAGCATTGTTCGATCAACGGGACGCAGTATCCCACGGGAGGTCAATATGTCCGACACCACCTTCGCCCCCAGCTACGGTCCGGTTGCGATTCCGGTTCGCGAGCTTCTGCCGTGGGCCATCTTCGCCGGCCTGCTGTTGATGCTGGCGATCTATTTCGTCGGGGCGGAAGAAGGCGCAACGTCGCTGATCCGCGGCACCTATGTGCACGAATTCGTGCATGACGGCCGCCACCTGCTCGGCTTCCCCTGCCACTAAGACGGTTCAGCATCGCTGAACTCGCTTCGATTTTGGTCTAATCCGGACGGAAAACCGGCACGCAGTTTTCCTGGAATTGCTGGGTTGGCTTAACGCTATTCCGGACGGGAAAACCGCTACGCACTTTCCCTGGAATTGCTTAGAGGGTTAACGACATGGTCGGAAAACTTTTGCTGCGCGGCATGCTTGTCGGGTTGGTTGCGGGGATTCTGGCATTCGCCTTCGCCCGCGTCTATGGCGAGCCGCAGGTCGACAAGGCGATCGCCTTCGAGGAACAGCAGGCCCAGGCGGCCGGCGAGGCGCCGGAGCCCGAGATGGTCAGCCGCGTCACGCAGGCCGGCATCGGTCTCGCAACCGGCGTGCTGGTCTATGGCGCCGCCCTCGGCGGGCTGTTCTCGCTGGTCTTCGCTTATGCCTATGGCCGGCTGGGTTCGCTTGGGCCCCGTGGCACTTCGGCGCTCATCGCGCTGCTCGGCTTCCTGGCGGTGATCGTGGTGCCCGGCCTCAAATACCCGGCCAACCCGCCCGCGGTCGGCAATGCCGAGACCATCGGCTACCGCACGGAATTGTTCTTCATCATGATCGTGGTCTCGATCGCGGCGATGGTGGCGGCGGTCGGCCTGGCGCAGCGGCTGTGGACCCGGCTCGGCGCCTGGAACGCCTCGATCGTGGCTGGGCTGGCCTTCCTCGTCGTCTTCGCGCTGGTGAAGGCAGCCCTGCCCGACATCAACGAAGTACCGGAGAACTTCTCGGCGACGATGCTGTGGCAGTTCCGCGTCGCCTCGCTCGGCATCCAGCTTGTGCTATGGACCGTCGTCGGGCTCGGCTTCGGCGCGGTTGCCGAGCGCGTGGTCGCGGCGCGCGACCAGCGCAGCCCTGCCCGCCGCTTCGCCTGAAATTCGATGCGTCGGCCGCCACGGTTCCTTGCCCTGGCGGCCATTTTCTTTTTGGCGACCGCCCTTTCGATCATGACGGCGGCAGCACCCGCCGAAGCGCATAGCGGATCCTTCGCCCCGCCTCCTCCCGGCATCCAGATCCCGAGCCTGACACACGGCCAGATGGCCGTGATCGCCCGCTACCGCGGCGAGATCCTCGAGCTCGCCCGGCGCCAGACCGCGACCGACCCGACCTTCCGGCGGCTCTACAATCACGGCAATCTGCAATTCACCTATTGCCTCTGGGGCCTGATGCCGGGCAGCCTCGGCGACGAGGAGAGCCCCTTCAACGAATGCAGCCACGCCTACCTCGCCACCGCCAAGGCGCTGCTCACCCATATGGCGACGATGCCCTCAGCCGAACGCAACGCGAAAGCACTGATCTCCGATATCGACGCCGACATGGTGCGCAGCGGCGCGTCGTGGATCCTGTGCCAGTATAGCGGCGAGTCTTTCAGCACCGGCGCCGTCGTCGAGCCCAGATGGCGCGACATGGTCTTCCACCTGCCGAGCCTCTGCGTGCTGCTTGCCACGATGGCGGCGCTCGTCGCCGCCGCATGGTCCATCTTCGGCACGCCGCGCGCCCGCGCGGCCTAGCCGAGCGCTGCGCGCCGGCGTGAGCATCGGCAATTGTCCGGTTCCGGATTCGCAGCCGCCAGCCATGTTCGCCCCCGATGCCTTCGCCGTCACCGCCGCCTTATGCAGCGCGCTGAGCTCCATGTTCCTGAGCGAGCTCAAGGGCCGCGTTCCCCTGCTCCAGCTTGCCCGCTGGCAGATGCTCGCAACCTTCGTGATGACCGGCTCGGTGTCGTTGGCGATCGGCGGCTGGCACACGATGGGAGCGAGGGAGTTCTGGCTGCTTGCCGGATCGAGCTTCGCCGGCATCAGCATTGCCAGCACGACCTATTTCGCCACCATCTATTCGGTCGGCCCGCGCATCACGGCGCTGCTCTTCTCGCTCACCTCGCCTTTCGCCCTGGCGCTCGGCTATCTCGTGCTCGGCGAAACCATCAGCCGCTGGCAGGCGCTGGGCGTGGCGCTGGCGCTTGCCGTGCTTGCCATCGGTGGGCAAACGCCGGGGGTCAACGCGGCCTCGGACCCCGGACGATGCTTGCTGATGGCGCCCGAGACGGCAGGCATGGACAACTGATACGATCGGCGTTGCGGCTCACGCTCTGTGGCTGAGGTTGTTCAATGTCGCTCGTTTACAGACCTGCTCGCGCCGATGATCTTGTGGCGACCGATGCGCTGGTGGTGGCCAGCATCAATGAGCTTACCACTCGGCACGGCTTTGGCCCGATGGCGGCGACGAGCCCTCCCAACTTCCAGCTGTTTTCGCTCGAGGACGACCCCGGCGGCCTGTGGGTGGCGGAAGACGACGGGGACATTGCCGGCTTCGCCTGGAGCTGGGTATGCGGCGATATCTGGTTCCTCGCCCAGCTGTTCGTCGATCCTGGCCGACAAGGCCGCGGCATCGGAAACACGCTGCTGGAACGGACCATGGAGCATGCCCGCGCATCAGGCGCAGCCCACAAGGCACTTATAACATTCACCTTCAATCGTGTGTCGCAGGGGCTTTACATGCGGCACGGCTTGTTTCCCAAAACGCCGATCTACCTTCTCAGCGCCGCGCGCGAACGGGTGACCAAGGCGTTGCCGGAACCGCCGTTGCGCGCCGTCGAAATGGACGACAGCGCCGCGACGATGGAGAAACTTGCCGAGATCGACGCCCGTGCCCTGGGCGCCTCGCGAGTGAAGCATCATCGCTACCTGCGCACCGATCCGTCGACGACAGGCGTCCTGCTCTTTGCTGGCGGCGAGGCGGTCGGCTACGGATACATCAACGCCGGCGGGCATATCGGCCCCCTGGCGGTGACGAGGCCCGATATCGTTCGCGATGCCTTTGCAACGGCGTTGCTGTTGGCGGCGGATCGCTCGGCCGAGAAGGTATCGGCCTTCCTGCCGGGCACATGCGGGAGCGCGCTCGGCCTCGCGATCGATCAAGGCATGCGCATCACCTTCCCGATGCTGCTGATGGCATCGCCCGGCTATGGCGACTGGACGCAGTATCTGCCGCGAAATCCCGGCTTCATGTGATCGGCCGCCCGCGGCTGCAGGCGGCCGGCGGCAACCAAATGCTTGTTTTGCCGTTTATTTCAGCGGCTGCCGGCACACAGCGTGGCGCCAGCCGGCTGCGTCGGCCAGGTATCGCCGAGGCGGAAAGGAGGCCGCGATGACACGGCCGACAGTGGAAATAGGCGACAGGGTGGCTGTCATCGCCACCGTGGTCGAACGCAACGAGAACCGCGTGATGCTGAGGCTCGACGGCGACAGCCATAAATATTCGATGGTCGAGCCCAATGCCAAGGCTGGCGACAAGTTCAGACTCGAGGGCGAGGTCGTGCATGTCGACGAGGATCTCGGACGCACGACTGTGCAGGTTCTGGGGCGCGTGACCGTCGACACCCGGTCGGTCGAGATGGTGACGCGACGTTGCGACCTCGACCATATCGGCTCGAACGTGCCGGGCCACCCTCGCCCACGCACCCCGCCGCGACCGCATGGGTGAGCCGGGGCCGAGCCGCGATTCTGTCGTGGGACGATGACCGGTCTAGTGGCGCTTGAAATACTGCACTTCGCGTTCGTGCTTTTCCGCCGCTTCGCGCGACTTGAAGGTGCCTAGATTGCGGCGCTTGCCGGTCCTCGGATCGATTTTGCGCGAATAGAGCCTGTATTCGCCGGATTTCAGCTTGCGGATCATGGCGGTCTCCTTGTGAGCCAAGAACCTAACCCGCCTGGGGCCGTCGCGGTTCCAGGCAGGCCATCCAGCCCGCTCGCGGCCCATCCGCAAAAAAGCGCCGCTGTCGGTGAACCATTTCACGGACGTAAACGACCCAATGTCGGAATCGAGACCGCAACGACACGATTAGGTCGGATTATTTGTATTCAAATGACTTTGGCGACGTTATGCGGATGTCGCCGAAGTGCCGGATCTGAGGAGGGTGAGATGGTTACGGCGAAGCTTCACGGCGTTGAACTCGTCAGGGGCCAGAAGTGGACGGTGCGCGTCACCGCCTATGGCACGACGCTCATCTTTCCCTTCGAAGCCGAGCAATATGCGCGCTCCTATGCCGATGGCCAGGCCTTCCGCCTCGGCGTCGAGGTTGTCGAGTTGAAGGACTGCGCCTGAGAGGCCGAGCCATCGATCGCCAAATGGCCTGAAGACCCGCGCACCCATATATAAGCGGCATGTCGACATTCGATACGGCGAAGCGGTGGGCGCGCAAGATCAAGCGCGATGTGGTTGCGCTCTGGATCGCCGCCCGCGATCCGCGTGTGCCCTGGTATGCAAAAGCCGCCGCGGGCGCAGTCGCGGCCTACGCGCTGAGCCCCATCGATCTTATCCCGGATTTCATCCCGATCATCGGTTACCTGGACGACCTGCTGATCGTGCCTGTCGGCATCATGCTCGCGGTCAAGCTGGTCCCGTCCGATCTGATGCAGGAATTCCGCGATGAGGCCGCGCGACGCGAGAAGCCGGTGAGCAAGGCCGGGCTCGCTTCCATGATCGCGCTCTGGGTGCTTGCGGCGTTGGCCCTCGCCTGGCTGTTCTGGCCGAAGCCGGCCTAGATCCTTCAGCCAGCGCAGCCGCGCATGCCGGCGGAATCTCACTCGGCAGCTAAATTAGCTGTCCCTTGTAATTTATGCAAATCAGGGCCATGCTGGCCGAGCGCGTGAAATGGCAGGCGCAATGGGTGGGTTCAATTAGGGGTCAGGCGTGATGGAGTTCGCAGTCTGCTACGACCACAGCGGGTTCGATCTGGCACGGTCGCTCTTCCTCGATGTCACGGCGTTCTTTGCGCTGATGGCGCCATGGGCGGTCGCGCGGCTCATCGAGATGTCGCGCGAGGATGGCGCAGTCGGGCTACAGCCGGTCTGAGGCTCGAGCCGCCGCTTTGCTAAAGAGCGTTTCGCGGAAGCGTCGAACCGCTCTAACTCTCTGTGCTTATGCAATTCCGGACGGAAAACCGTTACACACTTTTCCTGGAATTGCTTTAAAAGCGCGTCGCGCTGAAGCGGATTCTGGCGACGCGCTTTTAAGCCTTTGTTTTCATGCATGTCGTTATCGCAAAACCGCTACACACTTTTGCGCGACATGCATTAGCCGTCGTGGACGACCTTTCGGATCGACAGGTCGTCGCCGAACAACGCCGAACAGTCGATCTCCTCCTGGAAGTTTGCCTGCGGATCGAGCACCAGCCACGAAGCGTGCGTGCGAAGATCCTTCAGCCTGGCATTCTTTTGCGCGCGCGCCAGGCGCTCGGCCTCGGCAACCGAGGCCTGAAAAGGCCTTTCGGCCTTGCGATGGTGAAGGATCCTCGACATAGCGGCGGAAAACGCGCTTGTCCCGCTTTTCGTTCCGTCGAAAGCGGCGGGTCGGACGCCTCGACCCTAACGCGTTCCCTGTTCGACGGTGGCGCGGCAGGATCTCCACGCGTCACGGTACGCGCGAAGGCGCATTTCTTTAAGTTTGCGCCCTGTTTCAAGCGGTATCGAGCATGAGCGCGCGCCGGATCGGCGGCTGAGGTAGCCCGGCTTGCCTTGGCGGTAAAAGAGTACGGCTCTTTGACGGACAAGCCGGGCTAAAGCGCCGACCATTGGGTTTCCTTGGGGGGAAGCCGGCGCAAGGACAGAGTGTCCGTTTCCCGTTGCGCCCGCAATTGTCGCTGAGGTCCTACGCGCCAGCGCAATGGTCCGACCGGCTGGAGACGTGATGCCGCAATTCCGGACGGAAGGCTACGGGAAAGCGCAGAGCCTACCCGCTCACACTTTTCCTGGAAGTGCTCCACGCCCGAACGCTCAAGCCCGCGTAAGACGGCCGCCCTTTTGCAGCGCCCTCCTGACGAAAAGCTCGGCATGCTGCGCCCATTCCGCTTCCGCGACGTCGTTCTCACGAACGGACTGCCTGAAAGCTTCCCGCAGAGCTTCGAGCTCAAAGATCGACAGCCGCTGGTTTCTTTTTTGTTTTTTTGTGCCGGCGTCCATAGTGCGTTGCCAAGAACCGCAAAAAAGACCGCCTCGGGTCAAGGCGCGGGCGGTTATATCTTGCAGGTTATACGTCTTTTGGTATGGACCCAGCGCTCGATTGGTGGTTGTCTCGCAATTGCTAAAATCATCCATGATTTCAGGTGGCAGCCGGCCCGCGTCTTCCCCGTCAACAGGAATGACGCGGGCTTTTGCCGCTCGGGGAGAGCCACCCTCGCCGCTGGCGAAGCCAAGCCCGTTCGAGAGCGCGCAAACCCGTCGCCATTAACCTTCCCCATGGGCACGGACCAAGGTCGGTGTCGCAATTGCCGTCCCTCGCCTATAATCTTGCAAGCGGGTGGGTGAGCGGGGCCGATGTTTGGGAGATATTTCAGGCGACTTGCACGAATCTGGAGCGGGCTGTCGCTGGCTTGGCAGTTCGTGATCGCGGGCGGCATCGGCCTTCTGGCGGTGATGCTCGTGGTCGGGCTGTGGGTGACGTCGCAGATTCGCGAAGGGGTGATGCACAATTCCGCCACCACGACAGCGCTCTATGTCGACAGCGTGATCGCGCCGCTGCTGCCTGACCTGCGCAAGAGCCGCGAGCTCGACGATTCGGTCAAGCGGGCGCTGGACGAGACGCTCGGCCAGGGCGCGCTCGGAAAGAGGCTGGTGTCGTTCAAGCTGTGGCGACGCGACGGCATGGTGCTCTACTCCGACGACTCGGCCCTGATCGGCAGAACCTTTCCGCCCAACGCCAATCTGAAGTCGGCCTTCGCCGGCAATGTCGTGGCCGAATACAACAACCTCAGCGACGATCCCGAATCGGGAGACGAGAAAGCGGTGAACGCGCCGCTGTTCGAGATCTACAATCCGGTGCGCGAGCCCTGGTCGGGCGAAGTGGTGGCGGTGTCGGAATTCTACGAGGTCGCCGACGATTTCCAGGAAACGCTGAACTCGGCGCTCAGATGGACGTGGCTGGTGGTGGCGGCCGCCACCGCGGCGGCGCTGGCGCTGCTCTCCGGCATCGTTTTCCGCGGCAGCCGCACCATCGTCACCCAACAGGCTGCGCTAGAGGCCAAGGTTGCCGAATTGCAGGCGGCGCTGGCGCAGAACTCGTCGCTGCGCCAACGCGTCCAGCGCGCCTCGCGCCGCGCCACCGCCATCAACGAGCGGTATCTGCGGCGTATCGGCGCCGACCTGCATGACGGGCCGGCGCAACTGGTGGCGCTCGCCGCGCTAAGGATGGACAGCCCGGTGCTGGTCGATCCGACCACATCGAGCACGCTGCGCGAGGCCGAGATCGCCGGCATCCACAAGACGCTTGGCGAGGCGATGCGCGAGATACGCGGCATCTGCAACGGGCTGGTGCTGCCGCAGATCGAAACGCAGGCTATCGCCGATATCTTGCGGCTGGCGGTGGCCGAGCACGAGCGGCGCACCAGCACCAAAGTGTTGCTAACTCTGCCCGAGCGCTTGCCGGAGCTCGGCACCTCGGAAAAGATCAGCATCTATCGCTTCGTGCAGGAAGGCCTGAACAACGCCTACCGCCACGGCAAGGGCAAAGGCCAGCAGGTCAGAGCCACGACGAAGGGCGGCAAGCTCCTGGTCGAGGTGCTGGACACCGGCCCCGGCTTCGACCCGGCCCGAAGCGAAGGCCTTGGGCTTGCCGGCCTCAGGGAACGGATCGAAAGCATAGGCGGGCAGTTCGAAACGCTGACCGGCCCGGGAGGAACCAGGCTGGTGATCACCTTGTCTGTCGAGGAGCAACCGTGAGCACATCCATCCGCATCGCAATAGTCGACGACCACCCCCTGTTTCGCGAGGGCGTGGCGCGCAGCCTCGGCGAGATAGGCGGCTTCGAACTTGTGGGCGAAGGCGCCAGCGCCGAGGACGCCGAAAGGCTGGCGCGCGCCAGCACACCCGATATTCTCCTGCTCGACATCAGCATGCCGGGCGGCGGCCTCAACGCGCTGGCCGGCATCCTTTCAGCGATGCCCGAGCAGAAGATCGTCATGCTCACCGTGTCGGAAACCAACGCCGACGTCGCCCTGGCGCTGAAGGCCGGCGCGCGCGGCTATGTGCTGAAAGGCGTCGGCTCCAAGGCGCTGGCCGAGATCCTGCGCGACGTCGCCAACGGCCAGAGCTACGTATCGCCGAGCCTGTCGGCGAGGCTGCTTTCCGACCTTTTGCAGCCCACCGGCAGCAAGCCCGATCCGCTCGGCCAACTCACCGGCCGCGAGGCCGAGATCCTGAAACTGGTCGCGGAGGGGCTCAGCAACAAAGAGGTGGCGGCCCGGCTGTCGCTGCAGGAGAAGACGGTCAAGCATCACATGACCAGGGTGCTGGCCAAGCTCAATGTGCGCAACCGCACCGAGGCGGCGCTGCTGATGCACGAGGCGAGGGAAAGGAACTGAGGAACTAGGTTCCCTCTTTCTTCAATTCTTCAACCCTCACAGGTTCAGCAGGCGTGACAGATCTTCCTCCGTCGCCTGCCGTTCGATGATGGTGCGGCCTTGCGCGTCCTTCATCTCGAAACGGCCGTTCTGGACCTGCTCCTTCATGCCGTTGCTATGGATGACGGTAACCTTGTCGCCATCGATCGAGAGCGTGTCGCCGGTTGCCGCGTTGGTGTAGCTGTTCTTACCGCTAGGATCAGTATTGTTCTTACCGCCGGGATCGGTATTGCCCTTGCCGCTGTTGTTGCCCGGCCCGGCATTGGGGTTGCCGCCGCCGGCATTGCTGTTGCCGGAATTGCCGCCGGCATTGCTGTTTCCACTGTTGCCGCTATTGCCTGAGTTCGAGCCGCCGGCGGAACCCGAATTGCCGCCACTGCCGTTGCCGCCATTACCACCGTTCCCGCCGCTATTGCCGTTGCCGGCATCGGCCGTGGCTACGGCAATCCTCGGCGAACCCTCAAAGATGACGTGCCAAGGCGCAACGGTCAGCGCCAGCGCGCTAAACGCGCGCAGCGCGAGCCAAGCAAGCCTGCTGAAGAGGCGGTTTCGCATATTTTCTCTTCGTTCCGGTTCTGCCTCGGCATGGCCGAAGTTCCGCTCACGGCACAGCCGAGGCGGAACCGGTGTCTTGACCAGGGCAAGAATTCACATCCGGCGAGGCGACGAAAGCGGCCCACGACCCATGCCCCGGCCAGTCGGACCATTTCCGGCGCCATGGCTGACCAATGTCGCAACGGACAGGTCTTGCCGCGCAAAAAATTACCCCCGCACGAAGGCGGGGGTAAGGTGAGTAGCCAAGTTCTACCGCAAGACGATCAGGACCGCAGAGACGAAGCAAAAGGTGGCAACCTGATTTTGCAGCGCTGACCTCCGGTCCCTTAAGATCTAATCCCGATAAAACCTCGCTCTCACAAACTCTGTCTCACAGATTCTTCAGGCGATTGAGATCGGCCATGGTGGCTTTCCGGTCGACGATGGTGCGTCCGTACTTGTCTTCCATCCTGAACCGACCGTTCTCGATCTTCTCCTTCATTCCATTGCGGTGCGTGACCTGGATTCTGTTGCGTGTGGCCTCGACCTTGTCGCCGGTTATAGCATTGACGTGACTATCGACATCGGCGGTGCTTGCCGCGCTGGCGCTGCTGTTGCCATTGTCGCTGTTGCCATCATTATTGCCGTTGTTTCCGCCGCTGTTGCCGTTGCCGTTCCCGCTGTTGCCGCCGCTGTTGCCGTTGCCGTTCCCGCTGTTGCCGCCGCTGTTGCCGTTGCCGTTCCCGCTGTTGCCGCCGCTATTGCCGTTGCCGTTCCCGCTGTTGCCGCCGCTATTGCCGTTCCCGTTCCCGCTGTTGCCGCCGCTGTTGCCGTTCCCGCCGCTGTTGCCGCCGCCGTTCCCGTTTCCACCGCCGCCATTACCACCGCCACCGCCGCCTTTGCCGGCATAGGCCTTGGTCACGACGAGACCATCAATGGAGAGACTGAAAGGCGTGACGACAAGCGCCAACGCTGCCAGTGCTGGCAAGACTAGCCTGCAGCCCCCGCGCGACGCGCGCATTCCGCTCTCCCCATGCCAACCCTTCAGCCCGTCAGCCGAACTACCCCACCGGCAATGTCGCAGCATAAGCATCCCCAATCGGCAAGGCATAAGGAAGTGGCCCACGACCCTTGTCTTGTCCACTCGGACCTATTGCAATTCTTGCATAGGACCTAAGTCTTATTTCAACCACTGGGTGCGGCCGAACATTGCCGCCGCAGAGGTGCATTTTCCAAAGCCTACCAATTCCGAGCAGCGGGCTCCGAAGCGGTTCACTGTTTCACGGAAACGGCAAACCACCGCGCCTCCTTGTTTTGAAGCAGCTCCGGACGGAAGGCCACGGCGAAGCGCCGGGCCTGACCGCTTCGCGCATTTCCAGGAATCGCCTTGGTTCGGAAGATGGATTCAGGCCGGCAACGGCATCGGCCGCCGCGCCGCAACCGCCGTGCCGAAAGCGGCGGCAATGACGGCGGCGACGCCTGCGCATTGCAAAAGGTCGAGCTTCTCATGCAGGAATAGAAAGCCCGTGAGCGCGCCGCCCGCCGGCTCCAGGCAGACCAGCATGCCGTAAACTTTGGCCGGCATGCGGACCAGCACCAGCATTTCCAGATAGAAGGGCAGCGCGCTGGAGAACAGGCCGACCACGGCGGCGCCTGCCATGATGTGCGGATCGGTGAGATAGGCCTGAGCAGCGTTGAAGCCGAAGGGCAGCGCCAGCACGGCGGCGATCGCCATGCCGTAGGCGGAGGTGCGCACGCCGAGTTCGGCGCCGGCCTTCTGCGCGAAGATGATGTAGAGCCCCCAGCAGGCGCCCGCCGCCAGCGCCAGCGCCACGCCTGTCGGATCGAGCCCGCGGCTGATACCGGCAAAGGGCGACAAAAGCACGATGCCGACGACGGCCAGCGCCACCCAGACAAGGTCGAGCAGCCGCCTGGAGCCGAGCGTGGCGACGAACAGCGGCCCGGTGAATTCGAGCGCCACGCAGACGCCGAGCGGAATGCGCTCGAGCGCGGCATAGAACAACATGTTCATGGCGCAGACGGTGATGCCGTAGGCGGCGAGCCAGGGCAGGTTTTTGCGCGAGGGCAGCACTTTCCAGGGCCTCAGCACCGCCGCCAGCATCAGCGCGCCAATGGCGAGCCTCAGCATGGTCGTGCCTTCCGGGCCCAGAACCGGGAACAGCCCCTTGGCAAAGGCGGCGCCGACCTGCACGGAGAGCATTGCACCGAGCAGGCCAAGCACCGGCATGGCGCCGACAGGGGCCTGTTGGTTAGCTTCCTGTGCTGCGGTCAATCCTGGCTCCATCCCTAGTTTAGATATGGAGATAGGACGCGGGCGCCACGCTGTCGTGAGGCAGCGGGAGGCGGATCGATGGGGCAAGGGGAGCGAGGCTTGTCGCCTTCGCCGTCCCAGGGCGGAGCAAGGAGCGAAGCAACGCGCGCAGACTCGAGGATCTATGCCGTTACGCTAAAGCGCGTCGCGTCGAAACGGATTCACGCGACGCGCTTTAGGTCGTTGCTTGATGCATGTCGTTGTCGCAAAACCGAGGTCACTTTTGCGCGACATGCATTAAAGCGTTGCAACGATTGTAGAATTCTCCACGGCCGAACTCGTGGCAAGGTCACGGAATGGATCCTCGGGTCAAGCCCGAGGATGACGAGCGTCAGGGCACGCCCCTCCCCGATCCGCTGCGCGGATCGGCCTACCCCATCAACTCACCCCGCCATGGCGAGCGGCGCGGCGCTCTTGTTGGGGATCTGGATGTCGATCTCCAGCGTCGACATGGTGGCGCCGCGATCCATCGAGACCTGGAGGTAGTCCTGGTCGATCTGCACATGCCTGGCAATGACCGCCATGATCTCCTCGCGCAGGATGGAGACGAGATCCGGCTGGCCGCGGCTCTGGCGCTCATAGGCGAGCAGCAGCTGCAGCCGCTCGCGCGCTACCGGCGCGCTGGTGCGCCGCTTGAAGAGATCGAGGATGCTCATGCGGCCCTCCTTCCGAGAAGCCGGTCGAGGAAGCCCTTGCGTTCGAAGGGGACGACCACCGGCAGGTCCTCGCCTTCCAGGCGTCTTGCCGCTTCGAGATAAGCCTTTGCGGCACCATTGAGCGGTTCCGAGAGCGTGACAGGCGAGCCGAGGTTGGAGGCCCGCAGCACATCCTGGCTTTCCGGGATGATGCCGAGCAACGGCGTGGAGAGTATCTCCAGCACGTCGTCGATCGACAGCATCTCGCCGCGCGAGGCGCGCGCCGCGTCGTAGCGGGTGACCAGCACGTGTTTTTGCACCAGCTCGCCCTGCTCCGCCTTCATGGTGCGGGCGTCGAGCAGGCCGATGATGCGGTCGGAGTCGCGCACCGACGACACTTCCGGGTTGGTGACGATGACCGCCTCGTCGGCGAAGCGCATGGCGAGTTGGGCGCCGCGCTCGATGCCGGCAGGGCTGTCGCAGAACACGTAGTCGAACACCGAGCGCAGCCGGGCGATGACCTCGGCCACGCCCTCTTCGGTCAGCGCGTCCTTGTCGCGCGTCTGCGAGGCCGGCAGCAGATAGAGCGTCTCCAGCCGCTTGTCGCGGATCAGCGCCTGCGACAGCTTCGCCGAGCCCTGGATGACGTTGACGAGATCGAACACCACGCGGCGCTCGGCGCCCATGATGAGGTCGAGGTTCCTCAGGCCGACGTCGAAATCGACCAGCGCCACCTTCTTGCCGGTCTTGGCCACGGCGGCGCCGAGCGCGGCCGTCGAGGTCGTCTTGCCGACGCCCCCCTTGCCCGATGTGACCACGACTACCTTGCCCATATATCCAGCCTCCATTGGCGGTTTTTATTCTCTGGCCGTGCGCGGCACGGCGGACTCGTTAACAACTTTGGCACGCGAAACCGGTCCGAAGCTTGCGCCGCCGGACTAGCCGAGCGGCACCACGCACAGCGCGTCGTTGTCGAGGAAGGCCTGCACCGCCTTGCCGCGCGAGACGCCTTCCATCTCCTCGGCCGTGGTGTACCAGCCATCGACGGCAAGCAGCTCGGCCTCGTTCTTGCGGCAGAAGATGCGCGCCGAAATATTGCCTTCCGAGCCGGCGATCGCGCGGCCGCGCAGCGTGCCATAGACATGGATCGAGCCGCCGGCGACGATTTCGGAACCGGACGCGACCGAGCCCAGCACGATCACGTCGCCATGCGGATGGAAGACCGACTGCCCGGAGCGGATCGGCGCCTTGATCATCAAAGTGCCGGCCGAAGGCTCGGTCCGCACGCTCTCGGCGCCCTGCCCCGCCTCGGTCTGCGCCGGCTCGATCCGCACCGCTTCGAGCCTTGCCAGCTCGGGATCGACCGGCTCGTCGCCGGACATCTCGATCTGCGGAGCCTCGGCCGACGCCGCCGCTTGGATGGTTTCTTGGGTCACCTGCACCCGCTCCCCGGCGGCGGTCATTTCGAGTTCTTCCGCTCGCGCCTTGCGGGCTGCCCGGCCGAGCAGTCCCTCGGCGGTCGCCTCCTTGGCGCCGGCGAGCAGAGGCGGCAAATCAGGCCCGAGCTCGGCGCCTTCCAGTTCGATGGCGTAGACGCGGATGCCGCGCGAGCCGAGCACGCCGACAAGCGCGCCAATCTCCTCCGGCCCCGGCTGCAAAATGTTCAGATCCAGCACCACCGGACGCCCGTTGAAATAGCCCGGCGAGTTGGCGATCCAGTGATCCAATCCCTCCAGCCAGTCGGCGATCGGCGCCTCCGGCGTCAGCGTGAAAGCGACGAAGGAACGAGCGCGAAAGCGGATCGATTTGTTGTGCAAAGGGGCGGCGAAGGTCACGTCCAGGCGAATCCTTACTCAATGGTTAAAGGTGCCGGGGCAATGGTTAACAAAAGGTTAATTTTGGGGATCGGGGCCGTTAAGGAAGTGGCGCGGCTAAGTTCTGTGGCAACGCGGTGACAGGGCCCGCCGATGCCGCTATCGTCTCACCCCAACCTGGCGCAAAGCAAGGGAGATCATGTCATGAGGTTGGAGGTCGGCAGACCAGAGGATGCGGCCATTGCCTTTGCCGATGCCTGGAACAGACATGACATGGACGACTTCACGGCGCTGTTTTCCGAGGATGCCAATTTCGTCAATGTCGTGGGCATGTGGTGGAAAAGCCGCGCAGAGATCGAAGCGGCCCACCGCGCGACTCATGGGACTATGTTTCGCGACAGCCGGTTGGAGGGTGTCGTCTCGTCCGTAGTCGAGTTGTCTCCTGGCCTTGCATCGGTGCACTATAGATGGACCCTGACCGGCGCCTCTGCTCCGGATGGCTCGCCAGCCGGAACACGGGGAGGCATCCTGCTTCTGGTGGTGGGGAAGGAACAGGCCGGCTGGCAGATAAAGGTGGCCCAAAACACCGACATTGTGCCAGGGGCGATCGCTCCCCCTGCCAACGCGAGGAGATAGCGGCCAAGCTCGCAAGGCGTGTGAAGCGCCTAATATACGAAGCGATGCGCGCGGACCATCCTCTTGCCCGAGACTTTCCACTCTCTTCAGGAAGGAGACGGGCATGGGCATCGATCGGCAAGACAGCAAGCGAGCAGGCAAGACAGGGGCCGCCATGGTAGCGCTGATGCTGCTTGCAGGATGTATGACGCACCAGCCAACTGGCACGGACGCATACCGGACGAGCAGCATAGACCAATGGCTGACGACCGACGATGCCGACAAGGCGGTCAGCGCGATGAGCGCCAAGGGCATGATGCCGGCGACCATCAACTGCCGGTTCGCCGACACCACGCCTGGCAAGGTGGCCTACCGCTCGAAATTCACCTGGAGACGGGCGCCTGCAAACACACGCTACCATTGGGAAGTCGGCGACCCGGCCTATCTCGCCGGCAAGGATGTCGCATCCAGCAGGGTTGGGCTGCGCCGGACGTTCGCGAAGACGGTGCGGGACCCGGCCACGGGGCAGAAGGTGGGGTGCTCGATCTGGGTGAGCTAGGTCTGCTGCGGGATCGGCCGTGGCTACGATGGCTGGAAGCGTCGCGGCAGAGTACGTCGTCGCAGACGGATGATTGAGCTGCTCCAGCCAGTCGGCAATCGGCGCCAGCGTACAAGCGACGAAAGAACGCGCAAGGATGCAAGTGGATTTGTCGTGCAAGGGACGTCGAATGCCAGGCGCATGGACCCGACTATGATTTCCCGGCCTTGAGCGCCTTTGCCTCTCTCACAAGAGATGGCCAGTTCAGGCCGACAAGGTAAATGAGTTCGAGCGCCTGAGCTTCGGTGATGCCGGTCTGCCGCACTAGCCGCTTGACGATATCGTCAAGCGTCGGCTGGCTTTTGTCGCGCGCCATTGCATTCCCCTTTCGTCCCCAACGGCGCTCGCTTCTCGATAGTTCCGCTAGCCAGGCAGGAAATGTGGGCGCACAGTGGACTCTCGCTGATGCGGCGAGGACAGTCCGGCTTGACCTCTTGCTAAACGGGTCGGGCTGTCCAGCAGCTTCGCTTCGGACGGTCCAGAAGCTCCGCTTCGGACTGTCCAGAAGCTTCGCTGTCGCTTCGTATGGATATGACCCGCGTTCGCGCGTCTAAACTATTTTTTGTTTCGCGCGGCCGGAGCGACCCGATCGAGGTCGCCTTTCGACAGATCCGTAAGAACAATGCTTGCTATGTTGGGGGCGCCGGCCTAAGCCCAGCAATGGCTAATGAAAAATTCGACCAGCCAGTGACGGTTGTCACCGAGTTGACTGGCGGCGGGCACGAGACAATCGGCGACGCGGCCGCGTGCCTGGACTTCCTGCTCAGAAGATGGCGCGGCAAACGCAGCGAAAAGCATCGTGCGGCCGTTCAGGCCTGCGCGGATACGAATAGTGGGCGCCGCCCGGCCTCATTCGCGCGAAAGGCGTTCATAGTCGCCGCCCGCGAGGCCGCTATTCTGGTGACCTCCTAAGGCTCCTCACGGGACCTGAAATTCCTGTTTTCAATATCGATGATGTCGCCGCAATTTTCGCACTCCATCTGGGTGTGAGTGCGAATCCAGCCTACGCGTGTTTTGGCCTGGTGGTGGCACCGAGGGCATTCGACATCGATTTCGAAGTGGTCGGACTCTCGCTTTGTCATCGCAGTCCCCAAGGCTGGCCTGACGCGGCATCATCCGTTGTCAGTATTCCGCTCCGGCTCGTTTTCCTGCTCCACTACCTTGCCTTTCGCCTCTTTGGCCGCGAGCTTCGCCTCCTTCTTTGCCGCTTTCGCCTGATCGCGCTTACTGCGCTCGTATCGATAGTTGGGCTTCATCGCCATGGCATTTCTCCCGCTGGATCATTGTACGGCCTGGATTTGGGTATGCCTGGGGTCGCAACCGGTCATAGGATAGAAGGCCCAAACGGACGGTGGCGGAATATCAAATCAGGCGATTGCGTTCCGCGATCTCGCGTGCCCGCCTGACTGTCCCGTCGGTGTCCGCGAGTTTGCGCCGCGCTGCCTCGTCCTTCCTGATCGTCAGCCGCACTGGCATGATGTCTGAGCGCCTCACGACCGGCTTGATAGCGACCGGCGGTGCCTCGGGGGTTTTCATCGAACGCATCGGCGTTATCCTTTCACGTAAGACGACAGCCAGGGGGACTGCCAGCCGCCGCATCGCTTGCCTGCATGCTCGTTCTTTCGATATCGGCTCCCCGCCTATCGGAAACCGGTGGAGGTCAAGGTGTAGGAGTTCCGCCGCTCGCGCGCATAAGCTTTGCTTGCGGCGTCTTGGATGGAACCGCGCAACGCGTCGAATGCCGAAAGGTATGCGTTCTCGGCAGTTTCCCTGCCGCCAGGATGGTCGCCAAATGTGCCTAATGCCTCTACTTCGACGAAAAAACGGACCTGGAACATACCGTCATGCCCAATGAAGCATACGGCGTTGCGCGTCTCGTCGAAACTTCGGCTGGGATTTGGAAAGGCAAGCGTCATGTTTGATCCGCCCGCATTTCGGTATGTTCAAGTGCCATCCGGGTCCCGTTCCATTCCTTCCGGCCCGCGGCATTGCGACGATTGAGATCCAACATCCTTTTCGTCGCATGCGCATGGGTGAGACCGACCATCGGAACGCCGTCGACATAGGCGGGAATTCCCGTGAAGACGTGGTAGACGGTCCAGGAATGATCAAATTCGACGCGGCGACCATATTGAAGGTCGCTGAAGTCATGGCCCAAGATGCCGCCGTTATGTCGCGAGCCGCCGAATACGGTATTTTGAACCCGCTCGGTTTCGTCGTTGGGGATGGTTCTGTTCATACCCGTCTTTCCCCGCCTCCCTGCGCGGCAATGATCTCCGAATAAAGGGCTGCGCCATCGGCTTCGGAGATCGTGACGGCGTCCGGCCATTGCGGCATGTTCAGCGTTCTCGCCAAGAGCCGCGCGATCGCGATGGCGTTATCGAGATCGGCCGCCAGCGCCGTCTCGCGGCCGATGACGGCGCGCGCGTCGTCGGCGACACGCGTGCGATAAAATTCGATCACGACCTTCATCGGGGTCCGCCGCAGTCCTTGGCCTTCGCCTGGGCATTGATGACGGCGCACTGGATCTGATTGCCAAACAGACTTTCCTGCTTCGGCTTCCTGGCCTCGCGGTTGGAACGCTTATGTGGCCTGGCCATGTCCGAACGTCCTTTCGATGAGGGCAATGCCATTGTCCGATGCCGGCGTCTCGACGCGCTCCAAACTGTCCTCGGTCACCACGCGCTCATGCGGTTCGCCGTCGCTGCGGATGCGGTATTGTGGGGAGCTTCCCTTTGGCGGCAGTGTGCCGGTGACACGATAGATTTCGTCAGTCTTCGGACCGGCGCCAACACCGCCCTTCAGCCGGACCGCTTGTCCGATGTCAAAAAGACGAGGGGGAGCCCCGTGCTGGATGGGGCGTGCGTTGCGTTGCAAGAGGGTTGTCATGGTTGTCTCCCGTCCTCGACGAGCGCGGCCTCGAGCGTGGCCGGTTCGATCGGTACCATTTGCCGCGTGGACTCTTTTGCGGAGATCGCCGGCAGGTGAACGAAGGCGGCCACGCGGCGCCATGCGCTGCGCGAAGCCCCTTCGAGGGATTCCTCGTCGAGATCGACGCGGTAGTCGCCGGGCGGCCGCGGCGCATCGAAGCCCGGCAGCATAAACGCCGCATTGAAGCGAACGACGGTCGGCGTGGTGCGAGTGGTCACTTGCGGCTTCCTGCGGAAACGCGCGCATGCGCCTTCCGCTTCAATTCCAGCCGAACCGCCGAAACGATGTCCGACGCTGCCAGTACATCCGTGGTCAACGCCGGCATCATTTCAGGGTTCAAACGAAGCGAGTTGCCGCGCCAGGAGCGGCGCAGTGCATTCGCTATCGAAAATTCGGAGGCGGATGGCGAGGCTTCACTATGACGAAAGCCACCTCGACCAAATCAACGAATTTTATGTATGCACCCCAATTACGCTGCGAACAAGATGGCGGACGCGCTTTATTTTTCCTGGTTAAATAAAAAGCGTCGCTTGGAGACTGAAAAACAAACAGAAATTCTTCTCATCCGTGCTGATATTTTCCGAGTCTCGTAATTATTCCGCCCGATATTTTTACGGAATCCAGCTGTTGATTTCGGCATTCCTATCTATCGCCCGTCAGGCGGTCTATAAAGACAGGCATCCTCGCCTTTGCCGACACAGGAAGAAGCACCCTTGAAATCCGCTCTCCCAAGCAATCGCGTCATCCGGCGCGCCGCTCCCGGCACCCGCCACCACCTCGATACTCGGGATCCTCTCCATGCCTGAACCGACGCCTCACGCCTTCGGCAAATTCGACGCCAAGGCGCCGGCCGCCAGCGTGGCGGAGCCAGTCAGATCCAAGCGCCTGGAGCATGCGGCGACACGTGGGCTGGCGACTCTCTCTTCACACGGATCGCTCGCCTTGAAGCTGTATGTGATGCTTTGGATCGTCGCCTTGGCGGTGTCGGTATTTGTCATGGTGAAGGCCTGACAAGGTCGGCCCGTCGCCTGAGGCGCAAACGAAAAGGAATGTGAGCATGGCAAACCGTTACGCGCTTCGAATGGACCGGCCAAACAGCTGGACCGTCTTCGACATCTTCACCGGCCAACCTGCCGAGGTCGAGCAGAAGATCATGGTCGGCATCAGGACACGCCGGGCCGAAAAGCTGGTTGTCGAACTGAACATCCAAGACGTCAAACGGCGGGAAGACGCTCACAGGACATCCTGATCCCGCCAAGGCGGGTGGCTCACATGCTTTGCTGCATCTATAGGATAAGGATTCCTGGATGGAGCCAGCCAGCGTGAGCGACGACAAAGCCCTCATCACCTCCCTTCGCATTGCCTGCGCCACCTCGACCATCTGGAACGCCGCCGAGCTCGCGTCGCGCGATCCCGGCTTCGATGCCCGCAATTTCGGCGCCTCGGCGCTGGTGCGGCCGCGCGATGTCGAGGGTGTTGCGGCGCTGGTGAAATTCTGTGCGGAGCATGGCATCAGCCTTGTCCCCCAAGGTGGTCGCACGGGGCTGGCGGGCGGGGCAGCGACTTGCTCCGGCCAGGTGATCTGCGATCTCGGCGGGCTGAACCAAATCGAGGAGATCGACCCGTTCGCGCGCGTGGCGATCGTGCAGGCGGGCGTGACGCTCGGCGCGTTGCGGGAGGCGGCGGCCCGGCATGGGCTGGACCCGGGCATTGACCTTGCCGCGCGCGGCAGCGCCACGATCGGCGGCATGGTTTCCACCAATGCCGGCGGCATCATGGCGTTTCGCAACGGCACGATGCGCCACCGCGTGCTCGGTCTGGAAGCCGTGCTGCCGGACGGGCGGGTGTTTTGCGATCTCACCCGGGTGCTCAAGACCAGCGCCGGCTACGATTTGAAACATCTCTTCATCGGCGCGGAGGGCACGCTGGGCATCGTCACCCGCGTGGCGGTGCGGCTCGATCCGGTTGCCGGCGCCAGCGCCACCGCGCTTGTCGGCGTGCCGGACGCACGAAACGCGCAGCGCATCGTGCGGCATTTTCTGGACTTGACCAGCGCCCGGCTCACCGGCGCCGAGATCCTGTGGCGCAATTTCGCGTCGCTCATGCAGCGGGCGCTGAACTATGCGCCAGGCAGCCTGCCCCTCGACGCGCCCTGCCTTCTGGTGCTGGGGCTCGGCTCCGACAGCATCGAGGCGGCTCGACAAGTGCTGGAGGACGGGCTGGCGGCGGTCTGGGAAGAGGCCAGCATCATCGACGGGCTGGTGGCGAGCTCCGAGGCGCAAGCCGCCGCGATGTGGCGGCTGCGCGAGGAGACCGAGCAGATCGAGCGCGCGCATCCCATGGCGCCCTCCTTCGATGTGTCCGTGCCGGGCGGCGGGCTGGATCAATATGTGGCGCGCATCGCGGCGGGGCTGAAGACGCTCGACGCCTCTTATGCACCATACGTCTACGGCCATCTCGCCGACGGCAATCTGCACATCTCGATCAATTGCGACGGGCCGGTCTCGCATGAGCGGCACGCAGCGATCGAGGACGTGCTTTACGAGGGTCTGCGCGAGGCCGGCGGCTCATTCTCGGCCGAGCACGGGGTCGGGCTGGAGAAGCGCGATGCCTATGAGCGGCACGCGGACCCGGTGAAGCGGGATTTGGCGAAGGCTATCAAAGGGATGATCGATCCGGGTAATGTGATGAATCCGGGGAAGGTCGTGGCGGGATTCAGGTGAGGCCGGCCTGCAAACGGCGATTTCTTGCGCTTCCGGTGCTCACGTACTTCAAGAACGCTCCGCTCCGGTTCTCAGAAATCACCGTTTTCGACTAGGCCTGACCTCAATCCGGCGGCCGCGCTGCCCTCTTTTCTCGCCCATGATTTTCTCCGCCCAGAAATCAAGGAGGAGAAATAGGCTTCCTCAAGCAGCCAATTGCACGTCCCGCGCGGCGGCGATCATCACACTCGCCAGCAGGCCGTAGGCCGCTGCCCATGCCTCGCGCGCCTGCGGTGTAAAGGCTTCGCCCAGGCCCACCTCGAGCGTCTCGATCAGCGCCTGGCCGACGGTGGCGTAGTGATGTTCCTCGACGCCGTAGCCGACATGCCGCCGGGCGAGCTCCTGGACGGTGGGTAGGATCGTCTCGGCGCGCGACAGCCCATGCACCACGAAGCCCAGCGCCGCCATCAGCTTGGCGCCCTGCTTTTTCATGTCGGTTTCGCGAAACAGCGTCCTGAGGCTGCCGTCGAGAGCGAACAGCTTCTCGTAGAACAAGGCCGCGGCCGCTTCCTTGATCGGGACGACCTCGCGAAAACTCTCCTGCACAAGCTTGATCTGGTCGGGTGTCATCGGCGCATCCTCCTGGGTGTTGGGATGCGCGACAATCGAGCTTGAGCGTTTCGCGGGCATGCCGGTTGCAGGAAGCGTGTGTTTCAGCTTGGTCTCTGGCGGGTACCGGGTGCGGAACCATGGAGACGCGGGCGGGGACAGCGCTCCTCCAGCTAGGGTTCGAAGAAATCTTACTCGCACTGGCGGCGCGGACCGCCGTCGAAGGGCTGGTAGGTGTTGTCCTGCGGATCGTAGGAGCGGTAGCGGCTGAAGCAGTAGTCGACGTGGTCGCCCGATACCGGGCGACCCGATGCCTGTTCCCGGGTGGCCTCTGCCTCGGGCGAAATCTCTTCCGGCGGGCCGCCATAGGTGGTGGCGTAGCCGTCGGCCGACGGGGCGTAGCCTTCCATCTCGGCCTGGTCGTCGCTCATCTGATCGTCGCTCGTCCGGTCGTCAGGCATGGCGTTCTGGCGATCGCTCGCTGCTGTCTGGTCATTCTGGCCTGCGCCCGTCGAGGCGGTGCGGCCGTCGCCGGGATCGTAATAGGGTGAGACGCAGGGGCGCAGCTCGCCGCTGTAGGAGCGGTAGCTGTTTTCCGCCGGGCGGTAGCTGCGATAGCGGGTGGCGCACCATTGCAAGTGGGCGACGGGCAATTGCTGCTGCTGCGCCTGCTGATCGACTGTCGCCGGCTGTTTGGCCACGCCGGCGTCGGGCGCTGGCTGGCCCGGGCCAGAGACGTCGGGCAATGGCTGCAGTGGCGGTGCCGCAGGAGGCGCCGTGGCCCCGCCAAGCGCCGCCGTCTGCGTTCCGCTATCCGTCTTGGCCGGCTCGCCAGTCTTGGCGGGCGCAGCCACTACCTGTCGGGCGGGAATGCGTTGAAGGTTCTGTTCCTGCCGATCGACCGGCTGGGCATCCTTCGTCCAGAGCTCGGAAACGCCGATCGCAGGCGTTGCCTGCCGCACCGGCTTGGCGGCGAGCAGCCAGGTGGCGAAGGCAAGCCCGCTGGCAAACACGGCCAAGGTCAGCACGAAGCCGCCGGCAATTCCCAACAAAGCCTTCACGCGACGCTCCTTCACCCCCCTCTCATAGAATGCAGGGCGCGGGATGGAGTTCCTTGTGCCGCGCAATGGGGCCAAAGTCGGGCGGGCACGCGCAGTCGCCGAACGCCGGTAACGCAGATCGTGGCGGTCTAGACAATCACTTCCTTGTACTCCCGCACCTTGCCGTCCTGGCCGCTGATCCGCCAGGTATCGCCTTCGCGGTCCTCGATATGGCTCGCGGCCAGCGCCACCTTGCCGCCGCCGTCGGGGAGGTCGATGACATAAGTCGGGTTGCAGATGCCGGAGAGGCGCCGGCGCAGTTCGGCGACCAGCGCCTGGCCTTCGGCAATCGTGGTGCGGCGGTGCGCCATGCCGCGCGCGAGGTCGCCGTGGTGCAGATAATAGGGTTTCACGCCCAGCCGGTACATCAGCTCGCGGCAGAGCTCCTCCAGCACCTCGACCTTGTCGTTGACGCCTTTCAGCAGGACGCTCTGGTTGAGCAGCACGAAGCCCGCCTGCCGCATCGTGTGGCAGGCCGCCTCGGCTTCGGCGGTGAGCTCACGCGGATGGTTGAAGTGGGTCACAACAGTCACCATCAGCCGGCCATGCAGCGCCTCGACCAGGCCGAGTGTGATGCGCGACGGCAGCGCCACCGGCACGCGGGTGTGGATGCGCAGAAGCCTGAGATGCGGGATCGCCTCCAGGCGGGCGCGGATTTCGGCCAGCGCCTTGTCGGGCAGCGACAGCGGATCGCCGCCGGTCAGGATCACCTCGCGGATTTCCTTGTGTCCGGCGATATAGGCCAGCGCCGGCTCCAGTGCCTCGCGCGTATAGCCGCGGCCGATCGAGGTCAGCGACTCTTTCCTGAAGCAGAAGCGGCAATAGACCGCGCATTGATAGGTGGGGAACAGAAGCACGCGGTCGGCATGGCGGTGCGTCAGCCTGGACACCGGGCTGAAGGCATGGTCGCCGATCGGATCGTCGAGCTCGCCCTCGGCGGCGACCAGTTCGTCGGGCGACGGGATCACTTGGGCGCGGATCGGGTCGTCAGGGTCGTTCCAGTCTATCAGATCGAGATAGGGTTTGGGCACGCGCACCTTGTGCGCGGTTGCGGCTTCCTGCGCGGCGGCGCGCTCGGCTGGCGAGAGCGGCAGGGACGCGAGGTCGCGGACATGGCGCACACCGGCGCGGACGTCGTCTTGCCAGGCGGCGCCATTTTTTCGGGCGGAATCAGGATCGTCCGCGGCGGCCGGTTCTCTGAGGTCTGAGGTCATCGGGATCTCGGGTGGCAATTCGCGCGGGATATCGGCCCGATCGACGGCGGGGTCAATGGCGAGCGACGTCGCGGCTCCAGCAGCACCATAGGTATTTGAGCGAAATAGCTTTAGTCTGCGCTCTCAGGGGCTTCGGGACGACACAGATGAATTTCAGCGCAGGTCATGGCTACCTCCTCATCGGCGGTCTCATCCTAGTCGGCGCGGGATTGCTGATCCTCTCGCTGATCGTCAATCTGCGCGTAGCCCTCAGCGTGCGCGACGACGTGCGCCACCGCGAAAAACTGCTGGAATACTACCGCAACGTCTTCTCGCAGCTGGGGGTGATCCTGATCGGCATCGGCGTCTCGCTGTTCATCTTCTTCTTCCAACAGAACTACCAGGACCAGCGCAAACGCGAGACCGAGCTGCAGCAGGTGCTCGCCAAGCTCGCCGCACGCATCGCCCGCGGCGCGCCGGTCATGCAGTCGCTCGATGAGTTCGACGAGCTGCTGGATGAGGGCGGCCCGTATCTCAGCCCCGATCTCGGCGGCAAGAACACCGCCGTCAGCCTACAGGGGACAGAGCTCGGCAAACAGGCGGCCAAGATCCTCCTGGTCGAGCGCGACGTCGATCTTGGCGACTTCGAAATACTGAACCTGTCGCGCGATTTCGAATCCTCCTTCGTCGTCAATGAGCTTGATCCCAGGCTGTGGTTCGACATCGTGCGCGACGAGAGCGAGATCAAATACGCCACCACACAGCTTGCGCTCGACTACAAGGACCTGCAGCAGACGATCGGCGGCGAGCCGGCGCAGACAGGGGTCGCCGATCCCGAAAAGGGACGCAGGATCAAACAGGAGGTGCTCGACATCTTCTACGATGCCGACTTGCTGCGCCAGCGCGCCAGAAGGCATCTGGCCCGGGCCTGCTGGCTTTTCAGCCAGGGGCGCGGCTTCGTCAAAGCTGTCCCGGTCGATGAGATCGAGGCCGATGCCAAATCGCACCAGCAATGGCTCGACCGGTCGAAGCCGGTGCTGATGCAGTCGAAATCAGGCAGCGGCGACTGTTTCGCGCTGCTCCAGTACGGGCGGGCGTCCTGACCGCCCGACCGCTTTCAATCGGGGATACGCCGCAGCGTGCCCATGTGATTGTCGTCGAGGAAATCGATGGTCATCGCCGACGCTTTGCCGTCGGGGCCGACGGCAAAGCTGACGCCGGCGGGCCTGTCGGGTGTCTCCGCGTCAGGGAAGGTCATGAAGCGGTCGCCGTCGAAATGCGCCAGCGAATAGGATCGCGCCCCTGACGGTCCGAGCTTGAGCACAAGGCCCTCGCCGGCGCCCGACACCACGGCATCGCCGATGAAGTCGTTGGCATAGCGGCCGGCATAGGCGCCGGCGCGCCGGGACGGGGTCGGCCTGGGCGGCGGGCTAGCATAGGCGGCCTTGGCCGCCTCGATCATCGGGCCGAACAGCCCGACATAGATGCCGTTCCACGCCGCGATCCAATCTTTCTCGACTTTACCGTCGAAGACGAGATCGGCGAAGCTGTCGGACAGCCCCTCCGGCACTCCTGTCGGAAAGGCGTTGGCGAGGATGACGATACCGAGCTTCTCCTTTGGAAAGATCGTCACCAGGGTGCGGGCGCCGACGCTGAAGGCACCGGCATGGCTCCAGCTCAGGCCGTGCCGGCCGAATTCGATGTTCCAGCCAAGGCCGTAGAAGGATTCGCCGCCGGAGACCGGGTTCTTGCCGCGCGTCATCAAGGGCACGTGGGTCTGGTCCAGCGCATCGGCGGCAATCAGGGTCTTGCCGGCATAGGAGCCGTCGCCGAGCAGGAGGCGTACCCATTGCGCGAGATCGCGCGCGGTTGAGCTGACGCCGCCGGCAGGCGCCTGGGCGTCCGGATCGCGCCTGATCTTGGCAGCCCAGACGCCGTCGACCCTGACGTGGAGCGCGGCGCGATCGGCGCGCCTCATGAAGTCGGCGTGACGGGAGCTGGTCGAGGCCATGCCGAGCGGACGGTAGAGTTTCTCCTCGGCGATTTCTTCCCAGGGCTTGCCTGTCGGTTTGGCGGCCGCGACGGCGCCTTCGGTCAGTCCGAAATTGGAGTAGGAGTAGCCGGCGCGAAAGCTCGACGATGGCGGCACGAAGCGCAGGCGGTGGAGGATCGTGGCGCGATCATAGCCTATGTCCTCGAGATCGTCTCCAGCGGTGCCTGGAAGCCCGCTGCGATGCGAAAACAGGTCGCGGATGGTGAGCTCACTGGTTGGATAGGGATCGGCAAGCCGGAAGGCCGGATCTAGGTCGACGACCTTGGAATCCCAGGATACTGCTCCGTCGCTGACCAGCGCGGCTACGACCGTGGCCGAGACCGGCTTGGAGAGCGAAGCGATCTGGAACACCGTGTCGGCATCGACGGCCTCCGGCTTTCCGGCTTCGCGATGACCGAACCCCTTGAGAAAGACCACCTCGTCGTCGTGCACGACGGCGATGGCGAGGCCGGGAACATCACCATTGGCGACGGCGCCTTGCGCCAGCACTTCGAGCCTGGATAGCGCGGCAGTGATCCGCTCGGGCGCGATGGGGTCAGCCGCCGTCGCATGGGGCCAAAATGCGAACCCCGCGACGACGGACCAAATCCTGAAACGACAGAGATTCCGATCAAGCCGCATGCGCGCCCTCCCCTCCTTGCATTCACCAGGCCATAGTACAGGGTGGTGCGCACGCGGCCAATCCTTGCACGACTATCCTCCGCAGCAGCTTCGGACGATGGGCAGGAGGGGAAACACTGGCGAAATGCGCCCGCCCCTGTCGATCTGCCTCACCGCTCGAACTTCCTGATCGCCTCCGCCGTCACCGGGGTGAAGAAATTCACCAGATTGCCGTCGGGATCGCGAAACAGAAGCGAGCGGTTGCCCCATGGCATGGCGGTGGGCGCCTGCACCAGCGCGCCATCGATGAAACCGCCCAGCCGACGGTACGCGTCATCGACATCGGCGACGCGGAACTCGACGATGGCGCTGCGGTTCTCGGCGGGGCTAGCGACATGGTCGCCGCCGAAGAGTCGAAGCGTGCGCGTGCTGCCGATCGCCAGCGTGCCGGCCGCGGTGACGAGCTCGGCGAAATCCTCGGTGTAGAGCGTGAGCTTGATGCCCGTGACCGTCTCGTAGAAGGCGACGAGCCGCTTGACGTCGGTCGTGATGATGCGGGTCGAAACGAAATTCATTTGGTCGTCTCCGTGGACTGGCCGACGAAGAAATCCTCGCGGCTGGACGCGCCCGTTCAGGCACCCTGCCCCGACTTGTGGACCAGGCCTGCTGCCAGCATAGTGGCAACAGGAGACATGCCTTGCGCCGCGCCGACAGACTGTTTCAGATCATCCAGATCCTGCGGCGCTCGAGCCGGCCGATCACCGCCGGCCAGATCGCCGAAGAGCTCGAAATCTCGCGCCGCTCGGTCTATCGCGACATCGCCGACCTCATCGGACAGCGCGTGCCGATCCAGGGCGAGGCCGGCCTCGGTTATGTGCTCGACCGCGACTACGACATGCCGCCGCTGATGCTGACGCCGGACGAGCTGGAGGCGGCGGTGCTCGGCGCGCAATGGGTGGCCGACAAGGGCGATGCGGTGCTGGCGGGCGCGGCGCGCGACCTGATCGCCAAGATCACCACCGTCGTACCCGAGCGGCTGCGCCCCTTCGTCAGCCAGCCCAGCGTCGGCGCGCCGCTCAGCCGCGCGAGCCTGCCCGACGGGCTGGATATCGCGCGGGCGCGGGCCTCGATCCGCAACGGCCACAAGATCCGTATCTTCTACCGCAACGAACAGGGCGACGAGAGTGAGCGCGTCGTCTGGCCGACGATGATCGGCTATGCCGAAACGGTGCGGCTGCTCGCCGCCTGGTGCGAGCTGCGCCAGGATTTCCGTCATTTCCGCACCGACCGGATATCCGCCGCGACTTTTCTCGACGAGCGCATCGGCTGCCGGCCGGCTGAGCTGCGCGGCCGCTGGAAACGGCACATGGAAGCGCAGGGAATTCAACTGCCGCAAAGCTAGCTGGCCACTAACTTGCTGGTTGGAAACGCTTTGAGCGGCGAAAGCTTGCGTTCCTTCGCGCAACCGTCGTCGCCTCACTCTCGACTTTCGCCGCAATCGACCCGCGTCCTCTTTTCATGCAATCTCGCCCAGCGGCGATCATGGGGAGATCTGCGCCGCCGAGGGAGGATTGCGATGACCAAGACGCAAGCGCGGCCGCGCTATGAGGATGCCGTTGCGCAATTCCGCATCGAGGACGAGATCGCGCGCCTTCATGGCGACCCGGCCACCGGCATCAACGCCTATGTCGAATGCTGCGGTCGCTACACGGGCGAGAGCCGGCTGGCGCTCCGCGCGATCTCGGCCGGCGGGGAATTGCGCGAATATTCCTTCGACGACCTCGCCGACATGTCCGGCCGCGTCGGCACAATGCTGAAGGAACTTGGCGTACGGCCTGGCGATGTCGTGGCGGGCATGCTGCCGCGCATCCCTGAATTGGGGGCGCTGATCCTCGGCACATGGCGCGTCGGCGCGGTCTACCAGCCTCTGTTCACGGCTTTCGGGCCGAAGGCGGTCGAGCATCGCCTGAGCTACAGCAAGGCCAGGCTGGTGGTGACCAATCCCGCCAACCGCGCCAAGCTCGACGAGGTGGAGAACCGTCCGCGCATCGCCACCATCCTTGGCCGCGGCGACATGCTGCCCGCCGGCGACATCGATTTCCGCGCGGCGCTCGCGACCGCCTCCCCCGACTGCGAGCCCGTGATGCGCAAGGGCCCGGACCTGTTCATGATGATGTCGACCTCCGGCACCACCGGGCACCCGAAGGGCGTGCCGGTGCCGCTCAGCGCGCTGCTCGCCTTCGGCGCCTATATGCGCGACGCGATCGGGCTCACGCCCGACGACATCTTCTGGAACATCGCCGATCCCGGCTGGGCCTATGGGCTCTACTACGCCATCACGGGGCCGTTGCAGCTCGGCATCGCCACCACCTTCTACGAAGGCGCCTTCAACGCCCAATCGACCTACGACATCATCGAGCGCCTGGCCGTCACCAGCCTCGCCGGCTCGCCGACGGCCTATCGCTTGCTGATGGCGGAAGGGCCCGAGGCCGCGGCGCGCGTCAAAGGCAGGTTGCGCGTCGTGAGCAGCGCCGGCGAACCGCTCAACCCGGAAGTGATCCGCTGGTTCGACGCCAACCTCGCCGCGCCGATCCACGACCATTACGGCCAGACCGAGAACGGCATGATGGTCAACAACCATCATGGGCTGGCGCATATCGTGCGCACAGGCTCGGCCGGCTTCGCCACGCCGGGCTACCGCATGGTGGTTCTGGATGACGAAGGCAACGAGCTCGGCCCCAACCAGCCGGGCGTGCTCGCGGTCGATATCGCCAGATCGCCGCTGCGCTGGTTCGGCGGCTACCACGAGGCCGAGACGCCGGCGATCGTGGGCGGCTATTATCGCACCGGCGACACGGTGGAATATGAGCCGGACGGCTCGGTCTCCTTCATCGGCCGGGCCGATGACGTCATCACCTCGTCCGGCTACCGCATCGGGCCGTTCGATGTCGAAAGCGCGCTGATAGAGCATCCGGCGGTGAACGAGGCGGCGGTGGTCGGCGTGCCCGATCCGCAGCGCACCGAGATCGTCAAGGCCTTCGTGGTGCTGGCGCCCGCCTTCAAGGGCAGCGAGGCGCTGGCCGAGGAACTCGCCCAGCATGTGAAGAAGCGCCTGTCGGCGCATTCCTATCCGCGCGAGGTCGAGTTCGTCAGCGAACTGCCGAAGACACCAAGCGGCAAGATCCAGCGGTTCCTGCTGCGGAAGGCCGAGGTGGAGAAGCGCAAAGCGGAATAAAGATTTGCCGCTGCCTTGATTTCCGCCACGCAAAAGCCGCCAAGTCGGGCGATGGCTCGCAAGGGTTCTTGATCGCTTATCTTGGGATGCAGCATGCGGTTGGTTTTAACGCTTCTCTTTGCACTGGCGGGCAGCACGGCGCTCGCCGCCTCGCCGGAAGACGATTACGTCGCGGCGCGCGACAAGGCGATTGCCGACATCACCGCGCAGGAAAGCGCGAACAGCGCAATCGAAACCCTCGATGCCCAGAACGAGAAGGCGCTGGCCGACCTGCAGCAGCGTCTCGCCGCCATTCTCGGCCCGCTTGCGGTCAAGGGCTTTCCAACGACGGGCACCATGAACATCGAAAGCCTCAACGCTTCCGACATCGGCTATGGCATGCTGGACGGGCTGCGATATGCCCAGAGCGACGACGGTCCGAGCATCGTCGTCTCGACGCGCGGGCTGACCGAGCGCTGGCTCAAATCCAAATCGGCCGAAACGGAAGCAGATTTCAAGCTGCCCGCCGATATCGGCGCGGCGCTGAAGCTCGACAGTTTCTACACCCAGGCCATCGGCAGCGACGCGGCATTCTCCGGCACGCTCGATTTTTCGCTGAAGAAGCCCGACGGCGCCGATGCGGCGGTCGCCCGGCTCGGTGGCTGGACCCAGGATGTCGGACCGATCTACGACCAGCACGTCGTCGTGGCGGTCGTGAAGGGCGACCGCGTGCTGATTGCCGAAGCGCCCGCCTCGCCCGCCGTGCCGAAGATCGCGGCGTGCGGTTCGCTGTGGGCAGCCGCCGACGCCGCCGCGCAGAAAACCCAGCAGAGCGATGATGGCGCGGACCAGGACGACTCGACCGCCACCGATGCCGCCAACGCCGCCTGGGAAAAGGGCGACGCCGACTACCGCGCCTGCATGGCCCAGCGCCTGCCAGGTGATCCGTCCTTCCCGGCGCTGCTCAAGCAGGCGCAGGATCTTGCCGACGGCATGGCGGGGCAATAGCCGGCAGAGCGATCTCCGGAATTACGCAGCGATTTCTCAGCTTCCGTTTGCCCGCATGTTGCGCCGAGCAACACGCCGGGCGGTGGCGCGCCCCGCTTCCGCGATGATCCCATTGGCCTGAGGCGGGGCATCCTTGCGCGACCTTGCGTCGGTCACCCTATGCAGCCGCTCGTAAGGCAGCAATTCCCGGATGCGGGCATTGAGCGCTTCGACTTCGGCGTGCAGATCCTCGCATTCCTGCTTCTGGATATCGAGCTGGATCTGCTCGGACGCCTGCTGCAGCGAAAGCTGTGAGAGATTGGTGCTGACCGCGGACAGGTTCTTCTTGTCGGTTTCGCTCTCGTCCTTGAGAACGGCGAGCCTTTCCTCCGCAATCTGGCGTTCGGTGACGGCATCGTTCAACTGCGCCCTGAGCCTGGCGATCTCGGCCGTGGCTTCGTCGTTGTCGGCGGAGACGTGATCCAGGCGCGATTGCAGTTCCTGGATCTCAGCACGCAAACCGCGCATTTCCGCCTGACCGCGCGCCAGTTCGGCGGCACTGTCGCTTTCGGCGATCCGCGCCATCTCGGCGGTTTCGGCAAGCTTGGCTTGCGTTGCCTCCAGCGTTTTCTGCAGTCGGGTTTCCTCTTTTTCGTGGTTGCCGAGTTGAGCCATCAGCTCGGCGATGTGAGCGGTTTCGCCGGCGTGGGTTGCCGCGAATTCGTCGAACCTGTGCCGGGCCTCCTCCTCGCGCTTTTGCGCCTGCTCCAGATCGACCGAGAGGCCGACCTGCTTTTCGCGCAGCAGCTTGTTCTCGGCGCCGCGTCTGTCGAGCTCCACTGTTTTGGCCGCCAGAGCCTTGGCGATCTCGCCGAACTCCGTCTCGCGCCTGGTGCTCTCGTTGCCCATCTCCACCAGCTCCAGGCGCACGGCCGCAAGCGCTGAGCGCAGTTGCTCCCGGTCCTGAACGAGACTCGCCTCGCGCTGCTGCCACGCCTCGGCCGCGCCGTCGCGTTCGCGCTGCCTGCGGGCGGCGTCAAGCAGTTGTTCTGAAAGCGTTTTGTGTTCCGTGGTGAGGGCGAGGTTTGCCAGTTCCAGCTCGTTGGAGCGCAACACGTCGCGATGGAACACGTTGAGGACTTCGCGCGTCATATGGTGCGCGGTGGCGATCTCGGCCAGCTTCGCCTCGATCTCCTGCAGATGGCTCTGGCCATCCCGGAAAAGCCCGGCGACGGCCTCCAGCGCGGCCAGCCGCGTCTGGGTATGCGGTGTCAGCCGCGATGTCGCTGTGCCGGACGGCTCTTCAGCAGGCGGATTCTCGTCGCTTGCCACCAGTTCCTGGCCGGCAACGGCATCGTCCTCCGAGGGCTGCTGTTCATCATCTTTAAGAACGTCCTCGAATGCTTCCGCCAGATCCGATTGGAGTTCCTGAAATTCCTTATCGACGTCCTCGGCCCGCTTGATCAGAGACTTGAAATTCATCACGGCACATTCCTTACGATCGACGACACACCTTTTACGCTCGCCCCAAGCGTACTTAACGAATTGCTAATCTATCCCTTTACCTTCGGTTCGGGAAGCCTGGGCAAAGGAAACCAGAATTAAGGTTATCGCCGGTCCCAACCTTATGCGGTTCCGCCCTAGGTGATCCCTTCTTCCGCTCTTAACATATGTTAGTTTTCTCTCAGGGCAGGTGCTGAAAGCATGCTCAGCAAAAGGGAAAGACAGCGAGCTGCTTGTCATCATTCACATGAGCGATGCGAAGACTTTCAAAGCCACAAACGAGCACTAAAAACAAAGTCCCCCTGCCGATCCGATCGCAGAGCGTTCGATGGAGTCGGCTTTCCACATACCTCTCGCCGCCTCTTGTTGCCTTCCCCTCGCATCCCGATATTGTCCTGCCGAAGCCGGTCCCGCCCGGGCCGCGGCACAATTGAACAATCGTGGGATGAATCCCCGAAACGCTTCTGGCGCGTCAGGCAGAGTGGAGATTTGGGAAAGGCGAGATGACGGATCAGAATACGGAAACCAGGACATTCGAGGCGGACGTCTCGCGGCTGCTGCACATGATGGTGCATTCGGTCTATTCGGACCGTGACGTCTTCCTGCGCGAGCTGATCTCCAACGCGGCCGATGCCTGCGAGAAGCTGCGCTTCGAGGCGGTGAGCCGGCCCGAGTTGCTGGGTGACGATGCCAAGCCGCGCATCACGATCGCGGCCGACCCGGACAACAGAGAGCTTGTCGTCGAGGACAATGGCATCGGCATGAGCCGCGACGAGATGGCGGAGGCGCTGGGCACCATCGCGCGCTCCGGCACGCGCGCCTTCCTGGAGCGCGTAGAGGCCGGCAAGGCAGCGGAAGACACGCAGCTCATCGGCCAATTCGGCGTCGGGTTTTACTCGGCCTTCATGGTCGCCGACCGGGTCGACGTCATCAGCCGCCAGGCCGGCAGCGACGAGGCCTTCCGCTGGTCGTCCGACGGCAAGGGCACCTATGAAATCGCGCCGGCGCCGCTCGAGGCGGCGCCCAGGCGCGGCACCCGTGTGGTGCTGCATCTGATGGAGGACGCCTCTTCCTACACCACGCCCTATCGGCTCGAGGGGCTGGCGAAGTCGCAGTCGGGCCATGTGCCGGTACCAATCACGCTCGTAGAGAAACCCGGCGGCGAGCCACGCGACATCGCCGACGGCACGGCGCTTTGGGTGCGCACGAAGAGCGAGATCAAGCCGGAGGAATACACCGATTTCTACCGCAGCATCGCCGGCCAGTACGACGAGCCGGCCTCGACCATCCATTTCCGCGCCGAGGGCCGGCAGGAATACAGCGTGCTCGCCTTCGTGCCGGGATCGCGGCCGTTCGACCTGTTCGACCAGGACCGCAAGGGCCGCATGAAGCTTTATGTGCGGCGCGTCTTCATCACCGACGACGCCGACGTGCTGCCGCGCTACTTGCGCTTCGTGCGCGGCCTGGTCGATTCCGCCGACCTGCCGCTCAACGTGTCGCGCGAGATGATCCAGGAAAGCCCCCTGCTCGCCGCGATCCGCAAGGGCGTGACCAACCGCGTTCTCGGCGATCTCCTAAAGCTCGCCGACAACGATGCCGAAGCCTACGCCAAAATCTGGGAAAATTTCGGCGTCGTGCTGAAGGAAGGGCTTTACGAGGACTACGAGCGGCGCGAGCAGCTGCTGAAGCTTGCCCGCTTCCGCTCGACAGCGTCGGACGAACGCTGGCGCAGCCTTGCCGACTATGTTGGAGCGATGAAGGAAGGCCAGAAGGCGATCTTCTTCATGGCCGGCGACGACCGCGCCCGGCTGGAGGCCTCGCCGCAGCTCGAAGGGTTTCGCGCGCGCGGCATCGAGGTGCTGCTCCTCACCGACCCGGTCGACAGTTTCTGGGTGACGATGGCGCCGGAGTTCGACGGCAAGCCGTTCAAGTCGGTGACGCAGGGCGCGGCCGAGCTTGCCGATGTTGCGCTGCCCGAGGACGCAGCAAAGCCGGATGCCGAGACGCCATCCTCCATCGCGACGTTCCTTGCCTTCGTGAAGACCACGCTCGGCGACGAGGTCTCGGACGTGAAGGCCTCCGACCGGCTGACCGAAAGCGCCGTCTGCCTGGTCGCGCCGGAGCATGGCCCGGACCGCCAGTTCGAACGTCTGCTCAACGCCGCCGGCCGGCTCGACAAGGCCGCCAAGCCGATCCTCGAGATCAACCCGCGCCATGAGCGCGTGGCGGCGCTGGCAAAGCTCGGCGACGAAGAAAAAGCGTTCAAGGAAGACGCAGCGCACCTGCTCTACGACGAGGCGCGCGTGCTCGACGGCGACAAGCCGGCCGACGCCAGGGCCTTCTCGGCGCGCCTGGCGCGGCTGATCGATCGCGGCTTGGCGAGAGGGTGAGCCCCCGGCGCCGCGCTTGCGCGGCCTGCCGGCGTCCAGTCGGAACTGGGCGCTGGCACATTTTCGGCAGCCCGCTTAGCTTTATCGTATTCCTACGGCATGAGCGGCAGGTGTTCCTATGAAGCGCATTGTTCTGGTCAGGCATTCGGAAGAGCCGGGCGACGATCATGTCCAGACGACGCTGGAGGCGAACGGCCATGCGATCACGACTGCGATGCCGTTCAAGGGCGATCCGATCGACCTCGGGTCCGTCGATGGAGCGGTGATCTATGGCGGTCCGTTCAATGTCTTCGACACCGACATACACCCGTTCCTAAACGACGAAGCCGCGCTGATCGAGCATTGCCTGGACAACGATCTGCCGCTGCTCGGCATCTGCCAGGGCGCGCAGCAGATCGCCTGGCATCTCGGCGCCGATGTCGGGCCGGTGGAAAGCGGCATCCGGGAGTTCGGCTATTTCGAGATCACGCCGACGGCCGAGGCCGGCGATTTCCTCGACCGGCCGCTCTTCCTGCCGCAGAACCACTTTCATACTTTCGCCGTGCCGGCCGGCGCCGTGCATCTCGCTTCGAGCGACACGTTCCCCAATCAGGCGTTCCGGATCGGCGACAAGACCTATGCGCTGCAATTCCATGCCGAGCAGGGTCCGGCCGGCTTTCGGCGCTGGCAGGAACGGCAAGCCGCGCCCTACGGAACGCTCGGCGCGCAGGACCGGGACGAACAGGACAGGTTGATGGCGGCCCACCACGCAGCGCAGCTTGCCTGGTTCAGCGGCTTTGTGACCAAGCTGTTCGGTTGAGGCGCATTTGGTGGGAATTCGCGCATGACCATAGACGGCGTCTGCGATCCGCGTTTTGCCGGAGTGCGCGATGCGTTCGCCTGGTGTTTCGCTCAAGGCCTCGAGCATGGCGGCGGCGTCTCGGTCGTGGCCCACGGCAGGACCGTCGTCGATCTCTGGGGCGGCCATGCGGATGCCGCGCGCACCCGCCCGTGGCGGCGTGACACGCTGGTCAACGTCTGGTCTTCGACCAAGGCGTCGTGGCGCTGGCGATCGCGATGCTGGTGGAGCGCGGCAAGCTGGATTATGCCGCACCGGTGGCGCGCTATTGGTCGGAATTCGCGGCGGGCGGCAAGGAATACATCACGCTAGACCAGGTGATGTCGCACCAGTCCGGGCTGAACGGTCTTGCCGTGCCGATGGATGAGGCTGGCCTGCTCGCCTGGGCGCCCTATGCCGACGCGCTTGCCACCATGTCGCCGCTATGGGAGCCCGGCAGCCGCTGCGTCTACCATGCCCTGACCTACGGCCATCTTGCCGGCGAGGTGCTGCGGCGCGTCGACGGGCGCAGCATCGGCCGCTTCATCGCGGAAGAGATCGCAGTCCCGCTTGGGGCCGATTTCCATGTCGGCCTGCCGCAAGCCCAGGATTCCCGTGCCGCCGAGATGATCGAGGGCTCGAAGACGTCCGATTGGGTCGACTTCGTGCGCGCTTCTCCGTTTCCCCATGCATGCGACAACCCAACGCCCCGCGCGTTGGCGCCCAACGACCGCGCCTGGCGCGCCGCCGAGGTGCCGGGCGGCAACGGCCAGTCAACAGCTCATGCGCTAGCGCGTATCTACGGCATGATGGCGGCGGGCGGGAGCTTTGAGGGCAAGCCCCTGATCGGCCGCGCGGCGATCGAAGAAGCCGCGAGGCCGCGCTTTCGCGGCATGGACGACAGCTTCGCGCTGCCAGCCGCCTTCGCCGCCGGCTATCAGATCGAGGATCCTGTCTATGCCCGCCGCGCATCGCCGCAGACATTCGGCCATACCGGCTGGGGCGGCGCCATCGGCTTTGCCGACCCCGGCGCCGGGGTTGGGTTCGGCTATGTCACCAACCGCATGGTGGGTTTCGACGATGTGGACCCGCGCCGCAAGGCCCTGATCGACGCCGTCTACGACGCGCTCTGACGCCAGATGAAGCGCTGTCGGCCGAGGGCCGGCCCTGCTGCCTACCCTCTCAGCCCCGGTGCTTCCTGGCCGGTGCGCGCGACATATTCGGTATAGCCGCCGCCATAGGTGTGGATGCCGTCTGGCGTCAGTTCCAGCACGCGGTTGGAGAGTGCCGCCAGGAAATGGCGGTCGTGCGAGACGAAGAGCATGGTGCCTTCATATTGCGCCAGCGCCTCGATCAGCATCTGCTTGGTGGTGATGTCGAGGTGGTTGGTCGGCTCGTCGAGCACCAGCAGGTTGGGCGGGTCGAACAGCATCAGCGCCATCACCAGCCGCGCCTTCTCGCCGCCCGACAGCACGCGGCACTTCTTCTCGATCTCGTCGCCCGAGAAGCCGAAGCAGCCGGCAAGCGCGCGCAGCGGCGCCTGACCGGCCTGCGGAAACGAGTCCTCCAGCGTCTGGAAGACGGTGCGCTCGCCATCGAGCAGTTCCATGGCATGCTGGGCGAAATAGCCCATCTTGACGCTCGGGCCGCGCGCGACGGAGCCCTCGTCCGGCTCGGAGGCGCCGGCGACCAGCTTCAGAAGCGTCGACTTGCCGGCGCCGTTGACGCCCATCACGCACCAGCGCTCGCGGCGGCGGATCTGGAAGTCGAGGCCCGAATAGATATTGCGGCTGCCATAGGCCTTGTGGATGCCCTTCAGCGTCGCCACGTCCTCGCCGCAGCGCGGCGCCGGCTGGAACTCGAAGGCCACCGTCTGGCGCCGCTTCGGCGGTTCGACGCGGTCGATCTTGTCGAGCTTCTTCACCCGGCTCTGCACCTGGGCGGCATGGGAAGCGCGCGCCTTGAAACGCTCGATGAAGGCGATTTCCTTGGCCAGCATCGCCTGCTGGCGCTCGAACTGCGCCTGCAGCTGCTTGTCGGCCAGCGCACGCTGCTCCTGGTAGAATTCGTAATTGCCTGAATAGGAGGTTAGTGCGCCGGCGTCGATCTCGATGATCTTGTTGACGATGCGGTTCATGAACTCGCGGTCGTGCGAGGTCATCAGCAGCGCGCCGTCGTAATCCTTGAGGAATTTCTCCAGCCAGATCAGGCTTTCGAGGTCGAGATGGTTCGACGGCTCGTCGAGCAGCATCACGTCGGGTCGCATCAACAGGATGCGAGCCAGCGCGACGCGCATCTTCCAGCCGCCGGAGAGTTTCGAAACATCGCCGTCCATCATCTCCTGGCTGAAGCCGAGGCCGTCGAGCACCTCGCGGGCGCGGCCGTCGAGCGCATAGCCGTCGAGCTCTTCGAAGCGGTGCTGCAGTTCGCCGTAGCGCTCGATGATCTGGTCCATCTCGTCGGCGCGGTCGGGATCGCCCATGGCGTGTTCGAGCTCGCGCATCTCGGCGGCCACCGCGCTGACCGGCCCTGCGCCCTCCATGACCTCTGCCACGGCGCTCAAACCGCCCATGTCGCCGACATCCTGGCTGAAATAGCCGATGGTGACGCCGCGATCGACCGAGACCTGGCCCTCGTCCGGCTGCTCCTGTCCGATGATCATGCGGAACAACGTCGTCTTGCCGGCGCCGTTCGGGCCGACCAATCCGACCTTCTCGCCCTTCTGCAAGGCGGCCGAGGCTTCGATGAAGACGATCTGTCGGCCGTTCTGCTTGCCGATATTTTCAAGACGGATCATGGGCTCGTAGGGAGTAGGGAGTAGGGAGTAGGGCCAATAATCGAATGCGCGGGATAAAGGAACCCCTCATCGCTTCTCGGCCTCGACCTAACCTACTGCCTACTGCCTACTCACCTCGCGTCGTGGAAGATGATCCCGACCGTATGCCGCCGCCCTGACCGCAAGCGGCTCACGCCATGGCGCAGGTTGACGCGATAGTACCCCTTCGTGCCTTGCACCGGCCGGTTGTGAACCGCAAAGATCACCGCATCGCCGCGCTTCAGCGGCACCACCTCGGCGCGGCTTTGCATGCGCGGGCGCTGCTCGGTGAGCACGAATTCGCCGCCGGTGAAATCCTCACCCGGCTCGGACAACAGGACCGCCACCTGCAGCGGAAAGGCGAGTGCGCCGTAAAGATCCTGATGCAGGCAGTTGAAGTCGCCGGGGCCGTATTGCAGCAGAAGCGGCGTCGGCCTCACCTGGCCTTCGTCGTGGCAACGCTTCAGGAAGGCGGCGTGTTCGGCCGGATAACGCTGCGCCACGCCCATCTTCTCGTTCCAGTCATTGGCGACCGTGGCGAGGCGCGGATAGAGCGCGGTGCGCAGGCCCTCGATCGGGTCAGGCAGCGGATATTTGAAATAGCGATACTCGCCCTTGCCGAAGCCGTGACGGGCCATGATCACATGGCTGCGGAAATGCTCTTCATGCGGATAGAGGCCCGCGATATCGGCGCATTCCTCGGGCGAGAGCAGGCCGGGCACGACGGCGCAGCCATGGGCGTTCAGATCAGACACCAGCGCATGCCAGTTTTGCGCGTCGACGCGGGATTCGGCGGAGCGGCCGACGCGCTTGGTGTTCAGAGAATGGATGGTCATGGGTTGCCTCCTTGCTTGCCATCAAAGTGGGGCGAGCGACGGGGCCAAACCACCCGATTCATGGCAAAGTGGCGAGGCGCTCGAGCTGCCAATCTCCGTCCTTGCGGGGGAGATCAGCAGCTTCACCGCCTGCGATACGTCTCCAACTCCGGATCGAGATCCACCTTGACCGCATTGGTGAACACGCAGGTCGCCACCATGATGCCGGCGAAGGCGGTGAGGTTGATGAGCAGCGTCTCGTCGTAGCGCGCCTTGAGCGCGGCCCAGGTCTCGTCCGGGACGGCATTCGCGTCCACTGCGACCGCCTTGCCGAAACCGATCAGCAGCGCCTCGTCGGTCGACGGCTCAATCGCCTCGGGATCGAGGCCGTTCTCGATCAGCGCGCGGCGGAAGAAGGTCACCGGGATCTCGGCGCGCATCGTTTCGGCGATCGCCTTCGAAAACAGCCAGATGGCGCGGTCGTCGAGCGTGGGGCGCAAGAGGTCGCGCAGCGTGAACCATTCGGCGTAGATGCGATGCGCGGCCGGCGAGTGAAGCAGGATGCGCTTCATGTTGGTCATGCGGCCGCGCAGCGCGAGCTCGCGGTCGTGCTCGGCGCGGATCTCGGCGGAAGCGGTGGCGTAGTCGATCGGCGAAAGATGCGCCATCGGCCTCACCCGAGCTTCGCGTGAAGTGCCGGCGCGCCGCGCAGCGTGTTTGAGACGGTGCAGATATCCTCGGCATCCGCCAGGATCCGCTCTTTCGTCGCGGCATCGAGGTCGCCGGCGATCGTCAGGCGAATATTGAAGGTTTCCAGCCGCGACGGCTCGTCCTTCGCCTTGTCGCCGGTCACATCCGCCCTCACCTCGCCCAGCCGGTCGGCGACCCCTAGGCGGGTGGCGGCGATGCGGGCGCTGAGTACCATGCAGGCAGCCAGCGAGGCGTAGAGCAGGTCGAGCGGGCTGAAGCCGGACGCGCTGACCTGCGTGACCACATCGACGGTGCCGCCGGTCGGTGTCGTGACCACCGGCAGGCCGCCCGGCGGCAGGACGGCGAGCGCGCCGGCGTTTCGGGTTCTGACTTTCAGGTCTGCCATCGCGTGGTCTCCAATTCGGAGACATTGATAGCGGACGGGAATTCACTGAGGCAATCGCCGAGGCAGGCCGTGGGCGATTGGCGTTTCCTCGCCCTCATGAAATGGGGGAGAGGTGGCTCGGCGAAGCCGAGACGGAAAGGGGGAGCGCCCTACGAAGGCCCCCTTCCGCTTCGCGGACACCTCTCCCCCGCCTCTGGCGGGGGAGAGGAACCCAGTTCTGAAACGCTACTTCGTCAGATCGAGCGCGGCCGTCAAATCCCCCATCGGCGGCTGATCGTTGTTGCGCAGCGCCTTGTCGCGGGCGACGATGCCCGGCAGCACCGGCAGGTCGTAGCGGGCGGTGATGAAACGCAGGATCGAGGTTGTGTCGTATTGGGTGTGGTCGACCGTGCCCATCTTCGCATAGGGCGAGATGATGAAGGCCGGGATGCGGTTGCCCGGGCCCCAGCGGTCGGCCTTGGGCGGCGTGACGTGATCCCAGAAGCCACCATTCTCATCATAGGTGATGACGACCAGCATATGAGCCCATTGCGGGCTCTTCTCCAGATGCGAAACGAGGTCGGCCAAGTGCTGGTCGCCCGAGGTCACATCGGCATAGCCGGCATGTTCGTTGAGGTTGCCCTGCGGCTTGTAGAAGGTGATGGACGGCAGCTTGCCGTCGTCGATCGCCTTGATGAACTCCACGCCGTCAAGGCCGCCATCCTTGATGTGCTCGGCCCGCGCGGCCGTGCCCGGGGCATAGGCCGCGAAATAGTTGAAGGGCTGGTGGTGGAACTGGAAGTTCGGCACGGGCGTGGCGTTCTTGCCGTCGAGCGCCGCCTGCCAGGCGCCTGCATACCAGGCCCAGGAAATGCCCTTGAGCGAGAGCAGATCGCCGATGGTGATCTCGTGCTGCGGTGGCAGCGTAGTGGGCGCAGCCGGATCGGCAAGTGCTGCGTCACCGCCCTCAGCCGGCTTGTTGGCGCTCGGCTGGTAAGGCGGCTGCATGGTGTTGACGGCGTAGAAGTCGGGCGTGATGGCGCCGTCATTGGCGAATTTCGGCACGCCGCCCAGCGCCGAGGCGGGCGAGTTGTCGGCCGGCTTCAGCGTCACGCCATCCGGCTCGACGACGGCGATCTGGCCCTTCACCGGGCTGGTGTCGGCATTGGGATAATAAGGCGCGCAGGCGCAGGCGAGCATGAAGTGGTTGAGGAAGGAGCCGCCGAAGGCGCCCTGGAAGAAATTGTCCGCCAGCACGTATTTTTTGGCGATCGCCCACATCGGCAGGTTGGAGCCGTCATAGTGGCCCATGACTAGCGAGCCGGAATCGGCCCAGGCGACGAACTTGTCGTTCCGGCCGCCGTCGATCTGCATCTGCTCCTGGTAGAAGCGGTGCCAGAGGTCGTGCGTGACGACGTTGGTGCCCTCGTTGAAGCCCTTGGGATCGTCGATGGCGAAGGTGGCGTTGGCCAGATGCGCGCTCTGCGCCTCCGTCACCGCCGGCGTGACGCCCTTGCCGGTCAAGCCGCCCCAGGCCGGCGGCAGTTCGGAAAGCGGCTTGCCGTCGCGGTCGAGCTGACGCGCCTGGTCGGGCGAAACGTTGGCCAGGCCGTTGGCGCCGGGGAAGCCGCCGTAGAGGTTATCGAAGCTGCGGTTCTCGGCGTAGATGACGACGACGGTGTCGATCTTGTCGTAGCCGGGAGGAGCCGCGTGGGCAGTAGCGGAGAACGATGCCAGCGCCGTGGAGGCAAGGCAAAGCGAGAGGAAGGACCGGGGGGAGAGAAAGAATCGGGTCATCGGGAAATGCCTCGTGGCTTGGGAATGGCTGGAGGACGGCAATGCAGGAACGCAACTGCATCAATGCCGAGCTACTTCGGAGCCTTGTCACCCATGTGACATTTCCGCAGTGTCCGAACACGGTTTCGTGAGCGAGAAAGCCAGTCATCAATCCGTTGCACTCGATCCTTACGTCGCGAACGAAATCGGGCGAAGGAAATCAGGGATGTCGCCACAGACGATGGGACGGAAAAATCACGCGATCACCCTTCTGGCGGCCTCGATCGTCGGCTTGACCGCGCCTGCGAGCACCGCGGAGCCGTCCGGTGTCCACCCCGGGCCGATGTCGCGCCAGGAAGCCTTCGCCCGCGCCGACGCGCTGACGGCGCTCGGGCGGCAGATGTTCCTTGACCCTTCGCTCTCCGCCTCGGGCAAGCAGGCCTGCTCGTCCTGCCACGATCCCAATCACGCCTTCGGGCCGGCCTCGGCGGCACCCATCGAGATGGGCGGAGCCAAGCTCGACCAGCCCGGCGTTCGCGCCGTGCCGTCGCTGCGCTACCTGCAGGCGGCGCCTGCCTTCACCGAGCATTTCTACGACTCCGAGGACGAAGGCGACGAGAGCGTCGACAATGGCCCGACCGGCGGCCTGACCTGGGACGGCCGCGCCGACCACGGCAAGGACCAGGCGAGGATCCCGCTGCTGTCGCCCTTCGAGATGGGCAACAAGGACGAGGCCGAGGTGGTCGCGGCGCTGCGCAAGGCGCCCTATGCCGGCGCCTTCGAGGCGGCGTTCGGCGCCGATGTGTTTGAGCACCCGCAGGATGCCTTCGACGCCGCGGTCGAAGCGCTCGGCACATTCGAGCAGAGCAGCGCCGATTTCTATCCCTATTCCAGCCGCTACGATGCTTTCCTCGCCGGCAAGGCGCAGCTCTCGGCGCAGGAATTGCGCGGCCGCATGCTGTTCGAGGACGAAGCGAAGGGCAATTGCGCGAGCTGCCATCTCAGCGAGCCCGCCAATGACGGCGAGCCGCCGCAGTTCACCGACTACGGCCTGATCGCGATCGCCGTGCCGCGCAATCGGGCGATCCCCGCCAACGCCGATCCCAATTATGTCGACCTCGGCCTGTGCGGACCGCTGCGCGCCGATTTCAGGGGCCGCGCCGAATATTGCGGCCTGTTCAAGACGCCGACCCTGCGCAACGTGGCCTTGCGAAAGAGTTTCTTCCACAACGGCTATTTCCACTCGCTGCGCGAGGCGGTCGCCTTCTACGCCAGCCGCGATACGGATCCCGGGCGCTGGTATCCGAAGAAGGCGGACGGCACGGTCGACAAATTCGACGATCTGCCAAAGGCTTACTGGCCGAACCTCAACACCGACCCACCCTTCAACGGCAAAAAGCCGGGCGACAAGCCGGCTCTGAGCGACGCCGAGATCGACGACATCGTCGCCTTCCTCGGCACGCTGACCGACGCCGACCAGGCTGGTCAATAGGGCGACCGGCAGCCAAGGAGACTGGTGGAACACGGCGTGCTTGCAGCCGGAGCCGTGCTATCCACCGCAAAAGTGTGCCAATGTGAGCCACGTCATAGGAACGCCAAGTCGCGCCTGCTATATTGCCTACCTCTTCACAGATGGAGTCTGCGATGAGGTTCGTCGCGGTGCAGGAGCCGCCCGGCGGCAGTTGGGCGGTGTTCGATGCGGGCAATGGCGCGCCTGCCGAGTATGCCGGCCGGGTGCTTATCGGCCTGACATCGCGCGAGGCCCGCTGGTTCGTCGCCGCGGGCAACGACCAGGCGGCTTGGCCACGACCCGGCCGGCCAGGCGCGCACCTGCGGTTGGTCAGCGGAGGCGGCTCGCCGCCGATGCGCGAAAGGCACGGCCAAACAGGCGGTTGAGAAGACGCACTGACGGATTGATTCAAGCCGGCGCGACCTCGGTGTCGCTCCTCATTGTGCCGGCGCGTAGCGGCTCACCACCATGCCGCTGGCATAGGGCTTCGAGCCGAGGAGCTTCAGCTTGGCAAAACCGCCCTTCTCGAAGATGCGGCGGCCGCTGCCCAGAACCGCCGGATTGATGAAGAGCTGGAACTCGTCGACCAAGCCGGCGGCGATCAGCGCGGCCGCAAAGCCCGCGCCGCCGAACACGGCGATGTTGCCGCCCGCGCCTTGCTTCAGCGCGTCGACCTCGCGCGGCAGGTCGCCACTGACGACGCGGGTGCGTTCCCAGCGCGAAGCCTCGAGCTTGTCGCTCGCCACAACCTTCTCAGCCTCGACGATGCATCGCGCGAAGGCATAGAAGCGATCCTTCGGGTATTTTCTCGCCGCGTTGCCCCAATGGGTCAGATACCCCTCCTCAGCCATCTTGCGGCTCAACAGGATGGTGTCGATTGTTTGGAAGACAGCGTTGAAATCCTGCTTGAGTTCTTCGTCCCAGGCATTGTCATCGCCCCATTCCCAGAGCTGCCAGCGACGATCCTCATCGGAGCCGACAAAGCCGTCGACCGACATCTGCATCTGAAGGATGAGCTTTTTCATTTTGGGTCTCCTCGCTAGGAATTTCTGCCGTGAAGGTTCAGGCGGCTCAGCGCGAACGGGCGAAAGCCTGCGCCCAGGCTTCGAAGCTGGTCGGCGTGGCGTTTTCGGCTGAGGGTGCCTCCAGCGCCCAGCGCTCGCCTCTGTTGAAGCTTGCCGCCGTTTCGCCCAGCGCATCGGCAAAACTCGCCGATATGCCGTTGGCGACCATGCCGGCCCGCGCTTCGGCGAACGGCGCTTCATGATAGGCGACATCCTTGCCGATCGCCCGGCCCAGGATCGTGGTGGCCTGTTCGAGCGTGTAGGAACCGCCGCCGTGCAATTCGACGACGCGCCGGGCCAGAAAATGTTCGGCGCTCAACAGGGCGGCGGCGCGCCCGCCAACGTCCTTGGCGGCAATCAACGGCATCGGCAGGTCGCCGCGGAAGGGCGAGGCGAAGACGCCGGACGCCGCCTGCTCGACGAAGCCCATGCCCTTGACGAAATTCTCCATGAAGAAGGAGGCGCGCAGATAGACGAGCTCCTCCAGGCCTAGTGCGGCAAGCCGCTCTTCCATCAGAGCGGCGCCAAGCGAGGTACCCATTCTGAGATGGGCATTGAGGCCGCTGAGCAGCACGACGCGGCGCAGGCCGGCCTTGGCGATGGATGATGCCAGCCGTGCACCGACTTGGTCCTCGAACCTGTGCAGATCGGGCGTGGTGACATCGAAGGGGATCATCACATAGGCTCCGTCGGTGCCCGAGAAGGCGGCGTCGAGCGCCGCCTGGTCATCAAGCGCAACGCCGAGGCTGCGGGCGACGCCGCGTACCGCATGCCCTGCCCTGGTCAGCTTTGCCGAGACCTCGGCGCCGACCTCGCTGGTTGCACCGACGACCACCACCGTGCGGTTCGCTTGCTGGTTCATGACGCTCCTCTGTGCTCAAATGATTTACTTTCGGAACCATTTGACGCAACGCGAGAACGATGTCAATAGTAAAGTGATTTAAAAATGGAACCATACCGATGTCGACCAAGGGAAGATCCGGCTGCCCGATCAACCTGTCGCTCGAACTGCTCGGCGACCGCTGGACGCTGCTCATCATCCGCGACCTGATCTTCGCCGGGAAGAAGCACTTTCGCGAATTCCTGCAGTCCGACGAAGGCATCTCGTCGCGCACGCTGGCCGAGCGGCTGCAGACGCTGCAGGACGAAGGCATCCTCACCCGCAGCGACGACCCGAGCCACGGCCTGAAGGCGATCTATCGGCTGACCGATGCCGGCATCGACCTTTTGCCGGTGCTCGCCACGCTCGGCGCATGGGGCGGCAAATATCGACAGGCAGACGACAAGCTCGCGCAGATAGCGGATGAGCTGGCGGCCGGCGGCCAGCCGGCGCTTGAGCGGATGAAGCAGAAGCTGAGAGCCGAGCATCTGGGGTAGGCGGCGCGACCTGCCTCTGCGCGCTGGCCTTCTCAATGCCGCAGCTGGGCCAACCGCCGGCGTCTGCTATCCGCGAGCCGTTCGATCCTCATTGGACAACAATCCCCCGCGGTCCGTCAGCGAGCCCGCCCACTTCCCAGCGGCCTGACCGGCTCCTCCGCCGGAGGCTCCCCGGGCAGCCCCAATCGCAGCCGCTCCTCCTCGGCGAAGACCTCGGCCTGCGCGTGGACATCGAACACTTGCTGCGTCAGCCTGCCGCCGTCGACGACGCGCACGATCCATTGGTTATTGACGGCTTTTACGCGGACACTGTCTGGCTCGCTTGTTACCATATACAGCTCCTGCTCTTCGCTCGAAGAATTGCCTGTCTCCGACCCAATACGATCTAGCGCGCCTGGAGTTGCCGAAAAGCAGGGGTTATTGATTTTTAGTGCAAAGCGGCTCGCCGTTATTCGACCTGTTTGCGAAGCCTCACGAATAAAAACGAGTATGGCGCAGCAATTGCACGTCGCGCAGCGGAATTCGACTTCGCCATGGCGTTCGGTCGGCAGCGGATTTGGAAGGCGTCCGAACGGAACTGCGGATCGCGCAGCCCGTCACTTGGCCGTGCGAGAGTGATCAACTCGCCGCGCGCCGGCGGCCCGGCAGCCTTGGGGGGTGATACTGGGTTCGGCGGCCGGGCCTGACCGGAGTTTGCGAGGCCGCCGGCTGTCGTGAGGATGCGCTTGGGGCCGGCCAAGGACAAGAACGACCTAGGCCCTAGGACCAAAGGGCATAGTCAAGACGGCCGAATTGTCATTGGCCAATTGCGATCGGATTGACCGGAAATAACGCGCGCCGCAAGCCGGCCGCGTCAAAAGCCGAAGAAATGCCGGCCGACGAGATAGCCGAGCGCCGCGACGACCAGCGGAAACACCGCCGGCGCGGCCTTGCTGAACAGCGAGGTGTTTATCTCCTTAGCAGGAGCACTGGGTTTGGCATTGCCGAGGTTTTTGGTCATGGGATCTAATTACCGGTTGGGGCTAGCTGCCGGCCGAACTATTAAATTAGAGATTGCTTATTAAGTTTCCGGCAAGCCCCAGGTTACAATTCGCAGCAATTTATTCCGATTGTTGGGTGCGCTCGGCAAGCGCGAAGGCCTGGAGATTGCGCGACTTGCCCAGATCCTGGTCGGCATTGGCGATGATGGCGTGGAAGGCCGCGCGGGCGATGTCCTTCTTCTTGGCATCCGGATGCAGTTTTCTTACCGCCTTGAGCAGGTCTTTCGGTTTCATATCGGGGGTGACAACGCGCATCAGCGTATCGCCTATGGCCTGCAATTCGCTGGCATCCATAACGATGAACCCTGTTTTGGCACATCAAGCCTAGCATATAGCGGAGCGAGCGCGTCATTTTTGTGATGCGCGCCGCGGGCTCGGAGCCGCCTCTCTAAGAATTTCGTGGCGAGGCGTCAGCCCTGACGCCGGTGAGGCGCGGGAACCCCGGCATTGTCGCCGAGTTTAGATCCCGAGGCGAATTGCCATGGAAGACAGACCGCCAGCCGAAAACCCGGGAAGGACCCTCGTCACGGTGCTGGCAATCTGTGTTTTCATCATTGCCCTGTTTTTTATCGGCTTCAAATATTCGGGGCCGGACCAGGGAGCGCTGATCGTGCCGGGCGCCGTACAGCAAGGCAGCAAGTGAATGACTGGCGAGCACCAAGGCCTGACCAGGCTGGTGGAGCGCCTGGCAATCCCCAAGGATTTCGCGCGGTTGAGACGCCAGGCGTCATTTTTGTGATGCGCCGTCCCATCATCCCGCTCCGCAGTCGGGCGCCTTGGCGGCGCGTTCAGAGGATCCTTGTGGCGAAGGCGTCGAGCCGTGAATTCTCCCGATAGGTCAGCCGGACCGCCAGCGCTCCGATGGCGGCGGTGGCGGCGCCGCCGATCACATCGCTGAGATAATGCGTTCCGATGAAGATCCTGGACCAGCAGATGACGAACGCAATCACGAACAGCGCCAGCGTACGGCGCGGCAGCGCCTGCATGGCGAAGGCGGCGACGATGGCCATGCTGGCGGTCGCGTGATCGGAGGGGAATGACCAGTCGGCGCTGGGCGCGATCAAAAGATGCGTGACGCCGGCGTCGTACGGCCTGATCCGATGGACGAAGAGCAGGATCGCCTGGTTGATCGCCAGCCCGATCAGGAAGGAAAGGCCGGCGGACAGGCAGGCATGGCGCACGTGGAGGCGATCGTCCCTGGACCACCATTGCATGGCGACCGCAATCACCATCAGCGGCACGCCGAATTGTGAGATAGCGATCATTGTCCTATCAAGGAGGGGGCTGATGCCGGCAGCCGCGCTGATCCAGTGCGTGAGAGAAGCGTCCATTCCTACCTGATGTCCCTGGTCCAAAAGTAAGGTCGATCGTTGAAGCCCGCCGGCGAGCACCGCATTCACCAGCTCTTTGAGATCAGCGTATGGCTAAAAGGTGCCCATGCCTTGATCGAGTGCATCGGCGCCGTCCTGCTTTACCTCGTCACCACCGAAACCATCGCTTCCTGGGTCAACATGTTCACCCAGGAGGAACTGGTCGAGGATCCCAACGACTTCATAGCCACCCATTTGTCGCGTATGGCCGCCGAGTTCTCCGTCGCGAGCAAGGAGTTCTATGCCTTCTACCTGCTCAGCCACGGATTGATTAAGCTGCTTCTGGTTATCGGCCTGCTGCGCGGCAAGCTCTGGTCCTACCCGGCCTCGCTGGCGGCGCTCGGCGCCTTCATGGCCTACCAGGTCTATCGCTACTCCTACACGCATTCGCCAGGCCTGCTGGTGCTGACCTTCTTCGATGCCGTGGTGATGGCGCTGATCTGGCATGAGTGGCGAACCGTGCTCCGCCATCGGTCCGCCTGATGAAGCGCCAGTCCAAGGACAAGCGAGGCAGCCGATCAGGCTTGGCTTCGCCTAAGGCCGGGGCTGGGATCGTTCCGATGGCAGGCGGGTGACTTTTTTGGGGTGATTTTCGCAAAAACAACTGGCCGCCAGCCACCCAGAAGCCGCGTCGCCAGGCCCAAAGGTTTCGCGGCTGGCTTGTTCCGCTACTCTGCAAGCCGTCGCATTTTGACCCAAATCCACCTCTAGCCGGCTGAAGACGCTGCGGTTCCAGCCTTTACGGTTTCTTGACAGGGGCCGGAAAAACGGGCAGCAAGTCGGGTGAGGGAGAGCATTTCTACCGTGGCGCAGACCACTGAGAGCTCTTTTTTCGTATGGACCGTCGCCAAATCGGCGATTGGTGGAGGGATTGGTTAACCATCTTTGTCCATCTTTTGAATCAATCGGCAACAGACGCGTGAAGGTGCAGGGGGCACCAGCGAACTGTGATCGTGACGGGTGCCAGGTCCGCAAACCGGCATGCCGATTGAGAGTGGTCGTATGGCGTTTTTGCGTTTGAAAAGCCGGGGTGACGCTCCTGATGGGGGGGTAACTTCGAAAAAGTCTGGTCATCGTTGGGTCGTGGTGCCTGCTGTCGGCGCCGCTCTCGCCCTATGGTCTGTCGCCACCTTGGCGGGGCTCTATTCGGTGAGCACCTCGCTGACCGCAGCTTCCAATGGATTGCCGCAAGGCCTGCTTTCGCCGCGCAACATCGCGCTTGGCGACCAGCGCCGGCTGATCGCCAACGCCTGGGCGCCGCGCCTTTCCGCCAATGGCGGCTACCAGGCGGGCTCGCTCATCGGTGGCTGCGACGCCGGCTGTTTCAGCCTCGCGACAAGCTTCAGACATAACGGCCAAGCTGCTGAAAAACCGAAGAATGAAGGCCACGACGGCAAGATGGCGCGCCTCAGGCTGCCGGCGCCCGACAGCGTCGCGCAGGAGAAGGTGATGGTGGTGGCTTCGGCCGCCGGAGCCGCCGACCGTTTCGACGGCGTGGTGAAAAAGGCCGCGCTTTCGCCGCAGAAGCTTGCCGAAGCCTTTGCCCGCGCCGAGAACGCGCCGTTCCTGCTTGCCAGCCTGCCCTCGGCCAGCCGCTTCGGCGGCACTGAGCCGGATGCCCCGGCGGAAGCCCGCTTCGGTTCGCAGCCGGCCCAAATCGCCGGCGCTTCCGAACTGGCGCTGGCGCTTGCCAACGTGGCGCAGGAGGATACGGCGGACGTTCCAACCGCCGTCGCGCTCGAAAACAGCGACGCGCCAAATGTCGCCGACACCCCGGACAACGGCCAGGACGGCGAGTACCAGGTCGCCTCGCTGCCGCCGCAGGACGATTTGCCCGACACCATCGCCGTGCCCGGCCTTCGCCCGCGCACCACGCTCGAGCGCGCTGCCGAGGCGCCCGAACAGAACGCGGCCAAGCCGCAGAAACCAGAGACCGCGAAGCCGCAGACGGCCAGGGCCAAGCCGCAGCCGGCCGACACCGCGCAAAGCGCGCCGACGGCGGTCTCGCCCAGGAACGGCGACCAGGCCCTGCCGGGCGTGCCGGGCTCAAAGCCGCTCGGGGCCGACTCCAAGCCCGCCAAGCGCAAGGCGCAGGCGTCAGAGATGCTCGCCTATGCCAAGCCTGACACGCCGGAAAGAGGCGGCCTCGGCAGCGCGTTCCGCAATCTTTTCAACGGTCCCTCCACGGGCAATGGCGTCGCTGTCTACGATATTTCGGCGAGGACCGTCTACATGCCCGACGGCTCGAAGCTGGAGGCGCATTCGGGACTTGGTTCGATGGTCGACCAGCCACGCTTCGTGGACCGCAAGAATGTCGGTCCGACACCGCCCGACACATACAATCTGTCCATCCGTGAATCGCGCTTCCATGGCGTCGAGGCGATCCGGCTGACGCCGGCCAGCGGCAGGAACAAATACGGCCGCAACGGCCTGCTCGCGCATACCTACATGCTGCGCGGCGGCCGCGCCGAGTCCAATGGCTGCGTCGTCTTCAGGGACTACCACCGCTTCCTCGCCGCTTACAAAAAGGGCAAGATCAAGCGTCTTGTCGTCGTCCCGCGGCTCACAAGGTCCCCCACCCAGGTCGCCCAGGAAGGCCGCCAGGGTTAAGCCAAACCGGGCCGGCGCGCTGGTCGCCGGCTGTTATCGATCCCCACTTGCTGATCCGAAGGGCTTGGCGCCAAGACGCGCCCAGGTGTTTGCCGTCGCTTAAAGCCATGGCGACGATCGCAACCTCATCGGAGGAAGCGATAACGACCCTTCCCAGAAGGTAGATATGGCGCAGCCCGGGCTTGCGGCAAGCCCACGGCCATGGCGTATCAACGCTGCTCCGAAAAACCACAACGGAGCACGGAATGCGTATCCTGTTGTCGACTTACGGTTTGCGTGGCGACGTCGAACCGCTGGCGGCGCTGGGCGCGGCGTTGCAGGCGCACGGCGTCGAGGCCAGAGTGAGCGCGCCAGGCGACGCGGAGTTTGCGGCCCTCCTGGCCCGCGCCGGCGTGACGATGGCCCCGGCCTTCGCGCCGGTGCGCGAATGGGCGAAGGAAATGATCAACCGGTCGCGATCGGCGTCGCCCGAGGACCGGGCCAGGCTGATTTCCGCCCAGGCGGCCGAGATCGTCGCCAGGCAATATGAGGCGCTTAGCACAGCCGCCGAAGGCTGCGACGCCGTGCTGGCGTTCGGGCTCTTCCCGTCCTGCGCCGCCGCGCGAATGGTCGCGGAGCAACACGGCATGCGCTATATGCTCGGCACGTTCTGCCCCGTCTGGCTGCCGTCGCCGCACAACCGGCCGCATGAATATCCAAGCCATCCGCTGCCGCCCGGCGTGACCGACAACCGGCTGCTGTGGGAGATGGATATCCGAACCAAGAACGCGCTCTTCGGCGAGGCGGTCAACGGCCAGCGCGCATCGCTCGGGCTGCTCCCGGTGGAAAATGTCCGGGACTATGTCTACGGCAATCCCGTCCTGCTCGCCTGCGACCCGACGCTCGGGCCATGGCCGGACTCGGACCTGATCGACGCCGTCCAGACCGGCGCCTTCATCCTGCCGGACGAGCGGCCCTTCCCTGATGGCCTGGAGGCCTTTCTCGATGCAGGCCCGCCACCTGTCTATGTCGGCTTCGGCTCGATATCGGTCGCCAGGGAAGCCGGCTTCACTGCCATCGAAGCGATCCGCGCCAGGGGCCTTCGCGCGGTCATCGCGCGTGGCTGGGCCGAGCTCGGCCCCGTCGACGACCGCGACGACTGCTTCGCCGTCGGCGAGGTCAACCAGCAGGCGCTGTTCGGCCGCGTCGCCGCCGTCATCCACCATGGCGGCGCCGGCACGACCGTTGCCGCTGCGCGGGCGGGAGCGCCACAGGCGATCGTGCCGCAGATCGGCGACCAGCCTTACTGGGCGCGGCGGGTGGCAGAACTGGGCATAGGGGCGAATGACGGTGCGGTGCCGAGCGCGGAGTCGTTGTCGGCGGCGTTGGATGTGGCGCTGGCGCCCGAAACTAGCACGCGTGCTGCGGCAGTGGCCGGCAAGATCCGCACCGACGGCGCCGAGGTGGCGGCAAGGCTGCTGATTGAATTGGCGGGGCAACCTAGCCGGTGAACTCATTGCGTCGTTAGTTCAGCCAGCGCCCTTTGCAGGGGCGTCGACGAGACCTGGATCGGGCCTGAGAAGGGACTGTCCATGTCGATGATCAAATAGACCGCCGCCGCCGCCAGCGCTCCGGAAACGAGGCATGTGAAGACGACGGTGCCATTGTGCGGTGCCCTGAAGCCGAAGCTGGCGAAAATAAGCGTCAGCCATGCCACGAGCAGCACGATCAGCGGCGCAGGGATGGCGCCCTCGGATTGCTCGGCCAGTATCCAGCGCTGCTCGATCAGCTTCTGGAGTTGCTGCGTCGCAGCCTGTTGCGCGGCGGTCTGCTTGGCATCCGCGGGCGTCAATCCCGCCAGGATGTCTCCGACCTGATAGAGCAGCAGTTCCGACAGCCTGTTCGGGACGACGGTTGTGTCGCTGTCGGCGGTGGAGGTGTCGACGACGCGTTGGACATAGGCAGCGAGCGACTGCCGGGCGCTGTCCGCCTCCGGCCCGTAATGCCGGAGTGTTCGGTCGAGCAGAATAATCTCGGTGGCGAAGGTGTGTACGTTGCCGTTGATGGACTCAAACGTGTTCTTGGCCGAGTTGATCATCAGACCGAGCATAAGCGAGGACATCACCACGAAAAGGTTCGCGGCAAGCCGCACCACCGCGCTGGTGTCGTCCCTGAGGTGGTGAGCGGGGAAGCGCTCGTGCACCATCAAGCTGACCAGCGAGGCCCCCGCCAGGCAAGCAAAGATCGCTGTCCCTACAAGCACTTCGCCCATGGCGGACATTGTAACCGAGGCGCGGCGCTTGCCAATTGGCTGTGCGAGGGTTGAATTAACGTCGAAGCATAAGGACGTATATCGCTGGCTGGTAAGGCGACTTTCATGCCGGGCTCCATGCACAGCGAGGCGAAGGTCGAAAACCGCTTTCAATACCGGGCGAAGGCGCTATCTATGGCGCGGGGCGGCTCCCAATCACACACGAGGCTATCCATGACAATTCGCGCTGTCGTCTGGGGCGAGAACATCCATGAGCGGACCAATGAGGTGGTCGCCGGCATCTATCCGGAAGGCATGCACGCGACCATCGCCAAGGCGCTGAATGCGGACAAGGCCATCTCCGCCTCGACGGCGACGCTGGAGCAGCCCGAGCACGGCCTGCCGGAATCCCGCCTCGCCGAAACCGACGTGCTCGTCTGGTGGGGCCACAAGGACCATGGCGCGGTGACCGACGAGGTGGTCGAGCGCGTCGCAAAACGTGTCTGGGAAGGCATGGGGCTGATCGTGCTCCATTCCGGCCATTTCTCGAAGATCTTCAAGCGGCTGATGGGCACGCCCTGCACGCTGAAATGGCGCGAGGCCGGCGAGCGCGAGCGGCTTTGGGTGACGAGCCCCAGCCATCCCATCGCCGACGGCGTCGGCGAATTCTTCGAGCTCGAAAACGAGGAAATGTATGGCGAGCAGTTCGCCGTGCCGGAGCCGCTGGAAACAGTCTTCATCTCCTGGTTCCAGGGCGGCGAGGTGTTCCGCTCGGGCCTGACCTACCGGCGCGGCGCCGGCAATGTCTTCTACTTCCGCCCCGGACACGAAACCTACCCGACCTATCACGATGCGACGGTCCAGAAAGTGCTGCGCAACGCGGTGAAGTGGGCGCACAACCCGCATGGGTCGAAGCCGGCCATCCTCGATGCGCCGAACGTGCCGGTCGAGAAAGCGCTGGAGCCGATCGAGGAGCGCGGGCCCAAGCTGCACGCGCATGGCGAGGCCGGCTTCCGCTAAAAAAGCACTTCCCTGCTTCGCTTGGGATTGCGCGGATACCGCGCCTGGCTCACATTCGCCCCACATGATTGAATCGAACCAAATCGCTCGGAGGAGCAGAAAATGCGGCTTTTGATACTCGGTACCGGCTGGATGGCGCAGGAACATGCCCGCCGTTTCGGCGCCATCGAGGGCGTGGAATTGGCGGCGGCCGTCGATGTCGATGAAAAACGTGTCGGCGAGTACGCAGACGGCTTCAAGATTCCGAAGCGCTTCACCTCGCTGGAGGCGGCGCTCGACTGGGGCGATTTCGACGCGGTCGCCAATGTCACGCCGGACCGCATCCACCACTCGACCACCATGGCGCTGGTCGCTGCCGGCAAGCCGGTGCTGTGCGAAAAGCCGCTGGCGGAAAATTTCGGCAAGGCGAGCGAAATGGCCGATGCCGCGGAAGCCGCCGGCATCGTCAACATGGTCAACCTCACCTATCGCAACGTGGCCGCGCTGCAGAAGGCGCGCCGGATGGTCCAGGCCGGCGAGATCGGCACGGTGCGGCATGTCGAGGCCTCCTATCTGCAGAGCTGGTTGGTGTCGAAATTCTGGGGCGACTGGCGCACCGATCCGAAGTGGCTATGGCGGCTGTCGCGCGGCCACGGCTCCAACGGCGTGCTCGGCGATGTCGGCATCCACATCCTCGATTTCGCCAGCTATGGCGCGGCGCTCGATATCGACCATGTGTTCTGCCGACTGCGCGCCTTCGACAAGGCGCCGGACAACCGCATCGGCGAGTACCAGCTCGACGCCAACGACAGTTTCGCCATGACGCTCGATTTCTCCAATGGCGCCTTCGGCGTGGTGCATGCCAGCCGCTGGGCCACCGGCCACATCAACGAACTGCGCCTGCGCATCCATGGCGACAAGGGCGCCATCGAGGTGGTGCACAATCTCGATGGCTCGATGCTGAAGGCGTGTGTCGGTAGCAACGTCGAGAACGCCAAATGGGAGGAGCTCGATGCCGGCATGGTGCCGACCAACTACCAGCGCTTCGTCGAGGCGGTGAGGAGTGGCGTGCAGGCCGAACCCACCTTCCGGCACGCGGCAGGCCTGCAGAAGGTGCTCGACCTTGCCGTGGTGTCGGATGAGAAGCGCGCCGAGTTGAGGGCCAACGCCGATACGCAGTGAGCCCGAAACTGCTGATCTCCCCCCTTGCGGGGGAGATGCCCGGCAGGGCAGAGGGGGGTGCTGTCCCGCCGACCTTTCAGCTGTTTGTAGCTGCTGCGTCTGCGGGTTATTGATGGAAAGTCGCCAGCGTTGGCGTTCCTTCACACTCCCCTCTGTCCTGCCGGACATCTCCCCCGCAAGGGGGGAGATTGGCTGTGGCTACGCTCTGCGATAAATCCCGATCGCCGCCGCCACCAGCGCCGCATTACCGTCCGCCACGCTGCCGTCCGGCAATTCCTTGCCGTCCTCCAATCCCACTCGGGTCGAAAATTTCCGCGCCGCCGCGCGCTCGACGAAGGGCCATACCGTCGCGTTCTCGCCATGCAGCAGAATCGAGCGGCGGATGCCGGCGCGTTCCAGCACCTTCTCGATGCCGTCGGCCACCGCAAAGGCCTCGTCCAGCGTCTGCTCGGAAATCTCGATCAGCACGCGCAGCACCCGGCCGCCATGATCGAGGCCGACCAGTCGTTCGGCGTCGGCGACGGACGCCAGGCCCGCCTCGATGCCGATGCCGCGCTGGTGCAGGCTTTCCATGACCACGGGCGCGGCCGTCTCGCTGAGATTGACCGAGGCATAGTCAGGCAGTTCGCGCCAGCCGGAGATGGCGACAAGCGTGCGCAGGTCGTCGTTCTCGATCCAGGCGCCGGTGGAGACGCCGATCAGTGTGCCCGGGCAGGCGCGGCGGAGTGCCGCGACCGTCCTGTCCATCGCTTCCGGCGCAAGGCTCTCTCGCCCGTCGGCGCCACGTGCATGGACGTGCAACTCGGCGGCGCCCGCAGCGATGGAGGCGGCGGCGTCACGCGCCATCGCCTCGGGGTCGAGCGGCAAGGCGGGGTGGAAATCGGCGGGTCGCGCGCCGTTGATGCAGGCCTGAACGATCATCCTTGCGGCAATCCTGTTTCGGTTGGCTGAAGCCTAGCGCAGGATCGGAGTGGCCGGAACCGGAACGATGCAATCTCCTGACAGGCCGCGCGACCAATATCCCCCCTGGCCTGCGGCCAGAGGGATAGACATTCATCGCGGGCGATCGCCGAACCTCGAAGGCCCCTTAGGCCGGCACGCGCTTCAGCGCCTGCGCCATGCAGTGGATGCCGCCGCCGGTCTTGGAGATTTCGCTCATGTCGACGGCCGCGACCTCGAAGCCTTGAGCTTTCAGCTTCTCGATCAGCGTCTTGCTGGAGGTCGGCGCGATCACCCTATCCTTGCCGAGCGACATGAAGTTGCAGCCGAGCGCCATCGTGTCCTGGAAGGGCACGTCGATGATCTCGTGGCCCTTGCCCTTCAGCCAGTCGACGATGCCGGGCTCGGTGCAGGCAAGGCAGACGGCGGTGAGCTTTTCGGCGATCGGCACCACCATCAGGTCGATATGGACGTAATATTCGTCGATGAAGGCAAGACGCGTCTCCCAGCCTTCCTTCTCGAACCAGTCCTGCACCTGGCGCGCGCCCTCTTCCTGGGTGCGGGCGCCGCCGCAGCCGATCAGCACCACGCCCTCCTCGATGACGTTGAAGTCGCCACCCTCGAAGGTGCCAGCCGTCACCATGTCGTAGATCGGGATGCCGAGCTTCTCATAGGTGCGGATGGCGGCATAGTTCTCGCCGCGCCGCCACCAGTTGGCCATGGCGGTGATGAAGGCGCCGTAAGGCGTCATGACGCTGGAGTCGCGCGAATAGACCTGCATCGGCAGTTCCGGCGTCGGCTCGTGCCAGTGGATGTTGACGCCGAAATGCTCATAGGCCGCGACGAGGTCCTTGTGCTGCGCCTGCGCGATCTGGACGTTGCAGGGGGCCTCGCGCAGATATTTTCTCGACAGCGAACTGGTCGACAGGTGGCGCAGGAAATTGGGCGAGCCGAGCAGGACGTCAGTCAGCACGTCGGTCTCATTGGCGAAGCCCCACGCGGTCAGCGGCTTGGTGCCGCCATTGGGGTTGCGGCGCTGCAGCGAGAACGGCTCGGCGACGATGCGGTCATGGACAGTCATGGAGTTCTCCTCGAGCTGGTGTCGTTGTTGGTCAGTTATGCGGTGGAAGCGGCCGGGATCCACCAGCCGCGCCCGCGCGGCGTGGTGACATATTCCGGCCAGCGGAAATGGATGGGCGGTTCGTAGTCGCAAAGCGGCGCGATCCAGTTCGAGCCGCCGACGCCACCGCCGGTTCGCTTGACGAATTCGTCCATGGCGGCTTCGCGCGCGGCCTTGTCTTCCAGCAGGCGCAGCGCCGTCAGCGCGACCGTCTTGGCGGCGCAGGTCACCATCGGATCGATGGTGGCGGAAATACCGCCCAGCGCATTCATAACCCAGGAGGGATAGGCGTGGCCGTTTGCCGAGCGCAGCGCCGGACGGGCGACATAGAAGCGCGACGTCGGCGCGTGCCAGCTCATGTCGGTGTAGTCGTCCGAGGTGGAGTTCAGCTGCGACGGCGGCAGGTCGCGGCGCAGGATCGCTTCCGCGTCGCGCGGCGTGATCAGCCGCTCCAGCTCGTCGATGAACGGGTTCTCGGTCGCCTCGCCGCCGGCGTTGACCTGGACCTCGCGGGCGATGACCCTCGCCGCCTCGTCCCAGCGCGGCGCGCCGACGGTCGAGAGTGACTGATAGGTGATGTCGGCCATGGCGTGGTTGGCCAGTCCTGGGCGCGACTTCGATACCCAGTGGCGCTCGTAGCGGCAGCCGCTCATCTTCGCCGCCGCTTCCGCGTTGCGGTCGAGCACGGCGGTCACCTGCTCGGCCATGGCAATGGTCGGCACGCGGATCATGTACTGGATTTCGGCCAGCCCCGCCGGCAGATTGTCGGCGGTCGCCTGCCCTGCCGTCAGGATCGCCTCGCTGATCGACCAGCCGCCCTGATGCGTCAGCATGGAATCGCGCAGCGCCTTGGAGGCCATGTACATCATCATCAGCGCATCGTTGGCGCCGGGCGCCCTGACCGCCGAATGCGCCTGCGGGATCGGCGCACCATCGCTCGCCACGCGCGTCCAATTCTCGGGTTCGTCGCAGATGAAGCGGTAGATCATCGAATAGGCGGCGCCGCAATGCGTGTCCCAGCGCGCCGTGTTGCAGAGCGGCAGCATGTAGAAGGGATGGAAGGAGATCATGCCGGCGAGGCCGTCATAATAGCCCTTCGCGGCATGGATCGGCTTCGAGCCCCTCACCTTCTCGGCTGGCTCGCCGGTGAAACGCAGCGTGCCCTTGATGCCATGCTCCAGCATCGCCGCCTTGGTGGCCAGAAGCCCGCCGAGGTTGCCGATGCCGAGGCCCGAATGTGGATCGGTGTGCCCGCCGGCCTCGACGCCCAGGCCCGGCCGCGCGCGTTTGACCGTCGCGGCATCCTGGCAGTTGCCGGGCACGGCGTCATATTCGCCATACATGCCGATCACCGGCCCATCGCCATTCGTCCAATGGGCGCAGAAGGCGGTTGGCATGCCGCCCGAGCCTTCCTCGACCGAAAAGCCTTCGCGCTTCAGCCGATCGACATACCAGGCGGCCGATTGATACTCGCGCCAGGCGGTCTCGCCGAAATCGAAGATGGTGCGCGTCCATGCCGACAGCAGCGGCTGGATGTTGTCGATGCAGGCGAGCGCGGTTTCTTGCGCCGAGGTCGTCACCGGTTTGTCCATGGCTCAAAGAAAGCAGTGAAGCGGCTCATCAAAAAGTGATATGTTTTCCCGGTTCGTGCAAATTCGGTTCACCTGAGGCCCCTTGCGCATACCTTCCACGCAGGCGCTGCGCGCCCTCGACAGCTTCGCCCGTCACGGCAGCGTTTGGCGCGCCGCCGACGAGCTTCACCTCACCCGAAGTGCTGTCTCGCATCAGTTGCGACTGCTCGAGCGCGATCTCGGCTTCGATCTCTTGCAGCGCATCGGCAAGGGTGTGGCCCTCACCCCGCGCGGTCAGCGTTATGCTGCCGATGTCAGGAAAGCGCTGACCGTGCTTGGCGACGCGGGAACGCAAAACAGCGGCGCCGGCGTCGGCGGCTCCTTCGGCATCTCGTGCCCGCCGGGCTTCGCCTCGATGTTCCTGTGCACGCATATCGGCGAATTCCAGCAGATGTATCCGGACGTGGCGCTCTCCGTGCTGACGCCGCGGCGGCTCGACGACGTCTCCAACCCGGAGGCCGACGCCTTCATCGCCTTCGGCGTCGGCAACTGGCCGAACCGGGCGGTGGAACTGCTTTGCGAAGTCCACTTCACGCCGTTGTGCAGCCCGACCCTGCTCAACAAGATCGGCGGCTTTTCCAAACCCGCCGACGTGCTGCGCGCCAATCTCCTGCATCTTTCCGACACTGAGGACTGGGCACGCTGGCTGGCGCTGTCCAAGGTGGAAAATCCCGATACCGAAGGCGGCATCTTCTTTTCCGACATGAACCTCGTCTTCTCGGCAGCGATCGCCGGCCAAGGCATTGCCATGGGCGACGAGCTGACCGGTCGCCGGGCGTTGAGCGAGGGCCGGCTGGTCAAGCCGTTCGAGGCGTCGGTCCCCTCGCCGCGTTCGTATTACCTGGTGTTCGAGCATGCGAAGGCCGGGCATCCGGTGCTGAATGCGTTCAGCGACTGGCTAAGGGCGAAGTTGTTGGAGAACAGGCTTTAGATTGAGCGGGGCGATGGAGAGCCAATCTCCCCCTTGGGGCCCAAAGGGGGGAGATTTGCAGTTCCAGCGCCACTCCCTCTCTCAGACGTGAATCGAATTTGCCGATCAGGCGAAAACTATTCGGTTGCGGTGAGCCGCAGCCATGCCTACGATTTCATTGGGAACTGAGGAAAGAGCCAGGATGCAGCAACCCGGCCGGGCCGCAGAAATCAAGGCGAACGGGATCGGCAAGAGCTTCGGCTCGTTCCGAGCGCTGGACAATCTGTCGCTCGATATCGGCCGCGGCGAGTTCCTGACGCTGCTTGGACCGTCAGGTTCCGGCAAGACCACCTTCCTGATGATCCTCGCCGGCTTCGTGCAGCCGAGCGAAGGCAAGCTTTTCAGCGACGGCGTCGACATAACAAACCGGCCGGCCGAACAGCGCGCCGCCGGCATGGTCTTCCAGGGCTACGCTTTGTTCCCGCATATGAGCGTGGAACAGAACATCGCCTTCCCGCTCAAGGTGCGCAAGAAATCCGCCTCGGAAATCAAGCAACGTGTCGGCGAGATGGTCGAGCGCGTCGGCCTCAAGGGCCATGAGAAGAAACTGCCGGCGCAGCTTTCCGGCGGCCAGCAGCAGCGCGTGGCGCTGGCCCGCGCGCTGGTGTTCGAGCCGGGCGTGCTGCTCCTCGACGAGCCGTTCTCGGCGCTCGACAAGAGCCTGCGCGGCCAGATGCAGTCCGAGATGAAGCGGCTGCACCAGGAAACCGGCACCACCTTCGTCTTCGTCACCCACGACCAGAGCGAGGCGCTGGCGCTGTCGTCGCGCGTCGCCATCTTCAACCACGGCAAGCTCTTGCAGGTCGGCAGGCCGGACGAGGTCTACGACCGGCCGGCCAACCGCTTCGTCGCCGAGTTCCTGGGCGAGATCAACATGCTGCCGGTGAAGGGCGTGCGCCCCGCCGACAGTGGCGCGACCGGGCTCTGCGAGGACCGCGCCGTCAACATGCGCTGCAAGGCCGAGACGATAAAGGGCGACGCCATCCTCGCCATCCGACCCGAGGACATGTCGATCGCGCCGGAAGCATCGGTCAACGAGAACGGCATCGCGGCGACCGCTGTCGCCTCGACCTATCTCGGTGCCGCGACCAAACTCGACCTCACCACGCGCCAAGGCGCCAAGGTCACCGTCTCGGTGCCGAACGAGGTCGCGGCCGCGGCCTTGAGCAAAGGCAATTCCGTCTGGCTGACCTGGCCGGCGGAAAAAGGTTTCCTCCTTCCGGACGGAGGACAATAGAGCGCGCCGCCGCGGCCTGAAATCGCCGCATCGGCTTCCGGTTCAAATCAACGACAACAAGGGGAACTGACATGAACGACGATATGAACAACAAGACTCGGAAACAGGCCATCGAATCCCTCGCCGAGCGGACCAAGCGCGGCGAGATCTCGCGCCGGCAATTCGCGCAGCTCGCGGGCCTCGTGCTCGCCGGTACGCCGATGCTTTTGCGCTCGACCGGTGCTTTCGCCGACACCAAAGGGCTGGTGCTGGTGAACTGGGGCGGCGACGCCATCACGGCTTACGACGCAGCCTATGGCCAGGCCTTCACCAAGGACACCGGCATCCCGGTCAAGATGGACGGTTCCGGCCCGACCGAGGGCGCGATCGCCGCGCAGTACAAGAGCGGCGCGCCGACCTGGGACCTGGTCGACGTCGATCCGTTCTCGGCCATCACGCTCGGCGGCCAGGGCATGCTCGAACCGATCGACTACAAGGTCGTCGACAAGAACAAGATGCGTCCGGGCTTCGGCTGGGAATATGCCGCTTCGACCTACTTCTTCTCCTATGTGATCGCCTACGACTCGCAGAAGTTCGGCTCCAACGCGCCGACCGGCATGGCCGACTTCTTCGACGTAAAGAAGTTCCCTGGCAAGCGCTCGCTCTACAAATGGGGCGTGTCGAGCTGGGAAGCGGCCCTTCTGGCCGACGGCATCGCGCCGGCCTCGCTCTATCCGCTCGACCTGAAGCGCGCGCACGACAAGATCGCCGCCTTCAAGGAAAACGTCGTCTCCTACTGGGGCGGCGGTGCCGAAAGCCAGAGCGTTCTGCTCAACGGCGAGGCCTCGATGGCGATCGTGTGGTCGACCCGCGCCTCGCTGATCGAGCAGGACTCGGGCGGCCAGATCAAGTTCATCTGGGACCAGGGCCTGATCTCGCCCGGCGCGCTCGCGGTGCTGAAGAACAACCCCGGCGGCAAGGACGCTGCGATGAAGTTCATCGCCAGCGCGCAGGATCCGCAAAAGCAGCTCGTCATGTTCGACAAGCTCGGCCAAGGCCCGGCGAACCCGGCGGCCGACGCGCTGATCCCGGCCGACAAGAAGCGCATCAACCCTGTCGATCCGGAAAACATGAAGAAGCAGATCCCGCTCGACATGGAGTGGTACGCCAAGAATTACGGCGCCGCACTCGACGAATACACCAAGATCATCTCGGCCTGACCGGCCGAGATTTTCCAACCGATGAGAGGCACCCTCTCCGACAGGATGGGCGCGGCGCTGCTGATGGCGCCGCTGCTCCTGTTCCTTATCCTTGCCTATGCCTGGCCGTTCCTCGGCGTGGTGAAGTGGAGTTTTACGCTTCCAACGCCAGGGCTGGAGCAATACCACGCCCTGCTTACCGATGACCTCGTGCAGTCGGTGTTCATCCGCACGCTGCGCATCGCGGCGATCGTCACCGTCGTCTCCGTCACCGCCGCCTATGCGATCACCGTTGTCTGGGTGCGCGGCAGCCCGACGCAGCGCGTGCTTGCCGAATTCTGCATCCTGGTGCCGTTCTGGATCTCGGTGCTGACGCGCGCCTTCGGCTGGGTGGCGCTGCTCTCCAACCGCGGCCTGATCAACATCTGGCTGCAATCGATCGGCTTCATCTCGGAGCCGCTGACCCTGGTGCGCAACGAGTTCGGCGTCATCGTCGGCATGTCGCATTTCCTGATCCCCTTCGCGGTGTTCCCGCTGGCGTCCGCCATGCGCAGCCTGGACGAACGCGTGCTGCTCGCGGCGCGCGGCCTGGGCTCCAGCCGCATGCGCACTTTCTGGACGGTGTTCGTGCCGATGACGCGCTCCGGCATCATCGGCTCGGCGCTGATCACCTTCGTCTTTTCGCTGGGCTTCTTCGTCACGCCGGCAATCCTCGGCGGCGGCCGCAGCGTGATGATCGCGGAGCTGATCTATCTGCGCATCTTCCAGAGCCCGGACTGGGGGCTTGGCGCGGCGATCAGCGTCGTTCTGGTGGTGTTCGTCGGCGCGCTGATGGCGCTTCTGTTCCGCTACGTCAAACCGAAACAACTGGTGTAGCGCGATGCCGACTTATCGCCCCGGCCCCGTCTCGCTCATCCTCGCCGTGCTGGTGGCGCTGTTCCTGCTGATGCCGCTGCTTGCCGTCATCCCGGTGTCGCTGACGCCGAGCCGCATGCTGACCATGCCGACCGGTGAATTGTCGCTGCGCCATTACCGCTCGCTGATCGAGGATCCGCGCTGGCTGGAATCGATTCTGCTCTCGCTCAGGATCGGCGTCGTCAGCAGCATCCTTTCCACCGCGCTTGCCCTCACCTTCAGCCTCGGCGTGTGGATGTTCCAGCCGCGCTTCACCGCCGCCCTCGTCGGCTTCGTGCTGTTGCCCATGGTGGTGCCGCCGGTGGTCTCGGCCGTCACGCTCTATTTCCTGCTCACCTCGGTCTCCGGCCTCACCTCCTTCTTCGGCTACGATACCTGGCTGGGTGTGGCCATGGCGCATTCGGTGATGACGGTGCCTTTCGCCACGGTGCTGATCCTGGTGTCGCTCAGCCAGCTCGACCGCCGTATCGATCTTGCCGCACGCGGCCTTGGCGCCAGCGTTTGGGAACGCGCGACGCGCGTCATCATGCCCAACATCAAGTTCGGCATCGTCACCGCGGCGCTGCTGTCCTTCGTGCTCTCCTGGGAGGAGATCGGCGTGACGCTGTTCATCACCTCGGTGAACGCCATCACCCTGCCGCGGCTGATGTGGATGGGCCTGCGCGACAACATCGATCCGGCGATCGCGGCACTTTCGGTGATCCTGATCATCATCACCGTGCTGGTGCTCGCCGTGCGGAGTGTGGCGGTGAAGATGCGCGGCGGACAGTAGGCGAGCCTTCACGCCGCAAAAAATTTCGCTAGCGCCGCTGCTGTGCCTTCAGCATGCTCCTCCGGAAAGAAATGCCCGCCCTTGACCTAACCGCCTGCGATGCCGTCAGCCTATCGCTGCCAGGCGACCGGCTGAATTCCCACGCCGGCCGCTACGCTATGGTTCCTTGCTCATACCACCGTTCTCCACCCTCAAGCCCTTTGTCCACAATCGTTCTTCACCGCCTCCACAACAGACCTTGATCTCCGTGCACTTAACTCTCCATCTTGATTTCATCACGGAAAGAGTTTGGACCCACAGATGGCTGTCTTGACCGATGTTCAGCAAATGGAAGTGGACCTGCGGCACCGCAGCGAAACGCTAAATGTTGAATTTAAAGCTTGGATGGATATCTCGAAGTCGAACAAGGAAGGCCAGGCGAAGATTGCCCGGCACATCGCTGCGATTGCCAATCACGGCGGCGGTCGTGTTTATTTTGGGGTTGATAACGACGGCAATCCGGAGGCGCGGTCTGAGGCCTTTCCCCTCGAACACTTCCGTTCAGACGCGATCCATAACCTCTTGAAAACCCGCCTGGAACCTACCTTGCAGTGCGAGGTTCGCTTTACCGAGTTTACCAACGGGGTCACTTATCCGGTCGTTCATATCCCGTCCCACGGCACCACACCAATTGGAGCCAAAGACGAAAGCAGCTTCATGCATATCTACGTGCGGAGCGTCGGTCCAGAATCAGTGAAAATATCGAGATATCAGCAGTGGGACACAATCTTAAAGCGGTGCATGCGGTTCCGGGATGTCGAAGCCGTTCAAACGCGTGAAGAGGATGAACTCACGCGCACTCAGGCAATGACAAAGGCCATCACGGAATCTGTGACCGCTTCCGTTCTGAAAATCCTTGTAGAAAACATGAGTGCGGCACCTGCCACTGGACCGGGCGTTGATTGGACAACAATCGATGCACTCACGGAAAGTGCGCGCTGGGAGTTTATCGCGCAAATCAATGCTCTCGACTTTGGGACCACTGAAACTGATCAGCAAGTGCGAGAGATTGCTGGCAAACACGTCGTGTCAAGCTACGCGCTCTTGGATTCAGCAAACAACTTCCTCACCCTTGAGCGTCCACATAAGCTACTCAAAACTGCCAGTGAAGAAATGAACTACGTTGCGTCGTTTGGATGGCACGACTTCATTGTGTTGACCAATTCTGACGTGTCACCTCGTACTCGGCTGTGGAACATCGACGGTAAGGATGTCACCGGAGTCGAGGGTATCCGGGTTGACGGCAGATCGGTCTATTTTGGTGAGTACGACTATTGGCGGGCTTATGGGAACTCTGTCTTCGTCACGACCAAGAGCTACCGAGAGGATTATCATCGCCTGAAGGGTCGCGTTGATCATCCGTTCCTCACGTCGGTGAACATATTCATCAGGATGCACAGCCTGCTTGCTCACGCCGCGATTACGACGGCCAATGCGCCAGATGCCGAAAAAATTGCGCTGTTCACCGATCATCGAGGAATGAAGGACCGTATCCTTGGGAGAGGTATGGACTACGGCATGCGTGTACATACGCGTCTCAAAGCGGTCGAAGATAGATATTTTACTCAGCTGGTAGTCGGTCGAGCCGAGTTGTTGGAGGATTATTTCGGCACGTTGAAGCGTCTCTGCGTGCCGATCCTGGAAGTTTGGGGCGGGTCCAATTTTGATCCCGAAGAATGGTTCACAAGGGAGAATGTCGGACAGATCATCTCAGAACTGAGGAAAGAAGGAAGCACCGTCCGGCTATTGGACAAAGAGTTGCAGCAATCCGCCTAATTCCAGATTGATTGAGGTTGCTTCGGACGGATCGGCATCATCACCTCGGCCCTTTTGTCCCTCGTGCTCTCCTTGGGAGAGATCGGCGTGACTTTGTTCATCACCTCGGTGAACGCCATCACCCTGCCGCGGCTAATGTGGATGGGCCTGCGCGACAACATCGATCCGGCGATCGCGGCACCTTCGGTGATCCTGATCATCGTCACCGTGCTGGTGCTCGCCGTGCGCAGCGTCGTCACAAGGCAGCGCGCCGTGCGCTGAAACGGCCGATCAGACAAACCTGACCGAGACGCGGCCGAACCTGCCCAAATCGCCGGTGACTTCATCGCCGGGCTCGACTTCTATCGGCTTGACGCAGGTGCCGGTTATCACCACCTGCCCAGGCTGTAGCGCGATGCCGAGGCCCGACAATTCGTTGACGATCCATTGAAGGGCAATCCGGGGGTCACCCAGCACGGCCGCCCCCGATCCGTCATGGCGCGACTTCCCGGCGACGAACCCGACCACCGGGTGCTTCGCCAGATCCACGTCGCGCCAATCGTCTTCCACGGCCTCGCCGATGACGAACAGATTGGCGCAGGCGTTGTCCGCGATGAGCTGCGCCGCGCCGACCGCGCAGAAATCGTCGTATCGCGAGTCCGGTATCTCGATCGCCGGGTGCAATGCCGCCACCGCATCCATCACTTCGGCGATCTCATAGGGCTCCGCGCGCGGCTGCAGCTCGCGGCCGAAGCGAAAGGCGAATTCGATCTCGGCCACGCGCATCCTGCTCGTCGCCAGCGAAACGGCTCCGCCGACATCGACCGCCTTCTCCGCCAGCAGGCGCCCGGCCATCGGACCGTCGACGTTGATATGCCTTTGACCGGCAAGGCTGGTTGCGGCGATCTTCCAACCGAAAAGCGGAGCCGCGGAGCGATCCATCACATGCGACTGGACGGCATATCCTTCGGAGCGCGTTTGCGGCCGCACCGTCTCGGGTATCGCATCGAGACGGGTGCCATTGTCCCAGTGGGCCACCAACAGGCGCGAAGCGGCCTTGGCTTTTTGCGTATCAAACATCGACAGCACCGAAGATCAAAAAACGCTACGCTGCCCGGCGCTTCGCGGATCAGGAGCCCCGGCTGGGACCATTGCGCAATATGAACCAGGCGAGACGATAGGCGACGGGGTATCGAGAGTCCACATTGCCAGTCAGGAGCTTCCCGACGACACCAAGCCGGTGATCGCTCCTGGTGAGCGCGGCAAGGCACGGGACCGCAAACGAAAGAGGCCCGCCGGGAGCGGCGAGCCTCTTACGGAGCCGAAGTGGAAGCTCGGCACCGTCATGATCCGGGGGTGTGGATCGACTCGAAATTTAGCCAACAGCGCCCGACCCGGCGACTTACAAATCTGTAATCTTCGGCCCGGCAGGATCAGGCGACACCAACAAAAAGAGGCACGTTATCATAGTCTTGCGAGCGTCCGCGATCGCGCCGTCACGGCGCCTTCAATCAAAAGTGATGGAGCGGAAACCAGCTGACTACCGATTCCGCGGCAACATTCTGGTCAGCACCGTGTCTCGGCGAATGAAGTGGTGATAAAGCGCAGCCATGGCGTGCAAGCCGGCCATGATCAATATGCCGTTCGCGCAGAGCGAATGAAGCTCGCGAATAGTGCGTGCGGTCACCCTGTCCGGGGCGAAGGGTGCGGGAATCGTAAGCAGGCCGAAGAAGCTCAACGTGTCGCCCCGGAACCAGGTCAACAGGATCCCGAGGACGGGGATGGCGATGAGCAGGGCATAGAGAATGAAATGCCCGATCTTCGCCGCTGCCTGCTCGGCAGCGGGCATTTCCGACGGAAGGCCAGGCGCGCGCCTAAGGCCGCGCAGCACCATTCGCCAGAACACGAGCGCGGCCAGGAGAAGACCAAACGAAATGTGCAACCGCCAGAAGAATGCGACCGCAGGATCCCCGCGGGAATAAAAAGCGTCACCATAGGTCAGGGCGTAGAGCAGGACGACGAGCGCGAATAGTGTCCAGTGAAGGAACTTCTGAGTGGACGTGTAGGTCATGGCGAGGGCCATTCCGAAGGGCTCCTTTTGACAGGTCTTCCCGTTTCGGACGCTTTCCCGGCAGACTTGTGGCCGCTAAATTAAGAATTCGTAAGACTACAACAAACCGGCAAAACGCAAACCAGCGCTTTGCCTGTCGCATTGCCGTCTATTCTCGTCCACGCCATCGAGGCGCCGCACCGGACGAAGGCCCCCCGGCCTCGTCCGTGCGTGCAGGCAGTTCAGGCGGCCTGCGGCCGCCGCATCCTCTCGACAAAGGCCTGCCTTGCCGGTCCGGCAAGCGGCTTGTCCATGGCCAGCAGGCCATCGAGCAGCGCCAGGAGTTCGCGCGCTGCCGAAGACTTGCAGGAGTAATAGACCATCTGACGATCGCGGCGGGTTTCGACCAGGCCAAACCTGCGCAGTTTGGCCAGGTGTTGCGACAGCGCCGATTGGCTGAGTTCGACCTTGTCAGCGAGCACGCCGACAGAGAGTTCGCCCTCGGCCAGGTAGTTCATGATGAGCAGACGCTTCTCGTTGCCCATCACCGCGAGAAAGGCTGCCGCACTTTCTGCGTTGGCGGTAAGTTTCTTGGTGACCATCGATTTCCCCGTGGTTCATGCTCTTCCGAAGGCCATGGGGGCGATGGCTTCAGAGTTCCAGAGCGTTGGTGAGCATGCCCCGATTTGGACACGGGACCTGCCCTGCTTCTTTTCAACCAGAACCCCTTCGTAACCCGGTTGCCACCACGTCGGGGTTGTTGGTCTCGGACAGAACGCGCGGTGCTTTTCTGGGCGCAAGTCAATGCAGACTCGGAAAAATTCCACGCTGCTAATGCGTATCAGCGAAGCGCTCATTCGGCAAGAATATAACGAGGCCGGCAAAGCAATGGCCAACCGCGGGCATGCAAGCACCGCAGCCGGCGTAACCGGTCGAAGAGACCTCGGCCACGATGTTGCCGCGACTCACTCCCAATCTCGAAGCGTGCTAATATTAGCCGGGCAAAGGGGACCGGGCTGTAGGAGGAAGCCATGTCCGTCGTACGCAACACATTCACCCCCGACGAGACGGCCATGCTCGGCCGTGTCTACGAAAACGGCAATGTCGAGGGCGAGACCGCCGAGCAGAAGGAGGCGCGCGCCTCGCGCATCCTCGCCAATTACATGGCGGGCATCACCGACGAGGCGGAACTGATGGAGCTTTCGCGAAGGCCGCTTGGACGGTGAGCAGCGCGTGCCGCATCGGTGAGACGGCTTCACGTTAAGTTGACGTTTCGCGGAGCAACTCTACGGTAAAATATATCGTTCTCCGACATTTTTCGGGAGGTTGGCGATGATCCAAGGATGGTTTTCGAGGCCGGTCGAAGTCGCCGTCGGCGTTTCCGGCTCGATCCGCCACATATCCAACGCCGAGCAGGCTGTCGAACTGCTGACCGGCCAATGGCGCGATGCCGGCAGCGCGCCGCACGGCGCGGCGCTGCGCGAGTGCCGCCGGGCGATCCGCGGCGACGTCGCGGCGGACAATGCCAGGGAGGCCTTTGTTGTCGCCGCGCGCGAGGCGCATGTGCTGGTGGAATAGAGCGGATCGGCGTTCCACAAGCCGGCCTATCGATAGTAAAGCCACAAGAGCACCAGCACCGCGAACACCGCCGGAGAAAGCAGGATTCCGGCCCGAAAGATGCACATGGCCAACTGAAGCGGAGTGAACATGCCTGGCGGCGTCGGGCCTATCGATCGCGCGACTTGACGGAAAACCGACGCGCCGTTCCAAACGCGCGCAAACGATCAGTTTCAGCGCGGGCACGGCTCATCCGCATTTCCTCGTAGAGTCCGAAAGCGGTCGCCATCAAGGTGGCGACGGTCATGGTGGATGCGAGCACGGCGATAAGCATGAGAGGTCTTCCCGCGTTTTCATCAGCCTGCCGGATTCATTAGTGCCGTCCGCGAGGGCACGTCAGTGACTTTGGTCACGCGATTTTTCAGCAGTCCGGATCGCGTATCCGCCGGCCCATGGGGCCCGTCCGGACGCTGCCAATCGTCGGTTTGAAATTCTTCGGAACCTAATGCGCGGTGATTGGTTAACGCGCGGGTCGGCAATCGCCCTCGGCCTGCATCGACGCCATCCGGCGTCGCTTGCTTGCCCAAAAGACGATCATAAGAACGGAGGAAGTGATGAACGATGTCTGGTTTTCCGAACCGGTCGTGATCGATTTCCAGCCAAACGGCCAGCGCAAGGTATCAAGCTGTTTTGAAGCGATGGAATGCCTCGACCAACGCTGGCCGGGACAGGCGCGCGACGGCGCCTGGCGCTCGGCAAGCCGCGTCTGCCGCGATGCGCTCGACGGTCTGCGCAGCCCGGTGGAAGCCCGCAAGACACTGCGCAAGGCGGCCAAGGTCGCCGGCCTGCTGGCGTAGCCTCGATTTCCCATGGCGTCCCACCGGGGACGCCGCCAAGCCCGTCGCGGTTTCCCATTGCCGCGGCGGGCTTTTGTTTTCCATGAGGGCGAAGCGGCGGCCGACGCATGCTCCGGAACACGTTCAAGCACGCATCCCGTGGGGGCACATGAAAACGACGGCCGCTGGGCTTCGGGGGCTGACGGGTTCAGGCCCTTCCATTTCGGCGAGTCGGATGCCGGGCCGCAACGCAAGCGCCGGCGCGTGGTAACCGGGTGGTTACTATCCACAGCGGCGGAGGGCGAAACCAGGCTTGCGCGACCCGATCAGGCGAATCCGCCAAGCACTTCCGGAAACTGGACCGCCATCGCTCCTTCATCCGCCTGCCGGGCGTAGATCCGATGCATCTTCGTGCCGTCATACTTGGCCCGGCGGCGTTGCACGTCCTTGCCGAAAAGACCGGCAACAGCGTCGAAGCGCCGGATGAAGCGCTTCATCACGCCGCGCTCGAAGGGTATGCGCTGCTCGAACGGCTTGCGCCAGGGCGTGTCCTTTGCCAGGTCGCGCCAGATGCCCAGCGCTTCGAGTTCGACGCCGACCTGATTGCCCCACGGCTTGCCGCCCGCGAAATGCCTGGCCCAGGCCTGCGAGAAGCGAAATTCCCTTGTCCCGAGCGATTGCAGATTCCAGTTTGGGTGCATCGTCTGCCATTTGCCCTCGAAGGCGACGTTCAGAGCATTTTGGTCATTCATCTTGCCATCAATGGCGGTCTTTCGCGTCCGCTCCAGCAGGGCCTTCTCCCGGACAGCGTTCATATCGAAGACGACCACACCGGAATTGAAATAAGGCGCGCCGGGCGCCAGCTTGAGCTTTTGCCGGTATGAAGGCCTGAAATACATATAGTCGTCATGCGCGGCGAGCAGCGGGGCGCGCAGCCGCTGCCCGGTCAGGTCATTGATGTCTCTGTTGAAGAGGACATCGCAATCCGTGTATGCGATGCGATCGTATGGCTCGAAAACCGGAAACTGGTCGGCGAAAAGCCGAACGTAAGCGGCAATGCTGTATGTTCCAAAACGAAAGCCGAAATTCGTCATGAAATCCGTGACATCGACCAGCTCGACCTTGCCTTTCAGCAGATGGCGGGCGACTTCAAGGTCCGGTTCGCTCGCGCCGGTGTAGAGCAGAAAGCCGTCGACCGGTGTCGAGACATCAATTATCCGGCGCGCTGTCAGGCACGCATATGGAAAGTAGTTGGCGTCCGTGGCCAGGAAGAAACACGATTTGGTCATTCGCCACCGCAACCCTTATTTCGCCGCGGTGCCTGCCACAAAATGCTTCTCGACGAAAGCCTCGATCAGGCCGGTGAGCGAGGCCGCCTCGCTCTTGATCTTGTCATCGTCCCAGCGCCACCATTGGATCGCCAGAAGCTTCGATATGGTCTCCTCCGGGAATCGATACCTGATCAGGGTGGCCGGAGACCCGCCGACGATCGCGTAGGGCGGCACTTTTTTGGTGACGACGGCTCCGGCGCCGACAATCGCGCCATCGCCGATCTCCACTCCCGGCAGTATCATCGCGCCGTTGCCGATCCAGACATCATTGCCGACGGTGATGCCGGCCGGTTTGCCGCCATTCACGATCGGCTCGGGCTGCTTCAGCAATCGGCTGTAGATCGGGAATGATGTTGCGCTGTCGGTTGGATGCTGGCCAGAGCAAATGAAAAGCACTCGACCGGCAACCGAGCAGAAGGCGCCGATCTCCAGCGGAGCGTCCCTTGTGGGAAACAACACCTTTCGCCATGTCACGCCGTAAGTGTGGCGGCCGACCTTTACGTGGTCCGGCAATTTGGAGCGCGCGTCCTTGAACCATCTGGAAATCGACGACATTCAGATCCTTCTCCCAACGCTCACGCGACATAGACTCGGATCGTCGGAACCATCAACTGCGAACTTTGGACAGGAGCAAGGGGCTAATCTACCGAGAACCCGGCTAGCTGCTCACTTGAACTGGGAAACTTTTGAATGGATTGCGCATGCGTGTGTTAGTAGTGGAAGCGTCTCAGACACATCTCCCATTTGATCAATGAATGACGTCTTTGGTTATATCGCCTATGGCGAGAATGAGATTTATCATCGGGGCGCCCTGCTCAGCGCGCTGAAGCTTCTGCATTATTGTCCGGCCGCCAAGATCATAGTGGCAACCGATGGGCCGGATATGTTCCGCGGTTATCCGGTCGAGACGATGGCGATCTCCGCGGAGCAAAAGGACCTTATGTCCTTCGACGGTCGCTACCATTTCGGCATCAAGGCCGGGTGCCTAGCCGAGATCCTGAAACGCTGTGACCGATTACTCTACATGGATACGGACATGTACCCGGTTGGCGACATCTCGAGGGCATTCGAGGCCATATCGCCCAGCCGTTCTATTATGCGCCTTCGCGAGAAACCGCACGCTTGGACACCGAGGCTGGCGGGCCAAAATATTCGGATCGGCGCCTACGTCGTGACCGGCCATGAGCCAATGTGGAACAGCGGCGTTCTTGGTGTACACCGCCACAACCTATCTGCTCTACTCGACGCCCATCCGCCTATGCTTGCCGTCCATGAGATCGCAAAGATAGACGCCGCAGAACAATTCTGCATCGGTATTGCCTTATCTCAAGTCAATCGAACGATAGGCCCTCACCGTCTGAAAATCAGGAACTACAACACGCGGGGCAAGAAGGCTTTCGCCAGTCCGCTCGTTCTGCAGTTCTTCAAGACGTACGGTGACTATCCAATTGCCGAGCAAATTAGGAGAGCCGGTTGGTATCGCCTATGGCGATCCCCCTTGGACCTTTGGCGCCAGCGGCGGAGGTGGTCGTTTTAGTTTGCTGTCGTCAGATCGTCGCCGGTGCGCTGGCGATCCCGAGTTCGCACCAATGCGTGTCGATAGTCAATTTGAGGCCGGGTTGCCCGCCCGATGAAATCTTCAGGCTGCTTGATTTTTCTTACGCTGCCAAGCAAAGGAGTATCGGGGGGTTTGCCGCTTCGAGAGGCAGCCTTGGCATTCAAACCAATCGTGGACAGACTAAGCAGAAGCCAGGCCGTCATCCAGGCCAAGATGCTTCGCAACCGACTCGTCTACAAGATTTTCGAAAGTCGAGGACGGGCATCCGGGCACCTGCTCGCCAAGCAGTTGCTGGACGCAAGCGTATCGCGCGTTTGCATTACGATCGCTTTCAACACGCCGTGGGTGATCGACGCCTTGACGAAGGCGTGGGAAATCCAGCCGCCGGGAATGACGCTGGTGGTCGTCGACAATTCAACAAAACCTGAGGCCAGGGAGGCCATTGCCCGCATCTGCCGAATTCGGGGCGTCCCCTATCTCGCGCTGCCAATGCGGATTGAGAAGCATCTGTCGAGATCGCACGGATCGGCGATCACGTGGGCATTCAACAATATCGTGAGGCATTTGAAGCCGGAGCTGTTCGGCTTCATCGATCACGACTGCTTCCCGGTCGCCCCCTTCGATATTCCATCCAAGTTGGAAGACAAGGCGGCCTACGGGAAGAAATTCCTTCCGGGGGAAAACCACATCTACAAGCCAAAGCCGGGAGACCGGCACTGGAACCTGTGGGCGGGCTTTTGCTTCTACCGGTTCTCGGCCGTAGCTGGCCATCAGCTGAACTTCGAACCCCGCCTCAATCTCGGCTTGGATACTGGAGGCGCAAATTGGGCGCTCTTTTACTCTGAGTTGGACGCCGACAAGGATGTGGCCGTCGCATTGGTGCGTGAAAGCCCAATGACCATGGCCGGCGTGGTCGGGCACCATGAGTTCATCGACGGCGCCTTCTTTCACCTCGCCGGCGTGTCATACCCCGAAAGACCGGGGTACCACCACCGGACGGTGGAGCATCGGGAAATGCTTCGGGATTATGTGTGGAACACTTATCTCGGCGGCCCGGCCGGGCAGACGGTGAGTGATTTCTGACGAGGTTTTCGCGACCGAGCCGTTGGCGAAGGTTGGATCCAGAATCAGCCAAGTCCCGTAAGCCGTTGAATAAACTGGCGATCCCGGCAGGATTCGAACCTGCGACCATCGGCTTAGAAGGCCGGTGCTCTATCCAGCTGAGCTACGGGACCGTCGGCCGGCCGGGCCGGCTGATGCGCGCTACGCCAAGGCGAGGCAAGACTCGGGAAGTCAGTGCGTCCAGGGCGTCCTGCGGTCATAGCGGAAATTGTCCGAATAGGAAATCTGCCGGCGCTTGGCTTCCTTCGGCTCTTCGACGCGATAGGCGATCTTTTCCTTCTCGGCATAAGCCATCGCCTCTTCCTTCGTGTCGAAGGTGAGCTTCACCTGGCTCAGCATGTCACCCGAGGTGGTGTAGCCCATCAGCGGATCGATCTTCTTGCGCTGGGCGGGATCGAATTCCAGCACCCAATGTCCGGTCTTGGCCTTGCCGGACTGCATCGCGGTTTTGGCTGGACTGAAAATGCGCGCGGACATGACCACCTCTTTGCCGCCCGAAGACCGGGCACCTCGTTCAGCGCCTCCGGGGATTCTACGGAAGCCCCGATTTCACGCCAATCCGTCATTACTGTGCAATGGGCGCGGCGGCAAGGCCGCAAGCGCCCCTGCGTTCCCACGGCGCTGGGAACCTCGCCGCGCCGGCGACATTATCGAAAGGTCGGGCGGCCGGCCGGAGCCAGCCTTCCCGTGAACCATCCATCAGAAGCGGACGTTCGCCATGACCAATGCAACCGAACACCCCGTCCTGCAGCTCGCCGTGCTTGTCGGCAGCCTGCGCGCCCAATCCTTCAGCCGCAAGATCGCCAAGGCGCTCGCCGCCCGCGCGCCGGATTCGGTGCGCTGCCGCTTCATCGAGATCGGCGAGTTGCCGCTCTACAACGAGGATCTGGACGGCGACAGCCCGCCGGCGGCGTGGTCGGCCTTCCGCGCGGCGATACGCGAATGCGACGCGGTGCTGTTCGTCACCCCGGAATACAACCGCTCGATCCCGGGCTGTCTGAAGAATGCGCTCGATGTCGGCTCGCGGCCGCCGGGCAAGAGCGTGTTCAAGGGCCTGCCCGCGGGGGTCGTCAGCGTCAGCCCGAGCAAGATCGGCGCCTTCGGCTCCAACCATGCGCTGAGACAAACCTTCGTCTTCCTCGACATGCCGGTGATGCAGCAGCCGGAGGCCTATATAGGCAATGTCTCGGAGCTGTTGGACGACAAAGGCGCGGTGACCAACGCCGACACCGCCACCTTCCTCGAGAATTTCATGGCCAGCCTGGAGACCTGGATCAGGACGGTGCATCCTGGCGGCTCGTCCTTCGATGCCTTCATGAAACAGCGCGAGAAGATTGCCGGGGACTATGTCAATGGCGACGCCTCCTCGCTGAAAGCGATCGTCACCCGTGCCGGGCCGGCGACGTTCTTTTCGCCGCGCGGCGACCATCTCGAAGGGGCCGAAGCGGTTGCCGGCCGTTACGAGCGCGATGCTGCGAGCTTCCACAAAGGCGGCAACACCGACCTCGAGGTGCTGCAGGCGTCGGCAAGCGGCGATCTGGCCTTCTGGAGTGGCTTGCAGCATGCCAAGGCGCGCATGGGCAGAAACGGCGAGGCGACCGAGATGACCTTGCGGGTCACGGAAGTGTTCCGGCTGGAGGACGGCGCGTTCAAGCTGGTGCATCGCCACGCCGACCCGGTTCATTAGCCGGCGCTTGCAAAAATCCGCGACACAATGCCGGAGGTCTTTGCAACATAGGCCTATTCCTTTTGGCCCGTGGGCGGCATATGTCAGATACATGGTCGTGCCAGTTGAAGGCATGATGACGGCGATAAAGACACGTATGGGCGCGGAAGCGAAAGTCTTGCCGTCGGGGGTCGGCGAGCCAGCGATACTGGAAGGCGCGGTTGTCATCGGCGCGGGCGCCGCGGGGCTTGCCGCCGCGCATGCGCTGGCCAAGGCCGGCGTGACGATGCAGATCCTGGAACGCGAGGAACGGCTGGCCGAGCCCTGGCATCGCCGCCACGACAACCTGCACCTCAACACGCATCGCGATCTTTCTTCGCTGCCGGGCGTTTCCTATCCCGCGGGAACGCCGGCCTTCCCGCACCGCAGCGCCGTCATCCGCCATCTCAACGATTTCGCCGAGACGCACAGGCTGCCGATCGCCTTCGGCGTCAAGGTCGACGGGATCGAATTTCGTGGCGACCACTGGCTGCTGCGGACAAGCGCGGGCTTGAAGGCGGCGCGATATGTGGTGGTCGCCACCGGGCGCGACCGGCAACCCTTCATCCCGGCCTGGAAGGGCATGGCGGATTTTTCAGGATCGATCATCCACTCGGCCGATTTCGGCAAGGCGAGCGACTATGCCGGCAAGAAGGTGCTGGTGGTCGGCGCCGGCAATTCCGGCTTCGACGCGCTCAACCATCTTTCCCGCGTCGAGACGGGCCAGATGTGGCTTTCGGCGCGCAACGGACCTTCGCTGCTGCCCAAGCGCATCGGCAAGATCGCGGTGCATCGCATCTCGCCGGTGATGGCAAGCCTGCCGACACGGCTCGCGGACGCGGCCATGGCGGCAACGCAGCGCCTGGTGTTCGGGGATCTGACGAAATACGGCCTGCCTCCTGCCCCGTCGGGCGGCGCCAGCCGGCTCGGCTCCGACTATACGGCGATCGCCGCCGACGACGGCGCGGTCGATGCCATCAAGGCCGGACGCATCATCGTCGTGCCGCAGCTGCGCGAATTCAGGCGGGACGGCGTCGTGCTGGACAATGGACAGACGATCGCGCCCGACATCGTCATTGCCGCCACCGGCTACCGCACCGGGCTGGAGACGATGCTGGGCGGGCTCGGCGTGCTCGACGCCAAGGGCGTGCCGCTGTTCAACGGCGCCGCGAACGACCCGAAACTGCCCGGACTCTGGTTCACCGGCATGCGGCCGAGTATTCGCGGCTGCTTTGCCAATGCAAGGATCCAGGGCGCTGCGATCGCCAGGAAGATCGCCAGCCTGAAGCGCTGAGCGGCATCGTCAGTTCCGACCTCGGTTTTTGTGTTGCCTTCCGGGCGTGCGCCCCCTATACGCCGCGGGACGTCGGAGTGTAGCGCAGCCTGGTAGCGCACCTGATTTGGGATCAGGGGGTCGCAGGTTCAAATCCTGCCACTCCGACCATTGCTTCCTTCCTAGACCAAATCGGTCTCGCCGTCCCTGCATTACAGCCGGAAGACAGAGACAATTGGGACGCCAACACCAACATCATCGTCGTTGCGGATGTTTCCAGGGCAGCTGACATGGGTGCTCCGCGACCTATGATCCTCCCCTCTTCAACGACGCGCGTCAATGCGGCCTCGCCATGGGTGGCGGCAGCTTGCTGCTCGGCGCGGGACAGGCTCACGGGCAAGCGGAACCAGCCATTCAACGGCGCGGGCGAATCGGCGGTAAACCCGCCGGGCGAGAACCCCAACACCTCGAGCCCGGCGAGCCTACAACCCGATCTGGAACGCGACCGGGGCCGGGATCAGCCGGCATTGTCCGCGTTGCAAGAGCGATGCCGGAAAAGACTGTTCCGGAATGGGACGGCTACGCCGCGTGCTCCCACGGGTTGATCACGGAAACGCCCGCCGTGGCTCGAATAATCCCTCGCCTCCAACTTTGTCGCCGGTCTAGACTTCGAACCAGGGGGATTTTCGATGCCCGTTCTCGAGGCTCTGCTGTCGCTGATCGGCCCGGCCTATCTGGCCTATTACGGCTTTACGGTTGCGGTGATGGTGGTCTGGGCAATTCTGTGCGCTGCCCTGTGGGTTTGGAACAACCGGCCCAGCAAGAGGAATGGCGGCGTAGCCCGGTCGCGGTCCGCCGGCCTGATGTTCTTCATCCTAGTCGCCGCCTGTTATGTGGCGGCGCACACGGGAGTCTATCTTTTGGCCCGGCATCTGGCCGGACTATGGGCGTGACAGGCCTCAGATATCGAACTCGCCTTGCCCCTCGTCCATGGCGCTGACGGTCTCGGCGGCCAAGGCGCGGGTGATCGGCGTCTTGCGTTCGAGGGCTGCGCGATCGAGGCGCTCGACAACGCGCATCGCGGTGCCGAGCGAACGCTCGATGCGGCGCACCAGGTATTGCACCACATGCGGCTCGACTTCGACCTGGCGGTCGGCGAACAGCTTTGTGATGACGCCGGCAAGCAAAAGGTCGTCGGGCTCGTGGATCTCGACCGTCGCCGCCGCCTTCAGCCGCGAGATGAGATCGGGCAGCGCGACGCGCCAGGCCGAGGGGAACCGCCTCGCCGTCAAAAGCAGCGTCGAGCCCGCGCCGCGCACGGCGTTGATCAGGTGGAACAGGCCCTGCTCGTCGATCGGCCACTTGTCGATATCGTCGATTAGCGCCGGCCTGGTGCCGAGACCGGCAATGTGCTCGTCGATCCGGCCGGGATCGATGGCGACGGCGTGCGTCCGATCCTGCCAGATCCGGGCGAGATGCGTCTTGCCGGAACCGGGCGGCCCTGCCAGCACGACCACCGGCGACGGCCAGTCCGGCCAGCGGTCGATCAGCGATGCCGCCTGCGCATTGGTGCCCGAGACGACGAGTTCGTCGCGCGAATAGCCGGTGCCGTGGCCGAGATCGAGCGGCAGCTGGCGCGGCGTATCGGCTGGCTGAGCAGCCATTTCAGCCCCGCTTCGAACGATGGCCGCCGCCGCGATCGGCTGGCAATGGCGGCACGGGCCGGGCGGCGTGACCCTTGTAAAGCGGCGATTCGAGATAGCGGCCAATGGCGAAGCGCACCAGCACGGCAATCGCCGCCGAGGCCGGGACGGCGATCAAAAGGCCGACGAAGCCGAACAGCGCGCCGAAGGCAAACAGCGCGAACATCAGCCAGACCGGATGCAGACCGACGCTTTTGCCGACCAGCCTCGGCTGTAGGATGTTGCCCTCGATGAACTGGCCGACGAAGAACACGCAGGCCACCGCCACGATCATTGTCCAGTCCGGCCAGAACTGGACGAAGGCGACGCCGACGGCGAGCACCAGCCCGGTCAAGGAACCGACATAGGGGATGAAGGAGATCAGCCCGGCGAAGAAGCCGATCAGGATGGCGAAGTTCAGCCCGGTCAGCGTCAGACCCGTGGCATACATCGCGCCGAGCACCAGGCAGAGCGTGCCTTGACCGCGCACGAAGCCGGCGGTGGCGGTGTTGATGTCGCGGGCGAGCGCGCGCACCGTCTCGACATAGTCGCGCGGCACCCAGCTGTCGACCACCGCCACCATGCGGTCCCAGTCGAGCAGCATGTAGAAGGCGACGACCGGAGTGACGACGAACAGGCTGACGACCGATACCAGCGCCACGCCCGAACTCCAGATCGAGGTGAAGACGGTGGTGAGCAGCCCGAAGCCGGTGGTGAGCAGCGAGTTCAGCCCGTCGCGCAGGCCGGCGGCGTTGACGCCAAAGCGCTGCTCCAGCCATTTCGGGTCGAAGCTGGTGATCAGCGACTGCAGGCGGGTGAGATATTCCGGCAGCTTGCGGGCGAAATCGGCCATCTGGGTGGCCAGCACCGGCACCAGGATAACGAAGGCCAGCACCACGACGACGATGAAGGCAATCAGGATCACTACCGTCGCCATCAGGCGCGAGAGGCCGAGCCGCTGCAGCCAGTCGGCGACCGGGTCGAGGAAATAGGCGAGCACCATGCCGGCGACGAAAGGCAGGAGGATGCCCGAGAAGACATAGAGGAACAGCGCCAGCAGGATAGCCGTGGCCAGCCAGAAGAAGGCCTGGCGGCGAAGCCCGCCCGAGCTGTCGTCGGCCGCGATCACCGCGGCGTCATTGTCAGGCGCCCGTGTTGGAGCCGCCCGACTTGCCGATGCCCGACTTGATGTCGCCGGTCTGGGAGTTGCTCGTCCGGGAGCCTTCGCCATAGCCGCTCATATGCCTTAGCCAAGCCACGAGATAGGCTGCGGCCGAAGCCACGGTCAAGACCCCGGTCAGCAATATGAGCGCGGTCCGCAACGGGCCGAGATGCACCGAGAAGGCCAACTCGCCCAGCGCAAGCGCCGCCAGCACGATCTGGGCCGCGGTGTTGGCCTTCGACACGAAGAGCGGCTTCATCTCGACCGGATGGCTCATGACGCTGGACAAGAGCACGGCGCAGACGATCAACCCGTCACGCGAGACCATGGTCACCACCAGCCAGAGCGGCAGTTCGCCGGCAAAACCCATGACGACGAAGACCGAGACCAGCAGAAGCTTGTCGGCGATGGGATCGAGATAGGCGCCGAGGCTGGACGACTCGTTCCAGCGACGCGCGATGAAGCCATCGATGCCATCGGAGATGCCGGCGACGAGGAACCCGGCGAAGGCCCAATCCCAAAGCGACTGCAGCATGGCGAGCACCACCGCGGGCACGAGCAGCAGCCGCATGATCGTGATCATGTTGGGAAGGGTCACGTGATGTCCCGTCGTGTTGTAGAGAAAAAGAATGAGTGAGATAGCGGGTGGGCGCAAGGGAGGAACTGCTATCTCCCCCTCGTGGGAAGATGGCCGGGCAGGGCCAGAGAGGGCGCGAAGGAACGCCGGTATTGGACACGAGATCCTAAAGAAGCTGATAGGCTGCACGCCAAGGGGAGTCGCGCATGTCGGTAAACATCTACGCCTATTGGGGCCCGAGGAAACGCACAGCCGAGGATTTGATCCCGCAACTTCAAGCGCATTTCCGAGCGTTAGCTGCAGCCGATAAGAGGCTCGCCAACTGGGCTCCATTGGGAAGATCCCTTAAAAAGGCGATGGCATCCGAACCTATCGACACATCGGCAGCCGGTAACCTGCTGCACCTGCTGGAGAAAGGCCAAAGCAAGACGGACATGCCGCCGCGACAGCCCATTCCAGAATTGGGTTACTGCATTTCCCTCTGGAACCAGCGCCGTGGAGACGTGGAAGCGTCAACGTCGATCCATTGTGCGGCGTGTTCCGATTTTCTGTCACAAGACAGTCAGAACAATGCTTGCTTGGAGCTCAACTGCATGGCCGAGGCGAAGCCTTTTGGGACGGAAATCGTGCTCGCGCTATTCCGCAGCTTCGTCGAAATCTGGAAACCCGACTGGGGCTCGATTTGGCGCGATGTCCAGGAAGGGCATCCGGCGAGCAGCCGCGAGGATCCGACGCGTGTTCAGTATGCGTTTTACCAACAACAGGGGTTGGCATCGCAACAACGAACCGTGGGAAAAGAGATTAGTGTTCCCCACGGGCGTATGTGGGTGGATGAAACGGTCGCACCCATTCTAGAGGAAATTTGACTGCCATACTCGCAAAGCTGGCGGGACCCCTCTGTCCTGTCGGACATCTCCCCGCAAGGGAGGAGATTGACAGCTCGATCGCCTCGCCCACTTTCCACGGTTTTGTCCGCCTCGACGACCGTCATCCTTGCTCCCCGAAACCATTCATGCGAAGAGCCCGCAATGACAAACAGGGACGAGCCGACCATGAGCAAAGGCGACCAGGCCAAGCGCAAGAACGGGCTCACCTATGCCGAGGCTGGCGTCGATATCGATGCCGGGAACCTGATGGTCGAGAAGATCAAGCCGCTGGTGCGCACGACGCGCCGGCCGGGCGCCGACGGTGAGATCGGCGGCTTCGGCGGGCTGTTCGACCTGAAGGCCGCCGGCTTCACCGACCCGGTGCTGGTCGCGGCCAATGACGGCGTCGGCACCAAGCTCAAGATCGCCATCGACGCCGGCAAGCACGATACGATCGGCATCGACCTCGTCGCCATGTGCGTCAACGACATCGTCGTGCAGGGCGCCGAGCCGCTGTTCTTCCTCGACTATTTCGCCACAGGCAAGCTCGACCCGGACCAGGGCGCTTCGATCGTCGGCGGCATCGCGCAAGGCTGCCGGCAGGCCGGCTGCGCGCTGATCGGCGGCGAGACGGCGGAAATGCCCGGCATGTATCACGACAAGGACTATGACCTCGCCGGCTTTGCCGTGGGTGCTGCCGAACGCGGCCAGTTGCTGCCGACCGACGACATCGTCGAGGGCGACATGCTGCTCGGCCTTGCCTCGTCCGGCCTGCACTCCAACGGCTTTTCGCTGGTGCGCCGCATCGTTGCCACGAGCGGCCTTGGCTGGAGCGATCCGGCGCCGTTCAACGAGGAACTGAGCCTCGCGGAAGCGCTGCTCGAGCCGACGCGCATCTATGTGAAGTCGATCCTGAAGGCGATCCGCAACACGCATGGCATCAAGGCGCTGGCCCACATCACCGGCGGCGGTTTCCCGGAAAACATTCCGCGCGTGCTGCCCAAGGATTTCTCCGCCGAGCTCGATCTCGAGGCAATCGACGTGCCGCCGGTGTTCTCGTGGCTGGCCAAGACCGGCGGCGTGGCGCCGGAAGAAATGATGCGCACCTTCAACTGCGGCATCGGCATGGTCCTCGCCGTCGCTTCCGGCCAGGCGGCGCAAGTGGCGGCAGTGCTGCAGGAAGCCGGCGAAACGGTAACGCCGATCGGCCGCATCGTGCCGCGCCGAGACGCTGGCGTCATCTATCGGGGCTCGATCGGCCTATGAGCAGGAAACGCACGGTCGTCCTGATCTCGGGACGCGGCTCCAACATGACGGCGCTGATCGCCGCGGCCGCCGATCCAAGCTATCCGGCGGAAATCGTCGGCGTCATTTCCGACCGCGCCAACGCGGCCGGCCTCGGCATCGCCCAGTCGCGCGGCATCGCCACCAAGGTCATCCAGCGCGCCGACCATCCGAGCAAGGATGCCTATGACGCCGCGATCGATGCCGCGCTCACCGGCTTCGGCGCAGACATCGTCGCCCTGGCCGGCTATATGCGCATCCTCGGCCGCGGCCTCGTCGAGAAATGGCAGGGACGCATGGTCAACATCCACCCTGCCCTGCTGCCGGCCTTCAAGGGTTTGGACACGCATGCGCGCGCGATCCGCGCCGGCGTTCGCATCCATGGCTGCTCGGTGCATTTTGTCACCCCCGAGATGGACGACGGCCCGATCATCGCCCAGGCCGCCGTGCCGGTGATGGTCGGCGACAATGAGGACACGCTGGCCGCGCGGGTGCTGAAGGTCGAGCACCGGCTCTACCCGCTGGCGCTGGGGCTCGTCGCCGAAGGCAAGGCGCGCATGGAAAAGGGCCACACCGTGCTTGCCCATTTCGCCGACGATGCCGAAAACGCCACCTCGGTGGTGATGGCGCCGGATCCGCTGCGCGAGGAGAGAGACCTCGAACAGCTGGCGCGGATCACGCCGTAGAGTCGTCAATGCCCGTAAAACAACTGCTTATCCTGCGCCATGCCAAGTCGAGCTGGGACAATCCCTCCCTCGCCGATTTCGATCGGCCGCTCGGGCCACGCGGGCTGAAGACGGCGCCGCTGATAGGGCGCGAGCTTGCCCGGCGCGGCTGGCTGCCGGACCTGGCGCTGGTCTCGCCGGCGCTGCGCACCCGCGACACCTGGCGGCTGGTCGCGGCCGAACTGCCCAAGCATGTGCCAGCACAATTTGCCGAGGAACTCTACGAGGCGGCGGCCGGCGCCATCCTGGCGCGTGTGCGGCAGGCCAAGGCGGAGAGCCTGCTGGTGATCGGCCACAATCCCGGCCTGCAGCATTTTGCGCTGCGGCTGGCCGGCGCCGGATCGGATGAGGCTGTCTTCAAGAAGATCGAAGCGAAGTTCCCGACGGCGGCGCTCGCGCGGTTCACGCTGGACGAGGATTGGGTGGACCTCGACTTCCACGGCGCGCGCCTGACGCATTGTGTTCGGCCGAAGGATTTGGCCTAGAGCGAACCGTCGATCTCCTCGCACTGGATCGGTGCTGCTCGCCGCATAAGACAAAAGGCGGCGGAGCAAGTCCGCCGCCTTTGACAGTTCAAAGCGTCAAAGATCAGTTGCCCCAGATGCCCTGGCCCGGGTCGGACCAAGCCTTGGATCCAGCCGAACCTGTCGTCATCGAGGTGTCGACATCGGCCTGCTTGGCAACCTCACGCTTGCCGACCGAAGCCGTATAGGCCCTGTCGACGCCGGCCGTCGGCCGGTTGACGTCATTGGGGTCGTAGTGATCGCTGCCGGCGAAGGCGGAGCCCATCGCGAGAAGCATTGCGGCAGTGGTGAGAGCGATCCTGGTCATTTCGGTTTTCCTTGTTCGTTCGGCTTCATCGGGGCGGAGGCCTTGGGAGGATGACCCCGCTGCCGACAAGACCCGCGGCGGCCGGGATTTATTCCCGGCCCGCTCGCTTTCTTTAGCGGCCCCGGCAGCGTCGGCCCAAACTTCGCCGAGAAAAAGACAAACGATTACAAATGCTTGTGATACAAATACTTGTGAAGCGATTTCACAATGCCGGTAGCCGGCTGTAGAAAAACAGAGCGGCGGGACAAGCCCGCCGCTCGAGGTCTTGGAACCAGGCCATTCAGCGGTTGCCGAAAAGATCCTGATCAGCGGCCTGGGCCGCCGGCTTCTGGACATTCGCGCCCGAATTCTTGATCGAAGCGGTGAACGAGCTGTCGACCGAAGCAGTCGGCCGGTTGGCCTCATTGGGGTTGTAGTGGTCCGACCCAGCGAAGGCGGCGCCAGTGGCGACAAGCAGGGCGGCGGCGGTAAGAGCGATCTTGGTCATTTCAAATACTCCTGGTTTCGGGTTGCGCTGTTTGATCAGGCGCGATCGACGATCAGATGACCTAGTGGATCGGCACAGGGGTAGCCTCGGACATCGCCCGGGTGCTGCCCGCTCGTTCGACACACTTGAATTTCCTTGGCATCGGCCCCGTCTATCGGCCCTTACTCCCACTTCGACGGCACCAGGGGCATCGTTACAGCATCACCGCTTCGTGATGAATGCTTGATCAACCCTGAAAAAGCCTGCCCGGGAGCAGCCGGCCTTAGAAAAACAGAGCGGCGGGACAAGCCCGCCGCTTTGACGTCTTGGAAGACCAGGGCATTCAGCGGTTGCCGAACAGATCCTGGGCAGGAGCCTGGGTCGCCGGCTTCTGGACGTTCGCGTCCGAAGTCTTGACCGAAGCAGTAATCGAGGTGTCGACCGGCCGGTTGGCTTCGTTGGGGTTGTAGTGGTCGGACCCAGCGAAAGCGGCGCCAGTGGCGACGAGGAGGGCGGCAGCGGTAAGAGCGATCTTGGTCATTTGAGTTACTCCAAATTCAAGGATGATGGGTTGATGGTCAGATTTTGGTCAGACTGGAACCAGCTTAGTGGTTGCCCCAGAGGCCCTGGCCGGATTCCTGCTGGTTCGAGCTGGGCGCATTCTTGATGAAGCGCTGTTCGAACTTGTTGATCGAGCCGGTAACGGTCCGGTCGACGTTGCCCGCAGGGGCCGTCACGGCCGACTGGCTGGCGTCGTTGGGGTTGTAATGGTCGCTGCCGGCGAAAGCGCTGCCCGTGGCAATGAGGAAAGCAGCGGCGGCAAAAGCAATCTTGTTCATTTTAGGTACTCCAGATTTCAAAAAGTCATGTCCGTCTAGTGGCGTGCCGTAATGGAAATTCGCGTCGCTCGGACCACCCCGAAATGGGTCGGCCTTATTGCCATTTCCAATCACGAAAAGTTGCGAACCGAACCGTTCGGTTCGATCTTGAAATTGGGCGAAGGACGCAGCGGCCACATTCTTATCGTTTAATATCAATCGGTTACAGAAAAGGTCGCGCGATACGGCATCCTGGTAAGGGCTGCCGGTGTTCACCATAGCTACACGAACCGTCAACATTAATTGAACCGACCGGTTCGATTTCCTCGCTTGCCCGACCGAACAAGCGGCTCGGCAGGTGCCGCGACCGGGATGGCGACCGCCGGGAAACCACGTTTGCCTTGCGCGCGGATCGATACTATCGGTTGCCTCGGGAACCAATTTGGACGCCGCCTGCCGCGCTTTGGCGTCGGTCGACGCCATTGGGAGGAAACAGCGACAAACGATGCGGCTGCTGCTTGTCGAGGACAACCGCGAACTGGCCGATTGGCTGAGCAAGACGCTGCGCCAGGCGAGCTATGTCGTCGACGTCGTGCATGACGGCGAGGATGTCGAGCATGCTTTGGCCGCTGGCGACCATGCCTTGATCATCCTCGACCTTGCCCTGCCCCGCATGGGCGGCATGGAGGTGCTGAAAAGGTTGCGGGCGCGCGGCAACCCGGTGCCGGTGATCGTGCTCACCGCCAATGCCAGCCTCGACGGCCGGGTCAAGGGCCTCAACGAAGGCGCCGACGACTATCTGGCGAAACCCTTCCAGATCGAGGAATTGGAAGCGCGCATCCGCGTGCAGTTGCGCCGCGCCAACGACCGCACCGCGCCGGTCATTGCCTGCGGCGATCTGGTCTTCGACACCAATACACGCCTGTTCTCGCTTGCCGGCGCGACGTTGTCGCTGACACCGCGCGAGCACGCCGTGCTGGAACAGCTGGTCGTCAAGGCCGGCCGCACGGTGAGCAAGGCGGCGCTCTCGACCGCGATCTACGATTTCGAAACCGACGCCGACCCCAGCGCCATCGAGATCTACGTGCACCGGCTGCGCAAGAAGCTGGAGGGATCGCGCGTCCAGATCGCCACCTTGCGCGGCCTCGGCTACCTGTTGCGCCACGACGATCCGGCGCCATGAGGATCGACAGGTTTCGGATCGGCAGCCTTCGCCTGCAATTGCTGGCCTGGGTGGTGCTGCCGCTTGCCGGGCTCGCCGCCATCAATCTGTGGACCAGCCAGCGCAACGCGCTGGCGACCGCGGATCTCGTCACCGACCGCATGCTGGTCGGCTCGGCGCGCGCCATCGCCGAGCAGGTGGCAATGGCCGACGGCGCGCTCGACGCCACCGTGCCGCCGGCGGCGATCGAGATGTTCGACACCGGCGACCGGGACAGCGTCTATTACCGGGTCGAGACCGCCGGCGGGCGGCTGCTGACCGGCTATCCCGATCTGCCCGTGGCGCCGGAGCGCGGCAGCATCGAGGCTGCCTATCGCGATCACCCGCTGCGCCTGGCCACGCTCAGCCATGCCGTGATCGGCGCCGGCACGGATTCGCCGATCAAGGTCACTGTCGGCGTCACGCTCGCCGGACATGACGCGATGGTGAAGCGCCTGTGGCTCAGCGCCTTCGCCCAGCAGCTTGCCTTGGTGGCTATTGCCGGCGTGTTCGTGCTGCTTGGCCTGCGCCGCGGGCTGGCGCCGCTGATCCGGCTGCGCGACGCGGTGCGCTCGCGAAGCCGCAGCGATCTCGATCCAGTCGAGGTCCCGGGCGCGCAGAGCGAGATCCGGCCGCTGATCGAAGCGCTCAACGCCTATATGGAGCGCGTGCGGGCGCAGATGGCGGCGCAGCGGCGCTTCATCGCCAATGCCGCGCACCAACTGCGCACGCCGCTGGCGCTCTTGTCGACGCAGGCAAGCTATGCCTTGCGCGAAACCGCGGCCGACCGGCGCCAGGAGGCGCTGGTCGCCTTGCAGGCGAGCTCGGGCAAATTGGCGCGGTTGGCCGAACAGCTGCTTACGCTGTCGAGGGCGGAACCTGGCAGCCGACGGCCGCGCGCCGACCGCATTGACCTCACCGAAGCCGCCCGCCATGTGCTGGAAGCGCAAGCGCCGGCGGCGATCAACCGCGACATCGACCTCGGCCTCGAGGAAAACGGACCGGTGACGGTGGTCGGCGACGGCACGATGCTGCGCGAGATGATCGTCAACCTGGTCGACAACGCGCTGCGCTATTCCAGATCTGGCGGTAGCGTCACGGTGAGGCTGGCGACGACGGATGGCGAGGCCGAGCTTACGGTGAGCGATGCCGGACCGGGAATCCCGGCGGAAGAGCGGGAGCATGTCTTCGAGCGCTTCTACCGCCTCGCCGGCTCGGCTGAGGAAGGCAGCGGTCTTGGTCTCGCCATCGTGCGCGAGGTGGTCGAGAATGCCGGCGGCAGCGTCACGCTGGGCGACGCCGCCGCGGGCGGGCTCAAAGTCGAGGTGCGGCTGCCGCTTGCGTGATCAGGTCGAGTGGCGACCCTTTTACTCTTCGTCCGGCAATTCAAGCGTCCGGCCGGCGTAGAGAATCCGCAAGATGATCACTTTGTCACCGGCGACTTCAAACGCGATCGTCGCGCGTCGGCGCCATCCTACCGTGCGCAAATCCGGAGCGATTTCGTCATGACGTGTGCCGCGCTCGGGAAAAGTCTCAAAGTCGAGGCAATAATCGACAATGCGCCCGACAAAGCGCAACGCGATTTCCACGCCAGCCTTCGGCGCGAGTTCGCTCAGCAGTTCGGCTATGTCTCGCTCGGCTGCAGCGTGGAATCTGACCCGGTATTTCATGCACCGGAGCGTGGTTTGGCGACGATCGCGTTGATGTGCTCCGAGAGATTGCGGCGCATCTGCTCGGCTGTCAAAAGCTTCTCAGGATTGGCGCGCGCATCCTGCATCGTCGGCACGACTTCCTCGCGCAGCCAGCGTTCAACCGCCGCGTCACGCGCCGCAAGCGTACGTAGGCCATCGCGGATGACCTCGCTTTCGGTGGCGTATTCGCCCGAGGCAACCTTATTTTTCACCATCTGTGCCATCTCAAGCGGCAGCGTGATCGTCAGGGGCTGGGAGTTTCGCATGACTCGTCTCCTCGATGCCCTCAATATAGCACAAACGCATGACTTTGTCATACACCTTAGGGGAAACCGCACACCAAACATGATGGTGTGCGGTGATCAATCAAGCCCCCTGCTCGTTGAACGGCGCCGGGCGCCACTTCACCACATAGTTCTCGAAGCGGGTGATGATGAACTCCACCACCAGCGCCATCACCGCCAGGATGATCATGGCGGCGAAGACGCCGTTGGCGTTGAAGGCGCCCTGCGCGGTGGAGATCAAGAGACCCATGCCCTGCTTGGCGCCGAGGAACTCGCCGACCACGGCGCCGACCAGCGCGAAGCCGAAGGAGACATGCAGGCTGGCGAGGATCCAGCTCATCGCCGAAGGGATGATGACCGAGGTGGTGATCTGCATCGGCGAGGCGCCGAGGATTTGGGCGTTGGCGATCATCGCCCTGTCGGCCTCGCGCACGCCCTGGAAGGCGTTGGCGAAGACAACGAAGAACACCATGACGACAGCCAGCGCCACCTTGGACGCCATGCCGAGGCCAAGCGCGATGATGAACACCGAGCCAAGCACCACGCGCGGCACCGAGTTGGCTATCTTGATGTAGATCGAAAAGACGTCCGCCAGCAGCTTGTTGCGGCCAAGGATGATGCCGGCCACGATGCCGCCGATGGCGCCGATGGCGAAGCCGAGGAAGGTCTCTTCCAGCGTCACATAGATCTGCAGCCAGAGCGGCCCCTGCGAGGTGCCTTCGGTGATCCAGGACCAGATCTGTTCCCAGATGCCCGACGGGCTGGAGAAGAAGAACGGATCGATGATGTTGTAATCGGCGCAGAGTTCCCAAAGGCCAAGGAAGACGACGAGGATTGCGAGGCGCAGGCCAATCACCAGAGCATGGCGCTTGCGCAGCCGTGCCCTTGCCTGCGCTTCGGCGGCGACGATCGAAGTGGCACGGGCGGCGGCCTGATCGGTGGGAGAAATGGCGGTCATGCTGTGTCTCCTGTCAATGGCCGGCCTGGAGGCCGCGGCTCTGGCCGAGCTGCACTTCCTCGCGCAGATCGCTCCAGATCACCTTGGCGATCTCGATGAATTTCGGATCGTAGCGGATGTCGGCCATGACGCGCGGGCGCGGCAGGTCGATGCGGTAGACGCTCTTCACCGTGCCCGGACCGGCGGTGAGCACATAGACCTTGTCGGCCAGCGCCACCGCTTCCTCGAGGTCATGCGTGACGAAGACGACGGATGATTTCAGCCCCGACCAGAGGCCCAGCAATTCGTCCTGCATGGCCGTGCGGGTCTGCATGTCGAGCGCGCTGAAGGGCTCGTCCATCAACAGGATCTTGGGCTGGTTGATGAAGGTCTGGGCAAGCGCCACGCGCTTGCGCATGCCGCCCGAAAGCTGGTGCGGATAATGTTTCTCGAAACGCGAAAGGCCGACACGGCCGATCCAGTCGCGCGCCTTCTCGTAGGCTTCCTTCTTCGGCGTGCCGCGGAAAAGCGGGCCGGCGGCGACATTGTCGATGACGCTGCGCCACGGAAACAACGCGTCGGCCTGGAAGACGAAGCCGATGTCGCGGCTGATGTCGGTCACCGGATTGCCCATGACGCGGACATTGCCGGTGGTCGGACGCAACAGCCCGGTGACCAGGTTGAGCGTCGTCGACTTGCCGCAGCCGGTCGGCCCGACGACACAGGCGAACTCGCCGCGCGCCACCGTCATGGTGAAATCGCGGATCGCCGTCATCATGTGCCCGTCGGGCGTGACGAAGCGCAGCGTCACGTCGTCGATGGCGATCGCGGCATCGGCCGGCGGCGCGGCCGGAGACAGTTTCTCCGCCGCCATGGTCTGCAACTGCATGGCACACTCCTATCGTGGTGGTGCGAGGATGCCTTTGGCTAAAGCCAGAGGGCTTGCCGCAGCTTGGCATCCGGAAGGCGCCGCTGCAGAATTGATTCAGGCAGCCGGCGCAAGTCGTTGTTCTCTAGAGCGGTTCGTCGTTTCACGCCAAACCGCTCTATCTCTTTGCTTGACGCAATTCCGGGCGGAAACCGTTTCACACTTTTCCTGGAATTGCTCCAAGGGCGGACCGATCGGCCCGCCCTCGCCTGTTGATGCTTACTTGGCGGCGTCGACGAACTCGGTCGTGTAGGTTTTCGACAGGTCGATCTGCTTGCCCTGCAGGCTCTTGGAGAAAGTCGACAGAACCTTCAGCACGGTCTCCGGTCCATCGGCCGGCATGCGGCCATCCGGCGTGAACATCGCCTTGCCGCCGGCCAGGCCCTGCACATAGAGCTCCTTGCTGCCGGCGTAATAGTCCTTCGGCATCTTGTCGGCGATCTCTTCGGCCGAGTGGCCGGCGATGAACTTCATCGTCTTGACGAAGGCATTGGCGAGCTTCTGCGCCTCGTCCTTGTGGCCCTCGAGCCAGCTCGACTGGACGTAGAAAGAGGCCGCCGGATAGTCGCCGCCAAGTGCTGCCTTGGTCTTTTCGGGCGTGCGCATATCGACCAACACCTTGGCCTCGCCGGTCTGGAGGAGCTTGGCGATGGTCGGCTCGGTGGTCATGCCGGCCTGGATCTGGTCCTGCTTGACGGCGGCGATGAAGGTGTTGCCGGCGCCGACCGGAAGCAGCGTGTAATCGCCCGGCTTCAGGCCGCTGCGAACGGCGAGATACTGCGTCAGGAAATCGGTCGAGGAGCCGAGCCCGGTGACGCCGAGCGTCGCGCCCTTGAAGTCGGCCGGCGACTTGATCTCGGGATGCTTGGCCGAGACCAGCTCGACCTCGCCTGGCGCCTGGCTGAACTGCACGATCGACTGGATGTATTTGCCCTTCGACTGCAGGTCGACGGTATGATCGTAGAAGCCGACGACACCCTGTACGGCGCCAGCCAGCAATTCGTTTTCGGCCTCGACGCCGGCGCGCGAGTTGATCAGCTCGACATCGAGCCCTTCATCCTTGAAATAGCCGAGCTGCTGGGTGAGCACGGCCGGCAGATAGATCTGCTTTTCCATGCCGCCGACGATGATGGTGATCTTGTCGGCAGCCGATGCCGCCGATGCGCCAGCGCCAACCATGGCAAGCGTCAGCGCCATCGAGCGCAGCGCGCGTTTAGAGATGAAACCGGTCACGTAATTTCCTCCACTGGGCGGCGCGCCGCGCCGCATTTCCTCCTGCCGGCCGCTCCCAGGCCGCTCATGTGGCGAACGCCACAAAACCGTCATGGCATGGCCAAGCTTTCAGCTGGCTTTCAGCCGTTTTGGCGGCCGTGGAATGGAATCCGGCGTGGTTCCCGGTCACGAGGCAGTGAAGCCGAGAACGTCGCGCATATCATATTCGCCCGGTGGCCGCCCGGCGACCCAGAGTGCCGCCGCGATGGCGCCCCGCGCGAACATCGAGCGGTCGCCGGCGGCATGCGAGAGCGTGAGCGTCTCGCCTTCGGTGAGGAAGCTCACGCTGTGCTCGCCGACGATGCTGCCGCCGCGCACAACGGCAAAGCCGATCTCGCCGGTGGGGCGCGGACCGACGTGGCCGTCGCGGGTGCGCTGCGCCGCATCGTCCAGCTCGACGCCGCGCCCGCGCGCCGCCGCTTCGCCGAGCATCAGCGCCGTGCCCGACGGTGCGTCGACCTTCATGCGGTGATGCGCTTCGAGAATTTCCACGTCACAGTCTTCTGCGCCGAGTGCGCTCGCCGCCTGTTCGACCAGCCCGGTCAGCACGTTGAGGCCCAGCGAATAGCTTCCGGAGCGCACGACGGCGATCTTCTTCGCGGCGTCGGCAATCGCCTCCAGTTCAGCGCCGTCGAAACCTGTCGAGCCGATCACCAGCGCCGGACCGCCGCGCGCGGCGCAGGCCTTGGCCAACTCGGCGGAAGCCGCGGGCGTGGTGAAATCGACGACCACATCGGCAAGCGCCAGCGCTTCGTCGCGCTCAAGCAGTCCCTGGTCCGTACTGCCCGGCCGATGGAAGCGCGCGACGAGCTGCAGCCGCGGATCGGCCGCGACGGTTTGCGCCATCTGCCGGCCCATGCGGCCGAGCGCGCCGGCGACGGCTATCCTGAGCGGCTGCGGCATGGCGATCCTGTCGAAAGCTGAGTCGGAACAATCCTCTAGCACGCCGCCCTGGCAAATTGATTCAAGCGTTGATTCAGGCGGCGCCGTTGGTCTTCAGCATCATGCCGGCGATTTCCTTGACCAGCTTGGCGGCGACCAGCGCCGTCACGTTGGAGAGGTCCTGGCGCGGATTGTATTCGACCAGGTCAGCGGCGACGATCGGTTGGTCTATTGCCTGGATCAGGCCGATGACCTGGCGGGTGGTGAAGCCGCCCGGCTCGCGGTGCGAGATGCCGGGGGCGAAGGCCGGATCGAGAGCGTCGATGTCCATCGAGATATAGACGGGTGTCTTGAGGTCGAGCTGCAGCCCTTCCCTGAAATGCCGCATCTCAACCACCTCGACGCCGAAGCGCTTGAACTGGTCGCGATGGTGATCGTTGACGGTGCGCAGGCCGATCTGGATCAGCCGGTCGGCCAGCTTCTCCTCCATGACGCGGGCAAAGGGCGAGGTGTGCGAGCGCGGATTGTCTTCATAGGCATGATAGATGTCCGGATGCGCGTCGATATGGACGATCGTGAGGCTCTGGTGGCGACGGCGCACCGCGCGCAGCACCGGCCAGGAGATCGCATGATCGCCGCCGAGCGAGATCAGCGGATGGCCGGCGTCGAGCGCGCGGCCGACCTCGGCCTCGATCCGCTGCCACGGGTCGCCGGGCTGGGTGAAATCGATGTCGCCGTGATCGACGAAGCGGTCCGTCAGATCGAAACCTGTTTCCGACCATGAAGTGTAGGCGTCGCTTGCGAGTTCGCGCCGGATCAGCGGCGGCGCCTCGGCCGGCCCGCGCAAATAGGACGAATTCTCGTCATGCGGAATGCCCAGAAGCGAGACCTTGGCCACGACATCCTCCCTCGTTGCCGAGACAAGGGCCTCTATAGACGCCGGAGCTGGCGGATGCGACCGGAGCCATTTGGGCCAGATCGCAAAGCGTGGTGCAGTCTTAGGCAACGCTGCGTGAATGTGAAGCGCCACACTCATCATCACTCGTGCGATGTGCTACTTTAGCGCCTGTGCGTCCGGCTGCACCCGGACCGTGTCCGAGGGGGGACGCCCATGCTGCGGCCAGTGCATACCCTGGTTCTTTCTTGCCTCGCTTTGACGCCGTTTGCCGGCGGGGCCTTCGCGGCCCAGACATCTTCGGAAAAACCCGACGATACGGCGAACAAGGCGGCGCTCGCCGAGGCGATCAGTGGATGCGACCGGGGCGCCTCGGTGCCGCTCGATCCTGGAGCCAAGGCGCCGCCTGTCCAGTATGGCGAGCTCTTCCCGCAAGACTTTGACCTCAGCAAGCTCAAAACCCTGGCGGACAAATGCCAGGCGGCAATGCTCGGCGCGCCGCAGGAAAAGCGGCTGACGCTTGAATGGCTGCGGGTCCAGGTCGCGCTCAACCAGGCGGGACTTACCTTTCTCCTCCCGCAGATCAAGCTGCTCGCCGACGGCGGCAGCCCGGAGGCGAATTATCTGCTCTACGAGGTCTATTCGGTGCATCGGCACGACGGCGCCGATGCCGGTCCACCGCCGGTCACACGGGCGATGGCGCTCGATGCCTTGCAGAAGGCCGGCGCTGCCGGTCATCTCACGGCGCTTGAAACGCTGCTCCGTCAGTATATCGAAGGGCCGCTGCTGCGCCGCGACGCGCATAAGGTGGTCGAGACCGCGCAACGCGTCATCGACGCGCCGGCCCAGGGCCAGTCGCCCGGCGAATGGGACAGCCAATTCCGCGCCGCCATGCCGCTGCTGATTGCGCGGACGACGCTGACGGAAGACGGCTTCACGAGCGACGAGCAGCAAAAGGCCTTTCATGCCGTCGAGACGGATTTCCAGTCCGGGACCAACGGCTCCGGACGATCGGCGCTGGCTTACATCAAGGCGCTGCGGCTGGGCCGCGGGACCTCGCAGGATGCGGCGAAGGCCAGGCAGTTGCTGGAGGCGCGCGTCGGCAGCGATCAATATGCCATACCGATGCTGGCCGACATGCTGGCCAAGGGCGAAGGCGGCCCCGCCGACGGCAAGCGCGCCATCGCCATGCTGCGTGCCGCCACCAAGAATGTCGCCGAGGCCGGGCCGATGCTCGCCGGCCTGCTCATGGACGGCAAGTTCGTCGGCCGCCAGCCACGCGAGGCGATCCAACTGCTCAACGCCTCGTGGGATCTCGACGCCGACATCAGGCTTGCGGGCGTGCTCCTCGACTATGACGGCATGCAGATCGACAATCCGGACCAGTTGGTCGGGCGCCTGAGCGACGGCGCCGACGCCGGCGAGCCAGGTGCCGCGCTGGCGCTGGCGCGGCTGCAGCTCTCTGACAATCAGCAGTTCAAGAACGAGGATTTGGCGCGCGCCATGCTGAAGCCGCTGGCGGACGCCGGCGACCGCGACGCGCTCTGGCTCTACGCCTCGACCCAATATGCCAATCTGGATTCGACCAGCTACCAGCCGTCGCGCCGCGACGACGGCTTGAGCGACGATCAATTGAAAGCCTTGATCGACGAAGGCGAGGCCAAGAAGGAGCAGCAGGCCTATCTGCTGCAGGCGAAGCTCATGCGCAAAGGCGCGGTCTATCCACAGGACGACCAGAAGGCGACGGCGATGCTGATCAACGCCGCCAACCTCGGCAGCGTCGAGGCGATGGTGCTGCTGGGCGACGCCTATGACGACGGTCTCGGCATCGACAAGAACCCGCGCGAGCGACTGCATGCCTGGCGCGAGGCGGCTCGGCGCGGCTCGCTGAAGGCAAAGAGCAAGCTCGCCAACGCCTTCACCTTCGATAGTTTCGACCATCTGATGACGCTGCGCGAAGGCATCACCGACCGCATCGCGCTTTACAATGACGGCATCGGCAGGATGGGCGCCGGCGTGCTCGGCAACGACGCGGCAAGCATCGAACTGAGCGGCCTCTTTTCCGGACCGGCCTCCAGCGCCGGAACGGCGGCGATCGCGGCCGCGGTGATGGATGCTTTTCGCGAGGCGCCGGCAGGGCTCGCGGAAGACAACCTCGTCGGTTTCGGCAAGGCGCTGCCCGACGAGATCCGCGCCGCGATCGAGACGACGCTGAAGAGCGAAGGCTTTTACACCGGCGAGCCGAAGGGCCATTTCGGCCCGGACGCGCGCAAGGCGCTGGCCGCCTGGGTCGACGCCAAAGGCCCGCTCGCCGAAATCCCCGTCCAGACCGCGGCGACGCAACAGGCCGCGCCGGCTTCAGGCCTGCTTGCGAACGAAATCATCGACCGCATCGGCAAGAAGGTCTTCGCCCAGGCGCAGGCCGCCAAGACCGACAAGCAGAAGATCGCCGCCATCAAGCAGCTCGATTTGCTCGCCGGTTACGGTGACCTCCCGTCGCGCTGGGCGCTGGTGCGCAACTACCATCAGGCAAAGGTGGTGCGCGCGGTGGTCACGCCCGAGAAAGTCACCCGCTATGGGCTGGACATTCTTGTGTCGAAGCCTGCCGGCGTCGACAAGGCGGAATTCGAGTTCATCTTCGACCTGACGCAGATCGCGCAGGATCGCAAATCCAAGGTGGTGGGCAGCGCCACCATCCAGGCGATCCGCGACGATCCGCGCCTGCAGGATCCGCTCACGCTCGGCGCCATCATGGGTCAGTTCGCCTTCGCTCCGGACGCCTGCGACTCCGTGCTCGCCGCCGCTAAGAAAGCCGGCGTCGACGGCGTGGGTTCGGACGGATGCGACGAGGACACGCGCACTGCCCTCATTGCCTTCGCCAAGGAGAAAGGCGCGTCCGGTGTCGATGCGGCGGCCCGCAAGGCGGCCGCGGACGAGATCAAGACGCTGGACGCTCAGGCGGCGAAGTAGCAAGGCAATAAGCCGCAACGGGCCTATTCCGCCTTGTCAACACGATCGAGGATCGCGCGATAGCGGCTGCATACGGTGGCGTCCTGATAAAAATCCACTTCCGTATCGATGATCTGGTCAAGGCTTAGTCCGCGATAATGTGCCTTGACCTTCGCCAGCACGTCTTGCGCTTGCCTGATTTCGCCGAGTTCGGAATGGCATATGATAAGACGAATGAGCGACCACGGCGTTACAGTGGCCATTTTCGCGTAGCAGGCAGCCGCCTCGCGATATCGCCCAGCCGTCGTCAGCAGAACGCCGCGGAAGTCGTCATACCATCCCACGGCGTATGGGTCGCGGCGCTGGGCTTCGGTTATTTCATCAAGCCCTTGCTCCGGCCTGTCAGTGTGATTGAGGAAAATAGCACGGATGCTAAGAATGAACGGATCGTTCGGATTGAGCGCAACGGCCCGGTCAAGGCTGATTTCAGATTGCCTGAATTGACGGAGGTACAAGTGAGCGAAGCCGGTGGCGAGATGTCCATAGGCTTCGTCGGGATCAAGGCCCAATGCTGTTCTTGCGATCTCCAGTCCGGAATGCAAATGGCCGGGATTGTTGTAGTCCCAATAGTACTTGATGGACTCCACAAAGCTTAGCATGGCGTGGGCAGCAGCAAACTGCGGATCAAGCTTTACCGCCTGGTGCAGAAACGGTTCCGCTTCGAGCACCGTGTCATAAACGGCTGCCAGTTGCAGCGCCCGTAGGTAAAACTCGTAGGCCGACATGTTGTTGGTCGGCCGGGCCCTGGCGCGCGACGCAATCGCGGTTCTGGCCTGCCGGGCCAGACGCGCTGCAATCATCCGGGTGATTTCGTCCTGGATGGCGAAAATGTCGTCGAGTTCCCGGTCGTAATGTTCGCCCCAGATATGAGCCATCGACGACGCATCGGTTAGCTGTACGGCGATCCGCACCCTGTTGCCGATCTTCCGCACGCTGCCTTCGACGACATATTGGACACCAAGCTTGCTCGCCACCTCGGCCGGGTCATGCGCCTTGCCGCGAAACTGGAAGGAGGAGTTCCGCGCAATGACCAGAAACTCCTTATATTTGCCGAGCTCGACGATGATGTCTTCGGTAATCCCGTCGCTGAAATAGTCTTGCTCCGGGTCACCGCTCATGTTGTCGAAGGGAAGTATGGCGATGGACGGTCTGGACGCCGCCGTATCATCTGCCGTAACCGCGAAGGGCCTGGGGCCTGCATATTTGTAACCGCGACCATGCACGGTTGCGATCAGCTCGGCAGACAGCAGTTTTCGCAGCGCCGAAATGTGGACCTGCAGCGTATTCTCCTCCACCACCACGCCGGGCCAGACCGCATCGAAAAGTTCGGTCTTGCCGATCACCTCGTCGGGCCTGTCGAGCAACATGGCGAGGATGTCGAAGGAACGTGCCGAAAGCTCCACCGGCCCTTTCGGGCCCAGCAACTGCCGTTCGGCTCGTCTCAAACGATAGTTCCCAAACTCCAAGTCCATTGGCCAAGAACCACCCTCGCGGGCAGGATAATCCAAGATGACCCTGAAGGCGAACTTCAGGGCCGTTTGGGATTCTTCGCTTCAAGCAATTTCAGAGCGATTCAGGACTCTTCAGGTTTAAGCCAAGGACCTGGGTGGGAAGCGCTGCCATTGTCGCCGCCACAGGAGGGCATCATGACCGACATCCTCACCACCGGCCCAACTGCCGTCCGGCGTCTCAAACTGCCGCGGCCAAGCATCCCGAGGCTGGCAATGCTCGCGACGTTCAACACCATGTTCAGTTCGATGGTCAATGCACGCAAGGCAGCCTATCTGGACCCTTTCACCAGTCTTGACCGCCGACCGCCGATCATCCCGGAAGACGATCTCGAAGGCCGGAATCCCAACTGGTGATCTGCAACGCCCTTGCGGATTGATGCCTGGCGGTGCGGCCTGCAGATCCGCGTTCTGGGCGCTTGCGCTTCTAATCCGAAGCGATCAAAGCGCCTTGAGCCAGACCTTGTTGTCATGGACGGCAGCGCCGCCATAGGGCGCCGGAGCATCGGCGCCGGTCAGCACGTTGATGCCCTCGCCGCGTTCATGCGCGCTGTTCGGCCAGATGCCTTCGGCGATCACCACGCCGCGCTTCACGCCATCGAAGAACCTGGCATGCAGCACCAGGTCGCCGCGCCGGTTGCCGACCTCGACGCGGCCGCCATCCTCGATGCCGAGCACTGCTGCATCTTCGCGGTGGATGAGCAGCTCGGGCCTGCCTTCCTTGGCCTTCGAGACCGGCGTCTCGGCAAAGCTGGAATTGAGGAAGTTGCGCGCCGGCGAGGTCGCCAGCCGGAACGGATGCTCCTCATCCGCCAACTCGATCAGTTCGACATGGTCGGGGAATTCCGGCAGCCGCCCGACCGGGCCGAACAGGCCCATGCTTTTCGGCGGCCGGTTGGGCGCCGACTGCCCGGTCCAATTCGGCCGGAAGTGGAACTTCCTGTCGGCATGGCCGAAGCCGTTGATGAAATGCGCGTCGTCGAAGCCGGGCTGCAGGTCGACCCACTTTTGTTGCTTCAGGCTGTCGAAGCTGCCCAGCCCGCGCTTGCCGAGGATGATGTCGATATGTTCGCGCTCGGTCAGGCCGAAACCCGGCCGGTCGCCGACGCCCAGCCGCCTGCCAAGCTCCTCATTGACGTAGTGGTTGGTGCGCGGCCCTTCCGGCGGCTCGATCAGCTTGGGGCCGAGCGTGATGTGCTGGTTGCCGCCGCCCTTGTAGATGTCGTCATGCTCCAGGAACATCGTGGCCGGCAGCACGACGTCGGCGAGCTTGGCCGTGTCGGTCATGAACTGCTCGTGCACGCAAGTGAACAGGTCCTCGCGCATAAAACCCTGTTTCACCAGCCGCTGCTGCGGCGCGACATTGGCCGGATTGGTGTTCTGGATCAGCATCGCCGTCACCGGGAGACCGCCATAGAGCGCATCCGCCGCACCGGTCAGCACCGGGCCGATGCGCGAATGGTCGAGATAGCGCACCTTCGGGTCGCGCATCGCTGTACCTTCCAGCACATCCTGGTTCAGCTTGAAGATGCCGGAGTTGGAGTGGAAAGCGCCGCCGCCCTCATACTGCCACGCGCCGGTGACGGCGGCGATGCAGGAGGCGGCGTGCATGTTGACCGAGCCGTTGCGCTGGCGGGCAAAGCCGTAGCCGAGGCGGAAGTAGGTTTTCTTCGTCGTGCCGACCAAATGCGCGAAAGCCTGTATCTCATCGGCGCTGAGCCCGGTGATGGCGGCCGCCCATTCGGGCGTGCGCGTCTTCAAATGCTCTTCCAGCCCGCGCGGATCGTCGGTGTATTTTTCGAGATAGGCACGGTCGGCCAGCCCATCGCGAAACAGCACGTGCATGACCGCGCAGGCGAGCGCGCCATCGGTGCCGGGCTTCAGGACAAGGCCGAGATCGGCCTGCTTCATCGTGGCATTGTCATAGATATCGATGACGACGATCTTCGCGCCGCGTTCCTTGCGCGCCCTCATCGCATGGGTCATGACGTTGACCTGCGTGACCACGGCATTGGTGCCCCAGATCACCACGCAATCCGACTTGGCCATCTCGCGCGGATCGGGCCCGCGCAAGGCGCCCGCCCCCATCATCCAGCCGGTCCAGGCGAGATTGGTGCAGATCGAGCCGAAGAAGCCCGAGTATTGCTTGGCGTGGCGCAGCCGCTGGATGCCGTCACGCTGCACCAGCCCCATCGTGCCGGCGTAGAAATAAGGCCAGACCGTCTCCGAGCCGTAATTCGCCTCGGCCGCTATGAATCTTTCCGCCACGAGGTCCAGCGCGGCTTCCCAGCTGGATTCCTTCCAGGCGCCCTCACCCTTGGCGCCGGCGCGCACCAACGGCTTCAGCAGTCGGTCGGGATGATGCACGCGGTCGGCATAGCGCGCGACCTTGGCGCAGACGACACCGGTCGTGTAGCTGTTCGCCTTGGCGCCATGGACGCGGCCGATGCGGTTGTCATCGAGCAACTCGACTTCGAGGGCGCAGGTGGAGGGGCAATCATGCGGACAGGCCGAATGGCCGATCCGGAGCTTGGCGTGCTGGTTCATGCGGGGTGTGTAGCGGGTTTTAGGGACGAGGTGTAGGGCCAGATAGAGCTCCTCCTTCTCCCCTTGCGGGAGAAGGAGAAACCGCGCTATTCCGCGATCCCTTCCTCATATTCCGCCGACATCGTCAGCCACTTGTCCTCGTTCTGCGCCAGCGTCTGCGCCAGTTGCGAGCGCTCCTTGGCCAGCCGCGTGGCGGTCGAGGGATCCTTCTCGTAGACCGCCGGATTGGCGAGCTCGTCCTCGATCAGGTCGATGCGCTTGCGCATGCGGTCCATCAGCGCCTCGGTGGCGCGGATTTCCTTCGCCAGCGGTTCCAATGCGGCCCGGCGCTGGGCGGCTTCGCGGCGGCGATCGGCCTTGGACGCCTTGTCGGCTTCCTTCTGCTCGCGGCGGTTGGACGACACGCCGGTGACCAAGGTCTTGTAATCCTCGAGATCGCCGTCATAGGGATTGACCGCGCCGTCCTTGACCAGCCAGAGCCGGTCGGCGGTGGCTTCGAGCAGGTGCCGGTCGTGCGAGATCAGGATCACCGCGCCCGGAAAATCATTGAGCGCATGGATCAGCGATTCACGGCTGTCGATGTCGAGATGGTTGGTCGGCTCGTCGAGGATGAAGAGGTTCGGGCCCTCGAAAGCCGACAGACCCATCAGCAGCCGCGCCTTCTCGCCGCCGGAAAGGTCTTTCGCAGCGGTGTTCATCTTCTCGGTCGCAAGGCCGAATTGCGCCACGCGGGCGCGCACCTTGGCTTCCGGCGCGTCCGGCATCAGCCGGCGTACATGCTCGTAGGCGTTTTCCTCGGGACGCAGGTCATCGAGCTGGTGCTGGGCGAAGATCGCCACTTTCAGCCCGGGCGCAACCGTCACCGTGCCGGTCTCGGCCTTCAGCCGGCCGGCGAGCAATTTGGCGAAGGTCGACTTGCCGTTGCCGTTGGCGCCGAGCAGCGCGATGCGATCGTCGGCATCGATGCGCAGCGTCATCTTCTTCAGGATCGGGCTGCCCTCGGTGTAGCCGACATTGACGCCATTGAGCGCCACGATCGGCGAAGCCACCGTCTTCACCGGCTCCGGGAAGGAGAACGGCCGTACCGTGTCGTTCACGACAGCGGCGATCGGCTTCAGCTTTTCCAGCGCCTTCAGGCGCGACTGCGCCTGCCGGGCCTTGGAAGCCTTGGCGCGAAAACGCTCGACGAAGGATTCCATATGCTTGCGCTGAGTTTCCTGCTTGACGCGGCTCTTTTCCTGCAGCTCGCGCTGCTCGGTGAGCTGGCGTTCGAACTGGTCGTAGCCGCCGCGCCAGAAGGTCAGCTTCTTCTGGTCGAGATGGACGATCGAGTTGACGGCGCGGTTGAGCAGGTCGCGGTCGTGCGAGATCAGCAAAACCGTGCGCGGATATTTCGCGACGTAGTTCTCCAGCCACAGCGTGCCTTCGAGGTCGAGATAATTGGTCGGCTCGTCGAGCAGCAGCAGGTCGGGCTCGGAGAAGAGCACGGCAGCCAAAGCCACGCGCATGCGCCAGCCGCCGGAGAAGGACGAGGCCGGCCGCCGCTGCGCGGCATCGTCGAAGCCGAGGCCGGCAAGGATGGTGGCGGCGCGGGATTCGGCCGAATGCGCGTCGATATCAGCCAGCCGCGTATGGATCTCGGCGATGCGGTGCGGATCGGTCGCGGTCTTTTCCTCCTCGAGCAGGGCCTGGCGCTCGACATCGGCTTTCAGGACGATGTCGATCAGCGGCTCCTCGGTGCCGGGCGCTTCCTGCGCCACCTGGCCGATGCGGGTGTTCTTCGGCAGGCTGATCGAGCCGGTCTCCGAAGGGAAATCGCCGGTGATCGCCTTGAACAGCGTGGTCTTGCCGGTGCCGTTGCGGCCGACGAGACCGGCCTTGGTGCCGGCCGGCAGGGTCAATGAGGCATGATCGAGAAGCAGTCGCCCCGCCATGCGCAGCGTAAGGTCGTTGATGATAAGCATGGCCGGCTTTTGCACGGGAGATCGACGCTTCGCAAGAGCCAGGGGCTCGGATGAGGCCCGCCGCGCTGACTTAAAAGCGCGTCGCGCTGAAGCGGATTCAGGCGACGCGCTTTAAGCCTTTGTTTTGCTGCATGTCGTTGTCCCAGAACCGCTGCACACTTCTGGGCGACATGCCTTGGCCGTTCAGCAGAAAACACGACGGACTGGAACCAGTTGCCGGCCGAAGCGTTTGGAGGCCCGTGATCCGCTATCTCGCCCTAGCCTTCATCTTCTTCCAGGTCGCCACGACAACCGCGCTGGCGACGCAGGTGGTTCTGTTCGAGGACCAGGCTGCTCAAACTGCTGTCCCGACTGAGCCCGCGAGTGGGCCGCAGGCCCAACCAACCTCTCCGCAGGCGGGAAAGATTGCGAACAGACCAGAGACGCGGGCGCCGGAACACCTGTTGATCCAGATCGATTCCGGGAGTGTGTTTTAGGCGTCGCCTATGAACGACTAGAGCAATTCCAGGAAAAGTGTGTGCGGTTGGGCTCGGCGCCTTCGCCGTAGCCGCCGTCCGGAATTGCGTCAAAACACGGAGATAGTGGCCGGCAGGACAGCACCCTGCCCTTCCAGCCTCCGCAGCGATCGCGGAGAGCGGCGAGGCACCGTCCTGAGACTGGGCGCTGCTCCGTCGTAGCCAATCCGCGCCGGTCACGCTTTACTTGCCGCGTCGTGGGATTGGCGTTGATCGCGGCTGTTGTCTCAACCTATGCTGGCGCGAGCGGCGGGGTTCGATTCAAGCAGAGGGCAGATCAGATGTCAGGCAAGACCACGCTCATTTCGGCTTCACTGGTGATCGGGATTTTCGCGGGCGCTGCCAGCCTGTTTCTCACCACGCCATCGGCCCACGCGGCAGCCACCGACTGCGCGGCAGCGAAGACGCAGGCCGACCTTGCTACCTGCACGGCAGCGAATGCCGCTTCGGCCGACGCGGGCCTCAACGCAGTCTACAAGGCGCTGGCGGGACGTCTCGCTCCCGCCAACCTGAAGCGCTTGCGCGACGCGCAGCGCGCCTGGATTCCGTTCCGCGACAAGGAGTGCGCCTTCCGCACCCAGCCTTATGCCGATGGCTCGGTGTACTCGACCCTCGTCGAGACCTGCAGGGCGGAGTTGACCAGGGCGCGGCTGGCGCAGCTGCAGCACCAATTGCAATGCCCCGAAGGCGATCTCTCCTGCGTGCCGCAAAGCGGCGGCAGTGCCGCGCCCGCGACGGCTGGCACCGCGCCCGCGAAACCCGCCCCTCCCCAGGCAAGCCAGAACGACACGCGGCCATGCGTGCAATCCGCCGGCAAGGCGAAGTCGGACCAGTATGTCTCGCAGTGCATCCAAGTGTCGCCGGCGACCAATCCGCCCTGCAACGGGCAGAATGTCTGCAGCATGATGATCGATGAGATCAAGCGCGGCTGCGCCATGATCGGCAAAAACAACCCGCCGGGCTTCTGCTCTGCTTATAAGGACTGAGCGGCCATAGCCGGGCTGTTACGATCAACATTCCCTGGCGGAAAATCAGCCCAGCGCGGCAAGACGACCGCAAGTTCGGCTTTGGTTCAATATTAGCACCACGAGTGGCGATACCACCAAAAAAGGACGGCAAAATCTTCCGGGCCAGGCATGATGCTTATCAAAAATGATTTTCAGTTTTGCCGCAAACCTGCAAACCTGTAGGCGCGCCGTGAGTCGTGAGTGGGCGCCAACGATAACTTGGTTCACGTAACTTGGCCCAAATAACTTGGCCATATCAGGAGCTCACGATGGATAGAGCGCCCAGCGATTTACGAACGTTGCGATATGTCGCGGAGATCACGCGCAAGTTGGCCAAAATGCTCTCGCGCACGCGCTACCAGATGCTTGTCTATCTCCTTGAAATGACAGCGGTTGAGGCGGAAAGCCTTGCCGGCGAGCAGGATTCCAAGCGAGCCCGGCCGGTCAAGCCGCCTCAGGCCCACCGCTAGTCTAGGCGCGCGGCGAACTGTTTGCCGCAAGGCGGTCCAGGATAACCAAGCAATTCAGTCTTCGCGCTTCGATGGCCGACGGGTCGTCGCATTCGACGATGGCGCGCTCGAACCGGTCAAGCGCGTCGAGCGCGGCAAGCATGTCGCCGGAGGGATCGCCCAGCGAAAACAGGATGCGCCGCGCCCTGACGCCGTTGGCCGCGTCCACCGAGGACTGGGCGGCTACGCCACGGCGCAACGCGCCGAGGGCGGCCAGATGGTCGCGCCATGGTAATGGCGCGACATCATCTGTTGCGGGCAACATGCCTCAGGCCTTGGCCTTGCGCTTGCCCTTGCCCGCGTCGCCGCCGGCTGGCTTGCGGCCGAGGCCTGAGGATTTGGCCAACGCCGAGCGGGTCGCCGAATAGCTGGGCGCCACCATCGGATAGTCGGCTGGCAGACCCCATTTCGCGCGGTATTCGTCCGGCGTCAGACCATGGTCGGTCGCGAGGTGGCGCTTCAACGACTTGAACTTCTTTCCATCTTCCAGGCACACGATGTAGTCGGGGAAAACCGAGCGCTTCGGGTTGACGGCGGGCGTCAGAGCCACCGCCTCCTTGACAACGCTGCCGCTGGCGAGCTTGCGAACCGAGGCGCTGACGCTGGCGATCAGATCAGGCAGGCCAGAGGCGGGGAGCGGATTGTTGCCGACATAGGCCGAGACAATGTCGGCGGTCAGCTCGATTGCAGTCTTGTCGTCGATGTTGGACAATTTTTTCACCTTCTGCTGGCCCTCAAATCGCCAGCTCTTTTTTAAGACTTTCGTCGGTGTATCGAATTGGACCTGTCCCCCAACGGACCGTCCATAATCAGTAAATCTACGAAACTCAATACCGGGCGATGTTTCTACGCGGACTGGAAACGCGCAAGTTAGGAATTCTAATAGCTATAGCCAGCGTTTTATAGCTCAGGCGGTCCGCCTGGATGCGCAAAAGGCGCTATAGCACTTCGATTCGCCATGAAAGTTGCTGAAAATCAAAGTTCAGGGCAAGTTCCGGCACGGCCGCGATAATCTACCGTCGGATAATCGAACATGCGCGATTCGGCGGCCCCACGGCAAATCGGTCATTTGGCGGCGACACCGCGCCTGAGTTCCGCGGGCGGCTTGTCCGCGAGGATCTCCAGCACGCGCTTCCAGCGCGCGCAGCGGCCGAAATCCTTCTGCTCGATGGCCTTTTCGGCCTTCATGGCCGCATAGAGCGGCGCCTCCGCGCCAAACTCCCTGACCAGCCAGTACGCCTCCTGCCTGGCGCGGCGTTCGTCATCGTCAACGGCCGTCTTGGACATCGTTCCGGGTCTCCGTACCTTCGACGCCGACCGCAAGGCAGCTGCCGATGACGAGGACGGCGCCGGCAACCGCCGTCATCGACAGGCTTTCGCCCGAGAGCGTCAGCAGAAATGTGGAAGCAATCGGCGTCAGATAGGCGACGACCGCTATCCTGCCGCCATGATCGAGCTTCGCCGCGCGCGACCAGAAATAATAGCCGAGCCCCATCGGGCCGGCACCGAGATAGAGGCCGAGCAGAAGGTGCGCACCGGTCGGGCGCACGACGCCGTCATGCAGGCACCAGGCAAAGGTGAGCGCGACGCCGATCAGCGCCGAGGGCAACAGCAGGCGCTCCGGCGACACGGCAAGGCGGCCGACGGCGAGCGAGTAAAAGGCCATGCAGAGCGCCGAGCCGAAAGCGGCAAGGTAGCCGACGAGGCTGCCGCCTTGGAACCAGGTCTGCGCGCGGCCGCCCGAAATGACCAGCGCCACGCCGACGAAGCCGAGCGCCGCCGCCAGCCCGAGCAGCAGCGGACGGCGCGGACGGCCAAGCAGGATAACCGCCGCGGCGGTCATCAGCGGCCAAGTGTAGGCGACGAGGTTTGCCTCGATAACCGGCATCGAGGCGAAGCCGATATATTGCAGCACCATCGTGCCGACCAGGCCCACGAAGCCGACAAGGTAAGCGGCAAGCGCGGATCCACCTTCCCCGACAAGGGGGAAAGGAGGAGTGCTCGTCAGCCGGATCAGCGCGAAGACCATGGCCGCGCCGCAAAACTGCAGAAACTGCACTTGCGACACCGGATAGAGGGCAAGCAGCGTCTTGCCGACCAGGGCGTTGGTGGCCCACAGCGCCACGGCGCCGAGGGCGAAGGCCAGCGCCGCCCCGGGGGCGACGCTGGAACGGTTTTGACTTTCCGGCGCGACCGGGCCGAGGCTCAGAGACCTTGACAGCGGCTGACGGTCGACCGGGTCGTGGCTCATTACCACGACTCCCTCGCCGCGCCGGAAACCGCTTCCGACGTCGGCTGCGGCACGGGATGCTCCTCGGCATGGCGGCGGTAGGCGGGCAGCTGGTTGGTCCAGACATCCTCCGCCAGTTCGTTCACCCAGGCACGGTCATGGTCGTTGTCGGCGGCAAGGTAGAACATGCGGTTATCGTCGACATAGGGTTTGATCGCCGAACGCTGGTTGAGCACCAGCGTGACGCGCTCGCCGAGCTGTATCGGCGCGGTGCGGTGGAGCACGCCAAGGAACTGGCCGAGCGTGGCATAGTTCATCTTGTGGTCGATGCGCATGATCTTGTTGCGCGGCAGATCGCGGCCGGATTCCAGGATCGAGCGGCCGGTCTCGGAATCGTCGCAATAGATCTCAAGATGGCCGCCGATGAGCGGGTCGCTGATCGACAGCGGAATGAGTTCGGTCACCGGAACGCCGTCGCAATGCCATTCGACCGCACCGTCTTTCGGATTCATGAAGGTGACGGTCGAGCCGACGATCGACAGTGGATACGGCTCGAGCTTGGTGCCCATCATGTCGGACAGTCTTTCCAGGCGCAGCTTGTCGTGCAAAAGCTCCTTGATCTCTGGAATAAAGCGGTCGGCGCCGGTGATGAAGGTGAGGTCGAGGTGCTTGTGCACGGCATGGCTGGCCTTCAACTTCAGGGCGGCTTCCTCGATGGCGGCAAGCAGAGCGGGGTCGTAACCGTGACGATACTGGGCGACGCCGAAACCAGACACTTTCCAGGACGTCTCATGACCAATGATGGCCTCGCGACTCATTGCGCAACGCAGTTCGGGAATTGTATGGGCGTTCATTCTACTTTCTCCAAGGTGGGGGCAACACTTGGTTAACAGTCATTTAAACGCCTACCCCTGTAAATTTAGGAATGCTGGTGGTAGCGTAAGCCCAGCTTAAGGACGAAACCCCGTGCGTCTGCTCAGTCAGGTCAACCTCAACTCGCTGAAAATCGTGGAGAGCGCCGCGAGGCACAAGAATTTCACGCGTGCCGGCGAAGAGCAGTTCATCACCGCTTCCGCCGTCAGCCAGCGCGTGAAGAGCCTGGAGGATCAGCTTCGCTTCAAGATCTTCGAGCGCGGCGGCAATGCCGTGTCGCTGACGCCGGAGGGTGAGACCTACGTGGCGCGCGTCCGCGAGGCGCTGGAGCGGATCGTGGCGGCCAGCATGGAGGCTACGGGCCAGTCGCAGGCGCATGTGCTGCGGATCTGCGTGCTGCCGACTTTCGCCGCGCGCTGGCTGTTCCCGCGGCTTTCGGCCTTCCAGCGGCAATATCCCGACATCGAAATGCGGGTGTCGACCTCTTACGCCACGCATGAATTCTCAACCTCGGAATACGATCTCGAGATCCGATATGGCGACGGCAACTTCCCCGGCCTCACCTCGGAACTGCTGTTCAAGGAAGACCTGACACCGGTCTGCAGCCGCAAGCTCTTCCACGATGTGCTGGGCGACAAGCCGCTGTCGAAGGTGACGCCGGAAGACCTGCGCTATTTCACGCTGCTTCATTCCGACACCTGCACGCAGAACTGGCAGTCGTGGCTGGGCTTTGCCGGCGCGAGCTTCGTGCTTGGCGAAACCAGGAGCGTCTATTTCGATAGCTGCATGATGTCCTACGAGGCGGCCAATGCCGGAATGGGCTTTGCCGTCGCCAACCGCGCCTACATGGCAAGCGATATCCGCGCCGAACGGCTGGTGGCTCCTTTCGCGGTCCACCACCCCAATACGGCGGGCTGGTATTTCGTCAGCCCGATCAAGGCGCTCGGCGCCCGCAAGGTGGAGCTGTTCAAGCAGTGGCTCATGTCCGAAGCGGCGCTGACGCAGCGCCAGCTGGACATCGAGATCGCCGGCGGACAACAAGCGCGCTCGGCGGTGGCGTGAGGCCCCACGAATGCGCGCTGGAACGAATCCAGCACCGGCCGCGCAAGATATTCCGCGAAAGTGTGGTCGCTGGTGCTGATAAAGGCTTCCACCGGCATCTCGAATGGAGATGCTCGAACCCTTTTAATACTGCGTCGCCATCGGCTTTCGCACACTTGACATCGAGTACCTGTCGATCGACGTACCACAGCCATCTATTATATTGGTTGTTTGCTGGTAGGCGCCGTCAGCATCCGGATGCTTCCGCGGATAGATTAGGGTAACAGCAAATCCACGCGTCCCCGACAGGACAGTCAAAAAGGGACTTGTCATGAACGGATGATCCCATCGCTCGACGGCGCAGCAATCGGGGTTATCTTTTGCGTATTCGCCTGCGGCAGCGGCGCCGGAAATTGCGCGGGGAAAATCCGACTCCCGGGCTTCCAGAATGAGCGCGCTCTCAATCAACGCAGCGTCGGATGCGATCTGGCCCGTTTCACCGCAGTACCCATTCAACTCACCGGAATACCACGACGCCGCTGCCAATACTGCCAATAGAATTGCTGTTGTTGCCAACGCGCCCAATGCAAGCTTCCTAGTCATCCATGCCTCGATATTGAGAATGCGCCGATACGGGCGGCGATTGCCGGCTACCAATGCTCTTGCATGTCTGTCTCAATGCCCCTGGTCTCCAATATTCGGCCATCCGCATCGATCGCGACTTCGCGGAAGTAATATTCCGGTTTCGGCGTCCTTTCGATGAGATAGCTCATCTGCACGATTGAGACGCCGTCTTCGTAGAGGCGCGCCGGAAACCGCAGCCACTCGTGATTGGAGTGACTGACGATACAGCAGCCGGGGTTGCTTGACAGCAGTTCCTCGGCGGAGGCGTAGGCGATCGCCCCAAGCTCAACTCTTACCACATCCTCGGCAGCGATCGAGATGAGTTCCCGGTCGCCGAGATGTTGCTGATGGTTATACGCGACCGTCCAGATGACCGGCCCAGCGACGGTGAGCGCGGCGAGAGCAAGGGCAGTTGTTGCAACAGTCTTCATAGTTGGCTCCGATCGCGCGTCACCCAAGGCAGCATCAGAGACCCCACAATGGTGGAGCCTTGCAGAATTTCGGGATTTTCCGGTGATTTGCTCGAGGCTGTATAGCCGGCTACCGCGATCGCACCATGACGCAGGGTCGAGACTCAGCTATCTTTGGTCCCGCGGCGGGCCTGATTTTCCCGCTTGGCCGGCGCTATCAGCTTCCTCCCAAGCAGCGCCGGCCTTCTTCGTTTCAGGCTGACGACAATTCAGCCCGCCCTGCCCTATTGCTTCGGCGCTGTACCCTGCTGGTCGCCACCGGTGGTCGATTTCGGCACCGGGTTCTTGTCGACCTGAGGGTTCTGGTTGACTTCAGCGCCCGGCGCCTTGGTGGGTTGCACGCTGTTGTCACAGGCGACGAGCACGAGCCCTGCCGCAAGAGCCAGCAGCACAGGAAGCTTCTTCATGACAAGCTCCTCTCGTTTGCTCCTTGATCTCAAGGGCAACGAAGCGGTGGCGGTTTGGTTGCGTGGCGCGGTTTGGCTGGCTGGAGGGGAACCAACCTGCGCGCGCCCGGTTGAGACCCGATCGAACCGCATAAGGAGATGGCCATGATCCGCCTGCTGTTAACAGGTCTGTTTGCCTACACCGCCTACCGCGTCGCCATGAGGATCATCGATGAGGTTCCCGGCGATGTCGCACCGCTGGACATGCCGGGCGACGAGAGACGCGCGCTGCGGCGACAGTCGGCGGCGATGGGAGTCGAGCCGAAGCGGTAGAATCTCCCCTTCTGGGGAAGATCGTCTGTCGCGTCGGCTTTCGCCAATCGCCAGCGCCATACCGGTTGCGAACAAAGCGGAAACGATGCTTGATGGGCGATGAACATCGCCGCTCGTGATTCGTCCTTCGAGGCGCCCGCCTATCTTGCCCGGCTGAACGACGAGCAGCGGCTGGCGGTGATGCATGGCGACGGCAAGGTGGCCGCGCCGCTGCTGGTGATCGCCGGCGCCGGTTCCGGCAAGACCAACACGCTGGCGCATCGCGTCGCCCATCTCATCGTCAAGGACGCCGATCCGCGCCGCATTCTGCTGATGACCTTCTCCCGTCGCGCCGCTGCCGAGATGGCCAAGCGCGTTGAGCGCATCGCCGGCGAGGTGCTGGGGCGCGACGCGGCCATCATCGCCGACGCGCTCGCCTGGGCCGGCACTTTCCACGGCATCGGCGCGCGACTGCTGCGCGATTATGCCGAGCAGATCGGCCTCGATCCGGCCTTCACCATCCACGATCGCGAGGATTCCGCCGACCTGATGAACCTTGCCCGGCACGAGCTGGGATTGTCGAAAACCGAAAGCCGCTTTCCGACCAAGGGCACCTGCCTGCAGATCTATTCGCGGGCGGTGAATGCGCAGGCGCCGCTGGGTGAAGTGCTGGGCTCGGCCTTCCCGTGGTGCGCGGCATGGGCGGACCAGCTCAAGGCGCTGTTCGCGGCCTATGTCGAGGCCAAACAGGCGCAGAACGTGCTCGATTACGACGACCTGCTGCTCTACTGGGCGCAGATGGCGGCGGAGCCTGAGATCGCCGCGCATCTTTCCAGCCGCTTCGACCATGTACTGGTCGACGAATACCAGGACACCAACCGGCTGCAGGCCTCGATCCTTCTGGCGCTGAAACCGGACGGCGCGGGCTTGACCGTCGTTGGCGACGACGCGCAGTCGATCTATTCCTTCCGCGCTGCGGAAGTGCGCAACATCCTCGACTTTCCAAGACAGTTTGCGCAAGAAGCAGCGGTCGTCATGCTGGAGCGCAATTACCGCTCGACCGAGACGATCCTGGGCGCGGCCAACAAGGTGATCGGCGAGGCCAGCGAGCGCTTCACCAAGAATCTGTGGACCGAGCGGCGATCATCGCACAAGCCGCAGCTGGTCAGCGTGCGCGACGAGGCCGAGCAGGCCAATTATGTCTGCCAGGCGATCCTGGCGGAGCGCGAGGCCGGCACGGCGCTGAAGGCGCAGGCGGTGCTGTTCCGCACCTCGAGCCATAGCGGGCCGCTGGAGGTCGAGCTCACGCGCCGCAACATCCCTTTCGTCAAGTTCGGCGGCCTGAAATTCCTCGATGCCGCGCATGTCAAGGACATGCTGGCGATGCTGCGCTTCGCCGAAAACCCGCGCGACCGCGTCGCCGGTTTTCGGGTGCTGCAGCTCATGCCAGGCATCGGCCCATCCGCCGCCTCGCAGATCGTGGACGCCATGGCGACATCGCTGGACGAGACGCTGGGCCTTGCCCGCTTCCGGCCGCCGCAGCGCGCCGCGCAAGATTGGCCGGTCTTCCTCGACATCTATGGCGGCTTGCGCGCCGGCGCCAAATGGCCGGCCGACCTCGAGCGGATCAGGCTCTGGTACGAGCCGCATATGGAACGTATCCATGAGGATGCGATCACGCGCCGCGCCGACCTCATCCAGCTCGAACAGATCGCATCGACCTATCCGTCGCGCGAGCGCTTCCTGACCGAGCTCACCCTCGACCCGCCCGACGCCACCAGCGACCAGGCCGGGCCGCCGCATCGTGACGAGGATTACCTCATCCTGTCGACCATTCATTCGGCCAAGGGCCAGGAGTGGAAGAACGTCTTCGTGCTCAACACCGTCGACGGCTGCATCCCGGCCGATCTCGGCGTTGGCACCAAGGAGGACATCGAGGAGGAGCGGCGCCTGCTCTACGTGGCGATGACCAGAGCCAAGGACAGCCTGCATCTCGTCGTGCCGCAGCGCTTTTATCCGCACAACCAGCCGGCTCGCGGCGACCGCCACGTCTATGCCTCGCGCACCCGCTTCATCTCGGCCTCGATGCTTTCGGCCTTCGAGCAGTCGTCCTGGGCAAGCGCCGCGCTCAAGGACGACCCGCGCCAGAAACCGGGCGTCAAGGTCGATCTCGGTTCCCGCATGCGCGGGATGTGGAAATAGGCCGCCTGCGCGACGGATCACGTCCAGTACGGAAAAATCGGCACGCGCGGAACCACTCGCCGCAAGCCGCGTTGTGTGGCGTCCTCCCTCCAGACCGGAGGCGGCAGCCCCCGCTTCCACAGCCAATAGACGAGGTCCGAATGTACGACAGGATGTTCTTCACCCCGGTCGCCCTCAGCGTCGGCGCCGGCCACAAGCGCATGATCGCCTCGCTGTTCGACATGCATGACTTCCTGACCGAGTTTCCGCCGTCGCGCCGCCGCCTCAGCTACGGCGCCGCGGTGAAGGCCTGCGAGGCAGCGCGCAGTGGAGAAATCTCGGCCGAGGCGGCGCGCGATGCGCTGATCACCTTCGCGGTGACGGCGGGGGTGCTCTGGCCCTCGGAGCAGCCGGTCGTCTCGGTCAAGCCGGTGGCGCGCGGATATGGCGGTTTCGCCGGCTGAGTTTTACGGCAAAGGACTACCCTGCCGCGAAAAACCCACCCTCAGTGGCGGGCTTTTCCGTGCCGTCATTCCGGCTTGGCGGCGGCGGGCGCGGCCTCAACGGTCGGCGCGGCCGGTTCGGCCGCGGCGACGAAGGGATACATAAGTTGCTGGTGATAGAATTGCGGCACCGGCTCGTCGACGCCGTATTTTTCCGGCATTCGTTGCGGCATGAACAAGGTGCCGCCGATCAGGTCGAGAAAGGGCAACTGTCCGGCGAAATTCCTGTCATAGGCCTGGCGTTCGTTGGCATGGTGCCAATGATGGAACTGCGGCGAGGCAATCAGCCATTTCAGCGGCCCGAATTTGATGCGCGTGTTGGAGTGGATGAACACCGACTGCCAGTGATAGATCAGCACGTAGATAAGAACCGCCTCGCCGGAAAAACCCAGCGCGAACAGCGGCAGGAACGAAGCCGACTTGGTCAGGATCTGGTCCACCGGGTGCACGCGGTGGGCGGCCAGCCAATCCATCTCCTCGATCGAGTGGTGGATGGCGTGAAAGCGCCACAGGAACGGCAGCGCGTGAAAGGCGCGATGGGCAAGGTAGAAGCCGATATCGGCGACGAGCAGAGCCTCGATTGCCTGCAGCCATAAAGGCTGCGACTGGACGGCGGCGGTGAGCGCTTCGGGAACGAAACGCTGCACCACAAGCATCGCCGCGCCGACCACCAGCAACATGCCGAGCTTGATGACGATGCCGTTGAAGAGCAGATAGACAACGTCGTTCAGCCAGTGCCGGCGCGTCGCCGATTGCTCGGCATGCAGCGGCAGAAGCTGCTCGAGCGGAATGAAGATGAGGGCGATGACCAGCACCGCCTTGAAATCGATAAGGTCGAACACGGTCGCTCGCGGATCGGCTGAGGCCAGCCTCCGACACTAGCCGCCAAAGGATGAACGGACCGTTGATGGCAGAGCATGATGCCGAAAAGCGTGAAGCGGTTTTCGGGCGACATCATGCTCTATCTCTTTGATTCAGAGCAGGATTCAGATTTCAGGTCGAACAGACCTGAAATCATCCGGCTCTAGGCATGCGCGGCGCCGCGACACCCTATGAAACTTTTCGAGCGCTGCGTGAAACACCGCACGGACCGCTCGCGTTCACCATGTCAGTGCGGACGCGCGGCAAGGAGGGCGGATGTTTCTCGATCACGAGCGTTTCAAGCCGGCGGCCGAAATGCGGCTCAGCCGGGACAGATCCTCCATCCGGGTGACGATAACCGATCCCACGGTGTGCGAACTCGGCGAAGCCGTCTATGCCTGGATCACCGCCGGAGGCAAGCCAGTCAGGATCGGCACCTGCGGCGCCTCGGCCGGCAAGCGCCTGCTTTCCTATCCCGGCTATATCAACCGCAGCCTCACCGGCCGCGGCGGCGCGACACCGAAATGGGAGGCGCTGAAGTGGCTGAACCTGCTCACCGAACACGGCACGCTGACGGCGGTGGTGCACCAGCCGGAGCCGACCACGACCGCGGCCGGCCTGATCAGGCCCTATCTCGATGTCGAGCGCCAGTTGATCCGCCAGCACAGGCCACTGCTCAACCGCAGCCACCGTTGACCTCGGCTTCCGGGGCCGCAGGCACGGCAACGGGCGGCTACGGCGCGGTTGCCGGGCCTAAACGGATCGCACTTTCCTGGAAATGATTTAGTGGACCGTGCCGGCGGCGTCGCCCGCCAGCCCGCCACGCGGGCTCTCGAAGCTCACCTGGTCGCGGCCATTGGACTTGGCCTTGTAGAGATGGCGGTCGGCGACCTCGAACATGTCGTGGTAGGTGGTCGGGCCGCGGAAGGCGGTACCGCCGATGCTCACCGAAAGCGGCCAGGGCCGCCCGCCGGGTGCAAACTCGGCCTCGCGGATGCGGCACCTGATGGATTCGGCGACCAGGAAGGAGCGCGCGGCGTCGGCACCGGGCAGGAAGACCGCGAATTCCTCGCCGCCGATACGCCCGACAATGTCGGCGCCGTGCAGTTGCCCCTTGATCGTCGCCGCGATCAACCTCAGCGCCTGGTCGCCGCAATCGTGACCGAGGCGGTCATTGATCGACTTGAAGTGATCGGCATCGACGATCAGCAGCGCGCCGGCATCGGCGACCGTCTGGCCCCGCGCCCGCTCGAGATAGGCCTCGACCAGCATCGAGAAGGCGCCGCGGTTGAAGACCGCCGTCAGGCTGTCGGTCGCGGCAATGACGCTGAGTTCCTTCTGCGTGATCGCCAGCTGGCGCATCTTCCACATCAGGAAGAACAGGAAGGAGCCGCCGAGGACGAGCGGCAGGAACAGGTCCGTGAGTTGCGCCCACAGCAGCGCCTGCGGCGACAGCGAGGGGAAATTGAAGGAATCGACGAAGAAGGCGGCGGCAATGAAAAAGGCGGTGCCGGCGGCGGTGACCACCACGACCCTGCCCCAACTCGTGGGGGACAAATCGATGCGCATGTCATTGCTCCCACTGCAACTGGCTTATTGTGCAGCGCGAGCGCAAAAGAAGTCCTAACATATTAGCTTCAACGCAAGTGTGGTTAACACGCCGTCGGCATCGCCTTTAGTGACGGGCTCTCCGACTGGCCGGAGGTTCTCGTCAGCGCGCCGCCGCAGCCGGCGACGCGGTAGGAGAATGCCGCGGAGCCTCACGGCCGGTTCGACACTCCCGGTTGGCCGTTGCCTTGACTTTTCTTAAATTTGGAAAACTTCTCAATAACAACCCGGCCGCAAACTCAGCCATTCATGGACAATGCAGCCCGATATGCCACTTGACCGGCTATTACCGGAGAACTCGCATCGAGCACTTCTTCCGGCCAACGCGCTTTCAGGCGTAGGCGCGACCTTCCTCGGAGCGCTGGAACAGCGCCAGGTCGAGCGGCACCGAGGGCCGGCCGAGCACCGTGAGCACCATATGCGCCTGGCCGCGATGGTGGGTCTGGTGGTTGAAGAAATGGCTGAGCGCAGGCGAAAGGCGCAGCGAGACGGTGCGCATGTCCACGGTCATGTAGGAGAAACGGCCGGCGAGCGCCTTGTCGCCCATCCCGGTCACCCAGTCGACGACCCTCCTGTCCTCGGCCTCGCGCGCCAGCCTCAGGGCCGGCAAGGCGTGGTAGAGTATGGCGGCGGTGTTCGAGGGCGCGTCGCCCTCGCCGGTGAAACGCTTCATCCAGACGCGGTCGACGGCGAGCAGATGGTTCAGCGTGCCGAGCATCGAGCCGAAGACGGCGCCGACGTCGCGACCGAGTTCGTCTTCGCCAAGATCGGCGGCGGCATCGTAGAGGCGGCCATTGGCCCATTGATTGTAGGCCGCAAACATCATGAAATGCTGCTTCATTCTTCCCACCCGGCTTAACCCGAATCCAGCCCCTTCGTAACCCGCAGCAACGGACCCGCCAATGACCATTCTGCTTTACGACCTTGTCGGCCATGACACCGCCCGCCCCTTCAGCCCACATTGCTGGAAGACCAAGATGGCCTTGGCGCACAAGGGGCTCGCCGCCACCAAGGTGCCGACGCGCTTCCTGGAGGTGCCGAAGGTCGAGGGCGGCGTATCGAAGACGGTGCCGGTGATCCGCGACGGCGAGCGCGTGGTGGCCGATTCCTTCGCCATCGCGCTCTATCTCGACGAAGCCTACCCCGAACGGCCGACGCTGTTTTGCGGCGAAGGCGGCAAGGCGACGGCGCGCTTCATCGAGCGCTGGTCGCAGTTCACCATCCACCCTTATATCGCGGCGGTGGCTCTGACCGATCTGCATGCGATGCAGGACGAACCGAACGCGGCCTATTTCCGCGAGAACCGCGAACAACGCTACGGCAAGCGCCTGGAAGAGGTCGTGGCCAATCGCGAGGCCGGGCTCTCGGCCTTCCGCGCCGCGCTGGAGCCGCTGCGCTCGACGCTGACCTACCAGCCCTTCATCGGCGGCGAGGCGCCTCTGTTTGTCGATTACATCGTGTTCGGGGCGCTGCAATGGGGCCGCATCGCCTCGCCTTTCCAGTTGCTCGACGATGCCGACGGCATCGCGCGCTGGTTCGAGCGCTGCCTCGACCTGCATGGCGGGATCGGCCGGCAGGTCGCGGCTGCGGCGTGAGCGCGGGACTGCCATGCTGCGCTATGAGACGCGGGCCGAGATCTGGGTCTATCCCGGCAAGGGAGGTTGGCATTTCATGACGCTGCCGACGGACGTCGCGGCGCGGATCAAGGCGGCGACGGCGGGGCTGGCGCGCCCTTGGGGCTCGCTCGGCATCACGGCGGCGATCGGCAAGACCAGGTGGCAAACATTGCTCTTTCCCGACAAGTCGTCCGGCAGCCTGCTGTTGCCGATCAAGGCCTCGGTGCGCCAGCAGGAAGGCCTCAAGGCGGGCGATGAGCCTACAGTGACGGTTGAGATCGAGCTTTAGCGCCTATTTCTGGGGCGCCTTGGTCGTCTTGCCGTTGTAGACCAGCCTCACGCAAATCGGGTCGCCCTCGCCCATGCGCGTGCATTGCCATTCCGGGCCGAAGCCGAAATTGTGATCTCGCGGCGGCAGGGCCAGCAGGACGAAGATGATCACGGCGCACATGACCGCCATGAGAACTATGCCTGCCATGTCGCCGCGTCTGAGATAAGGCCGGTTCATCGCCTCGGGCTCCGCCGCCGCGACGCTCCGGACCTCGCGCCCGAGGCGCATGCAGCAGCCTTATTATCCCGCAAACGGCTCGCCTTGACCAGAAGCCGCCTCCCCTTGGCAAGCCGCCGGGCGACTTGTATAGAGCCCGCCACTCCAATTTCCATTCCCACAACAAGGACGACCCTATGGCGATCGAACGCACCTTCTCCATGATCAAGCCGGACGCGACCAGGCGCAATCTCACCGGCGCCATCACCAAGATGCTGGAAGATGCCGGCCTGCGCGTCGTCGCATCGCGCCGCGTGTGGATGAGCCGCCGCGAGGCCGAAGGTTTCTACGCCGTGCACAAGGATCGCCCGTTCTTCGGCGAACTGGTGGAATTCATGTCGTCGGCGCCCACGATCGTGCAGGTGCTGGAGGGCGAGAACGCCATCGCCAAGAACCGCGAAGTGATGGGCGCCACCAACCCGGCCAACGCCGCCGAGGGCACCATCCGCAAGGTACATGCGCTGTCGATCGGCGAGAACTCCGTGCACGGCTCGGACGCGCCGGAGACCGCCGCGCAGGAGATCAAGTACTGGTTCTCGGACACCGAGATCGTCGGCTGAGCCTGTAGGTCGAAATCTGGAAAAGGGTCGGCGCTTCGCCGGCCCTTTGTTTTTGGGTTCAGTCGCCATCGCCGTAGCGGATGACCTCGACCTTCTCCCTGGTGATCAGCGCCTTGATCTCAGGGATCAGCGCATCGATCTTCTGCGGCGCGTCGACGATCTCGACGACGATCGGCAGATCCTGCGACAGGCGCAGGATCTTGGCGGTATGCAGCACGCTCGAGCGGCCGAAGCCGAGCGGGCCCCTCAGCACCGTCGCGCCCGCCATGCCGGTCTCGCGCGCCTTGATGACGATCGCCTCATGCAGCGGCTTGCCGTCGGCTGCTCTGTCGTCCTCGCCGAAGAATATCCTGAGCAGCGCGCATTGCGCGGGAAGTTCCATGTTTTTCCTCCCTTATCGCCTGTTGGCCCGATCACCTGTCGGCCGGCAAGCGGTTGAGCCTGGACGCCATGAGATAGCCCAGCCACGCCGCGGCGAACGACAGGCCGACCACACTGATGAGATAGGTCGCGGCCAGCGGCCAGTCGCCGTCGAACAGCAGGATAAATGTATCGAGGCTCATCGCCGAAAACGTGGTGAGGCCGCCGCAGAGGCCGGCCATGACGAAATTGCGGCTGGCCGGGCCGACCATCAGGCGCCCGTCCGGCCCGGTCAGCGTGGCGAAGGCCATGATGACCCACGAGCCGACGACATTGACGAAAGCAGTCGACCAAAGCGCGTTCATGCCGAGCAGCGAGACGATGACATAGCTCGACAGGAAGCGGGCCAGCGAGCCGATCGCCGCGCCACAGCCGACCGCCAGATAGAGCCGCATCGCCATCTGTCCGTCCATCATCGCTCAGCCCACTACCCAGGCGACGGCCCAGAAGCCGAGCGCGACGAACAGCACGCACAGAACCGACGAAGCGACGACGTTGAAGGCGGCGAGCCGTCCCTCGCCGTCGAGCGCGAGGTTGAGCGTCTGCAGGCAGAAGGACGACACCGTGGTGTAGCCGCCGAACAGGCCGACGACGATCAGGTCACGGACGAGATCGCCGGCGAATACGCCGCCGACAGCCCGCGCCGCGCCTGCGAAGGCGCCGATGGCCAAGGCGCCGGAAACGTTTACCAGCAACGTGCCCCAGGGAAAGGTCTCGCCGATGGCACGGCCGACCACGCCGGAGAGGAAAAAGCGGGAAATGCCGCCGAGGAAACCGCCGATCAGGACCAGGGCGCAAGCCGCAAGGGTCATCGCTTCAATGCCTTTCCAAACGCGATTCCGCATCGGAACCACTTCACGAAATCAGGCATGATGCGAGCGGGAAAAACAAATCCTGCCGCGCGAGAGCACGCCTGGCAGGAGTCATCAGCCCATAAGGGCGGTTTCGGGGGAACCCCATCCCCATTTTCGAGGGAGCCTAGGGGGTCGAGGCGGCGCGGTCAATTGGTGCCATCAGCGGATCAGCGGCGTGTCCCAGAGATCGCCGAGCAGCGTCTTCAATTCCTGGAAGCGCTTCGGCCCAAGCTCCTCGGCCCATTCCCGCTCGATATCGAGCAGGATGTCCGCCATCTTCTGGTAAGCGGCCCTGCCCCTGTCGGTGAAGTTCACGACGGTCCCACCGGCATCGTCGGGCGCCGCGCTGCGGATGATATAGCCCATCCCCTCCAGCGTCTTCAGCAACTGGTTCATGGCCTGCTTGCTCATCGCGGCCCGCTCGGCAAGCGCGCTCGGACGCATCCCGTCCGGTCCTGGATACTGGATCACGGCCATATGCGGCGGGCTCAAATCGTCGAAGCCGGATGCCCGCAAATCCCTGATCAGCTTGCGGTGGATGGCCAAGGCCGGCACGCGCAACAGCGCGCCGATCAATGGCGGTTTTTTCGGAGGATCGTCCGTGGATTGGGGCATTGACATTCTGGTAAATTGAGTTTACTCATTTCGGTAAATTCGATTTACCACATGGGAGGATGGAATGCTAGGGAAAGCCAGCAATGTGCGCGTCAATCCGGCGGAAGAAACGATCGGCGATGACGGCGGCCTCGCCATTCGCTTCCTGCTCACCGGCGACCAGTCCAACGGCAGCATCGCGGCCTTCGAACTGACCGTGCCCGGCTCGCAGCGGCTGCTCGCCCCGGCACACAGCCACGACCACTACGAAGAAACGATGTACGGCATCGAGGGCGTACTGACGCTCACGGTCGACGGCCAGAGACACGAGGTCGGGGTGGGACAGGCTCTCTGCATTCCGCGCGGCGCGGTCCATCGCTTCGACAACAACACCGCGGAAACCGCCAAAGTGTTGTGCGTGGTCACACCCGCGGCGATCAGCCCGGACTATTTCCGCGAGGCCTTTGCCATTTTTGGCGCCGGCGGCCCGCCGGACCGGGCGAGGATCATGGACCTTATGCGCCGCTTCGGCCTGACACCGGCGGCGGCGACGCCGCAGGCTTGAGTTCCTGGCGCATGCCGCAAATCGAACTGGGCTGAATGGAACCCGGACAGACCTCAACTCGCGCCAAGCAAATCAAACCGGCAGGCTTGGGAAGGATAGCGGTCGTTCGATGGCCGAACGGGATTTTTATTCGCGCTGTTGACGCGGTCCGGCATGCTAGAGCGTTTCACCATTTCCTGGAAATGGCGAATATCTCTTTGTTTCACGCAATTCCGGACGGAAAACCGCGTCCCACTTTCCTGGAATTGCTCTTAAAACCCGCCGGCCCCCCCGGCGGGCAGACGTCATTTGGCTTGACGGTCTTTCACATTCGCATGGGCGTTCGCCGCCTCGGTATCGGTAGACGGCGTCTTCGTCTCCTCGCCGGCGAACGGACTGCCCTGTCCAGGCGCAAGGTCGCCGCTGTGGCCGGCCTTGTTGGTCTGGAAAGGCTGGCTGTCGGAGCTGAGGCCGTGCTGCGTGGCGTTGAACAGGTGATCGTCCGCCCTGGCAAAACCGGCCAAGGCGATCAGCGATATGCTTGTGACTGCGAGAAAGAGCGTGTGCTTTTTCATATCTGGTCTCCTTTGAGTGCCAGATCGATCCGCGCATTCGGTCTGGCGGTTAAGTGAAGGGACATCGTCCCTTTGCCTGCCCGCCATCTGCATAAGTCAACGCCTGGCGTTGCCGGCTTATTCCGGCGAACACGGTTTCGAGGCGGAAAAGTCGCGCGGTCAGGCGCGGCGCACGACGTCAGTGCGCCATTTTCAGCAAAACCGTCTGCGGCTTGCCGTCCAGCGGATCGACCTGATGACGAGTATCAGGGATGAACATCAGCCGCTCGCCGACCGTGATGCGGGCCTGCAGCGCGTAGGTCCGGCCCTTCTGGATAGCCTTGGGGTCAAAGCCGATGTCGAATTTGATCGGCACCTGGCCGGTGGGCGCTATCCTGCGCTTGGCGATCACGGTCGCCGGTGCGTCTGCCAGCGAGACGTCGGTGAGCTCGACCACGAGCACGGCATCGGGTGGCAGGGCGATGCGTTCGCGATAGGTCACCTCGCCCGCGATCGTCTTTTCGCCGGCATTGGTCATTTCCGGCACGGCAAGCACGCCGACGACCAGCGGCACCAGCCCGAAGATGAAGAACTCCGCGATCCCGTCCAGCATGAGATTGCTCCGCCAAGCAAATCAAACCGATTGGCAAGCTTGGGAAGGATTGCGGTCGTTCGATGGCCGAACGGGAGTTTTTTTCTGATGCATGTCGTTGCCCCAGAACCGCTGCACACTTCTGGGCGACATGCATTATTCGCCTTGTTTCTTCCAGCGGTCCGCGGCGTGATCGTCGGCTTCCTTGGCCTCGACCCAGCCACCTTGAGTTCCGTCGGCGAGATGCTCCTTCTTCCAGAAGGGCGCGCGCGACTTCAGGTAATCCATGAGGAAATTCGCCGCCTCGAAGGCCGCCTGGCGGTGCGACGAGGCCGCGACCACCAGCACGATGTTTTCGCCCGGCGCTATCTTGCCATGGCGATGGATGACGGTGAGCCCCTGCAGCGGCCAGCGCTCGAGGGCTTGCGCGGCGATGCGGCCGATCTCGGCCTCGGCCATGCCGGGATAGTGCTCGAGCTCGAGCGCCGACAGCGCACCCTGCTCGTCGCGGCAAAGGCCGGAGAAGGTGACCACGGCGCCGATATCGGTCCGGCCCTCGGTCAGGCCGGCTATCTCGGCGGCGACGTCGAAATCCTCGCGCTGGATGCGGATGGCGGGCACGACCGCGCCGGCCATCTCAGCCCCCGGTCATCGGCGGAAACAGCGCGATTTCGCGCGCGCCCGCTATCTTCTCGCGGTGGCCGACATGTTCCTGGTTGATGGCGACGCGGATGACGTCGGGGTATTGCAGCGCGTTCTCATACTCCTCGCCGCGCGACTTCAGCCAGCGCAGCAGATCGGCGACCGTCTCGATGCCGGAAGGCAATTCGACGTCCTCTTCCGGCTTGCCGATCCGCTCGCGCACCCAGGCGAAATAGATGAGCTTCGTGGGCATTGTCTTCACTCGTCCATGATGTGCTTGAGGCCGGCGCGGAAATAGTCGTAGCCGGTGTAGAGCGTGACGAGCGCCGCGACCCACAGCAGCACCAGGCCGATCTGGGTGGTCAGCGGAAAGATCTTGTCGCCGGCCGGGCCGACCAGCAGGAAGGCGATGGCGACCATCTGGATCGTGGTTTTCCACTTGGCGAGCTGGGTCACCGGCACCGACACCTTCAAGGCGGCCAGATATTCGCGCAGGCCCGAAACCAGGATCTCGCGGCACAGGATGATGATGGCCGCCCAGAGCGACCAGCCGGCGATGCCGCCATGGCGGTCGGTGTCGGCGGCAAGCAGGAGCAGGCAGGTGGCGACCAGCAATTTGTCGGCGATCGGATCCAGCATCTTGCCGATGTTGGAGGTCTGCTGCCAGGCGCGCGCGAAATAGCCATCGAAGTAATCGGTGATGGAGGCCAGCAGGAAAATGACCAGCGCCGACCAGCGGGCGAAGTCGGACGACTTCAGATGCCCCTCGAGAAAGAAGCACAGCACGACCAGCGGCACCGCGACGATGCGGGCATAGGTGAGGATGTTCGGCAGGTTGAACGCGCGTTGTGCCATGTTGTCTCGGGAAATCTCCTCCGCCAGACGTACTCAAATCAGAAGCGAATGTAGGGGGTCAACAGGCGAGATTCGATTGGACAGGGAAAAATGGCGCGAAGGTCGGCGTTCTCTGGCCTGGGCATCTCACGTCAGAGGCAGAGATTGGCAACTTCGATGTAAGCTCTTTTTGCAACGTTGGGGATTGGCGAAGCCCAGGCAACTTCGTCATCCACGGGCGGAGCGGGAGCGAAGCGGACGCGCAGACCCGAGGATCCATTCCGTGACCTCGCGCGGAACGGAGGTTTTCTGAACCGCTGCAACGCGTAGAGGTAACGGAATGGATTCCAGGGTCTGCGCCGCGTCGCTGCGCTCCTTGCTCCGCCCTGGAATGACGACGTGGTGGGCGTTTGAGCTAATCGCCAAGGTGCAACATCCCTCACCACACGGACGCCTTGGTCAACCTTCCGTGCACGCGACCAGCCCTCAGCTCTCGTGGAAGTGATTGTAGACCAGCTTCGCCACATGCTCGGAAATGCCGTCGACCTTGACCAGGTCCTCGACCGCGGCGCGGCTGACCGCCTTGGCGGTGCCGAAGGCGAGCAGCAGGGCGCGCTTGCGGCCCGGGCCGATGCCGGCGATCTCGTCGAGCGGGCTTTTGACCATCTCCTTCTTGCGCCGCGCCCGGTGCGAGCCGATGGCGAAACGGTGCACCTCGTCGCGCAGGCGCTGGACGAAATAGAGCACCGGATCACGCACCGGCAGCATGAAGGAGTCCCTGCCCTTGACGAAGAAGCGCTCGCGGCCGGCGTCGCGGTCCGGGCCCTTGGCGATGCCGATGGCCACCACCCGGTCCTCGACGCCGAGATCGGCGAGGATCTGGCGCACCGCCGTCATCTGGCCTTGGCCGCCGTCGATCAGGATGACGTCCGGCCAGGCCGGGAAGCCGCCATTGCCGGCGACCAGATCTTCCTCGCCTGTTTCGTCCTCGACCGCCGGGCCGGGCTGAACGTCGCCATGTTCCTTGAGCAGCCGCGAAAAGCGCCGCTGCATCACTTCGCGCATCATGCCGAAATCGTCGCCTGGCGTGATCTCGGTCGAGCGGATGTTGAATTTCCGGTACTGGTTCTTCACGAACCCCTCCGGCCCGGCGACGACCATGGCGCCGACCGCATTGGTGCCCATGATGTGCGAGTTGTCGTAGACCTCGATGCGCACCGGCGGTTTTTCCAGGCCGAAGGTCTCGGCAAAACCCTTGAGCAGGCGCGCCTGGGTCGAGGTCTCGGCCAGCCTGCGGCCGAGTGCCTCGCGCGCGTTCTGCAGCGCATGGTCGGTCAGGTCCTTCTTCTCGCCGCGCTGCGGCACCGAGATGGATATCTTGCGGCCGGCATGGGTGGAGAGCGCCTCGGCGAGCAGTTCCTGTTCCTGCGCGGTCTGCGACAGAAGCAGCGCGCGCGCCGGCAGCTTGTCGTCATAGAACTGCGCCAGGAACGAACCCAGCACCTCCGCCGGCTCCAGCGCCGGATCGGCCTTGGGGAAATAGGCGCGGTTGCCCCAGTTCTGGCCGGTGCGGAAGAAGAACACCTGGATGCAGGTCTGGCCGCCTTCCTGGTGGATGGCGAAGACGTCGGCCTCTTCCACCGTCTGCGGGTTGATGCCCTGATGCGCCTGCACATGCGAGAGCGCCGCAAGACGGTCGCGGTAGATGGCGGCGCGCTCGAAATCGAGCTCTTCGGACGCCTGCTGCATGGCGGCCGAGATTTCAGTCTTCACCTTCTGGCTGCGGCCGGAGAGGAAATCCTTGGCCTCGGCGACCAGCTCGGCATAGCCCTGATGCGAGATCTCGCCAGTGCAAGGCGCGGCGCAGCGCTTGATCTGGTAGAGCAGGCACGGCCGCGTGCGGTTCTCGTAGAAGGAGTTGGTGCAGCTTCGAAGCAGGAAGGCGCGCTGCAGCGAATTGATGGTGCGCCCGACCGCGCCGGCCGAGGCGAAAGGGCCGAAATAGTCGCCCTTGCGCGAGCGCGCGCCGCGATGCTTGTAGATGCCGGGCGAGACATGGTCGCCGGTCAAGAGGATGTAAGGGAACGACTTGTCGTCCCGCATCAGCACGTTGAAGCGGGGCCTCAGCCGCTTGATGAGGTTGGCCTCCAGCAGCAGCGCCTCGATCTCGGTGCGGGTGACGACGAACTCCATCGTCGCCGTCTCGCGCACCATGCGGCCGATGCGGGCGGTGTGGAACCGCCCCTGAGCATAGTTGGTGACGCGCTTCTTCAGGCTGCGCGCCTTGCCGACATAGAGCACGTCGCCGGCGGCGTTCATCATGCGGTAGACGCCGGGCTGGTTGGGCAGCCGCTTGACGAAGGTCTGGATCACCTCGGCGCCGACCATGCCGTCGGCGTCGCCGGCATGAGGCGTCCAGTCTATGGCCGTGAAGGCGATGTCAGGCCCGGTCGGGATCGACTCCGGCTCGACGATCTCCTCCGCCGCCTCGTCCTCGATGTCGAGATCGACATCGGGCGGCAGATCGTCGGCGGCGCCGTTTCTTTTATGTCTTTGGGCTACGGGACTCATTCCACCATGCCTGTCACATCGGGCGTCTGCCACGCAAGATGCTGGCCGCCGTCGAGCGCGATCATCTGGCCCGTCACCGAGCGCGCCTGCCAGAGATAGCGGATCGTGGCGCCGAATTCGGGCAATTGCGGGCCGCGCTTCAGAATGAGGCCGTCGACCTGCTTGCCGAAATCATCGTCGTCCTGTCGCTTGTTCTTCAGCGTCGGGCCAGGACCGATGGCATTGACGCGGATGCGCGGTCCGAGCGCCTGCGCCAGCATCTCGGTCTGCGTCCACAGCGCCGATTTCGACAGCGCATAGGAGAAATAGCGTGGCGTCGGCCGCCAGACGCGCTGGTCGATGATGTTGACGATCAGCCCCTCTTCGCCTTCAGGCAGGGCGCGGGCAAAGGTCCGCGCCAGAAGCGCCGGCGCCTTCACATGGATGGCGAAGTGGCGATCCCAGGCCTGCCAGTCGAAATCCTCGACCCGGTCGTCGACGAACAGGGAAGCGTTGTTGACCAGCAGCGTGACAGGTCCGAGCGCCGCTTGCGCGCGACCGACAAGGCCGCCCACGGCTTCCATGTCGGTGAGGTCGGCGGCTACCATGGCGGCGCGGCCGCCTTCGCCCGCGATCTTCTCCGCCAGCGCCTCGGCCTCGTTGCTTGACCGGTTGGCGTGGATGGCGACAGCAAAGCCATTGGCGGCAAGGTCCTCGACGATCGCCTTGCCGATCCGTCTTGCTCCACCCGTCACCAGCGCGACAGCCGTGGCTTGTCTCATCTTGTCAATCCTCAATCGGCTTCACGATTCCGGGAAGCCGGCACAATATGACGGGCCAAGCGTTAAATGCCATTTCCACCTGGGGCAAGAATGTGGCGAAGCGGCCCGGACGCGCTTCCGCCCCGCCGGATTCGGGGCACCGCTCCCGGCAATATATGTCGCTGGACCCCTTGAACCAAGCGGTGTGCAGCGCAACATATTTAGCCTGCTGACATTCGCTGTTGCGAAGATGCAACGTCAACTTTCGGCCTCATTCGCGCCGGGATATGACCCAAGTTCAGGTTCGCTTCAGCCGCATTTCAGCACGACATTTGGAACCGTTGAGCGCCAAGCCCGTTTATCCCCCCGGACGGGCCGGGGCGTTTCATGAACAAACAAGCCTAAGTGTCTTGTGGCTTAAGGAGAGTATAACAATGAAGACCAATCTCAAATTCGCGCCGCTCGCTGCTGCGCTCGGGCTGTTCGCCCTTGGTGGTACCGCCTTCGCGGCCGACGTCGTTTCCGAGGAGCCGCCGGCTCCCGCCCCGGTTGCCGAGCTTCCGGTTGCTTCCTGGGCCGGCCCCTATGCCGGTATCAATCTCGGCTACGGCTTCGGCGGCCATGTGAAGGCCCCGGGCGTCGACGCCAAGACCAAGGGCTTCATCGGCGGCGTTTTCGGCGGCTACAACTGGCAGCAGGATAACTTCGTCTACGGTGCTGAAGCCGACCTCGGCTACAACGGCACCAAGGGTTCGGACAACGGCCTTTCGGCCAAGACCGGCATCGAAGGTTCGCTGCGCGCTCGCCTCGGCTATGCCGTGACCCCGGAAATCCTGCTCTACGGCACGGGTGGTCTCGCTGCGAAGAACCAGAAGATCGACGACAGCGTCACCGGCGTGAACGACAGCAAGGCCATGCTCGGCTGGACCGCCGGCGCCGGTACCGACATCAAGATCACGGACAACGTGTTCGGCCGCGTCGAGTATCGCTACACCGACTACGGCAGCAAGAACTTCGGCGACACGGGCAAGGTCAAGTCTTCGGACAACCGCGTCACGTTCGGCGTCGGTATGAAGTTCTAAGTCGTAAAAGCCACGACACGGAAAAGCCGGGCCTTGCGCCCGGTTTTTTTGTGTCCGCGGAAGACAGAAGGGCTGCGAGCTCCTCAGTCGTCCTCATTTCGACCGCTTCGGCGGTTTCGCCTTCGCCGGCAGCGTCTCGACGAAAGCCAATGCGCGGCCGAGCCAACCGGCAAGATCGGCGTCGGTTGCCGTCCCTTCGGACGCGACACGGATATAGCCTTCCATCGAGCGTCCACCCATCTCCATCGTGCTTGCATGAGGAAGTGCCGCGGCCGCCGCATGCGCGCCCTTGCCGACGCGTACCAGAAGCCCGCGCTTCGAGGTGCCGATCAGCATGTTGCCGTTGATCATGAAACAGGTGCCGCCGAACATCTTCTGCTCGGTGAAGGCGCGCCGGCCGAGGGCGGCGCGCAGGCGTGCGACCATCGGGTCCGGCGCGGCGCTGGTTGAGGGCTTTGCCATCTTCACCACTCCGACTTGGGTGATGCCAGGCAAGCATGGAAGGGAATGGGGTTCAAGTGGGGGCGGCGTTATGGAGAAGTGCCGCGGCGAAGCTGCTGATCTCCCCCGCAAAGAGGGAAATTGGCAGTTCTCACCCCGGCACGCTTGCCTTCAGCTCCGGGAACTTCTCGTCAAACCTCGCGGCCCAGCGCACGAGCCGGCTGTGGCCTTTCTCCCATTGGCCGGAAAAGCGCAACGCGAGATAGCCGAGGGCGGCGCGCAGCGCCATGTGGCCGGCGGTGATCTTCTTCGGCAGCTTCGGCGGGTTGGCGTTGATGAAGTCGAGCGCGGTGGCGATCTTGGTCCACTGGCGGTCGAGCCAGGGCTGGTAGACCATCGCCTCCGGCCGCGTGCGGCGCTCGTAGACCATCGACAGGGCGCAGTCGCAGATGCCGTCGGCCAGCGCCTCGAGAACTTCCGCCGCGAGCCGCTTGTCCGGATTGCGCGGGAAGAGGGCGCTCTTCGACAGCCGGTTGAGATGCTGGGTGATGGCGCGGCTGTCATGGATGGAGCGGCCGTCCTCCAGCACCAGCGCCGGGATCTTGCCGAGCGGATTGGCCGCGATCAGATCGGCGGGCTTGTCCTCCGTCTTGACCGGCACGAGGTCGATCGCGATGCCGGCATAGGCGGCCGCCATGCGGACCTTCGAACTGTAGGGCGACGTGGAAGCGTAGAGCAGTTTCGGCATGATCGGGTTCCCAGTTGTTTACGGCACTGTTGACCGATCGGGATCCGAAGGGCAACGGCCAGCCGGGCAATCCGGATTGGCCAATGCATCTTGCCGGCGCAGGCACCCCAAAGAAAAAGCTCCCGGACGTTTTGCCTGGCGGCAAAATTTCCGAGAGCTTTTAGGAGGAGCGTCCGCTCCAACTCCGCTCGCTCTGACACCGAATTGGCGAGAGGGATGCCAAGGTGGCACCCGCCCTCACCTGTTGCGGTTCGCGAGCGAAGCTACGCGATTACTTCTTGGCGGCCGGCTTCTTCGCCGGAGCTGCCTTCTTGACAGCGGCCGGTGCCTTGGCGGCGGCGGCCTTCATCGGAGCCTTGGCGGCGGGCTTGGCCGCGGCCTTGGCTGTCGGCTTCTTGGCGGCAGGCTTGGCCGCCGGCTTCGCCGCGGCCTTGGCGGCGGGCTTGGCCGCTGCCTTCGCCACCGGCTTCTTGGCGGCGGGCTTAGCCACAGCCTTCGCCGCTGCCTTGGCCGGAGCCTTGGCGGCGGGCTTGGCCGCTGCCTTCTTCACTGCTGCAGGTTTCGCGGCAGCCTTAGCTGCCGGCTTCTTTGCCGGCGCTTTCGCCGCCGGCGCCTTGGTTGTCGTCTTTGCCATGCGATGCCCCTTGCGTTTTGCCGATGGTCGTGAGTGACCCGGCGTGTCTATGCATATCTGACTCGCGACTGTCTAGCCAGCGAAGCAACACAATGATTTTCAGTTATTGAATTTTGGTTACACGAAACGCTCGAAGATGCATCTCATTGAAAAATTGTGAGCGAATCTGTCACTTTCGAAGTGACGGCCTGGCCCACAGATTTTCGCGCGGCTTCTATCGCCCGATCCTCCACCGACCGGCGGCATAACCTTGCATCACAATGTGAGCAGAGTGCTCATAATAGACAAGAAGCCGTCGGACGTCGACTTCATCTTGTCCAGCAGAAACATCTACAGATGAACCGGCCATGCGCGACGGCCAAAGCTTGAGCGCTTTAAAGTGAGCTTAAGGCTCATATTCAGGCGCCACAATCAAGCGCCCGCCGGTTGGCGTCCGCGCCGCAGGCGGCGCGCCGGCTCGACCCCGTGCAGATGGACGGCGTAGGTGTCCCAGGGCGGCGAGTGCGCGGTCCTGGCCAGCATCCGGCCGATCTCGCCGCGATGGTAGCTGCCGTGCAAGACGATATGGGTCAGCATCTCCTGCCTCGTCATGCAGCCCCTGTCGCCGTCGGTGAAGGTGAAGGCGACCGGGTCGGCAAGCTCTTGCTCCGCAACGGTTTCAAGATAGTCGAGATACCAGCCGTCGATCTCGGCCAAGGCGACGCGCAACGCGCGCGGTTCGGGCGTGTCCGGGTATTGTCGCTCGCATAGCCATGGGCGACGCCCCTCAGATGCGCGGCAAAAATCCGCGACACGACATGAATATGGTTCATCAGGTGGATCGCGGCGCGCCGCTCCTCGGGATCGCGGGAGGGATCCATCCCCGCAATCTTTCCCGCGAGCTCATCATTCGCCCAGGCCTGATAGACAAGCAGGCTCTTCAGCAAGGTCTTGGCGCTCATGTTCCGGCCCATTTGCGTTGGTGAAATGAATGTGAGTATCCTGTTTATATTCTCGGGAGACGGGCCAGGATGTCTACTCGCATTGCAAAGCCGGCCGCGCGCATGCGCAAGCAGCCGCGCCAGGCGCGTTCGATCGCCACCGTCGAGGCGATCATCGAAGCCGGTGCTCGCGTTCTTAGCGAGCTCGGCTGGGCGGGCTTTTCCACCAACAAGGTGGCGGAGGCCGCAGGCGTCAGCATCGGCTCGCTCTATCAATATTTCCCCGACAAGCTCGCTCTGGTCGAAGCGATCCGGCGCCGTCACTTCGATCATGTGCTGTCGGTGATTCGCGAAGCGGCGGCCGACGAGAAGCCGCTCAGGCAATTCGCGCGCGAGCTGGTGCGCGGCATGATCGGCGCGCACTCGATCCATCCGACGTTGCACCAGGTGCTCCTCGACGAGGCGCCCGGCGACCGCGGCTCGCGTGCCGCGCATGCCTCGTTCCAGACGCGCTATCTCGAACATTACGCGGCGGCCGTCGCGCAGTACCGCAAGCGCCGCAAGGATACCGAGACGATGGCGCGCGTGCTCTCCTCGGCGATCGAAGGCGTGATCCACAACGCGGCACGGCGCAACATGCTCGACGCGCCGGAATTGCAGAGGCAACTGGTCGAGCTGATCGAGGCTTACGTATCGGGCGGCAGGGCAGCCTGAGGCAGCGACGGCAGACAGGCTGGCGCCGGCCGCATGCCCGCGCCTCCTCGGTTACCGGCATCGCAATTAAATTCGTATCGACTGTCGATTCCGACGATCGCCGTTCGTCGTATCATCGCATTCTGCAAACCGAAGGAACACAAAGATGCGTTTCATGATGCTGATGATCCCCGGCGGCTACGCGACCGCGGCTCCCGACGTCAGGCCCGAAGCCGAGGCCGTGGCGACGATGATGAAATACAATGAAGAGCTGAAGCGGGCCGGCGTGCTGCTTGCGCTCGACGGGCTGCATCCGCCGTCCTCGGGCGCGCGGGTTTCCTTCAATGGCGGCAAGCCAGCCGTCACCGACGGCCCGTTCGCCGAGGTCAAGGAAGTGCTCGGCGGCTATTGGATGATCGACGTGCGCTCGCCCGAGGAAGCCATCGAATGGGCACGCCGCTGCCCCGCCGGAGAAAACGACGTCATCGAGGTCCGGCGCGTTTTCGAGATGAACGATTTTCCCGAGGACGTCCAGAAGGTCGTCGACGGGTTCGACGAGCTCAAGGATTGACCACGACTGCAACGGTCGAAGCGGTCTGGCGGATCGAGCAGCCGAAACTCGCCGCCAGGCTCACCCGCACCCTGCGCGATGTCGGGCTGGCCGAGGAGGTGGTGCAGGATGCCTTTGTCGAGGCGCTGGAGCGCTGGCCCGGCGACGGCATTCCGCACAACCCGGCCGCCTGGCTGACCAGGGTCGCCATGAACCGCGCGCTCGACCGGCTGCGCCGCACCGTGCTGATCGACGGCAAGCATCGGCAGCTGGCCGTCGATCTCGCCGAGCTGGAGTGCGCCATGCCCGACATCGAGGCGGCGCTCGACGAGGATATCGACGACGATCTGTTGCGACTGATCTTCACCTCTTGCCATCCGGTGCTGCCGGCAGAGCAGCGCGCGGCGCTTGCGCTGCGGATGCTGGGCGGACTGTCGACGCCGGAGATCGCGCGCGCCTTCCTGGTGCCCGAGGCTACCGTCGCCCAGCGGATCGTGCGCGCCAAGCGGACCTTGCGCGACGCCGGCATCGCCTTCGAGACGCCGCGCGGGCAAGAGCGGCGCGAGCGCCTGACTGCTGTGCTGGAGGTGATCTACCTGATCTTCAACGAAGGCTATGTCACGTCCTCCGGACCGGACTGGCTGCGCGCCGATCTCGGCAACGAGGCACTGCGCCTCGGCCGCCTGCTGGCGACGCTGATGCCGGAGCAACCGGAGGCGATCGGACTGCTGTCGCTGATGGAACTCGGCGCCTCGCGCTTCGGCGCCCGCACCGACGGAGCCGGCAATCCGATCCTGCTGCTCGACCAGAACCGCGGCCGCTGGGACTGGTCGCTGATCCGGCGCGGCCTCGACCGATTGAAACGCGCGATGGCGCTCACGCCGACGCCCGGTCCCTATCAGCTGCAGGCAATGATCGCCGCCTGCCATGCCCGCGCGGTGAGCGCGGCCGACACCGACTGGATCGCCATTGCCGCCTATTACCAAGCGCTCGCGCTGGCGGCGCCCTCGCCCATCGTCGAGGTCAATCGGGCGGTCGCCGCCGGCATGGCGTTCGGACCGGCGCAAGGGCTGGCCATCGCCGATGCGCTGCGGGACGAACTGCGGCTGAAAGAGTCGCACCTCTTGCCCACGGTGCGCGGCGACCTTCTGGCGAGGCTCGGACAGATGGAGGAGGCCCGCGCCGAATTCCGCCGCGCCGCCGAGCTGACAGCAAATGAGCGGGAGCGCGCGCTGCTGCTGGCGCGGGCTGGTGACGGTGATGGTTGAGAGAAAAGGATAGGCCGGCGGGACAGCGCCCCTCCGGCCTGCCTATCAGCCGGAAAATTTACCTAAGCACGCGGCAGCGGCCGTTATAAACCAGCCAGCGGTCGAAGCCCGAGACGCAGAATTCGACATTGTCGCCGATCGAGGCAAAGCCCTGGCCTTCCTCGATCAGGTAGAAGATCGAGCGGTCGCGACCGTCCGACAGGTTGACGGTGGCGCGGCAATAGTGGCGGCCGATCGGCCATTCGTCGCTCGCCGGCTCGTAGCGATGCTGGCGGATGTTGCGGAAATCTGTGATCGCGACATCCGGCAGGTGCGGCACGTGATGCACTTGGTAGGAGAAGCGGTCGGTGATCTTGCTCAGCACCCAGCTTTCGCCGCAGACGCTGCCATCGTCGCCGCTGTAGACGGAAAGGTCTGCGGCCTGCGCCGCCTGGGTGAAGCCCAGCGGAGCGGCAAAGGGAGTGGACAGCGCAACCAGCGCGGCAAGGGCGGAATGGGCGAAGCGAGTCATGACAGCCTCTCAAGGTCGGTTCCGCACACTGTGCGGATTCGCTTGGCGGCGGTCAAGCGGTCGCGAAAACAATGGTTTCCGCAAAACTTCGTTCCAGACTTGACCAGCTAATTGGGTTGCATGGAGATTCAGGTCATACCGGCATCGCCTGAACCTCCATACAGCCTAAAACGTGCCGGCAAGCAGCAGCCCGCCGATGACCGCGATGTTGATCAGGAACGCATTGCGCAGCACCTGGCGCTCCGGTTCCTCGCTGGCCCAGAAACGCAGCAGCATCGCGTTCGTCGCCAGCGTGAAGATGACCAGCGCGCCGGCGGCGAAGGGCCGGGCCATGCCAACGGCAAGCAGGAAACCCGCAACGATCTCGACCGCCGAACCGGCGGCCAGCATCAAGGCCGGAGCCGGAAATTTCTGCGCGGCCAGATAGCCGCGCATCGCCCCGAATTTCAGGAAATGTTCGATGCCGGCGAAGACGAACACGCCACCGATGAGGAGAGCGCCAAGCGCTTGAACGGTTTGACCAGGCATGGCGGCCTCCTCTCGATGATCTGCTTCGCTCCGCTCAGTCCTCGGGGACGGAGGCCGGGTTGTGGACGACCTCCCACAGGTGATCGTCGGGATCCTGGAAATAGCCGGCATAGCCGCCCCAGAAGGTTTTCTGCGCCGGCTTGACCACGCGCGCCCCGGCCTTGACGGCCTCGGCCATCACGGCGTCGACCTCGGCCTCGCTGCCGACATTGTGGCCGATGGTGAGCTCGGTCGGGCTGCGGCCGCTCTGCGGCACCGTGGCATCCCAGGCGATGTTGGCGCGTTCGTAGATGGCGAATTTCAGGCCGCCGGCGAGCTCGAAGAAGGCGACGGCGCCATGCTCGAATTCCCGACCGATGATGCCTTCGGTCGGCAGGCCGAGGCCGTCGCGATAGAATTTGAGCGACGCTTCCAGATCGTCGACGCCGAGCGTCAATACGGTGATGCGAGCTTTCATTTCTCTCACTCCTTTCTATATTCGAAACCAACATCCGAAATCGGATCTGGTCGGCAAACGCGCCGATGGGCGCCATCAGGCTGCGTCTGTTCTGCCATGGATGAAGTGGCCGGCCTTGAAGATTTCGGCCAAATTGACCGTCGCACCGATCCGGCATCCGCCGGAGCAGATCGGAGAAGAGATGGAACCGGTCCTGGCGCAGACAACCGGCTTCTTCCGGGAACGGCCCGCTGGCAAAGGCCTGGCAGATGCCTTCTGTGCGATCTGGGTCCACCGCATGGACGAGCGCGCCGCTCCGCCCATCGTCATCACGCCTGACGCGACGATCGACCTGCAATGGATCGACGGCCGCTTCCGCGTTGCCGGGCCGGACAGGGAGCCACAGATCGAGACGCCTGCCGCCGGCGCGGTGATCGTCGGCTTCCGCTTCCGGCCGGGCGCGGCCGCCGGCTGGCTCGGCGTGCCGGCCAGCGAAATCGTCGGCGGGCGGCTGGACCTCGAGGAGTTATGGGGCACGCGTGCCCGCGAACTGTCGGATCGCATCAAGGCTACGACCGATCTGCCGGCCATGCTGCGGCAGTTGGAAGAGACGGTGGGCATGCACACCGAGGGCCGCGACGCGCTGGACCCGCGGATGGGCCGGGCCTTTGGTGTCCTCGACGAGGGCCTGTCGCCGGAAACGCCGCTGGTTCCCTTCCTGCAACGCCATTTGCATATGAGCGAACGGACGCTGCGACGCCGCTTCGAGGACGCCTTCGGCTATGGCCCGAAGACGCTCGACCGCATCTTGCGCTTCCACCGGTTCCGGCGCCTGCAACAGCAGCAGGGCGAAGCTTCGACCGCGCTGCTCGCCATCGAGGCCGGCTATGCCGACCAGGCGCATCTGATCCGCGAAAGCCGGCGGCTGACCGGTGTGACGCCTACGGCGCTGGCTTAGGCGCGCGGTCGCCCTACTCGCCCGCCAGCCAATCAAGCGTCCATCGCGACGGCTGCCGGAGAGCAAGCGCCTTGTGAAGGGCGGGCAACAGCACCTTCAATTCGCCTTCCAGCGTGTAGGGCGGATTGACCACCACCATCCCGCTGCCGTCGAGGCTGGGTTCGTTCGAGGCAGGCCGGATATCGAAGGCAATGTCGAGCAGTTTTGGAATGCCGGTCTCCCTCAGCGCCGCGCGGAAAGCGGTCACCGCCTTGCGATCCTTGATCGGGTACCAGAGCGCATAGATGCCGCCCGGCCAGCGCCGATGCGCCTTCAGCAGGCCATCGACGAGCCTGGAGAACTCGCCCTCCTCCTCGAAGGGCGGATCGATGAGGACGAGGCCGCGCTTCTCCTTCGGCGGCAGTTGCGCGCCCAGCGCCAGCCAGCCGTCGAGCTCGATCACCCTCGCCTGGAAATCGCCGACGAGGACGGATTTCAGCCGTGCGGCATCCTCGGGGTGAAGTTCGACCGCCGTCAACCGGTCCTGGTTGCGCAGGAGATGTCGCACGATCAGCGGCGAGCCGGGATAGTGCTTGAGGCCGGCGTCGGGATTTTGCGCGCGCACCGCCTCCAGATAGGGCTGAAGCAGCGCCGCCGCCCGCGGCTCGAGCGTCGCCTCGGCCAGCCGGCCGATGCCGCCCTGCCATTCGCCGGTCTTGCCTGCCTCCACCGAGGCAAGGTTGTAGCGGCCAATGCCGGCATGGGTGTCGATGACGCGAAACGCCTTATCCTTCTGCTTGAGGTATTCGACGAGGCGCGCGAGCACGGCATGCTTGACGACATCGGCGAAATTGCCGGCGTGGTAGGCGTGGCGATAATTCATGCGCGCCTACCTCTAGAGAGCATGATGTCGACCGAAAACCGCTTCACACTTTTCGGCATCATGCTCGTGGCGAACCGTTGCGGCCCCAGCGTGGCGGTGGCGGCTGCGAATTGGGATTCTGCGGATCGCCTCCGCCGCGGCGCCCGAAGACCAGCGACAGCGCCAGTCCGGCAAGGCCGACGCCCATCAGCGTATAGCCGGCCGGCTGCGCGCGTTCGTCGATCGAGCCGGTGCCGGCGCGCAGGATAAGATCGACCGCGCGCATGTCGATGCCGTCGGCATCGCCGGGGCCGACGGTGAACACATAAGGACCGGGCGTGACCCTATCGATGACGCCGCCCTCGTCGCGAAAGATCTTGTCGGGCAGCTGCGGGCTCGCCTGGCGGGGATTGTCGGTGTGGTTGAAGGAGAGCGCCGACGCCAGCTCCGTGCGGCCGCCGTTCGCCGCGGTCAGCGTCAGCACCGTGCGCTGCTGGCCCGCGACCCGTTCGGCCCGCGCGGTCAAGTCGACCAGCACCCGCACCGGCGCGTCGCTTGCGGCGAGTTGCACGGTGACCGGCCGGAAGCGGCCTCCCTCATAGACGCGGTAAGTACCGATCGCATGGCCGGAAAAATTGCTCATCGCCCAGGGATAGAAGATGCCGATGGCGGCACCGGCGATGAGGAGAAGGACAAAGAGGAAGCGCATTCAGAGCCTTGGTTTTCTGGGCGAGATCGCCGCTATTTTTTGGCGGGTTCGTTTCGGGCAGCTTCGCGGACCCGCTCCATCTCGTCCAGAAACATTTCCAGGCCAAGCTCGAAAGTCTTGTCGAAGCCGCTGGCGCCGAAATAGGCGCCGGCCTTAATGACGCTCGGATAGTCGCGCGCCAGTTCCTCGTCGCTGACGGTGGTGACCGCCGAAGGCCCCTTGGCGTAGCCGGCCGTCTCGTCGAGGATCGCGCCCATCAGATAATAGCCGGCGGCGCGGAACAGGCGGGCGCTGAGCTCGGGGCCGAAACCGCCATCCTCGAACAGGCCGATGATGGCGTTGAGCTTGGCGAGGCAGGGCGGCGAGTTCATGCGATAGACGACGATGAAGGGCGCGAAGGCCGGGTGCTCGGTGGCGACGCGGCGGAACTCCTGCATGCCGACGCGCGCCCGCTCGCGCCACGGCAGGCTGTTGTCAGGGATGACAAGCCTACTCATCTGCCGGTCGACCAGCGCCTCGTACAGATGCGCCTGCGAGGGGAAGTGGTGGTAGATGCTCATCGCCTCGCAGCCGAGCCTGGCGGCGAGCTTGCGCATCGAAAAGCCGGAAAGCCCTTCCCGCTCGATCACCTCGAAGGCGGCGTCCTCGATCATCTCGCGGGAGAGCTTTCCGCGGGGTCGCTTTTTTTTGCTCTGTGCATCCATGGCGGCGCTTGACAACTTACACTGTAAGGTTCATCTTCCACACACCTTACAACGTAAGGCTAACAAAAACCAGAGGAGAAGATCATGTCAGTCAATCGCATCGTCTCAACCGTGCATTCCTGCCTTCATTCCGCCTCGCTCATCGCCGCCGCGAGCGTGTTTGCCACTGCTCTGGCTTCCGCGCCCGCCCGGGCCGATGATTATGACGCCACCCTCAAGGACATCCAGTCGACGATGGGCGGCGTGCCGAGCTTCGTGAAACAGTTCCCGAAAGCCGGTCTGCCCGGCGCGTGGGCCGAGGTCAAGGCCATCGAGCTCAGCGACAAAACGGCGCTGACGCCGAAGGAGAAGTCGCTGATCTCGCTGGCGGTCGCGGCGCAGATCCCGTGCAGCTACTGTATCTGGTCGGACACCGAGAACGCCAAGCACGCCGGCGCCACCGACGAGGAGATCCAGGAAGCCGTCGCGATGGCCGCGCTGACACGCCACTGGAGCACCATCTTCAACGGCATGCAGGTCGATTTCGACCAGTTCAAGAAAGAGATGGCCGGGCAGTAAGACTTATCCCGGCATAGCTTATCCGGCAAAGCGGGCGGGCGCGAACCCCGCCCGCCTTTCGCCGCCTCGATCGACGCTCCAACCAAGCTTGTGGATTCGCCGCCGCCGCTGCTCTATAGGAACAGCGCCTTGAAAAAGCTGGCACGGATCCGATGTCGGACCGCCGCCGGCCGGGCCGACATTCGAGAGTTGCCGCTTTGCAGGCCCTCGGGACAGCGCTTCCGCCCCGGCCGGGCGGCCCATTGGAGACCTGATTGAAGCGAGCGATATCGATAATCGTCACTCTGGCGCTGCTGGCATGGCTTGCCAGCGACCAGCGCTGGAAGATGGTGGGCGATGCTTTCGCCTCCATCACGCCCGGCGCTTTCGTGGCGGTGGCGGCGGCGCTGTTCGTTACCTATGTGCTCAGGGCGCTGCGTGTCTGCGACGAGTTTCGCGACGATGTGAACGGCCGCTTCGGCGCCGTGCTTCGCGTCATCCTGATCCACAATGCGATGATCAATGTCGTGCCGTTCCGCGGCGGCGAGACGGCCTTCCCGATCCTCTTGCGCCAGGTGTTCGGCGTCTCGATCGTGCGCGCCAGCGCTTCGCTGCTTTGGTTTCGGCTGCAGGACGCTTTCGTCGTCGGTGTGCTGGCCTGCCTGGTCTGGCCGGGCCTGCATCCGGCGCTCAGGGCCGCCGGCATCGCGGCGCTGATCGCCGCCGCATGGTATCTGCCGCGCTGGGCGCGCGCGCCGCATAACTGGACCACTGGCGGCAGGATCGTCTCGAAGCTCGGCAAATTGCGCGATATCTTCACCGAAGCGACGGGACGCTCACGCTATGGCTGGTGGTGGACGATCGCCAACTGGGCGCTGAAGCTCGGCGTGCAGGGATGGCTGCTCGCAATGCTGCTCAACATCTCCTTCCAGACCGCCTTTCCGGGCGCCGTCGGCGCGGAAGCCGCGGCCATCCTGCCGGTGCAGGGCGTCGCCGGCTTCGGCACCTATGAGGCGGGCGCCGCAGCCGCGTTGCTCTATTCCGGCATTGCCATGAAGGATGGCCTGCAGGCGGCGCTGGCGCTGCATCTCTTCATCCTCTGCTCGGCGGTCGCAACCGGTGCGATCGCCTGGCTGTTCCCCTCGAAATCGACGCTGCCGGAAACCCCGACGGCAGGACCGGCAAGGAAATGACCGCCATGAACGTGCTTCCCATTCCCGCATCGGGACTGCCCGAGGGCGCCGTCATGCCCGAGCACAAGCTCTCCATCGTCATCCCGATGTATAACGAGGCTGACAATGTCGAGCCGCTGCTCGTCCGCATCCATCAGGCGATGGAGAATTACAGCCAGCCCTGGGAAGTGGTGCTGGTCGACGACGGCAGCACCGACGCCACACCCGCCGAGATCCGCCGGCTGGCGGCTCAATACGGGCCGCATGTGCATGGCGTGGAACTGGTGCGCAACTACAAGCAGACCGCGGCCATGCAGGCCGGCCTCGACGCCGCGCGCGGCGACGTCATCGCGACACTCGACGGCGACCTGCAGAACGACCCGTTCGACATTCCACGCATGGTCTACCGCCTGCTGACCGAGGATCTCGACCTCGTCGCCGGCTGGCGCAAGGACCGCAAGGAAGGTTTCTGGATGCGCCGCTTGCCCTCGCGCATCGCCAACAGGCTGATCGCGCGCGTCACCGGCGTGCAGCTCAAGGACTATGGCTGCAGCCTGAAAGTGTTTCGTGGCAGCGTCATCCGCAGCGTGCGGCTCTATGGCGAGATGCACCGCTTCATCCCGGCGTGGCTGGCGACGGTGACGACGCCGCGCCGCATCGCCCAGGAAGTGGTGACGCATCACGCACGCATCCACGGCCAGTCGAAATATGGCATCTCGCGCACCTTCCGCGTGGTGCTCGATCTCGTCTTCATGTTCTTCTTCCTGCGCTACCGCACGCGGCCCGGACATTTCTTCGGCGGCATCGGCATCGTGCTCGGCGTGCTCGGCTCGCTGATTCTTGCCTATCTCTTTGCGATCAAGGTTTTCCTGGGACAGGATATCGGCACCAGGCCGATGCTGATCACCGGCTTCTTCCTGGTGATCGCCGGGCTGCAGGCGGTGACGTCGGGCGTGCTCGCCGAGATGCTGTCGCGCGTCTATCTCGAGGCCAATGGCGCGCTCGCCTATGTGGCGCGGCCGCAGCCCGCGCATGGCGAGGGCGATGGCTGGCACTGGCCGAGCAAGCCGGCGGCTGTGGAAAAGCCGAAGGCGCGCCGGAAGTGATCGGGCAGACTGGCCGGCACCAGCTGCATTGCCAATCGCCTTGATTTCGCGCATCGGTCCTCGCGACGGGAACGACCGCGAATGACCGATGCCGAGGGCTGACAGATCCATCCTGATTACAGGGGCACGCGCGCCGGTGGCGCTGCATCTGGCGCGCCTTCTCCATGGCGCCGGGAAAAGGGTGATCCTGGCCGACACGCCGGCGCGGCCCATCGCGGCGGCGAGCAAGGCCTGCGCGCGCTATTGCCGGCTGCCGCCGCCGCGCTTCGAGCCGCAAGCCTATGCCGAGGCGGTCGAGGCGCTGGTCCGAGCGGAAGGCGTCGAGATGGTCGTCCCGACCTGCGAGGAGGTCTTTCACCTCGCGCTCGCCTGGCGCGGCAGGACCATGCCGGCGCAACTGTTCGCCCCCGATATCGGGTTGCTGGCGCAGGTTCACAACAAGCACAGCTTCATCCGGTTGGCTGAACAGCTTGGCCTGGCGGTGCCGGAGACCACGCTTCTCAATTCCCGCGACGATCTGGAGGCGGTACGTGGCCGCTCACGCGACCTGGTGTTCAAGCCGGTCTGGTCGCGCTTCGCCAGCCACGTTCTGCTGCGTCCGACACCGGATTTCCTCGATGCGATCGTGCCCTCGCCCGCCATGCCCTGGGTGGCGCAGCGTTTTGTCGAGGGCAAGGAGATCAGCGCCTATGCGGTGGCGCAAGAAGGCAGGCTCAAGGCGCTTGGGCTCTACCGCTCGCTCTACCGCGCCGGCAAAGGCGCCGGCATCTTCTTCGAGCGGGTCGAGGACGATGCCGCGCGCGATCTGGTCGAGCGCATCGTCGCCGGCACCGCATGGACCGGGCAGATCTCCTTCGACCTGATGCGCGAGGCGGATGGCCGCGTGCTGCCGCTCGAATGCAACCCGCGCGCCGTGAGCGGCCTGCATTTCTTCCGCAATCCGGCGCGCTTTGTGGATGCCGTGCTCGGCGACGGTCAGGAAGTCATTCCCGATGTGTCCGCGCCGCAAACCGTGCGACTCGCGATGTGGATCTATGGCCTGCCTGCGGCGTTGCGTTCAGGCGGCCTCGGCCGCTTTCGCAAAGCGATGCGAATGGGCGAGGAATTGCTCGATTGGCCAGGCGATTCCGCGCCGGTGAAGGCACAATGGCCGGCGCTGCTGGAGGTTGCGCGAGTGGCATTGCGCCAACGCATCGGCCTGCAGGCGGCGTCGACGCGTGATATCGAATGGAATGGGCCTGGTTGAGGCGCTTCAGGCCCTGAGCGAGCCCGGGCCGATAGGCTTGACCTCAAGTTGCAAACCCAGCGCCTTGGTGACGCCCAACAGCGTGCTGAGGCGCGGATCGCCCTTTTCGCTCAGCGCCTTATAAAGCGCCTCGCGCGTAACGCCAGCCTCTTTCGCCACGGCCGTCATGCCTATGGAGCGCGCTACGTCGCCGAGCGCGTGCGTAATGAGCGCGGGATCGCCATCCTCGAAGGCAGCTTCGATGTAGGCCAAGCGATCCTCCGGAGTTTTCAGGTGGTCGAGAATGTCGAAGCGGGTGGTTTCGAGAGGCATCGTCATATCTCCTTTGCCATCTGTTTCGCCTTGCGATGTCGCGCCTTTGGCTGGACTTGTCGCCGCCACAGAGCAGTATGATCACGGCGTTTCCAATCTTCACAAAGTAGAGCCGGTAGCCTGGGCCATGGTCGATCCGAAGCTCGCCGATGCCATCGAAGTATTTGACATCACCGATGTTACCGATCTCGACCCGACGGATGCGGGCGACGACGCGCTGTCGAGCCGCGGTGTCACGAAGCGCGTCCAGCCAGTTGGTGAAATCGGCGGTCTGCCGGACCTCGATCATGCGTGAACTATAATTCACGAAAACATTCAAATCAAGGTATGTGAACTATAATTCACAGCTCGATATAATGCACCCTTGCCTCACCTGCCGCCGCCGGCATCCTCCCTTCCATGATCGCGGCGATGTCGCGGCGCAAGAAATCAAGCGGGCCGATCACCGGCAGGGCCTGCGGCGGCAGCCGAGCGTTGTCGCTGGCCGATTTCAGCACCCGGCGGTCCTGGTGCAGCGCGACGGTGAAGAGCGGCTTGAAGGCCAGCGCCTTGAGTTCGCCGAACAGGCCTTGGCGCCGGCCGATAAGCCAGCCGACGCCCTCGACGGTGCGTTCGTCGGCCTGGCGGAGGTGAAAGGTGGTGGCCAGGACCAGCCCGTCCTTGCCCCAATATTCGAGCTCGGCGATGCCGGGATGACGGAAGCGACCAATGGTTTTCGCGCGCTCGCCTTCGAGCAACCGGCTGATGAGGCCCTGCTGGCGGTCCTCGCCAGTGTAGCTGGCCTCGACCCAGCCCTCGCCGCCGGTCACCTCGACCCGAACCAGATGGCGCTTGGAGGTGAGGCCGCGCAGCAGGCCTTTGTGGGTGAAGTGGGTGTGGGTGGCGTCGAGGATGTTCTCGGCGGCGTCGATCACCGTCGACTGCGTCGATGAGCGAACCCGCCGCGCGATGATATCCCTGCCCTGCATGCAGTGCAGGTAAGGCTCGCCCCGCGGCGTGCCGGACGAGATGAAGACGACGCCGTCGCGCTCGATCGCCGCGTAGCGGCGGACCCGGTAGTGCGGCATGGCGCCAACAAGGCCGGGGATCGCGGTGCAGCGGCCTTCGCCGTCATAACGCCAGCCGTGATAGGGGCATTCGATCTCGCCGCCGACGATCTTGCCGGTCGACAGCTCGACCAGCCGGTGCGGACAGCGGTCGAACAACGCGGCGATGCCCTGCGCCGAGCGGAACAGCACCACCGGCGCGCCGTCGAACAGAATGCGCTTCGGCCGCTTGCCGATATCGGCGGACAGCGCCGCCGCCTGCCAATGATCCTCCCCACGCCGCTCGCTCACAATTCGAACCTCCTGAGCAGGGGAATGCCGACCAGCGCCAGCACGGTCTCCATGACGCGGATCGCCAGGCGCCGGCGAAGCGCAAGATGCCCGGCATAGACGGCGTTGTATTCGATCGCGGCGACCGCGCCGCGCCGGCGTTTGAAATCGGCGGCACCCGCGCTCATGTTGAAGAACAGGCCCCGCGCCGTGGCGTGGTCCTGCCCCATCGCCATCATCATGCGATAAAGCCCGTCGGCCACCGGCAAGCCCGTGTCGTAGCCGACGATGGGCTGGGTCAGCGTACCGCCGTTTTCGAACAGGCCGGTGACGGCGACCAGCTCGCCGCCCGGCCTGCGCAGCCCCGCCAGGCCGATGATGCCGCGTCGGTGCATTTCGGCGATGTAGCGAGCCGTGTAGTGCGGATTGAGCGGCGTGTATTTGTCGAGATAGAGCATATTGTAGAGCTGCTCGGCGCGCGCATAATCGGCCTCAGTGAAATCGCCATTGCCGACCCGCTCGAACGGCGTCGCGCGCAGGCGGGCGCGATCGCGCTTCATGTCGCGCGTCATTGCGGGCGATGCGCTGCGGTCGGCGAAGATGTAGATCTGGCGCGCCGCCAGCATGCGGAATCCCTCGGCCTTCAAGGCGGCCATGGTCGCTGGATCGGCGATATCGTTCAACGAGCGGATGACGATGGCGCGATCGGGGAAACGCCCGGTCAGGGCCGCGCGCAGCGACGCGGCCGCCGGCCGGTCGAGCAACGGCACCGGGTTGGTCGAATAAAGCCAGTTGTTGACCTGCGCCTGATGGTCGAGGCCGCTTGCCCTGACAAGCGGCGCGCACGCCCCAATCAGGGCGTTGAGCGCGCGTTGCAGCAGCGGGTGGGCGGCGAAGTTGCGCGTCTCGTCCATCGCATAGTCGATATAGGCGCAGGTCGGGCAGCAGATATAGCAGTTGGGCGCTTCATCGGCGTCGTTCAGCGTCAGCGGAAAAATCCGCCTGGCGACTTCGAACGTCTCGACTTTCGTCTTCAGGTTAGAGATGAGATCGCGCACCGGCACCTCGTTGAAAAGCCTCACAAAAGCCTCGACCTTTGCCGGCTTGTTCTCGACCCGGTCGGCCTGCTGCGCAGGCCTTTCCATCATCGCCGCGCCGCTCACCGCGCCGGCTCCAGGCGGCATTCGACGCGGCGCAGCTTGCGGCCTGTTTCCAGCGGCAGCGGCGCGCGGATGAGCGTCACGGTAGCGACCGCCTTTCGCATTTCCAGCAGCGCGCGGACTGCCTGATGAGCGGCCACAGCCGCTTCCTCCGCGAACGTCGGTGGAAGCCTGAGCTCGACCCTGTCCGGCGCGGTCTGGACGAGGCGAAAGTCGTCAATGCGGCGGTCGGCCTTGAGCACGGCGTTGCGCAGCACATCGGGCGTGACCAGGATCAGGCCGTCCTGTGACATAAGACGGAAGACATCGTCCATGCGGCCGACGATCTCGTCGACGCAGCGCAGCGGCGAGCCGCAGCCGCAAGCCTGTCCGGACAGGCGCAAAAGGTCATTCATCCGGTAGCGCGCCATGATCTGGGTTTGGCGGCGAAAGGCCGTCACCAGCGGCGTCACCAGCCCCTCTCCCGCCGGCTCGAATTCGAAGAAGACGGAGTCTTCCGCAAGATGCAGTCCGCCCTGCCGGCAGGTCACCGCGAACAGGCCTTCGGTCGCCATATAGATCTGGTCGAGTGGCAGCCGGAAGAAATTTTCGATCACCGGGCGATCGACCGGATCGAGCGTCTCGGCGGCGGAGAAGACGCGCTTCGGCCGGAGCCGGAAGTTTTCGGCCGCGAAATGGCGCAAGATTTTTGGCGGCGCGATGATGACCGTCGGGTCGAACATTTCGAGCGCGCCGCGCCAGCTCTCCGGCCCTGCGGTCAGATCGAAGAAGGCGAGCTTGATCAGGCGCGATTTGCGGGCGCTGTCGTAGAGCCCGGTGTTCTGCGGCAGGACGACGGCGACGCGCATGCCGCGCCACAGAAGATCCGGCGCCGCCTTGGCCAGAATCGCGCCCAGCCAGCGGTATTTTTCGGCCTCGGAAATCACGAACAAGCCGCGATTGCCCGATGTTCCGGTGCTGGCGCCGACCGTGAGCGATCCGGCGCGGCCATCGCGCGCCAGGGCCGCCCAGGCTTGCGTGGCGGTGAGACCGTGGATGTTGAATTCGTCGAAGCGCGCCATCAGCAGCGCCTTGTCGGTGATCGGCAAGTCGGTGAGGTGCGCCGGCGCCTTGCCGTAAAAGGACGCGCGCGGCAGGTCGCGGTCAAGGAAGCGCCGCAAGGCGGCCGCCTGCCAGCGTTCGAAGCCGGGCCGGGTCTTGCGCGACACCCAGCGTGTCAGGGCGAAGCAGCCTGCCGCTTCCGCCAGCCCGCTCATGCGGCCTCCGGCGCGAGATCATAAGATGTCGGAGCGGGATCATGGCAGAGCATCACCTCGCCGCCGGTGGCGAGGAAGCGGCGCAGCATGGCGCTGGTCGGCTCGATCGCCGCGGCATCCTCTGCGATCAGCGTGGCAGGGAAACCCGGCGTGCGGTTTTCGGTCAAGGCTGTGAGCAGCCATTGCACATCGACGGCGTAGAGCAGCGGCCGGTCGAGGCCATTGAACAGCAGGCCGAACTGGCCATCGGCATGTCCAGGCAGATCGACCGCGATCACGCTGCCGTCGCCGAAGAGATCGGCGCCGCCGGGTACATCCTCGCGCGCCTCGACCCTCCGCTTCGCGGACAGGCCCTCCAGCCTCGCCTCGAAATCCAGCGGGAAGAGTTCGGCAAAGACGCCATGGCGCAGATTCTGCCTCGGGCTGCGCGCCTTGACCCGCGCACAGGCGGCATCGCTGGCGATGAAGCGAGCGTTGCGGAACAGCGACAGGCCCGAAATGTGGTCGACGTGGAAATGAGTGACAATGATTGTGCGGATGTCATCGGGCGACAGGCCGAAACGCCGAAGCACCGGCAGGACCTGTTCGGCCGCATTGAGCTCGGGTTTCAGCAGCGCACCGTAGAGCCGCAGCATCCGGCCGCGTCGCGCCCCGCTCAAAGCTTCCTGCGTATAGCCGGTATCGATGAGCACCGGCCCGGCAGTTGGGTGAAAGATCAGCCCGTAGCGGACGCGCAGCTTGACACTTTGCCAACTGCCGCCGCGCAGGATCAATCGCTCGGCGGCGCTCACCCAGGCGCTGTTGGCGAAGACGATCCTCATGCCTGCGCCCCACCGGAAAACGTGCGGTCAAGCCCTTGCTCGAACGAGATCTTCGGTGCCCAGCCAAGCATCCGCTTCGCCTTGGAGAGATCGAGGCTTTGCGCATAGGCGAAGAGACCGAGCCCATAGCGCGTGACCGGCGGCTCGGGCCGGCCAGGCAACCGGAGCGCCACCGCTTCCATCAGGCCGGCCGCCAGCATCGCCGGCATGAGCGGCGTCGGCCGCCAGCGCGCCTTGATACCGGCGCGGGCGCAGGCCTCGTCGGCAATGCGGCGGACCGGCAGCATTTCGCCGCCGGAGATGTTGAAGATCTCGCACTCCGCTTCCCTGGGCGCGGCAAGCGCCGCCATCACCGCGTCGACGACATCGTCGATATGGGTGAGGTCGATGGCCGCCCGGCCATCGCGAAACAGTGGCAAAGGCCGGCTCCTCGCGGCCTTGATCAGCCGCGGCAGCAGCGCCCGATCGCCGGCGCCGTAAATGCCGCGCGGCCGCAGCACCACCGGATGGATGGCGGGGCGGCCGAGCACGACCTTTTCGGCCTCGCGCTTGGTGCGGGCATAGTGATTGACGGGCTCCGGCAAGGCCATATCCTCGGCGAGGCCAAGCTGGTCGCGGAAGGCAAAGCAGACGGACGGGCTGGAGATGTGGACGAAGCGGCTGACGCCTTGCCGCTCGGCGAAGTCGAGCAGGTTCCGTGTCGCCGTGACATTGGCCGCCTCGAAATCCGCAAGGCGGCCGAAGGGCGAAGAGAGCGCCGCGCAATGGATGATCCGCTCGACCCTGCCAAGTCTCGGATCGAGCGCGCCATCGAGCGGCTGCGCGAGATCGTGGCGGACGATGCGATGGCCGGCGGCCTCCAGCGCGGCGCAGCGCGCTTCATCGCGGCCGAGCCCGAGCGCCAGCGTGCCGGACGCGGCAAGCCGCTCGAGCACATGAGCACCGAGGAAGCCGCTGGCGCCGGTGACGAGCACAGCCATCCCTAGGTCTCCAGCGCCATGCCGCCGAAGGAGACGCCGGCCGACGTGCCGAGGAAGAGCAGCTTCATGCCTGGCGCGACGCGCCCCTCGCGGCGCGCGACGTCGAGCGCGAAGGGAATGGAAGCCGCGATCTGGTTGCCGAAGCGGGTGGAGATGTCGACGAGCTTTTGCGGCGCAAAACCGGTCTGGCGCGCCATATGGGCAAGCGCGAAGGGGCTCGCCTGATGCGGCACGACGAGATCGACATCGTCATGCCGCCAGCCGGCGCGCCCGAGCAGAGCATCGACGAAGCCGTTGAAGTGGCGCGAGGTAAGCCGGAACAGTTCCTTGCCGTCCATGTGGAACAGGCTGTGCGCCGCGAACGCTTCCCGCTCCTTGCGGAAATCGAAGCGCGTGCCGCCCGAACCAATGCCGCAGGCTTCCCAGCCCGACGGATAAGTGCGCATCAGGCTCGCCGCCACCTTTCCCTCGCTTGGCTTGGCCTTGCGCAGCACGGCCGCCGCCGCGCCGTCGCCGAAGAGCGCGGCGATCTCCGGCGCGTCCTGCCATGGCAAAGCGCGCGAGGCGACTTCGGACGAGAAGACCAGAGCCGTCTCGCACTGCCCCGCCTCGATCATGCGGCCCGCGGTCTCGAAGGCGGTGAGGAAGCCAAGGCATGTGCTGTTGACGTCGAAGGCGGCGGCCGAGCCGTCTGCCAGCCCGAGGCGCTGCATGACCAGCGGCGCGGTCGCCGGCAACGGCTGGTAGGGCACACCGCAGCCGCCGACGATCAGGTCCACGGCGCCGGCCTCTAGGCCGGCATCCTCAAGCGCAAGGCGCGCGGCGGCACAGGCGAGATCGATCTGCGATTCGGCATTGCAGACATAGCGCTCGACGACACCGGTGACGGTTTCAAGCGCGCCCTCGCCAAGGCTCAGCTTCGCCTCCAGGGCGCGTGTGGTGAGGCGCTCAGCCGGTACCGCCCTGCCGGTTCCGACGATCCTGATCCGCATTCTCCCCCCGCCGCGTGAGCTTGGCCCTATCTAACGCAAAAAGCGGTTCGAGGCGACGGCCATCATCGGCGTCTGCGCGACCATGTTTGATCGTCGATCATTCTGCTGTAAGTATGCGATGCTTCCAGGGGGTGAGGTATGGCTAATTCTTTTTCTCGCTTTATTTCTTTTGTCTTTGGGAATTCTGTTTCTAAGCCAAATGCAGACGCTGTCAGAAGCCCGTGGCCGAGCGGTCTCCAGCATCTGTTTATCGAGCCATCAAAGAAGGATATCTGGGAAGCGCTGGACGGCTGGAAGTGGATTGGGCTTGATGGCTTGGAGCCCGGCGCAGTCTCTGCGTTCGGTGACATTTTCTTCCGCGCTCCCGATGGTTCCGTCAAATTGCTGGACATGGTCGGAGGCCGATTGACCCAAGTGTCGGAAACGTGGCCGGAACTTACAACCCAGTTCAATGATCCTGATCGTCGCGAGGAACTGTTGCTGGCTGGATTAGTGACGACGGCACGAAAGAAGGGATTGGTCTTGGGGGTCGACGAATGTTACGACTTCGAAAAGCCGCCCGTGCTCGGTGGCGAAATGTCCGTTAAGCAAATCAACAAGACTTTCTTCGTGGTCAAAGTGCACATAGCCGGCCAGATTCACCGGCAAGTAAAAGACCTTCCGCACGGTACGAAAATCAACAAGGTAACGATCGGCGATCGCTGACGGCTCTAAGCCTTGCGCTCCCAGCGACGGTCGGGCGTCTGCTGCCAGTAGGTCACGGCGTGGCCGGCTTCCTTCAGCGTCTTCCAATGCGTCCGCGCGCCTTCGAGCTGCGCGGCGTCATGGCCATCGAAAAGGAAGACGGCGCGCTCGTAGCCCGATAGTTCGGGCGGGCTTGCGCCGTCGACCAGGAAGCGGATCTGCGCGGCGTTCTGGTTGCCCTGGCCCGTGGTGAGCAGGACCGGCTGTTCGGCCGGATAGGCCTCGCGGTCGGTGGCATGCGCCAGAAAGGAATCGTCGCGGAAAATCCACAGATGCTGGTCGAGCGCGTCGCGACGCTCCTCGGTGCCGGTCTGCACCACCGCGCGCCAGCCGCGCTCGACACTGCGCTCGAGCAGGCCGGGCAGCGCCTCCTCGAGTGTCGATTCGGTCAAATGGTAGAACAGGATTTCGGCCATCCCTACCCTTCGTAGTGATCGCGCACCAGCCTGTCGAGCAGCCTCACGCCGAAGCCCGAGCCCCAGGACTGGTTGATCTCGCTCGACGGCGCGCCCATCGCGGTGCCGGCGATGTCGAGATGCGCCCAGGGCGTGTCCTTGACGAAGCGCTGCAGGAACTGCGCGGCGATGATGGCGCCGCCATAGCGGCCGCCGATATTCTTCATGTCGGCGTTCTTGGAATCGATCAGCTTGTCGTATTCGGGCCCGAGCGGCATGCGCCACAGCCGCTCCTGGCTGGCTTGGCCGGCGCCGAAAAGCCGGCCGGCAAGCTCGTCATTGTTTGAGAACAGGCCGGCATAGTGCTGGCCGAGCGCCACCATGACAGCGCCGGTGAGCGTCGCCAGATTGATCATGAATTTCGGCTTGAAACGGTCGTTGGCGTACCAGAGCGCGTCGGCCAGGACCAGGCGGCCTTCCGCGTCGGTGTTGAGCACTTCGATGGTCTGGCCAGACATCGATGTGACGATGTCGCCGGGGCGCTGGGCATGGCCGTCGACGGCGTTCTCGACCAGGCCGATGATGCCGACCACATTGGCCTTGGCCTTGCGCGCGGCGAGCGCGTGCATCAGGCCGGTGACGGCGGCCGCGCCGCCCATGTCGCCCTTCATGTCCTCCATTCCGGAGGCAGGCTTCATCGAATTGCCGCCGGTGTCGAAGGTGACGCCCTTGCCGATGAAGGCAAGCGGCGCATCCTTGGCCTTGCCGCCGTTCCAGCGCATCACCGCCAAGCGCGCGCCGCGCGGCGAGCCTTGCGCTACGCCGAGCAGAGAACCCATGCCGAGCTTCTTCATCTCTTTTTCAGCCAGGATCTCGACCTCGACGCCGAGCTGCTCCAGCGCCTTGACGCGTTCGGCGAATTCGACAGGCCCGAGCGCATTGGCCGGCTCGTTGACGAGATCGCGCGCAAGCAGCACGCCGTCGGTCACGGCTTCCTCGCCCGCAAACGCCTTCTTCGCGGCCGCGGGGTCGGCGCACTGGATGGTTATCCTCGCGGGCTTCGCCGCCTCGGCCTTCTTGGCGCCCTTCGCGTCAGATTGCCCGTCTTCCTTGTCTTTCCTGGTCTTGTATTTGTCGAAGGAATAGCTGCGCAACAGCATGCCGGCGGCAAGGTTGGCCGCCTGGCGGCCGTCGGGCTGCAGTTCGGGCAGATCGAGGATGACGGCCACCTCGGCCGCCTTGCGCAGCGAAGCGGCAATGGCCCCGCCGAGCTTCAGCCAGGCATTGTCGTCGAGGCTCGAGACCTTGCCGGCGCCGATCGCCACCAGCCGGTCGACCGAAGTTCCTTCCGGCGCCAGCACCTCGGCCGAGCTTGCGAACTTGCCGGAAAAATCCGCGACCGGAAAGGCGCGTGCCAGCGCGCCGGCCGGATCGCAGGCCTTCGCCGCCTCGCCGAGCCCGCCGCCGTCGGCCGCGAACACGAAGACGCTGCCCTTTTTCGGCGTGGCAAACTTGGCGAAAGAAATGGAAGGTCTCGACGTCATCAGGTCCTGCTTTCGGGGATGGCCGGAAGGTGCCGGCAAAGGGTATTTCTTGGCGAGCAACGCGTTTGGCAAGCGTGCGCGACATTTGGTCGTTTTCAGCCATTTGGCAAGACTTTGGCCGAAATCGCTGTCTATATCAGCGCTACCATAGACAAAGGATTCGCCCCGGCACGACCTTAGCTTGCTGCCGTAACGTGCTGTTAACCATCGATGTTTTGCATTTCTTATCCATTGACGCGGAGACTCCGCCGCGCGGGGGCACGCGGCGTGGGGCGACGAACCGGAGCGAGCCGCCTATGACCCAGTTGTGCGGGCGTTGCCGGATCACTACCTTGTCGGCGGGCATGATGCCGTTCGGCAAAATCGAGAAAAGCCTTCATGAAGGTCGTTGAACGCTACATCATGCGCCGCGCGCTGACGATGTTCCTCGCATCGCTGGTGTGGACGCTGGCGATCGTGTGGACGACGCAGGTGCTGGCCAAGATCGATCTCGTCACCGACAACGGCCAGTCGGCGCTGACCTTCTTCGAGGTCGCGGCGCTCATCATCCCCTCCATCATTCCGATCGTCGTGCCGTTCGCCTTGGTGGTGGCGGTGGCGCAGACGCTGAGCGCGATGAACACAGATTCGGAGCTGGCGGTGCTCGGCGCCGCGGGCGCCTCGCGCTGGACGATCGCGCGGCCGATCCTTCTGCTCGCGGCCTTTGCCTGCGCGTTTTCCTTCATCGTCGACAACGCCGCCGACCCGTATGCCAGGCAGAAAAACCGCCAGCTGGTGGCGGCCTCGCGCGCCGACCTCGTGTCGCTGATCATCCAGGAAGGCACGTTCCGCAAGATCGACGAAGGCCTTTACCTGCAGGTCGGCGAACGGCTTCCCGGCAACCGGCTCGGCGGCATCTTCGTCGCCGATTCGCGCGAGGAAGGCGCCAGCCTCACCTACTACGCCAAGACCGGCAGCATCGTCGAAAAGGGCGACGAGAAGGTGCTGATGATGAATGACGGCGTCATCAACCGCAAGTCGGTGACCGGCGACCTCTCCGTCATCCGCTTCACCTCTTACGCCTTCGACATGTCGGCCTTCATGTCGGCGGCGAACGACATCACGCTTTTGCCCAAGGACCGGACGACGGCGTATCTGCTCAACCCGGATCCCAACGACAAGATGTTCCAGCGCGAACCCGGCAGCTACCGGGCGGAACTCAACCAGCGCTTCGCCGAATGGTCCTATTCGCTTGTGTTCGCGCTGATCGCGCTTGCGGTCGCGGGCGATGCGCGCTCGCATCGCGAGTCGCGCATCAATCCGCTGATCACGGCGATCGCAATCGCGCTTTTCGTGCGATGGCTTGGCTTCTTCGCCGCCGGCAAGGCCGACAAGGTCTGGTATTACGTCTACCTGCTCTACGGCATACCCATCATCGCCTCAGCGGTTTCGATCTGGTTCATCGTTTCCTCGCGCAGCATGGAACTGCCGGTCAGTTGGGCCGACTGGCTGACAGGTTTTGCCAAGCGCGCCGGTGACAATTGGACGGCATTCAAGCTCTGGCTCGCCCGGCGCACTTCCGGCCAGGGAGCCTGACCATGGGCTGGACGCTGGGCCGCTATTTCTTCTTCCGCTACGTCTCGATCACCTTCTGGTTCTTCCTGGGACTGCTGGCGCTGGTGTTCCTGATCGATTTTACCGAGCTTTCCGGCCGCACGACCGGGTTGCCCGGCTTCACCTACGGCATTGCCTTCGCCATTTCGGCGCTCAGGATGCCGATGATCATGCTGCAGACGGTGCCGTTCGTCGGGCTGTTCTCGGCGATGGCGACGCTGGTGTCGCTCAATCGCCGCTACGAGCTGGTGATTGCGCGCTCGGCCGGTGTCTCGGCCTGGCAGTTCCTGTTCCCCTGCTGCGTCGGCGCGCTGATGTTCGGCGTGCTGTCGGTCGCCATCATCAACCCGATCGCCGCGCATGGCTTTTCCTGGTCCGAGCAGATGGAGAACGACCTGCGGGCCGGCAAATCGAATGCCGTCACCACCAATGTCACGCCGTGGCTTCGGCAAAAGACCGAATCGGGCGACACCATCATCGGCGCCCGCGCCATCCTCAACCAGGGGCTGGAGATGGCGGATGCGGTGTTTTTCGTCCTCGACCATGAGGGCAACATCACCGAGCGCAAGGATGCCGCCAAGGCCTTCCTGCGCGACGGCTATTGGGAATTGCAGGACGTCAAGGTCTTCAAGGGCGGCAATATCCAGACGCTGGCGTCCGACAAGGTGCCGACGAATCTGAAGCCGGAATTCGTGCAGGAGCGGCTGGCGCGTCCGGAAACCATCCCCTTCTACGAGCTGCCGCGCAAGATCGAGGTCGCCCGTTCCTTCGGACTCAAGGCAAACGCCTTCGCCATGCAATTTAATTCGCTTGTGGCATTGCCGTTCCTTCTCGTGGCCATGACGCTGATTGCTGCAACGGTTTCAATGAGATTTGCGCGAATGGGGCAGTCGGCAACGATGATTCTGGGTGGCGTCGTGGCCGGCTTTCTGCTTTATGTCGTTTCGGTACTGGTCAAGGCATTCGGTGTCGCCGGATTCGTGCCTACTGTGGTGGCTGCATGGGTTCCGGTTGTCGTGGCTATGTTCTTTGGGGTGACGTTTCTGCTATATAAGGAAGACGGCTAGTGAGGGAGGCGGTTTTGCGCAGCCATAGGCAGGCCGGTCTGGCACGCCTCTATGGGGCGACCGCCTTGGCGTGTCTGTTCGCCTGTGCGGTGCCGACGGCGCCCGCGCTGGCGCAGACGATCGCTGCCAAGTCCGTCCCTTCCGGCACGCAGATGCTGCTGGCCGCCGATACGCTTGTCTATGACAACGACAAGCATACGGTGACGGCCGTCGGCGGCGTGCAGATCGACTATGGCGGCAACAAGCTGGTCGCCCAGCGCGTGGTCTACAATCGCGACACCAAGCGCCTCGTCGCCAGCGGCGCCGTCGAGTTGATCAACAGCGACGGCACCAAGGTCAATTCCGACCATATCGACATCACCGACGATTTTGCCGACGGTTTTCTCAACGCGCTGCGTGTCGAGACGATCGACAAGGCTTATTTCGCCGCCGAGAGCGCCGAGCGCATGGGTGGCGTGCTCACCACCTTCCACAACGGTGTCTACACCGCCTGCGAACCTTGCGAGGACAAGCCGGACAAAGCGCCGACCTGGCGCGTCAAGGCGCGCAAGATCATCTGGAACGGCGAGAAGAAGACGGTCCGCTTCGAGAACTCGAATTTCGAGTTCTTCGGCTTCCCGCTCGCCTACCTGCCGGCCTTCGAGATCGCCGACCCGACGGTGAAGCGCAAGAGCGGCTTCCTGATCCCCGGCATCGTCTACAACAACCATCTCGGCGTCGGCGTCAAAGTCCCCTATTACTTCGCGCTGTCTCCGACCTATGACCTGACCGTCACCGGCAGCGGCTATACAAAGCAGGGTTTCCTCGGCGAGGCCGAGTGGCGCCAGCGCTTCAACAACGGCCAGTACACGCTGAAGATCGCCGGCATCAACCAGCAGGATCCCGATGCGTTTGTAGATTCGGCCGGCCATAATGTGAATTCCGGGCCTGCCAACGATCCGAACAAGTTCCGCGGCATGATGGGCACCAAGGGCCAGTTCGCCATCAACGAGCGCTGGAATTTCGGCTGGGACGTGCTGCTCCAGACCGACAAGGAATTCTCGCGCACCTACAACATTGACGGCTACAGCGACCTCGTCCACCAGTCGTCGATCTATCTGACGGGCTTGAGCGACCGCAATTATTTCGACGTCCGTGCCATGCGCTTCGAGGTGCAGGAAGACACGCTCTCCAGCGACCCGACAGCGCGCGCTGCCAAGCAACCCTGGGTGCTGCCGTCGCTCGATTACGCCTATATCCCCGACACTTCGGTGGCCGGTGGCCAGCTGTCGTTCAACGTCAACGCACGCGTGATCAGCCGCAACCGGCTGGACGCCGTGCTCGCCGATGCCAGCGATCCGAATTCGATCAACAACGTGCGCGGCATCGAAGGCGAGTCGAGCCGGCTGACGGCGGAAGCTGAGTGGAAGCGCACCTTCACCACCGATAACGGCCTGCAACTGACGCCTTTGCTCGCGTTGCGCGGCGACGCCGGCTATGTCAACGCCAATTCGGCTTCGCTCGATGCCGTCAACCAGATGGCGACGAATCTCGGCCAGGACGTGGACATGCGCTCGTCGCTTGCCCGCTACATGGCCACGCTCGGGCTCGAGGCGCGCTGGCCGCTGTTGTTCTCGATGCCCAGTTCCAGCCACATCCTGGAACCGACCGCGCAGGTCTTCGTGCGTCCGAACGAGCAATATGTCGGCGGACTGGCGATCCCCAACGAAGACGCGCAGAGCTTCGTCTTCGACGCGACCACCCTGTTCGAGCGCGACAAATTCTCGGGCTACGACCGCATAGAAGGCGGCACGCGCGCCAATGTCGGCTTCCGGTATTCGGGCGCCTATGACAATGGCTGGGGCACGAACGCCATCTTCGGCCAGTCCTATCAGCTCGCGGGCGAAAACTCTTTTGCCGCGCCCGATCTCGTCAATGTCGGGGCCGAGTCCGGTCTGGACAAGCCGACCTCGGATTATGTCGGCCTTGTCGGCTTCAACAGCCCGAGCGGTTTCTCCGGCTCGCTGAGCGGGCGTTTCGACGAGCAGACCTTCGAGGTCAGGCGCGCCGAAGTGAAGGCCGCCTATTCCAGCCTGCCGATATCGCTCAGCGCCAAATATGCCTTCATCGAGGCGCAGCCGCTCTATGGCTTCACCACCGACCGCCATGAGCTCACGCTCGGCGCCTCGACCCATGTGGCGCAGAACTGGCGGCTGTTCGGCACCGGCACTTACGACATCCAGACAAATGTGCTGGTCAAGGACGGTGTCGGCTTCGCCTACAACGATTCCTGCTTCACTTACATCATGACGTATTCGCAGACGCGTGACACCGTCACCAAGGAAGTGTCGCAGAACATCGGTTTCAACCTGTCGTTCCGCACGCTCGGCGATTTCGGTTCGTCAACAAGCGCGGTCGATACCATCCAGTGACCAAGGGTGGGCGTACGGAGCCGTGCGTCGCTCGGCGCTGATGGTGGTTTGGTCTTGATTTGGCGCCTGATCCCCTGAGTATAGGCTCGATTCTAGGCGTCATGAGCCGGCGACATCGTTTCGCCGCATAAGACGGGCAATGGGGTCGACCGCATCGCGCAGGCGTTCGGAGGACGCGCGGCGCCGTCATGGTGGGGAAGATTGGGAAGGTAAGATGAGGAAATACCTGTTTTCAGCGGGATTCGCGCTTCTGGTGGCGGCCTCGGTTTCGGTCACGGCTGTCGTGCAGCCTGCTTTCGCCGCTGAGATCAAGTATGTCGTCAACAACATAGCGATCACCACCGGCGACATCGCGCACCGCGCAGCCTTCTTCAAGCTGCAGCACAAGAAGGGCGATGCCGCACAGGAGATGATCGACCAGACGCTGCGGCTGGCCGAAGCCAAGCGGCTCGGCATCCGCATCAGCGACCAGCAGGTCGACGCCGCCTACCAGCGCTTCGCTTCGGGCAACAAGATGCCGCTGGCGAAACTCGACGCGATCATGGCGCAATCGGGCGTCACCAAGGAACACTTCAAGGAATTCATCCGTGCCCAGATGGCCTGGAACCAGGCGCTCAGCGCGCGCTACCGCTCCGGCGAAGGCGGCTCGGTGACCGAGCAGGATGCCGTGCGGCGCATGCTGGACAAGGGCGGCGCCAAGCCGACCGCGACGGAATACATGCTGCAGCAGGTGATCTTCGTGGTGCCCGCGTCGGAGCGCGCCGCCACGCTCGCCAAACGCAAGCGCGAGGCAGACGCCATGCGCGCCCGCTTCAGCGGCTGCAACACCACGCGCGACTTCGCCAAGGGCCTGCTCGACGTCACCGTGCGTGATCTCGGCCGCTTTCTGGCGCCACAATTGCCGTCCGATTGGGCCGAGCAGATCAAGGCGACCAAGGTCGGCGCCGCGACGCCGACCCGCGAGACCGAGCGCGGCATCGAATTCATCGGCGTCTGCTCCTCGCGCGATGTTTCCGACGACAAGGCCGCGCAGATGGTGTTCCAGGCAGAAGGCAGCAACGACAAGGACGCCGACGAACTCAGCAAGAAATATGTCGCCGAGCTGCGCCAGAAGGCCAAGATCGTCGAACGCTAGAGCGACAAGCGTGCAATACCGCAGCCGGCCCACCGCATGAGCGCGCAGAAGACCGATGCACCGCTGGCGCTCAGCGTCGGCGATCCCTCGGGCATCGGGCCCGAAATCGCCATCGCCGCCTGGCAGGCCGGCGACAGCGCCGGCGTGCCACCCTTCTACCTGCTTGCAGACCCCGCTTTGATCGAAGCCCGCGCCCGCCTGGTCGGCGCAAATGTTGCGATTGCCGAGACGCTGCCAGGACAGGCAGCGCATCATTTTTCCCGCGCGCTGCCCGTCGTGCCGCTCTATGCGCGCCATGTCGACAGCCCGGGAGAGCCGGACCCGGCCAATGCCGCAGGCACGATCGAAGCCATCGACCGCGCCGTCGCGGACTGCCTCGCCGGCCGCGCCGCGGCGATAGTCACCTGCCCGATCGCCAAGAAGCCGCTCTATGATGCCGGATTTGGCTTTCCGGGCCACACAGAGTATCTGGCGCATCTGGCCTCGCGCCACACCGGCAGGGACGTGACGCCGGTGATGATGCTGGCCGGACCGGACCTGCGCACCGTTCCGGTGACCATCCACATCGCGTTGGCCGAAGTGCCGAAAATGCTCACGACGGAGTTGATCGTCGCAACCGCGCGCATCACCGCCGCCAATCTCAAGAGCCGCTTCGGCATCGCGCGGCCGAAGCTTGCGATCGCCGGGCTCAACCCGCATGCCGGCGAGGGCGGCGCCATGGGGCTGGAGGATGCAGCGATCGTCGCTCCCGCCGTCGAGATGTTGCAGGCGGAAGGCATCGACGCGATCGGACCGCTGCCGGCCGACACGATGTTTCATCCACGCGCGCGCGCCGCCTATGACGCAGCGCTCTGCATGTATCACGACCAGGCGCTGATCCCGGCCAAGACCTTAGCCTTCGACGAGGCCGTCAACGTTACGCTCGGCCTGCCCTTCATCCGCACTTCGCCCGACCACGGCACCGCTTTCGACATCGCCGGCAAGGGCATCGCGCGCCCCGACAGCCTGATCGCCGCGTTGAGGCTGGCGCGCCGGCTGGCCGACAGCGGACGGCAGGCCGCCGCGTGAGGATGCATTGAGCGGACGCACCACAATCGACGGGTTGCCGCCGCTGCGCGAGGTGATCGAGCGGCACGGCCTGCAGGCCAAGAAGGCGCTCGGGCAGAATTTTCTGCTCGACCTCAACCTGACAGGCAAGATCGCGCGCGCCGCCGGGGATCTCGGCGAGACGACAGTGATCGAGGTCGGTCCGGGTCCGGGCGGACTGACGCGGGCACTGCTCTTCAACGGCGCGCGGCGCGTGATCGCCATCGAGCGCGACGAGCGCTGCCTCGAAGCGCTGGCCGAGGTTTCCAACCATTATCCCGGCCGGCTCGAGGTCATTCCCGGCGATGCGCTGAAGACGGATTTTGCCGCACTCGGCGGCGCGGCGAGCGGCGCGCCTGTGAAGATCGTCGCCAACCTTCCCTACAATATCGGCACGGAGCTTCTGATCCGCTGGCTGACGGTGGCCGACTGGCCGCCCTTCTACCAATCGATGACGCTGATGTTCCAGCGCGAGGTGGCGGAGCGCATCACCGCGGCTCCTAGCAGTGACGCCTATGGCCGGCTGGGCGTCCTGGCCGGCTGGCGCACCGAGGCGAGGATCGCCTTCGACGTGCCGCCGCAGGCGTTCACGCCGTCGCCGAAGGTCACCTCATCGGTGGTGCATCTGGTGCCGCGACAGTCCCCCCTCCCCGCCGACGCCAAAAAGCTCGGCCGCGTCACCGAAGCCGCCTTCGGCCAGCGCCGCAAGATGCTCAGGCAAAGCGTGAAGAGCCTGGGTGGCGAGGCGCTGCTGACCCGCGCCAGCATCGACCCGACGCGTCGGGCGGAAACGCTGAGTGTCGAGGAGTTCGTCAGGTTGACGAACGCGGTGTAGTATCCGGCGTCGGCCCGCCATAATCGGCGGCGCGATTGCCCGGAAATCGTGGAACATGGTAGTGTCGCTGAATGAAGAAGAGCCACACCCTCATTCGCTCCGGGCAAAATGGTCAATTCATCCTGACCAGTGACAGAGGCGAGAAGATCAGCGCTGTTGAAGGTCTCAGATTGTCACGCCGCATGGCGACAATCCTAACGGAAAGCCGCGCGCGGGGCCTTACTGGGGACGAACGCAGGGCCTTGATCAAGGAACAAGTATCCCGAAAAAAATAGGATCAGCAGGTGGTATACGCCGCTGAAGACGATCCGCTATGCTATCCGGGCACGACTGTTCTTCGTAACAAGCTGAATATCGAGGACCAGGCCGAACTCGACGAATTCGAGTTAGCGCTTTTTCTGACGAGAGCCGATGAGAATATGCCGGTCGGTAGGCTGGACTATGAGCACTATAAAGTCGTTCATCATCACCTATTCCAGGACATTTACGAATGGGCTGGCGAGGTTCGCACCATTCGCATCGGCAAAGGCGGCAACTGGTTCTGTTATCCCGAATACATCGATCAGGAGATGAGCAGGATATTCGAGGGATTGACTGAAGCCGACCATTTTCGCGGGCTTGCCATCGAAGACTTTGCGGTTGGGGCTGCGCATGTTTTGGCCGAGATCAACGCCGTGCATCCATTCCGTGAAGGCAATGGCCGTACACAGCTCACTTTCCTGGCAATGTTGATAGAGAATGCAGGATTCTCGTTTAATGCCGACATGCTCGAGCGCGAACGCGTTCTGGACGCAATGATCGAGAGCTTTGCCGGTGAGGAAGTACCGTTGTCGCGCCTCATCATGGATATCGCCATGCTGAAATGACGGGCGATTTACCCCGTCTTCTCGTCCAGCAACCCCGAAATGAAATCGAACAGGCCAGGGCGCCTGTCGCGCCGAAGCCGCTCCGCCGTCACGATGGCGCGGACCTCGGCGAAGGCGCGGTCGAGATCGTCGTTGACGATGACGAAGTCGTATTCCTTCCAATGCTCGATTTCGAGGCGGGCGTTCTTCAGCCTGGTCTCGATGACGGATTCCTGGTCCTCGGCGCGACGCTTTAGGCGCGCCTTCAATTCCTTCATCGACGGCGGCAGGATGAAGATCGAAACGATATCGGCGCGCATCTTCTCCTTGAGCTGCTGGGCGCCCTGCCAGTCGATGTCGAAGAGCATGTCGCGGCCTTCGGCCAGCGCGATTTCCGCGGGCTCACGCGGCGTCGCATAGCAATTGCCGTGCACCTCGGCCCATTCGAGCAACGCGTCGGAGTCGCGCAGCCGCTCGAACTCGCGCATGGTACGGAAATGGTAGTGGACGCCCTCGATTTCCGAGCCGCGGCGCGGCCTTGTCGTAACGGAGACCGAAAGCTCGAGACTTCCATCGCTTTCCAGAAGATTGCGCGCGATCGTCGACTTGCCGGCGCCCGACGGCGACGACAGCACCAGCATCAATCCACGACGGCGGATGCGGGACCCCAGATCCCTGGCGGCCGTCGGTTCCTTGGCAACCATCCCGTCACTCCAGATTCTGGACCTGTTCGCGAAACTGGTCGACCACCGCCTTGAGCTCCAGCCCGATCGCGGTGACCGCGGCGGCGTTCGACTTCGAGCACAACGTATTCGATTCGCGGTTGAATTCCTGCGCGAGAAAATCGAGCTTGCGGCCAACGGCGCCACCGCTTTTGAGCAGCGCCCGCGCCGAAGCGACATGTGTCTTCAGCCGGTCGATCTCCTCGCGGATATCGGCCTTGGTGGCGAGGAAGGCCGCTTCCTGGTGCAGCCGGACGGCATCGAGATTGGCCGAGGCATCTATCAACAGACGCATCTGCTCGGCGATGCGCGCGCGGATCGCGGCGGGTTCGCGCGAGGGGTCGGCCTCCGCCTTCAGCGTCAGCGTCTCGATGGTGTCGACATGGCCGGAAAGAAGCGCGCCAAGTGCCGCGCCCTCACCGAGGCGCGCCTGTTCAAGGCCGGCGAGCGCCGCCTCGAGCGCCGACAGGATCGTGGCATCGAGGGTAGCCCGCTCCTCCTCGGTCTCCACGGCCTCGGGGATGTCGAGCACCCCGCGCAGGGAAAGCAGGCCATCCGCGGTGGCGGGCTCGGTGCCGAACTGATCCTGCAAACGCTTGGCCAGCCCCGCCAAATCCTTGAGGAACGCCTCGTTGACCACCGGCTGGACTTGCCTGGCGGCGGCGCGGCCGACGGTCAACGTCGCCTGGAAGTTGCCGCGCGCAAAGCCCTTCTGAATAGTCTGCCGGACCGCCGTCTCCAGCCGGTCGAAACCCTGCGGCAACCTCAGCCTCACCTCGGCGCTCTTGCCGTTCACCGATTTCACCTCCCAGGCGATCGAGGTGCCATCACTTTCGGCGGCGGACCGCGCAAAACCGGTCATGCTTTGCAGGCTCATTGCCCTGTCGTCCCCCTGTCGCAGCCAAGGCATGCGTGGCCCAGCGCTGCGCGCCCCAAACATCGCCGGACGAAAGGCCGGCGCCCCCTCAAAACATGAATACGGCCTCGCGTCAAAGGACGCGTACTTCCGTTTGATGCATGTCGTCTTCCCAAAACCGCTGCGCACTTTTGGGCGACATGCAGTGCGTTTGATGCATGTCGTTTTCCCAAAACCGCTGCGCACTTTTGGGCGACATGCATTGCGCCTATTGCGCGTCGCCGCCGCCGCCGTCGCCGTTCTCGCCGCTGCCGCCATTGGCACCGGCATCGCCGCTGTCGCCGTTGCCATCGGGAGCCGCCGGCGCCGTCGTCTGGCCGGACGCCTTGGCGGCGGCGTCCGCCTGCTTCTTCTGCAGCGCCCGATAGCGGGCAACGTTCTGGTTATGCTCTTCCAGCGTCGCCGCGAAGACATGGCCGCCATTGCCGTCGGCGACGAAATAGAGGTCGTCGGTCTTCGACGGATTGGCGACCGCTTCGAGCGCCGCGCGACCCGGATTGGCGATCGGCGTCGGCGGCAGGCCCTTGATCATGTAGGTGTTGTAGGGCGTCTGCTTGTCGAGGTCCGACTGGTAGATCGGCCGGTCCGCCGGCTTTCCCTTGCCGCCGAAGAGGCCGTAGATGATGGTCGGGTCGGACTGCAGCCGCATGCCCTTGGCCAGACGGTTGAGGAACACCGCGGCGACGCGCGAGCGCTCGTCGCTCCTGCCCGTCTCCTTTTCGACGATCGAGGCGAGCGTGACGAAGTCGTCGATGTTGGCGATCGGCAGGTCGGGCGCGCGGTGCGACCAGACGTCGTCGACCAGCTTCTTCTGGTCGGCGATCAGCTTATCGACCATCTGCTGCCTTGTGGCGCCGCGGGTAAAGCGCAGCGTGTCGGTGGCGATGCTGCCCTCCGGCGGCAAGGCCGGCGGCATATCGCCGGTCAGCGCCTCCTGATCGGCGACCCGCTGCAGCGCCTGCTCGACCGTCAGCCCTTCGGGAATGGTGAGCGAGTACATGACCGACTTGCCGCTCTTGAAGAGTTCCATGATGTCGCGCATCGAGGCGCGCGGCTTGATGGCGTACTCGCCAGCCTTCAGCGCCGATTCATTGCCCGTGGCGCGCACGCCTAGCCGGAAGACGCGGGCATCGCTGATCAGGTTGCGGCGTTCCAACTGGTCGGCGATCTCCTGCACGCCGGTGCTCGGCTTGATCAGGAAGGTGTCGCCATTGGCGGATGGGCCGGGCTCGACGAAAGCCTGCATGCCGAAATAGAGCGCGACACCCGAGGCGAGCACGACCAGGATGACCATGGAGAGGAAGAAATTGAGGAAGACGACGACCTGGCTGCGCGAGGCGCGCGAGCGCTTCGACGGCGGCGGCGTGCCGGCTTCCGGGCGCAACGCCTCGGCCGCGGTCTTCGGCCTGATCGGCCCCTTTGTGCCTTGCCGTCCGAATTCCCCGTCGCCGCCCGGATTTGTGCTGCCCGGATTTGTGCTCATGGCGCGCCCTACCGTCTGATCTTGCAACGAATCCCCCGGCAAAAAGCTAGGGGAGAATTTGGCAAAAATGACGGCAGGTGGCGGAACTGCCGGCTGGTTGTCTGTCTCTGAGCAATCCCGGGTAGAAAACCGCTGCGCACTTTTCCTAGGATTGCTCCGGCTGGCCCTTCAGCCATTGTAACGCTGGAACACGAGCGAGGCGTTGGTGCCGCCGAAGCCGAAGGAATTCGACAGCGCGACGTCAATCTGGCGCTGGCGTGGCTTGTTCGGCACAAGATCGATCGCCGTCTCGCGTTCCGGATTGTCGAGATTGATGGTCGCCGGCGCGATGTTGTCGCGGATGGCCAGGATCGAGAAGATCGCTTCCGCGGCACCCGCGGCGCCCAGCAGATGGCCGATCGACGACTTGGTCGACGACATCGAGATCTTCGAGGCGGCATTGCCGACCAGGCGCTCGACCGCGCCGAGCTCGATCGTGTCGGCCATGGTCGAGGTGCCGTGCGCGTTGATGTAGTCGATGTCGGCCGGCGAGAGCTTCGCCCGGTTAAGCGCCGCCGTCATGCAGCGGAAGGCGCCATCGCCGTCTTCGGCCGGCGCGGTGATGTGATGGGCGTCGCCCGTCAGGCCATAGCCGGTGACTTCCGCATAGATCTTGGCGCCGCGCGCCTTGGCATGCTCCAGCTCTTCCAGGACGACAACGCCGGCGCCCTCGCCCATGACGAAGCCGTCGCGGTCGCGATCATAGGGACGCGAAGCTGTTTCGGGGCTGTCATTGCGCTCGGTGGAGAGCGCCCGGCAGGCGGCGAAGCCGGCAATCGACAGCCGGGTGATCGGCGCCTCGGCACCGCCGGCCAGCATCACATCGGCATCGCCCCACATGATCAGCCGGGCGGCGTCGCCAATGGCGTGCGCGCCGGTCGAGCAGGCGGTGACCACCGCATGGTTCGGGCCTTTCAGGCCGTGGCGAATGGAGACCTGGCCCGAGACCAGATTGATGATCTGCCCGGGGATGAAGAAGGGGCTGATGCGGCGCGGGCCGCGTTCCTTCAGGATCATCGCGTTTTCGGCGATGCCGTCGATACCGCCGATGCCGGAGCCGATCAGCACGCCGGTGGCGCACTGGTCCTCATGCGTCTGGGGCTTCCAGCCGGAATCGGCCAGCGCCTCGTCGGCGGCGGCGATGCCATAGAGGATGAACTCGCCGATCTTGCGCAGTTCCTTCGGCTCGAGCACGGCCTCCGGATTGAAGGTGCCGTTCAAGCCGTCGCCACGCGGGATGACGTGGGCGATCTTGCAGGCAAGATCGTCCACCTCGAATTCGGTGACGCGGCGGCAAGCGCTGCGGCCGGAGAGCAATTCCCGCCAGCTGTGCTCGACGCCCATGCCAAATGGCGAAAGCAGGCCAAGGCCCGTGACGACGACACGCCTCATCGCAGGTCCTCCCCGATAATGCCTGCGAAAGAACTCAGGCCGAGGCCTTGTCGATATACTTCACGGCATCGCCGACGGTCAGGATGGTCTCGGCCGCATCGTCCGGAATCTCGACGCCGAACTCTTCTTCGAACGCCATGACGAGTTCGACCGTGTCGAGGCTGTCCGCGCCCAGGTCGTCGATGAAGCTCGCCTGCTCCGTCACCTTGTCGGCGTCGACGCCGAGATGCTCGATGACGATCTTCTTGACGCGCTCTGCGGTGTCACTCATTTGGGGCAATCCTCGTCTTAAGTTGTCTATCTTCGTTAGCGGGCGGAATGCCGCTAATCAAGCTGAAAGATGGTCTTGCGGGCAACGCACGCCACAGGACCGGTTTTTGCCCGAACCGCCGGGTTGCGGGCCGCATTACACGAAAAATGGCAGGCGTCCAAGCCGAAATGGCTGTTTTCACAGGCGCCCGCCCATGCCTCAGATCATCGCCATGCCGCCGTTGACGTGAATGGTCTGGCCGGTCACGTAGGCCGCCTCGTTGGAGGCGAGATAGGCGACGGCCGACGCCACTTCAACGCTGGTGCCCATGCGTCTTGTCGGGATCGCGGCCATGATCGTCTCTTTCTGCTTGTCGTTGAGCTTGTCGGTCATGGCCGATTCGATGAAGCCCGGGGCGACGCAGTTGACGGTGATGTTGCGGGTGGCGATTTCCTGCGCCAGCGACTTGGAAAAGCCGATCATGCCGGCCTTGGATGCGCAGTAATTGGTCTGCCCGGGATTGCCGGTGACACCGACCACCGAAGTGATGTTGATGATGCGGCCATGGCGGCGGCGCATCATGGGATGGGTCAGCTCGCGGGTGAGCCGGAACACGGCGGTGAGGTTGACCTCGATCACAGAATCCCAGTCGGCGTCCGACATGCGCACGAACAGGCCGTCCTTGGTGATGCCGGCATTGTTGACCAGGATATCGACGCCCTCGAGGTCGGCTTCAGCCTTCTGTCCGAGCGCCTTGACCGCGTCGCGGTTGGCCAGGTCCGCCGGAAACAGTTTTACGCGGTCGCCCAATTCGCCCGCCAGGGCTTCCAGCTTCTCCACACGGGTGCCGTGCAGGCCGACGATAGCGCCCTGGCTGTGCAGCACTCTGGCGATCGCTTCGCCGATGCCCCCTGTTGCGCCGGTGACGAGCGCCTTGCGGCCAGTCAGTTCGAACATTTTCTCAACCTCATTTTTCCGAATGCGCCGCGGGCGATCCCGGTTCCGTATACGTCAAATCATCCAGGCCATGCCAGAAATCTTCGGTCGTCAGGACATCCTCGTCACCGCGCCGAATGCGTTCCACAACCTCAGCTGCAATGCGATAGTCCTCCTCCATGTGCTCGGTTTTGCTTCGACCAATCTTCGAAGGAGACATTCGACACCTCCGGTAACGTTCGAGCGATCCTTAGCCAAGCGCCGCCAGTGCCGCCTCGACTTCCGCCGCCGTGCCGATGGCGCCGGTGGCGATGTCGCGGTTGATGCGGCGCGCCAGGCCCGTCAGCACCTTGCCGGCGCCGACTTCGTAAAGGCTCGACACCCCATTGGCGCCGAACCATTCCACCGTCTCGCGCCAGCGCACGCGGCCGGTCACCTGCTCGACCAGCCGGCGGGCGATCTCGTCCGGGTCGCTGGTCGGCGTCACCGTCACGTTGGAGACGACGGGGACCATCGGCGCGGATTTCGCGACACCCGCCAGCGCCTCGCGCATGATATCGGCCGCCGGCGCCATCAGCGCCGAGTGGAAAGGCGCGGAAACCTGCAGCATCAGCGCCCGCTTGGCGCCCTTTTCGGTGCACAGCTTCGCCGCCAGTTCGACCGCCGCCCTGGCGCCCGAAATCACCAGCTGGCCGCCGCCATTGTCGTTGGCGACCTGGCAGACGGAGCCTTTGGCCGCTTCCGCGCAAGCCGCTTCGACATCGGCCTGCTCCAGCCCGATGATGGCGGCCATGGCGCCCTCCCCGGCCGGCACCGCAGCCTGCATGGCGTTACCGCGGGTGCGCAAAAGCTTGGCGGCGTCGCCGACCGAAACGAAGCCGGCCGCCGCAAGCGCGGAATATTCGCCCAGCGAATGACCGGCCACATAGGCCACCTTGTCCTTCAGCGAGAAGCCCCGCGCTTCAAGCGCCCGCATCGCCGCCAGCGACACCGCCATCAGCGCCGGCTGGGCGTTGGCGGTCAGCGTCAGCGTCTCTTCCGGTCCTTCCCAGATGAGTTTCGACAGGTTTTCGCCGAGCGCGGCGTCCACTTCCTCGAAGACGCGGCGCGCTTCGAGGAATTGATCGGCGAGGTCCCTGCCCATGCCGACGGCCTGGCTGCCCTGTCCCGGAAAGGTGAATGCGACGGCCATTTTGGGTCTCTCCAGAGGCTGGTTTTTCCCTGCCTCTGGCGCAAGGCGCACAGCCAAGTCAAGCCCGCCGGCGCCTCTTCAGCCAGCATTTCAGCCGGAAAACCCAGCTGACTCCCTGTTCCGAAAGGCTTTTTGGCGATCACACCTGATGAAAACCGCTCACGTTTAGTTTGCTGGCTCTTCTTATTTCCGCCACAGGCGCTAGCTTTGCGTGACATTTCGATGACAGAAGCGTGACGGGCGTGGAAGGCGTGTCGCGTTGGCCGGGGGAAGTAGAGTGGCAAGGATCAGAAAAGGCGCGGCCAAGCCCGTGCCGCAGTTTTTGGAAGACGATCCGTCCACCGGCTACCTGCCGGGACGGGCCTGGCCGACTGTACGCTACGGCCTGACGACGCTTCTCGTCTCCGCCCTGCTCGTATTCGCGATCGAGTTGATCGTGCGCGGCGATTTCTTCGGCACGGTCGATTTCTTCCTGCAGCCGTTCAAGCCGGGCTGGACCACCATCATCGTCTTCGCCCTGGTGCTGGTCGGGCTGGACGCCATACTCGGGCGCAGTCACCAGAGCCTGATGATCGTGGCGCCGCTGACGCTGGCGCTGGCTTTTGTCGGCCACCAGAAATCGCATTATCTCGGCGATCCGCTCTATCCGACGGATTTCCTGTTCGCCCGCCAGATCGTGGCGCTGATGCCGCTTCTGGTGCGCGAGCGGCCGTGGACGGCCGTCATGCTGGCGGTCGGCATCGTCGGCGGGCTGACGCTGCTCGTCTACGGCTGGCGGACCTGGCGCAGGCGGGTGCCGATCCTCAGCCGCAAAGGCCGCCTGGCGCGGCTGGCGCTTGCCGTGCCGCTGCTCGCCTTCTTCGTCTCGATCATGGACTATGCCACCTTCTCGTGGACGCGCGACCGGCTGCAGATCATCCCGATCATGTGGGACCAGAAGGAAAACTACGCCTCCAACGGTTTTGCGCTGGCTTTCGCGATGAATGTGCCGATGGCGCATGTCTCGGCGCCGCCCGGCTACACCGAAAAGGCGATGGCCGCGATCCAGCGCCCCGACGTCGCCGCTTCGGTGCCGGACGAGAAGCCGGATATCGTGGTGGTGATGAGCGAATCCTTCTGGGATCCGACGCAGTTGCCCGGCGTCACCATCAAGCCCGACCCGATCCCGACAGTGCGCGCCTTGCGCTCCGGCTCGATGTTCTCGCCTGAGTTCGGCGGCATGACCGCCAATATCGAGTTCGAGGCGCTGACCGGCTTTTCCAACGCCTTCCTGCCGGCCGGCTCGATCCCCTATCAGCAATATGTGCGCACCCCGACCCCGTCGCTGGCCACCTTCCTGAAGAGCGAAGGTTACTATGCGCGTGCCATCCATCCTGGCACCAACTGGTTCTGGAACCGCGGCGCGGTCTATGCCGATTTCGGCTTCAAGGACTTCAAGTCTGAAGAGACGCTGCCGCCGATGGAAAAGCGCGGCCCGCTTGCCTCCGACGCGGCAATGACCGACGAGATCATCCGCGAGGCCGATGCCAGCGACGACCCGGTGTTCTTTTTTGCGGTCAGCCTGCAGAACCATGGGCCTTACGAGCCTTACCGCTACAGCAACCCGACGCATTCGGTCGATGCGCCGATCAGCTCCTGGGCGCGGGAATCGCTGCTCTCCTATGCCGAAGGCTCGGCCGACGCCGACCATGGCCTTAAGCGCCTGATCGACTGGGCGAAGGCGCGCCAGCGGCCGACGATCATCGCCTTCTTCGGCGACCATCTGCCGCCGCTGGGACCGGTCTATGTCGAGACGGGCTATCTCAAAGACAATGTCGCGCCGCGCAGGGAACCTAACGCCGGCGCCGCGATCGAGCATCACGACACGCCGCTGGTCATCTGGTCGAACCGCTCCGGTCCGGTGCAGAACCTGGGCTCGGTAAGCCCGGCCTTCCTGCCCTACCATATCCTGACCACCGCGGGCATCACCCACCCCTATTACACCGGTTTCCTCGGCGCGCTGCGCGAACACTACCGGGTGGTCGACCGCAACCTGCTCCTGTCGCCCTCGGGCGAAGCCACCCCGGACTGGGCGAGGCAGAAGCAGATCGACCCGAAGATCAACGATTTCCGGCTCATCCAATACGACATGATGTTCGGCAAGCGCCGCTCGGCGCCCGACTTCTTCCCCGAGACGGTGGACAAGCTGGTCGCGCATACGAGCTGAGGCGAAGGCGGTCAAAGCTGATCACAGCCATCCCGGCCATTGGCGGGAAGCGATGCTCCAATTCCGGAGCCTCGGAAGGTTTCGCCGCCGCAATCTGGACGTCAAAAGCCTGGAACGGGCTGGGTCTTTCCACTCAGTCGCGCGCCAATCGTCAAAGCCGCCGGAAAACTCTTGATCACGGCGCGCATGGCCGTCGCGCCACCTGGCCCAAGCGCTATCCGGGCAATCAAGTCCGCGGCACGCAGACGCGTCGAGAATTGCCGCCGCCATTCGCGTTCGTAGCGATGACCGGCGGCGTCGCGGTCCTCGTGACCTTTGCCCGATGCGATCAGCTCTCGCGCAAGCAGCCAGCCCGATTGCAGCGCCATCGAAATCCCCTCGGCGATGACGGGATGCGACTCACCTGCGATGTTGCCGACGCGGAAGATGCCCTGATCGTAGCCGGCCCGGATACCGGGATGAATCGGTCCCGCAGCCAGCCAGGGGCCATCCAATTCGGCACCGGCCAGCACAGTTGCTACGCCTCGGCATGAGGCCAGGACATGGCGCGATACCGCATCCGCCGCCGCAATATTTCCAAAGCGCTGGCGAAGCCCGGATAGAACATCGCGGCGGATGCAGCAGGAGATTGAAACCCGGCCATGGTCCGCCGTCACCATCCCACCATATCCGCCTGGGAATACGAGCAGCGGCATCAGGTCGGGCGCCAGCGCGGCGCCGGTAAAATGCGCCTTGAACCCGAAAAGGTCGGAAGGTTGGCTCGTTCTTTCAAGCTGGCTCGGGAGTTTCCCGCTTTCCCAGGATCCGTGCGCGGCAATGATGACAGCTGCGCTGAGGACCTTCTGTTGCTGGCCCGACTCCACAGTCACAAATTGCAAGTCATCGCGCCGACGAACCGCGACCGCCTTGCAAGGTTGGAGAATTTCGACGCCCGCACGTTCGGCGGCCTGCAGCAGGATGGTGTCCAGACGATCGCGGCCGAGCGCGCGGCCAAGACCCGTCCTGGCGGTCGGCATTCGGGCCTGCGCAGAGACATCGCCCGAAAAGAACCCGACCCGACGTATTTCGGGGCCGGCTTCCGCGCGCCAGCTCTCGCCAACGCCCAACTGATCGAGCAAGGCAAGGCTGGTGCCTGACATAAACTCGCCGCAGACCTTTCGGCGAGGAAATACCACCTTCTCCACCATTGCCACCGACCAACCCCGTTGGGCGAGCGCAATGGCGGTGGAGCTGCCGGCAGGGCCGGCGCCGATGACAATTGCGTCATGCATCATTTCGTGTCGTGCATGCTGCCACCGACAAAACCTTGCGTGAACAGGCCTCTGCGGCCCTCCATCACAGGCGTTCCACCTGACAGTTGCCACAATTGTGAAAGTTCCGTGCCGCGAAAACCGGCGCGGACACTTTGCGCCGCATCGTTCAGCGTTACTGCGCAAGCGCCGATCAATCGCAGGAACCGTGTCGCCACAAGTGGCACCTTGGCTCTCAATGGCTCCGTCGCGACGAGTATTGGGGCCATCGTCATGATCCGAGAAAATAGCTCCAGCAGGCGCATGTCATCGAAGTGATGGAGGACAAGGTTGGCGCAAACAAGGTCGAAGGGCCTGTCCTGTGTCCAATCGAACAGATCTGCAGTTACGGGTTGCGCCCGCCAACCCAATTCAGCGAAAGAGTTGCGCAAGTCCTCGCCTATCAGGCCGATCCTGTCGACCATGACGATCTCGACGTCGGGCCAATAGCGCGCCATCAGCCGCGCCACCGTCAGCATGAACTTTCCATCGCCGGCGCCTATTTCGAGGATGCGCAGCGGTGGCTTTTGCACGTTCGCTCGCATCAGCGATGCCATGATCCTGGCCTGGAACATCAATGCATTGATGCGAACGAGGTCGCGACGGGATGCAATCGCACGGGGATCATCGGCGGGAAGGCCGTCAAGGAGTTCTGGCTCTAGATGCCGGATGTTTATGTCGGTCATGCGCTGGATCGGAAATCTAGGGCCTCGGCGGGGCAATCCGGCAATAGAATTCGGTCGTACCTTCATGGCCGCGCGCACTGTTCATCGCGGAACTCGCATGTGAACTCAACCCGGATGGCGAAGCGAAGGTCGGTCCCTTCATGCAAGATCGGAGGCTGATATCACAGTTTGCTAATGAGAAATATCGGCGCCGCGCAATAAAATGCCCTATGCAGGCGTTTACCTTATGAACGCTTCCCCAATACGCAGACCTCTTATGAGACCCGATTGGGCTCATTCTCGGAGCTATCTTGTCCCCTCAAGCGTATCTGAATGGCATTGCCACGTGTGTCCCCGAACACGACGTGCATCAATTCTTCCTCGGCTATGGAGCCTCGCTGCTTGAAAACGATGCGCAAGGCCTTGCGCTCTTCGAGCGGATGGTCGCTTTGGCCGGGATCGAACATCGCTATTCCTGCTTTGCGCCTGCCGACGATCCGCACGGCGGGGCAATAGACCGCGACGGCACCTCGGTCAAAGGCTCGTTCGCCAGCACCGCAATCCGTATGCGGATGTACGAAGCCGCCGCGCCGGAACTCGCGCAAAAGGCCGTCGACAAACTTCTGGCCAACGACGACCGCTCGCTGATCACGCATTTGATCGTGACAAGTTGCACTGGCTTTTCGGCGCCTGGCATCGACCTGGAGCTGGTGCAGCGATGCGGCCTGTCGACGTCGGTCGAGCGTACCATCGTCGGCTTCATGGGATGCCATGCCGCCATCAATGCCTTGAAGCTTTCACGCCACATCGTGCGCTCGGATCCGAGCGCACGCGTGCTGGTCGTCAACATCGAATTGTGCACGCTGCATTTCAAGGAAGCCACGAAGCTCGAGAAGCTGATCTCGTTCTGCCTATGGGGCGACGGTTGCGCGGCCTCGCTGGTGACGGCCGAACCGCATGGCATCCTGCTCGAAAGCTTCCACGCCATCGTGGCGGCGGAGCGCAAGGAGCTGATGAGCTGGCACATCCGCGACGACGGGTTCGACATGGTGCTGTCCGGCCAGGTTCCCGGCGCCGTCCGGGAGACGCTGCGCAACGAGCATCCGGCCATCCTCGGCGGCAGGCCCGCCAAGGAGATCGATTTGTGGGCGGTGCATCCTGGCGGCCGCTCGGTGCTCGACGCAGTCGAGCGGGCACTCAAACTGGAGCCGACCGCGCTAGCAGCATCGCGCGAAGTGCTCCGGCGATACGGCAACATGTCGTCAGCAACCGTGATGTTCGTGATGGCCGAAATGCTGAAGGAGCCGTCGGGCTTGCTCGGCTGCGGCATGGCGTTCGGGCCCGGATTGACGACAGAGACCATGATGTTCCGGACTGCCTGATGAAGTCGAACACTATCCGGCACCGCGTCCGTGCTTCCGCAGCCCGCTGGCTGGTGCCCTACTTGCCGTATCCGCACTTCATGTGCGTAGCGCCGCTTGACGCCGTATTGCGGGTCTTGTGGCGCGCGGAAGGCCAGTTCCCTCCCGCTTACTGGCCCCGCCTGGTGCTCCTGCTTCTGCTTTCCGGCATCAACACGATCGCCTCCCTGCCGGAGCGCCTGATCCTTGCAGCATGGCTGCGGCTGCGGCCTCCCCGGATGGAGCGGGACAACGCGCCCGTGTTCGTCCTTGGTTACTTCCGATCCGGGACGACGTTTTTGCAGAACCTGCTGGCAGCAGACCCAAGTTTGAGATCGCCGAGCTGGCCGCAGGTCCTGGCGCCTCAGACATTCGTCCTTGGCTGGGCTCTCCTGCGCACTCTTTTCGTGCCCTTGCTGCCGTTGACGCGCCTCGACGCGGTCGTGCCGGTGGGCGCCAGGCTGCCGGCGGAGGACGACTTCGCATTGAACAATCTGGGTGGGATGTCGATCCTGGCTGGACGCGCCGTGCTTCCCCGCCGGCAAGCCTTCTTCAATCGATATCACAATCTCGACGCGCTTTCGGCGGACGAGCTGAGCCGCTGGCGCTCACATCAATTCGCATTCGTCCAAAAGCTCACTCTCGTCGCAGGCGGGCGGCGACTTCTGCTCAAGTCGCCGAGCCATACGGCCCGCGTCCGCACCCTGCTGGAACTGTTCCCGGGCGCCAAGTTTGTCCACATCTCCCGTTCGCCGGAAGCGGTATTCCGGTCCAACATCTTTCTGGTGCGAGAATTGCAACGGGCATTCGCCCTTCAGTCGCCGCTGCCCGAGGACGAGCAGGAGGAGATCATCACGCGCGATTATCTCGCGACGGAGATGCACTATCTGGCAGATAGAGCCCGGATTCCAGCCGCCGACTTCGCAGAGGTGCGGCTACAGGATCTCATTGCCGACCCGATGGGCGAGATGAAGCGGATCTACCGCGAACTGGACCTGCCATTTTCCCGCGGCTGCGAGGAGCGCATGCTGCAAGTCGCCGCGACGTTTGGCAAACAGCTGCGCAACCGCCATCCCGACCTGACGGAAGGGCAGAAAGCGCGCGTAGCCCGCCTCGAACCGCTCGCTTCCAGCTTCGGGGATGCGCGCTCAATATTGACAGTCAACCGCGCATTGGGTGACATGGGATGATGACAGCAGGCCTATGGTCGCAGACAAGCTGGGCAGCTTTGGCGCGGCTGCTGGTTGTCCCTTTGTTGCTCGCCATCTGCGCCCCACCGCTTTCGGCATCTGCCGATGAGCAGAGCGATGCTGCCAAGCTGGTTGAGACCGTGCGCCAGGCGGCGATTGTGCTTGGGCACGGTGGACCCGCCAAGGCGCAGTTGCGTTCGATCTCCGCTGCCTTCGACGGAAAGGGGATCGCCCAAGCCGTGCTCGGGGCGCATTGGCGCAGCGCCAGTGCGGACGACCGCGCCGCCGTGGTCGATGCGCTGCTTTATGCCATCGCCCACAGGCTGGCCGACAAGCTCGAGCGGACGCAGGACAAGAGTTTCACCGTGCTCGGCACAAAGGCCCTGGCCAACGGCGACATCCTCGTGCGTAGCGAATTCCGCCGGCCGCTCCACGGCCCGACCTCCGTGGACTGGCGTGTGCGCCACTGCCGCGGACAATTGTGCATCGGCGATGTCTTTGTCGACGGCGGCTCGGTGACTGTGCAGCAGCGGGATCGCATTGGCCAGTTGCTCGCCGGCAATGGCGGCTCGATCCCCGCGCTTGTCGCCGATCTCAGGAAAGGCCGAGTATGACTCCTCGCCGGTGCTCATGTCCGCCCTCGTCGAATTGAGCAACGTCGGCCGCGACTTCGACGGCGGCCGCATTGTCGCCGTTGAGGATGTGTCGCTGGCCATCGGGACCAACGAGACCGTCGCCATTGTCGGCCGCAGTGGCAGCGGCAAGTCCACAATCCTGAACCTTATCTGCGGGCTCGACCGGCCGACCCGCGGCGAAGTCCGGTTCGAAGGACGGGCCGTCAATGGAAGGGCTGCCTGGGCAGCCGTCCGGGCCAGCAGGATCGGTATCGTTTTCCAGAATTTCTCCCTGCTCCAGTCCTTGTCGGCCCGCGAGAACATCGAGGTGGCGCTGTTGGGAAACCTCGGCGGAGCGCGGCAGCGCAGCGTTCGCGCGCTGGAACTGCTGGCGCATTTCGGTCTTGCCGATCGCGCTACGCTACGGCCGGCCGAGCTTTCCGGCGGCGAACGCCAGCGGCTTGCAATTGCGCGGGCGCTTGGCAACCGTCCGAAGCTTCTCCTTGCGGACGAGCCGACAGGAAGCCTCGACGTGCAGACGGGCCAATCGGTCATGGGCATCATCGGCGATGCGCATCGCGAATTCGGGACCGCAGTGATCGTGGTGACCCATGACGAGGACGTGGCCGCATTGTGCGGCCGGCGCGTCGAGATCTCGGATGGACGCATCCGTTCGGACAGCCGAATGGCGGCGATGTCGGCGCCTGCGCCGGCTTCGCGGATCCGCTAAGCCATGACAGAGCTGACACTTCCCCTGCGCGGTCTTATTGCGCGTCCGCTTCGCACCCTGCTCACGGTGCTCGGCATCGCTTTGGCGGTCGCCGGGTTTGTCGCACTTACCGGCCTGACCGCCGGCGTCCAGCGATCGTTTGCGTCGGGAATCGACGAGAACGGTGCGGACCTGGTGGTAAGCCAGCGCAGCTCGTTCAACCTGGTGAGCAGCACCGTGCCCAGGTCGCTAGGCCCGGCGCTTTCCGCTGTGCCTGAAGTCGAGGCCGTGTCGGGCGTTCTCCTCAACATCACCACCGCCGACGAGGACGCGAATATCGTGATGGCCGGCTGGCCGAGCGGCAGCTTCCTATGGAAAGGCGTACCCCTCGTGGCGGGGCGAATCCCCGCGCCGGGGGACCAGTGGCCGGTGGTCCTTGGCCAATCCATTGCCAGCGCATTGGGCAAGCGGGTCGGCGAAACCGTCGAGCTGCAGTTCCAGCCCTATCAGATCGTCGGCATCGCGTCATTCTCGTCCATGCTGAACCAGAACAGCGCCATCGTTCCGCTCGAAGGGCTGCAGCAACTCCTGTCGCGGGAGGATGTGTTCACTCTGTTCGAGGTGAGATTGAAGCGCCCGCTCGACAACAACGACATCGCTGTTGCCCGCACCCGGCTTATCGCAGCCGCACCGGGGTTCGAGGTGGGCGACACCGAGCAGTTTGCCAACAGCATTCGCGTCTTCGATCTGCTTCAGGCGATTGCCCGGACAATTTCGCTGGTTGTCATGATGATGGCCTCTGTCGCCGTTGCCAACACACTTCTGATGGCCGTGAACGAACGGACGTTCGAGATTGGGGTTCTCGCAGCACTGGGCTGGTCACCGGGGCGGATTCTTCGGCTCATTCTCATCGAAGGCGTTTTCATGAGCGCAGCCGGCGGCGTCATCGGCATTATTCTCGGCGCCCTTGCCATGGAATTGGCGGCGAAGACAAAGTTCGCGGCGGGCCTGATCGTCCCTTATTTTTCAGGCTGGTCGATCGCGCAGGCGCTGATCTTCGTCTTCATCGCCGGGCCGCTCGGCGCGCTCTACCCTGCCTGGCGTGCCACGCGCCTTCTCCCCGCTGAAGCGCTCCGCAGGCTCTGACGCGACTTGCCTTGTCGGCCGGGAGGGCGTTCCGGTGCCGATGGCGCCGGCAAAAGCATCGACCTGTCCGGCGGAGGTCTGGCTCTGTTCGCCGGACGGGCGCACAGAAGCGATCGGTATACGACCGTTCCCGTGCCGCGCCGCCCACCCTCGTCAGTTGGTGAGCTGCAGCCTGGAGAACTTGTTGGCGATGGTCTGGAAGACGTTGGGCAGCTTGGCCGGGTCCTCGACGGCGTAATAGTCGCTCGGGTCGGAAGCGCAGGCGCTGTAGAGCGAACGATTGGCCGCCGTGTCGGCCTGCAGCACCATGGTGTAGATCTGCACGCCCTGGTTCTTCAGCTGTGTGCAGACATCCTTGGTCCAGCCGTCGACATTGCGCGCCGCCGCCGTCTGGTTGCTCGAACCGAAACGGCCGCTGGCGAGGTAGCCATAGGAAGTGTAGTCCGATTTCTGCGGCGTGTTTGATGCGCCGTAGACGACGTTCTCGCCATCGGTCAAAAGCATCACCACCTTTGTGACGCCCGCCGTCTTATAGGGGGCGGCGTCGGTGTAGGGTGGCTGCGGCGACAGCACCCGCTGGCCCCAGCTCAAGCCCTCCGACACGTTGGTGCCGGAGCCGTTCCATTCGCTCATCTGGCTCGCTGCCTGGCGAAGCTTGTCGAAGTCGTCGGTCAGCGGAATGATCGGCGTCGGGCAGGCGCGGTTCGGGCCGATGGTGATCGGATTGCCGGCCTCGGTGATTTCCTTGCCGGTCGAGGCGACGTATTTGGCGATCGTCGTCAAATCCGCGCTGAGCAGCGCGTTGAGCACGCCCGTCAGCAGCCCGCTCAGATCTATGCCCAGTATGTTCTGGTTCAGCTTGGTCTTATCGATAGTGTCGTTGAGATAGGAATTGTTGTAGCCGGTCGACGAATTGCCATACGAGGCCGAGGGCTTCCTGGCGACGTCCGGGTCGTCCGGCGCGAAATAGGGCACGAACAACGTATCGGGCTTCGACGGGTCCGGCGGCGTATCGGAAATGTTCAAGGCGCCGGGCCGCGCCTCGACGCAACCCTTCCAGCCCGTATTGTTCCAGCCGCCCGTCTGGCCGAGCTGCTTGAACAGCGCCATGTGGTTCGGCCGCTTGCCGTCGATGACCGGAAAGTTGACGCCGTTGGTGGACGACCTGCCGTCCATATCGATCCAGGACGGATCGAATTCGGGGCCGTTGACGTCGACGGCGGTGACGAAGGGCACCAGCGAGGCCCGCACGGACCGGGTCGGCGACTTGACCGCCTCGAGATAATCGAGCAGCGACTTGGTCGCCGTCCGGAGCGCGGCGATACGCGCGCCGGCCATCGAGCCGGTGTTGTCGAGCACCAGCACCACTTCGAGCTGATTGTTCGATTCGACCGCCGAAGCGTCGACGCTGATATGCTTTTCGGCGCCAAACAGGAACGCGAAGTTGAGATTGACGTCGGCCGAGGCCGTGGCCCTGGTCTTGACGAAGTTGACGCCCCTGTCGACGGTGAGCGTGGCCTTGGCGTTGGAGAGTTCACCGTGGCTGGCGACATTGGCCTGGAAATAGCTGTTGAAGGCATCATTGCGTGTCGTCTCGGCGTCGCCGAGATGCGAAGAGGCGAGGTTCGCGGCGTCCAGCGCGTTCTGCAGATTGCTTTTTGCCCGCATCAGGGTGGAGACATCGGTGGCAAACGCCACCGCGCCCAGCATGGCCGGCACGCCCACTGCCAGCATCAACGAGAAATTGCCGCGCCTTGAGCGCCAAAACTGCCTGAGAAGCATTCCCTACCCCTGGAATTGCTCGATTTTCCGCCGCCTTGCGGCCCGCGTGCCTCTCATGCGCCTTTCATGATAAACGGGTGGTTACAACCCGTTACAACCTTATGGGGGTGGTTAAAGTTCGATTACTGGAAAATCGATAAAATCGGGCAACGGCCGGCGTCTTCCGAAACTGCGGCACCTTCTCCAGCCATGCAGGGAACTCCCGACTTTGGCCAGTGCCTCAGTCTGAAATTCAACCCGTCGCTCGCGGTGCAAAGAAGCACGTCCATCTCATTCGATATCTGCCTACGCGAAATGTCGGGTAGAGATTTTCGCAGATATAATACTGGTCATCAGGCGCTGCCTGCACGCGGTTCCATGGAATGAACCACTCGCCTGTAGGCGGATCGTTCCGAGAGTAAGGCTCGGGTTGCTTGACGTAATAGCCCTGTCTGGCAGATCTGACATCGCTTGATGCGATAGGACGGCAATCATGATCGTCGCAGCATTTGAGATTAAGAACAGGATCAGTCTTGCCCGAATACCAGCTATGGGCGTTGGCGTCGCCCACCAAGATAAGACATATAAAGGCGATACGCCGTTGCAGCCGCCCCATGGATTTCAGACCCTCACATTTTGCCTATAGCATATTATGGATGGCTAATATTTGTACTGAGGTCGCATCGATAGGCGCATAGGTCCGATCGGCTGCCGTCACTCGGCAACTCGCTTTTGCAGGACCGCGCGTTCCCGGCTTCGGCAACGGCCCCCGCTTAAGGTTGAGGCACTACGTGGCCTTGCCTTCGCTGGAAATTGCTGTATAGACCCCCGCAATCTGCCGGTCCTTGCTGGGGGCTGAACGGAGGGCCGTGGCCTTCGAAGGTCGCGACACGAAGCCAGAAGGGCTTCCAGCCTCCCGTGTCTCCGCTCTCGACCGTCTCGTGATGCTCCTTTCTTCCCCGCTCTTTCGCGACCGGGTCAGACAAGTTGCAGAGGCTTAGCCGCTAGGGCCGGTGTGAGAGAAACGAAGAAAGGCACTAAAACATAATGGCTCTTTACGAACATGTGTTTCTTGCCCGGCAGGACCTGTCGCAGCAGCAGGTTGACGCGCTTGTCGAACAGTACAAGGGCGTCATCACGGCGAATGGCGGATCGGTCGGCCGGATCGAGAACTGGGGACTGAAGTCCCTCACCTACCGGGTCAAGAAGAACCGGAAGGCTTACTACACGCTGATGGACATCACCTGCCCGCCGGCCGCGCTCAACGAAATGGAGCGCCAGATGGGCCTGTCGGAAGACGTCCTTCGCTTCCTCACCATCAAGGTGGAAGCGCATGAGGAAGGCGTCTCGGCGATGATGCAGAAGCGCGAAGAGCGCTCCGAGCGCGGCGGCTTCGGCGACCGCGACCGTGGCGATCGCGGCCCGCGTTCCTTCGGCGACCGCGACCGCGGCGACCGTGGTCCGCGTTCGTTCGGCGACCGCGATGGCGGTGGCGATCGTGGTCCGCGCCGTCCGCGCGAAGGCTTTGAAGGAGCTGCAGAATAATGGTCGACATCAACCAGATCCCGACCCGGCGTCCGTTCCATCGCCGCCGCAAGACCTGCCCGTTCTCCGGCGCCAACGCTCCGAAGATCGACTACAAGGACGTGCGTCTCCTGCAGCGCTACATTTCCGAGCGCGGCAAGATCGTGCCCTCGCGCATCACCGCCGTCAGCCAGAAGAAGCAGCGCGAGCTCGCCAAGGCGATCAAGCGCGCCCGCTTCCTCGGCCTGCTGCCCTACGTGGTTCGCTGATATTTCGAGCGGGCGGTTAGCCGCCCGCTCTTTTCACCGGCGCGACGGGCGTGTCGGATTGAGCATCAAATCCCGAGTTGGGGCCAATTGCCTCTAACTGCCCAGACAGGCAGGACAGCGACAAGAGCGGCTATGCCGCACCAAGCTTCCTGACCTGTTCCAGATCATTGCGCCAGTCTTTCGGCCGGCGCCAACCGAAGGAACGAAACCATGGAAGTCATTCTCCTCGAGCGCATTTCCCGCCTCGGCCAGATGGGCGAGACCGTCAAGGTCAAGGACGGGTTCGCCCGCAATTTCCTGCTGCCGCAGGGCAAGGCGCTGCGCGCCAACGAAGCCAACAAGAAGAAGTTCGAGGGCCAGCGCGCCCAGCTCGAAGCCCGCAACCTGGAGCGTAAGTCGGAAGCCACGCAGGTCGCCGAGAAGCTCGACGGCAAGAGCTTCATCGTCGTGCGCTCGGCCGGCGAGACCGGCCAGCTCTACGGCTCGGTGTCGACGCGCGACATCGCCGATCTGCTGATCGCCGAAGGCTTCACCGTCAACCGCAACCAGATCGAGCTCAACCAGCCGATCAAGACCATCGGCCTCTCCAATGTGGCGATCGCGCTGCATCCGGAAGTCGAGGTCACGGTGACCCTCAACGTCGCCCGTTCGGCCGACGAGGCGGAGCGCCAGTCCAAGGGCGAGATGCTGACCACGGCCGAAGCCATCTATGGCGACGACATCAACGACAACGCCCGGCCGGAGAATTTCTTCGACCCGAACGCCGAATTCGAAGGCGGCGAAGAGAACGCCTGATTTTCGGGGTCTGACCGGCACATCCTCCGAAGCGTCGCTTCGGTTCGCAGGCGTCCAGGATTTCTGGACCAACGCCCGGGTCTCCGACCCGGGCTTTTTTGTGCCAAAAGGAACTTTTCGACACCCTATATCTTGTGCACATTACAGCGTGGCGCGTCGATTGGACGCGGGCGACGCGCTGAGGCATTCGATCTGGCATTCCAGTCCGATTACCGGGTGATCCGACTGAGGGGACATTTGGTCATGAATATCCTGTTGAAACACGTTCTCGAACGCCTGGTTCGGGTCGGCGATCTCAAGGTGACCGGCCCAAAGGGCACGACGCACAAATTCGGCGACGGCAGCGGCGAGCCGGTGCATATCCATATCAAGACCATGCATGCCGAGCGCGCCATCACCTTCGATCCGATGCTGGCGGTGCCCGAAGCCTATATGGACGGCGAGCTGGATGTTCCCGAGGGCGGCGTTCTCGGGCTGATGCGCATCGCTTTCCAGAATATGGGCTCGAGCGGCATCGACGTGTCGTGGTCGAAGGCGATCGAGGGGCTGCGCCACGCCTTCCGGCGGCTGCAGCAGATCAATACGGCAACACGCTCGCGCCGCAACGTGCAGCGCCATTACGATCTCTCCGGCGAGCTCTACAAGCTCTTCCTCGACGAGGACATGCAATATTCCTGCGCCTATTTCGAGCAGCCGGACATGACGCTGGACGAAGCGCAGGCCGCCAAGAAACGCCATATCGCCGCCAAGCTCCGACTCAAGGCAGGCCAGACCGTGCTCGACATCGGCTCCGGCTGGGGCGGCCTCGGCCTCTATCTCGCCAAAGCTTTCGACGTCGACGTGCAGGGCGTCACGCTGTCCACCGAACAGCATGGTGTCGCCACCGACCGCGCCCACGCGCTGGGTCTCCAGGACCGGGTGCATTTCGAGCTCAAAGACTACCGCGCGCTGAACGAACGCTTCGACCGCATCGTCTCGGTCGGCATGTTCGAGCATGTCGGCGTCAACCACTACCGCACCTTCTTCGACAAGGCCTCAACTCTGCTCAAGCCGGACGGGGTGATGCTGCTGCACACGATCGGCCGTTCCGGCGTGCCGTGGGCGACCAGCGCCTTCGTCCGCAAATACATCTTCCCAGGCGGCTACATCCCGGCGATGTCGGAGGTGATGCCGGCGATCGAGAAGTCGGGCCTCGTCGTCACCGACATCGAAATCCTGCGGCTGCATTACGCCGACACGCTCAAGCACTGGGGCGAGCGCTTCGCCGCCAACCGCGACAAGGCCAAGGCGATCTATGACGAGCGCTTCTGCCGCATGTGGGAGTTCTATCTCGCCGCCTCGGAGGCCGCCTTCCGCTGGCAGGACTTGGTGATCTTCCAGTTCCAGCTCGCCAAGGTGAACGACACACTGCCGGTGACACGCGACTACATGGCCAAATGCGAGAAAGCCCTGGAGCTGCGCGATATCGGGCACAAGGAGCCGGCGGCGCCGGCCCCCTCCAAGCCGACCCGCCGCAAGAAGGTGGAATAGACACGCATTGCCGCTTGCCATTGCGGCCTGACGCCACGAAAAAGGTCTCGTTCGCGAGACCTTTTTCATGACCTATCTCATCTACATCGCAGCCGCGCTTACCGAAATCGCCGGCTGCTTTTCCTTCTGGGCGTGGTGGCGGCTGGAAAAGTCGGCGCTCTGGCTTCTCCCCGGTCTCGCCTCGCTGGCGCTGTTCGCCTTGCTGCTGTCGCTGGCCGACACGGATGCGGCGGGCCGCGCCTATGCCGCCTATGGCGGCATCTACATCGCCGCCTCGCTCGGCTGGCTGTGGCTGGTCGAGGGCGTGCGCCCCGACCGCTGGGATCTGGCCGGCGCTGCGCTCTGCATCGTCGGCGCCTCGGTCATTCTGCTCGCGCCGCGGGGAGCCTGAGATGGAACTGCCCGCCCCGCTCCGCCAAGGCGTCGACGGCTTGCTCGAGAAGGTGCCGCTGCCGGCGCTGAAGCAGGCCGCCAAGACGCTGTCGGATCGCTACCGCGCCGAGTTGCGCGACGGCCGCCTGCATATGGGCGAGGAGATGGCGGTCAAGGCCTATCTGGCGACTCGGCTGCCCGCCACCTATGCCGCCGTGCGCGCCAGCCTCGAGGCGTTGAGCGAGGCCCGCCCCGACTTTCGGCCGGCGAGCCTGCTCGACATTGGCGCCGGACCTGGCACCATGCTTTGGGCCACGACTGACGTCTGGCCTGAACTGGAACGGGCGGTGCTGGTCGAGGCAAGCGCTGCCGTGCGCAAGGTCGGCCAGTCGCTCGCGGAAGGCGCAATTACCGCCCGCACCGAATGGATCGCCGGCGACGTTACCATCGATCTTGACGGCATCATGCCCGCCGACCTCGTCAGCGCCGCCTATGTGCTGGACGAGATCGTGCCTCTGTCGCTGCCGAAGCTCATCGACCGCCTCTGGCGGCTCACGGCCGACACGCTCGTCCTCGTCGAGCCCGGCACGCCCGCCGGCTGGCGGCGCATCCTTGCGGCACGGCAACAGCTGATCGAGGCGGGAGCGCACCTGCTGGCGCCCTGCCCGCATGCGGTGCCCTGCCCGCTCACGCCGCCCGACTGGTGCCATTTCGCACGCCGCGTCGCGCGTTCGCGCCTGCATCGTCTCGTCAAGGAAGCCGAGGTGCCGTGGGAAGACGAGAAGTTCATTTACCTCGCCGCTTCCCGGCAGCCGGCGCCCGCGCGCGCCGCACGGGTGATCGCGCCGCCTAAAGGCGGCTCCGGCAAGGTGGTGCTGAAACTGTGCCGGCCTGACGGCAGCGCCGGCGAGCGCCTGTTCAGCAAGCGCGACGGCGAAGCCTTCAAGGCGGCGCGGCGGGCTGACTGGGGCGACACGCTCGACTGAGCTGCGTAGGCCGACGGCACCGCGTCGTCGAACCACTGAACGCCTGGCAGGCGCGCCCCACGCGACCTTGCTCGATGAAATTGTTCTTGCTTTGTTCGGCAACCGCCGATAGGAATCACGGCTTGCCGAGTCAAATGGAATCGGGCCACCGGAATACTGTCCTGTGGATGGTTTGCTGATCCTGTGAACATTGGGGCATCAAGCTGGTTGGACCGAGGAGTGTTGCAGAAAGGTCAGCACCGAATCTTCCCGTTCTGGTATCGAGGAAAGCGGGATCGAAATCGGGGATATCATGGCAGAGGCGGCACTGAAATTCGGCGCGGCGGAAACGCCGCTTTATCGCGAGGCACCGAACAACATCGAGGCCGAGCAGGCGCTGCTCGGCGCCATCCTCGTCAACAACGACGCGTTCTACCGCGTCTCGGATTTCCTGAAGCCGGCGCATTTCCACGAGCCGTTGCACCGCCGCATCTTTGAGGTCGCGGCCGAGCTCATCCGCATGGGCAAGATCGCGACGCCGATCACGTTGAAGACCTTCCTGCCGGCCGACGAGAAGGTCGGCGACATGACGGTGGCGCAATATGTCGTGCGGCTTGCTGTCGAGGCCGTCACCGTCGTCAACGCCACCGACTATGGCCGCGCGATCTACGACCTCGCGACGCGCCGCGCGCTGATCACCGTCGGCGAGGACATGGTCAACATCGCCTATGACGCGCCGGTCGACATGTCGCCCTCCGACCAGATCGAGGACGCCGAGCGGCGGCTGTTCGAGCTCGCCGAGACCGGCCGCTATGACGGCGGCTTCGAAAGCTTCAACGACGCGGTCAAGACCGCCGTCGACATGGCCAACGCCGCCTATATGCGCGACGGCCATCTGTCGGGCATCGCCACCGGGCTGCGCGATCTTGACCGCCGCATGGGCGGCCTGCAGCCCTCCGACCTGATCGTGCTCGCCGGACGTCCGGGCATGGGCAAGACCTCCCTGGCCACCAACATCGCCTTCAACATCGCCGAGGCTTACGTTCCGGCGCAGCAGGCCGATGGCAGCTTCAAGGCCGCCAATGGCGGCGTCGTCGGCTTCTTCTCGCTCGAAATGTCGTCGGAGCAGCTCGCCACCCGCATCATCTCCGAGCAGACCGAGATCTCGTCGTCAAAAATCCGCCGCGGCGAGATCACCGAGATGGATTTCGAGAAGCTCGTCGCCTGCTCGCAGACGATGCAGAAGATCCCGCTGTTCATCGACCAGACCGGCGGTATCTCGATCGCGCAGCTTTCCGCCCGCGCACGGCGCCTGAAGCGCCAGCGCGGCCTCGACCTCATCGTCATCGATTATATCCAGCTGATGCAGGGTTCCTCCGCCCGCGCCTCGCAGAACCGCGTGCAGGAAATCACCGAGATCACCACGGGCCTGAAGGCTTTGGCCAAAGAGCTCGGCGTGCCGATCATCGCGCTGTCGCAGCTGTCGCGCCAGGTGGAAAGCCGCGACGACAAGCGCCCGCAGCTGTCGGACCTGCGCGAATCCGGCTCCATCGAGCAGGACGCCGACGTGGTGCTGTTCGTCTATCGCGAGGAATATTACCTCAAGAACCGCGAACCGAAGATCGGCACCGAGGAATACGTCAAGTGGGAAAACGAGATGAACGAGGCGCGCGGCAAGGCCGAATGCATCGTTGCCAAGCAGCGCCACGGACCGACCGGCACCGTCAGCCTCGCCTTCCACGGCGAGTTCACGCGGTTCTCGGATTTGGCCGAGGAGCACCATCTGCCGGAGAGGTTTGAGTAGGTTTTTGACCCACCGTCGCGCTCTGTCACACCCCCCTCTGTCCTGCCGGACATCTCCCCCGCAAGGGGGGAGATTGACCGTCGCGTCGGCTTTCGCCAATCGCCGACGCTGCAAGATGGGCGCCGTCGGCCAAACTGCTGATCTCCCCCCTTGCGGGGGAGATGGCCGGCAGGCCAGAGGGGGGTGTGAAGGAACGCCGACCTTCGGCGGTTGGCGCCCCTAATGGCCAAGTCCCGCGTCCAGTTCATCTGCCAGAATTGCGGATCGGTGCATCAGCGCTGGGCGGGTAAATGCGATGCCTGCGGCGAGTGGAACACGCTCGTCGAGGAAGGCACGTCCGGCGGCATCGGCTCGGGGCCGACCAACGCGCGCAACGCCCGCAAGGGCCGCGCCGTGGTGCTGACCAGCCTGTCGGGCGACATCGAGGACGCGCCGCGCATTGTTTCCGGCATCGGCGAGCTCGACCGCGCGACCGGCGGCGGCTTCGTGCGCGGCTCGGCGCTTCTGGTCGGCGGCGATCCCGGCATCGGCAAGTCGACGCTCTTGACGCAGGCGGCCGCGGCACTTGCCTCGAAGGGCCATCGCATCGTCTATGTCTCGGGCGAGGAAGCGGTGGCGCAGATCAGGCTGAGAGCGCAACGCCTCGGCGTCGCCTCGACGCCGGTCGAGCTTGCCGCCGAAACCAATGTCGAGGACATCCTCGCGACCATCGCCGACGGCAAGCGGCCGGACCTCGTCATCCTCGATTCGATCCAGACGCTGTGGACGGACCTTGCCGATTCGGCACCGGGCACCGTCACCCAGGTGCGCGCCGCCGCCCAGGCGATGATCCGCTACGCGAAATCCACAGGCGCGGCGATCGTGCTCGTCGGCCATGTCACCAAGGAAGGCCAGATCGCGGGCCCTCGTGTCGTCGAGCACATGGTCGACGGCGTGCTCTATTTCGAGGGCGAGGGCAATCATCACTTCCGCATCCTGCGCACGGTGAAGAACCGCTTTGGGCCGACCGACGAGATCGGCGTGTTCGAAATGTCGGACAAGGGCCTGCGCGAGGTCTCCAATCCATCCGAGCTGTTTCTAGGCGAACGGCACTCGAAATCGCCAGGCGCCGCTGTCTTTGCCGGCATGGAAGGCACCAGGCCGGTGCTGGTCGAGATCCAGGCGCTGGTCGCGCCCTCCTCGCTCGGCACGCCGCGCCGCGCCGTCGTCGGCTGGGACGGCGCGCGGCTGTCGATGGTGCTCGCCGTGCTCGAGGCGCATTGCGGCGTCCGCTTCGGCCAGCACGACGTCTATCTCAATGTCGCCGGCGGCTACCGGATCTCGGAACCGGCCGCCGATCTCGCGGTCGCCGCCGCACTGGTTTCATCGCTCACCGGTCTTGCCCTTCCCGCCGATTGCGTCTATTTCGGCGAAATCAGCCTATCGGGCGCGGTGAGGCCGGTTGCGCATGCGCAGCAGCGCCTCAAGGAAGCCGAAAAGCTGGGTTTTGGAAGCGCGGTGCTGCCGCTCGGCAGCGAGGAACTTGCCGGGGGGATCGGGGCCGGCGCGTTTCAGCCCACCGAGCTTGCCGACCTTGTGGCGCGCATAGCCGGCTCACGGCGCGGCCGTGCCGACGACGCGGAGTGATGCGGCTCGTCGGGCCGTAAGACAGGAAGTGGGGCGAGAACCATGCCGATTACGCTGCTTGACGGAATCCTCGTCGGCTTCACCCTGGTCTCAGCAATGCTCGCCATGGTGCGCGGCTTCTCCCGCGAAGTGCTCTCCGTGGTTTCCTGGGCGGCGGCGGCGGCCGCGGCGTTCTTCTTCTACAAGCCTGTCCTGCCCTATGTTCAGCCCTATGTCGACAACGACAAGATCGCGATGGCGGCTTCGGCGGGCGTCGTCTTCCTCATCGCGCTGATCGTCGTCTCCGTCATCACCATGAAGCTCGCCGACTGGATCATCGATTCGCGCATCGGCGCGCTCGACCGCACCCTCGGCTTCCTCTACGGCGCGGCGCGCGGCATCCTGGTGGTCGCGGTGGCGCTGCTGTTCTTCAACTGGCTGGCCGGCGCCAAGGCGCCTGCCTGGATCGCCAACGCCAAGTCGCGGCCGCTGCTGGAGACGATCGGCGCCAAGCTCGAAAGCGTGCTGCCGGAAAACACCGAGGAACTGGTCAACAAATACACGCATAAGGGCACGCCGCAGGCCGGCGCGCCGGCCACTGGCGACCAGCCCGCGGCAGAGCCGCCGGCGGCCGGTGACGACAACGCGCCGGCGCCCGACGACAGCGAAGGGGATGCCCCGGCCGACAACGAGCCGGCCAGCCCCGCGCCAGCCCCTGCCCCGGCTCCAGCGCCGGCAAACTGATTGCAAGCCGGCCTGCGCCGGTTGTGAATGCTAGAAAGCGTGCGTTGCGTTCGGCGAGCGATCGCCTTATATGGCGGCTTTAGCGGAGCTTGAGCACCAGATGGCAGACTCAACGGCAGATAGAGGCAAAGTCCTTTCCGCCGAGGCTGACGACCATTTCCACGACGAATGCGGCGTGTTCGGCATCTTCGGCCGGCAGGACGCGGCAGCCATTGTCACACTCGGGCTGCACGCCCTGCAGCACCGCGGCCAGGAAGCCGCCGGCATCGTCTCCTATGACGGCACGCAGTTCCATGTCGAACGCCATGTCGGCCTGATCGGCGATACCTTCACCAAACAGCGCGTCATCGACAGCCTGCAAGGCAACCGCGCCATCGGCCACACGCGCTACGCCACCACGGGCGGCGCCGGCCTGCGCAACATCCAGCCCTTCTTCGCCGAGCTTGCCGATGGCGGCTTTGCCGTCGCCCATAACGGCAATCTGACCAACGCCATGACCGTGCAGCGCGCGCTGCAGAAGCAAGGCGCTATCTTCTCCTCGACCTCCGACACCGAGACGCTGCTGCATCTGGTCGCTACCAGCAAGGAGCGCGACCTCAACTCGCGCTTCATCGACGCGGTGCGGCAGGTCGAAGGCGCCTTCTCGCTGGTGGCGATGACCGCCAAGAAGATGATCGGCTGCCGCGATCCGCTCGGCATCCGGCCGCTGGTGCTGGGCGACCTCGACGGCGCCTGGATCCTCGCCTCCGAAACCTGCGCGCTCGACATCATCGGCGCCCGCTTCGTGCGCGACATCAAGCCGGGCGAAATGGTGGTCATCACCGCCAAGGGCATCGAGAGCCTGTTCCCGTTCGAGCCGCAGAAGACCCGCTTCTGCATCTTCGAATATGTCTATTTCGCGCGGCCGGACTCCTCGGTCGAAGGCCGCAATGTCTACGAAGTGCGCAAGCGCATCGGCGCGGAACTCGCGCAGGAAAACCCGGTCGAGGCCGACATCGTCGTGCCGGTGCCGGATTCCGGCACGCCGGCCGCGATCGGCTTTTCCCAGGCCGCGGGCATTCCCTTCGAGCTCGGCATCATCCGCAACCATTATGTCGGGCGCACTTTCATCCAGCCGGGCGATTCCATCCGCCACATGGGCGTGAAGCTGAAACACAACGCCAACCGCCGCATGATCGAGGGCAAGCGGGTGGTGCTCGTCGACGATTCCATCGTGCGCGGCACCACCAGCCAGAAGATCGTGCAGATGGTGCGCGATGCCGGCGCCAGGGAAGTGCATATGCGCATCGCCTCGCCGCCGACCAGCGCGTCCTGCTTTTATGGCGTCGACACGCCGGAGAAGTCGAAGCTCTTGGCATCGCGCATGTCGGTCGAGGAGATGGCCGAGTTCATCCGCGTCGATTCGCTCGGCTTCCTGTCAATCGACGGGCTCTACCGCGCCGTCGGCGAGGCCGGCCGCGACAATGAGCAGCCGCAATTCTGCGACGCCTGCTTCACCGGACAATACCCCACCCGCCTGCTCGACTTCGAAGGCCACGACAATGTGCGCACGCTGTCGCTGCTGGCGAATAGCGGGGCGTAGGCCGCATCACCTTACGGAATTGCCTGCATGACCCTCGACCTTTCCGGCCGCGTCGCGGTCGTAACCGGCGCCTCGCGCGGCATCGGCTATTTCATCGCCAGGGAACTGGCGGCAGCCGGCGCACATGTGATCGCGGTGGCGCGCACGGTCGGCGGGCTGGAAGAGCTGGACGACCAGATCAAGGCCGATGGCCGCGGCCAGGCGACGCTGGTGCCGCTCGATCTTGCCGACATGGCCGGCATCGACCGTCTGGGCGGCGCCATCCACGAGCGCTGGGGCAAGCTGGATATCCTGGTTGCCAATGCCGGCGTGCTTGGCGTGATCTCGCCGATCGGCCATGTCGAAGCCAAGACCTTCGAGAAGGTGATGACCATCAACGTCACCTCGACCTGGCGGCTGATCCGTTCGGTCGACCCGCTGCTCAGGCTCTCCGATGCCGGCCGCGCCATCATTCTCTCCTCCAACACGGCGCATTCGGCGCGCGCCTTCTGGGCGCCCTATGCGGCTTCCAAGGCGGCGGTCGAGACGATGATGCGTTCGTGGGCGCATGAGACCGAGACCCTGGCGCTGCGGGTGAACGCCGCCGATCCGGGCGCGACCCGGACCGCGATGCGTGCCCAGGCCATGCCCGGCGAGGATCCGGAGACACTGCCGCATCCGTCCGAGATCGCCAGGCGCATCGTGCCGCTGGCCAGCCCGGAACTGAAGGAAACCGGGCTGATCTTCCAGGCCAAGCACAACCGCTTCGTCGCCTACCGGCAGCCGGAATAACCTTGAGTGTTAGGCGGATGAAATAGCGCTGCGGCTACGTTCTTCGAATGTAGGACATTCGAAGCCGGAGTGCCGACATGCGCAGACTTCTTCTCGTTGCCGCCACCGCCGGCATCACCAAGCAGACGGCGCTGACTGAATAGGGCGAGACGATCAACGGCCGCGGCGACACGCCGAACCGCCACGACATGCTGACCGGCTCCAAGCCAGACGGCGCCAGGATCGCCGACCAGACCTGCGGCGACTGGACGATGAGCGGCGCCAGGCGCCGCCATGATGGGCCATCACGATCGCACCGGGCTCGACGATTCGGCGGCGGCGAAGTCGTGGAATTCCTCGCACGCCTCGCGCGGCGGCTGCAGCCAGGAGGCGCTCAAGGGCACCGGTGGCGACGGGCTGTTCTACTGCTTCGCGGTCGAGTGAGCCGGGTCGCGACCCTCTATTCACGGGTCTGTGACCGGGGCGGCGAAAGCGTGTGCCGCCGCCCCGCTTTCGCCGCCCCAAGGGAGTTGCTAGGATCGGTCCGACTCCGACATTTCAGCAAAGCGAGGAATTCCCATGGCTGCTACTCCCAGCGTAGCGTTGGTCTGGTATCTGGTGATTGCCGGCCCGCAAGGCGGCATGGTGGTGCTGCCCAGCACCTTCGACACCCGCGAACAGTGCACCAACGCCATCACCGAATATCAGAAGCAGCCGACGCCTCAGGGCTGGGCCGTGCAATGCGTGCCGAGCGCCTCGCCTTTCACCGATGAAGGGGATGCGGAGACGCCGTCGGCTCAGTAGCGCGAGGCGTCGGCGCTGCTGATCTCCTCCCTTGGGGGAAATCAGCAGTGTCAACGCCCTGCGCTCACAGCCAACGCCGGCTTGTTGTTGATCGTCTGGAACACCACGCAATAGCGCTCGGTGAGCTTCATGAGCGAATCGATGCGCTCCTGCGGCTCGTCGGTGTCGAGGTTGAACTTCAGCCTTATCTCGCGAAAACCGACCGGCGCGTCGCGGGCGACGCCGAGCGTGCCGCGGAAATCGAGGTCGCCCTCGGCCTCGACCGTGGCGTTGCCGAGCTTGAACTCCAGCGCTGTCGCCACAGCTTTCAGCGTCACGCCGGCGCACGCGACCAGCGCTTCCAGAAGCATGTCGCCCGAGCATAGCTCGAGGCCCGAGCCGCCGGTGGCCGGATGAAGCCCGGCGACAGCGTGCGCCCTGCCCGTCTCCACCTTGCAGGCAATCGACTGGTCGTCGAGCGTTCCGCGCGCCTTGAGCGTGATCAGCGCCCTGGCGGCGTCGTCGCGATAGGCTTCCTTCAGCGGAGCCTGCATGGCCTTGAGTGCGGTCGCGTCCATTGCCTGTCCTTTTCGTCGACTTGTTGCTGCATCGGCGTTCGCCGTCCGATCGAGATTTGCCCCGATCGATCGGCAAGGCAATGCATTTATCCCTGCCGCCGTTCCGGCCCAGGTCTTCGCCATTGAAGGGAACGGCGGGCGGCCCTGCTTCCTTGGTCCGTGGCAATCCGCGAAAACACCCCCCATTCCCTCTGCTTGACTTGTTCCAGCCGGCACCCGGCTATCCCAAATGGGACATTGACGGACGACGCCCCGAAAAAGTCTGATCCGGGCGAGTGTCGTCCGCCATTTTCCGGTGCCCCCACATGCCACGTACCCTTTCGACGAAGCCGAAACAGGACGGATTTCGCGCGCCCGGCGAGTTCGAGCCCAAATCGGGGTGTTGGCTGATCTGGCCGGAGCGGCCGGACACCTGGCGCCTCGGCGCCAAGCCGGCACAGAAGCTGTTTGCCAATGTCGCCGCGGCGATCGCGCAAAGCGAGCCGGTGACGGTGGCGGCATCCAGCCGGCAGTGGCAGAACGCCAGGACCCGGTTGCCTGAGCATGTGCGCGTGGTGGAGATGTCCACCAACGATTCCTGGCTGCGCGACAGCGGCCCGAATTTCGTCGTCAACGATCAAGGCTCCGTGCGTGGCGTCGATTGGACCTTCAACGCCTATGGCGGTTTCGATGGCGGGCTCTACGCGCCATGGGACCTGGACGACCTGGCGGCGCAAAAGGTGCTCGAAATCGAGAGGATGGATCGTTATCGCGCGCCGCTGATCGCCGAGGGCGGAGGCCTGCAATGCGACGGACAGGGCACGCTCATCACGACGGAGCAATGCCTGCTCAATCGAAATCGCAACGCCCATCTCGGCAAGGCCGAGGTGGAACGGCAACTGGGCGACTATCTCGGCGTCGACACCATCATCTGGCTGCCCCGCGGCTTTGCCTTCGACGAGACGGACGGCCATGTCGACGATGTCTGCTGCTTCGTGCGCCCCGGCGTGGTCGCGTTGAGCTGGACCGACAATCGCGACGATCCGCAATATGAGATCGTGCGGGAAGCCGAGGAAGTGCTGCGCTCGGCCCGCGACGCGCGTGGCCATGCCCTCGAGGTGCATCGTCTGCCTCATCCCATGCCGATCGAGATGACGCCGGAAGAAAGCGAGAGCCTGGACCGGCTCGATTCGACCTGGGCGCGACCGGCTGGCAACCGGATCGCGGCGAGCTACATCAACTACTATCCGGGCAACAGCGTCGTGGTCGTGCCAGAGTTCGGCTCCGGCCTCGATGTGAAGGCAAAGGCGAAGCTGGCCGAGCTGTTCCCCAACCACAGAATAGTCGGCATCGAGAACTCCCGCGAGATTTTGCTGGGTGGCGGCAATGTCGCCTGCATCACCTTGCCGGTCTATGCCCCACAACGACGTTGAGCGAAGGCGAACGCCGGCTAACCGGCCGCGAAACGGAACTGAGGGCTGAGCGATCCATCGGTGCCAGCCCAGGCGAAAAGGAGGAGATTCATGCGCATCCTGATCCTGTCAACGCTGCTTGCCGGGCTCGCCTGCGGCATCGCCAGCACGGCTTCGGCGGACGAGGAAAAAGTCGTCAACGTCTACAACTGGTCGGACTACATCGCGCCGGACACCGCCGAGAAGTTCGAGAAGGAGACGGGCATCAAGGTTCGCTACGATGTCTATGACGGCAACGAGGTGCTCGAGACAAAGCTGCTCACCGGCGGCTCCGGATATGACGTGGTCTATCCTTCGGCCTATCCGTTCCTGAAGAACCAGGTGAAGGCGGGGGCCTTCCTGGAGCTCGACACGTCCAAGCTTGCAAACCACGCGAAGATCGATCCGCAGGCTCTTTCGCTGATCGCCGGCGCGGACCCGCAAAACAAGCATGCCGTGCCCTATATGGCCGTCACCGACGGCATCGGCTACAACGTCGTCGCGGTGAAGCAGCGGCTGCCGGACGCGCCGACAAATTCCTTCGCCATGGTCTTCGACGTCGACGTCGTCAAGAAGCTCTCCGATTGCGGCGTGGCGATGATCGACGCGCCGGCTGAAGTCATTCCAATGGCCCTGAATTATCTTCATGTCGACCCGCGGTCGACCAGTCCCGACGACCTTGCCAAGGTCGAGGAACTGATGGCCAAGGTGCGGCCCTACATCCGCTATTTCCACTCCTCGAAATACATAAACGACCTGGCGAACGGCGACATCTGCGTCGTGCTTGGCTGGTCGGGCGACATACTTCAAGCAAGGACGCGTGCCGCCGAATCCACCAAGAAGCTGGAGATCGCCTATTCCATTCCGAAGGAAGGCACGCTCATCAACTTCGATACGATGGCGGTGCCGAAGGATGCGCCGCACCCCGATAACGCCATGGCCTGGATCAACTTCAACCTGCGGCCCGATATCGCCGCGACCAACTCCAGCTATGTCTCCTATGCCAACGCGATACCGGACTCCCTGCCGCTGATGGACAAGGCGATCGCCAGCGACCCCGGTGTCTTTCCTCCCGACGACGTGAAGGCCAAGCTGTTCGTGGTCGACAACAGCGACGCGAAGCTGCTGCGGTCTCAAAATCGTATGTGGACGCGTGTGGTGACGGGGCAGTAGGGCCGGCGCGCAACATCAGTTGCGCGCGGCCTCGCGAACGGCTGCCAGCAACTCCACCTGGGAGTGCACACCGAGCTTGCGGTAGACCTGCTTGATGTGGTTGCGGGCCGTGCCCGGCGAAATGGAAAGGCTCCGCGCGATGGTCTTGGCGTTGCCGCCGTCGATCAGGTGCCGCGCGATCTCGCTCTCGCGCGCGCTGAGCAGGGACCGCGCGGCCTCAACTGCCCCGCCCTTGTCCCTGAGGCGGCACAAGTGAAACAATCTTTCCAGAACCAGCTTCGTTGCGCCGCCCGCGGCGCAGGCGAGCGCCAGGTCCTGCTCGCCAAAGGGCGGCGCGCCGTTGCGTCGCAGAAAGGTGACATAACCAGCGGTCAGCCTGTCGAGATTGAACACGCCGGTTATCTCGTCGAAGCTGTCGGAGGGGCCATAGAATTCGCGGTAATAGGGCGAGCGCTGAAAATCGCCGCTGCGGAGAGCCGATAACGGCAACAGAAAATCCTGCCGGCTGCTGGCGAACCGCTGGAAGAAGGGGTCCAGCCGGTAGACGCGGGCGTCGTAGTCGCGGTTCCAGCGATCGGGGCCGGCGTCGTCGATCGTCAGGGAGGTGATGTCACGGCGATAGAAGCCGACATACACGCGATCGGAGCCGAGCAACACGCCCGCCGCCGCGGTGAAGCGAGCCGACAATTCCTCGGGCGTTGCAGCGCCGGCCGCGGCGGCGACGCCGCCGCTCCAGCTTGCAAATCGGTCGAGGGAAAAATTCGCGAGCATTCGCGCCTAGCCTAGCGCATGCCGCCGCAAGTTCAACCTGGCGAAATGGCGGCAAGGCGGGGACCGGTATGGCTGCCTCAGGCACCGTGACGGATCGCGAGAGCGAGTAGTTGCTTTGACTTCACAGACCCAGGCCATACCTATTGCGAAACCCCTTTGCGGAGGCATCATGAGGTCCAAGCTGAGACTCCTCCCCTTCATCCTGCTGGCGTTCGCCGCCTTCTCACAGCCGGGCTTCGCCGCCGAAGCACCCGAGCGCCCGGCGCCCGAGGGTGGTGTGCTTTCTCTCCTGCCGCCGCCCCAGGTGACCGAGCATTCGATCACGCTTGGCGGGCGCAAGCTGGATTACCAGGCCAAGGCCGGCACGCTGTCGCTCTTGTCCGGCAAGGGCGAGGTCACCGCCGAGATCTTTTATGTCGCCTACACGCAGCAGTCGCCTGCGCCGGCGAAGGACCGGCCGATCACCTTCGTCTTCAACGGCGGACCGGGCGCGGCATCGGCTTACCTGCATCTCGGCGCGATCGGGCCGCGCATCGTCGAGACCGCCGCCGACGGCGAGTTCCTGCGGCCGCCGCAAAAGCTCATCGACAATCCCGACAGTTGGCTCGACATGAGCGATCTCGTCTTCGTCGATCCGGTCGGCACCGGCTACAGCCGCGAGGCGCCGGGGCATGAGCCGAAGGAATTCTGGAGCGTCGACGCCGACGCCAGCTCGGTCGGCGCCTTCATCCGCCTCTATCTGGCGCAGAACGGCCGCACCGGATCGCCGCTGTTCCTCGCCGGCGAGAGCTATGGCGGTTTTCGCGCGGCGCTGCTCGCCCGCACACTCCAGGAGGATGTTGGGTTGAGCCCCAGCGGCGTCGTGCTGATCTCGCCGGCGCTGGAATTCATGCTGGTGCGCCCCGACCAATTCGACCAGTTGCATTGGGCGCTGGAATTGCCTTCGCTGGCGGCGACACGCCTGAAGGGCGACGGCGTCAGCGGTGATGCGTTGCGCGACAGGCTGGCCGAGGTCGAGCACTACGCGCTCGGCGATTACCTGACGGCGCTGAACAGCGGGCTGGAGCAAGGCGGCAAGCTCGCCAGCGGTCGCGTTTCGGAGATCACCGGCCTGCCGCTCGAGCTCGTCCAACGCAATTTCGCCCGCATCCCCATCGGGCTTTTCGCCAAGGAATTCCAGCGCGCCACGGGCAAGGTGCTCAGCCCTTACGACGCCACCATCGGCACCGCCGACATCGCGCCGCAAAGCGCGCGTGACGCCGGCCCCGACCCGGTGCTCGACCGCAGCATTCCAGCGCTGACATCCGCCTTCGTCGCCTATGCCCGCGACGAGCTCAACTACCGCACCGATGTCAGCTACCGGCTGCTCAACGGCGAGATCAGCCGCAGTTGGGATTACGGCACATCGGGCCAGGGTTATGCCGGCGTGATGAACGACCTGCAGCGGGCGCGTTCGCTCAACCCTGCCCTCGGCGTCGTCATCGTCAACGGCTACACCGACCTCGTCACACCCTATCTCGCCTCGCGCTACCTGGTGAACCAGGTTCCCTCGCTCGCCGACGCCAAGCCGATCCGCCTCGACGTCGTCGAGGGCGGCCACATGATGTATCTGCGGCCGGATGGGCGACGCGCGCTGAAGGACGCGGCATCGGAGCTCTATCAGGCGACGCAGTAGTCCCCCGACCGGCCTTCGGCGGACGACCTGCGCCAACGCAAGTGCCGCGGTGGAGCAGCGCCGTGCAAGCTTTCGCCCGTATAGCTGGAGCAGCGGTCCCGACTGGGGCGGAACCGCTTTCCACGCAACCACGCTGAAAACCGCATGGCCAATATCGTCGTCCTCGAAAGCCGCGAAAGGGTGCTGGCCGGCATCCTGTTCACGGCCGCCGCCTATTTCCTGTTTTCGGCGCAGGATGCCTCGATCAAGCTCCTGGTCGTCGGCATGACGGTCTGGCAGATCATGTTCGTCCGCTCGATCACGGTGCTCGTCGCCTGCGGCGCGATCGGCGGCAGGCGGCTGTTCGCCGAAACGATCGACTCGCCGATCGTGAAGCCGATGCTGGTGCGAAGCGCCTTCACGCTGGCCGCCTGGCTTTGCTATTACAACGCCGCGCGCTCGCTGCAGCTCGCCGAGCTCACCACCATCTATTACGCAGCACCCATCATCGTCACCGTGCTGTCGGTGCTGATCCTGGGCGAGACGGTGCCACTGCTGCGCTGGCTGGCGGTGTTCATCGGTTTCGTCGGCGTCTTCATCGCCTGCGATCCAACCCGGCTCGGCCTCTCGCTGCCGGTGCTCCTGGTGCTGGCGGCGGCCGTCCTTTGGGGGATCGCCGTGGTGCTGCTGCGCAAGACCGCCATGCAGGAGCGCACCATGATCCAGCTCGTGCTCAACAATTTCTATTTCCTGCTCTTTTCGGCCGTGCCGGCGCTGATCTGGTGGCATATGCCGGACGGAACGCAGTTCCTTTTGCTCATCAGCGTCGGCGCGCTCGGCGGCGTTGCGCAATACATGCTGTTCGAGGGCATGAAGCGCGCGCCGGTGTCGATCGTGGCGCCGTTCGAGTACACGTCGCTGGTCTGGGCCTTCGCGCTGGGCTACGCCATCTGGGGCGACCTGCCGCGCACGGAAGTGTTCATGGGCGCGGCGCTGATCATCGGCGCCGGCCTGCTCATCGTCGGCAACGAGCGTTTCCGCAAACGGGAGCAGGCCTGATGACAGAAGGCTGTCAGGAGCAACTGGGTAAGCTGGCGCCATGACAGACACGCTCGACATGCCGGAAAAGCTTGCGCCTGCCGCCGACGTGGCCGCCGAGCGCACGCTCGGCATCATCCTGGTGTCGGCCTCGGCAATCGCCTTCGCGCTGACCGGCGTGCTGACCAAGTCAATCCATGCCGATCCGCTCACCATCACCTGCTGGCGCGGTTTTTTCGGCTCGATCCTGATCAGCTTCTACGTGCTGTGGCGCCGGCGCCGCTCGGGCAGGCGCGAAAGCCTGAAACTCGGCTGGCGCGGCTGGCTGCTGGCGGTCGAAGGGGCAGCGGCCAGCATCGCCTTCATCTCGGCCTTCAAATTCACCTATGTCGCCAATGTCGCGGTCATCTACGCGACCTCGCCCTTCATCGCGGCGCTGCTCGCCTTCCTGTTGGTGCGGGAAAAATTCCGGCTGCAGACGATGGTTGCGGCGGCGGTGTCGCTTTGCGGCGTCGCCATCATGGTGGGCGCCGGCCTCGGCAACGGGCACCTGTTCGGCGATGGGCTGGCGCTTTTGATGACCGCCGGCAGCGCGCTTTACATGATCATGGTGCGCGCTTTTCGCGATTCGCCGGTCGTCTGGGCGGGCGCTGTCTCGGCCTTCCTGCTTTTCGTGCTCGGCTGGTTCGTCACCGATCCGCTGGCCGTGTCCACCCGCGACATGGCGCTGCTCGCCACTTTCGGCTGCTCCTTCGCGCTGGCTTCGATCCTGTGGACGGAAGGGTCGCGGCTCATCCCGTCGGCGGAAGCCGGGCTGCTGGGCTCGGCCGAGGTGCCGTTCGCCATCCTTTTTGCCCTGCTGTTCCTCGGCGAAATCCCGCCGATGGCCAGCATCATCGGCGGCGCTATCGTGCTTTGCGCGGTCTTCGCGCATGCCGGCCGCGACTGGTTGAAGGCGAAATCGGCGCGCTCGTAAATTATTTTCGCAGTCATGGAACCATCATCCGACTCAGGCATTGTTGGTTCGACGGGTCACCCCCCAAGTCCCCCCAAACCCCTCGACCCGTCCGACTAGAAGCCGACCCGCAAAAAGGTCGGCTTTTTCTTTGGGAATTGCTTCGGGGAACTCCCGGGACATGGCGGCACGGTTTCCATTCAGGACAAGGCCAGGCCGCCGCCGAGAAGCTGCGCCAAATCCCGCGCCGGGCGAGGAGCCTCGCGGCCGAGCCGGATGGCGAAATCGGCAACCGGCAGCGGCGGGAGGTCGAGATCGGCGGATGCCTCGACGATGCCGGAATGGGCGAAACGCCGGGTGCGCGGCGTCAGCGCGATGCCGGCATTGACCGCGCTGCGCAGGCCGGCAAGGCTGGCGCTGCCGGCGGCGATGCGATAACGGCGGCCGGCCGCGTCGAGCGCATTGAGCGCGGCTTCGCGAAAGCCGCAATAGGGATCGAGCAGCGCCAGCGGCACGGCTTCGGGCCGCGTCGCCAAGCCTCTTTCCGAGCAGAGCCACAGCATCGGCTCGCTGATCACGGCCGTTTCATCCGGCGATGGGGCATGGCGCATGGTGATAGCGAGGTCCAACTGGCCCGCCTGCAGCGCCGATCCGAGTTCCAGCGAGCGGCCGACGCGCAGCTCGATCCTGACGCGCGGATGGCTGACGGCGAAGGCCCTGAGCAGGTCCGGCAGGCCCTGATCGGCGAAATCCTGCGTCGTGCCGATGGCGATGCGGCCGCCGGCACGCGCGCCCTTCAGCGCCAGCCAGGCATCGGTGTGTACGGCAAGGATGCGCCGCGCATGGCCGACGAGGTCCTCGCCGGCCGGGGTCAGCCCGCGTCCCCTGCCCTGCGGGGTGAGCAGCGGCTCGCCGACGATCTCTTCGAGCCGCTGCATCTGTGCGGTCACCGCCGACGGCGTGCGCCCGACAGTGGACGCAGCCCTGGCCAGCGAGCCACCGTCGACGAAAGCGAGGAAGGTTTTCAGAAGATCGGGATCGAGCGTTTCCATACTTCGACAATATCGAAGTAATTATCAAAAACAATTCGATTTTATTAACGAATGGATACGCCATATCTCTCTCATCGAAGGCGCGACGCGCGAAACCGAAGGAGAAAAGACATGCCGATCATCAACATCAGCGTCACCGGCAAGCCCGACGCCAAGCTGTCCGCGGCACTCGCCAAGGAGGCCACCGACATCACCACCAGGGAGCTGCGCAAGGATCCGACGATCACCGCGGTCGCGGTCAACTACATCGACCCGCAGCACTGGTTCGCCGGCGGCAAGTCGCTGGCCGAGCACGGCGCCAACACGTTCTGGCTGGACATCAAGGTCGTCGACGGCACCAACACCAAGCTCGAGCTCGAAGCCTATCTGAAGGCGATCTTCGAGGCTTTCGGCCGGCTGCTTGGCGGTGTGCATGAGGAAAGCTATGCCTTCGTGCATGAGGTGCCGGCGGCGGCCTATGGCTATGGCGGCAAGAGCCAGGAGTTCCGGTTCATCAGCGGGAGGCTGAAGGCAGTATAGGGTGTTTCGCTCCGCCGCCTGTCTGGACGGTACGCTATCTCGCGGGAGGATGAAGCCTGGTATCCAGCGCGAAATCCTCCTGCAGGCGCGGCTTGTAGAGGCCGCTCGCGCGGCCGGGATCGAACACCAGGTTCCAGCTATGCTGGGACACGGCGCTCGGAATCAGAAATAAGGGGTGCTCCGCTAAGAGACCGTCGCCAAACTGTTGCTGCCCTGCGCTTGGAATGCCTGGCCGAAGCCAGTTTGCGTTTGGAATATCGCCGATTTCCACCACATGAATTTTCGAAGGATCGGCGATCTCGAATGCCGTCAGCACGTGGCGGACTGTATCGAGCGTGCGAAATCCCTTGTGGACCGCCACCTCGAGAATGGCGGTCGAAGGGTCAACGGACGCATATACGGCCCTGACGCCTTTGCTGTTCCACCTTCCCCCGAGTTTGAAGGCTCCCTCGCCGCTGTCCCAGCTTGCCTGGAAGCGTTTGTGATCAAGTCTCCAGCCGAGGACATCGCCCGTTCCGAGAGAACCTGGCAAAGGCGTCACGCGTAGACACCGTAGTCGAGCCGTTCGAGAAATTCCTGCACAAGTATGGTACCCGCCGCTGTGGCCAAGAGATCGATCGGTCGCCTGTTGTCCAACCCCATGGCGGGCTCAATCATCCATTTCTCGGCCGCTTCCTGGTTTCCGAAAACAAACGTGGCCTTGGTGAGGACCCTGGCGAAATTCCAGGTCCTTGAACCTTGCTCCCGATTGAGCGTCCGGGAATGATCCGATTTGTGCCGCTGATATGTCCGCTCGCTCATGCCGAATGCCGCCTCGAAGGCATCTGCTTCGATGACGGTCAGTTGCCTGACGAGGCTTTCCAGAGCCTGGCTTGGAATTCCATGCAGGATCATTTCATGCGCCTCGAGCGGGCTGGATACCGAGGATCCAAGAACCTTCGGCCCGCCGAACAGGTCGATCAGCCGTTCGAACTCCGGCTCCATGTGTGGTGCTTCGGCAAACCCCGTCGGGAAACTGGCCATCTTTACCTCTCCGTCACGTGTCATTTTATTTACGACATGTGTCAGAGCCTTTCAAGTGGAGATCGAGGCACTGCTTCAGCCCACATTGACCTTGCCCCCACTTCCGCTACCCTCTGCCACCGAAGCGGCCGCTCAAGAGCCGCCCCGAGGAGACTGGGAGAGAGCGGCATGATCCTGACCCTGGCGCTGCTGGCGGGCCTTGTCCTTGCCTGGCTGCTGATCGCGGTGATCGAACGGTTCCGGCTCGATCTGCGCTTCACCCAGGCGCTGCTCTATGTGCCGTTCAAGCTCGCCTATCGCGTCGCCGACAACCGCATCCGCATTGCCCGCAGCGCCAAGACGCCGGTGATCTATGTGGTCTCGCACCAGTCGCGCATCGAGCCGACGCTGATGCTGTCGCTGCTTCCCGACGACACGCTGCATATCCTGGACGAGGCCTCGGCGCGCTCGCCCTGGCTGGAGCCTTGGCGCGAGCTTGCCCGCACCATCGCCTTCAACGCCGAGCATCTCTTCGTCAGCCGGCGGCTGGTGCGCGTGCTGAAGGGCAAGGGGCGGCTCGCCGTCTACCTGCCCGACGATGTCGAGCCGGACGTCAAATCCTTCCGGCTGTTTCGCGCCATCACCCGCATAGCCATGCAGGCCGACGCACGCATCGTGCCGATCTTCGTCGCCGGCACGCGCGACCTGCCGGTGTCGCTGACGCCGAAGGAGAAAGCGCCGCGCCACTGGTTCCCGCGGCTTTGGGTGAGCGTGCTGGAGCCGATGACCATCGCCGAGCTGGTGGCACGCAACCCGGACATGGCTTCCAACACCAACGCGCTGTTCGACCGTTTCGCCGAAGCGCGGCTCTACGGCACCAATCTCGACCGCGGGTTGTTCCTTGCCATGCGCGATGCCGCCGATCGCGTCGGCCCCTCGCATCCGATCATCGAGGACGTGATTTCCGGCTCGCTCAGCTATCGCAAGCTGTTCATCGGCGCGCGCGTCCTCGGCCGCCATTTCGAGGTGGTGACAGCGCCCGGCGAAGCGGTCGGCGTGCTCCTACCCAACGCCAATGGCGTGGTGCTCACCTTCGTCGGCCTGATCTCAGCGGGCCGCGTCGCGGCGATGATCAACTACACCGCCGGCCCGGCGAGCGTGACCGCGGCGGTCCGCACCGCGGTGATCCGCACCGTGGTCTCATCCCGCGCCTTCATCGAAAAGGCCGCCATCGACGATATCGTCGCCGCGGTCGAAGCGGGCGGCGCCAAGATGCTGTGGCTGGAGGATGTGCGCGCCGGCGTGACGGCCCTGGACAAGGTCGCGGCCGCGCTTTTGTGGCGCCTGCCTTTGCAGCGGCAGCAGGCGGGCAAACCAGCTGTGATCCTGTTCACCTCCGGCTCGGAGGGCACGCCGAAGGCAGTGGTGCTGTCGAACCACAACCTGCTTGCCAATGTCATGCAGGCCGAGGCACGCGTCTCCGTCTCGCCGGCCGACATCCTGCTCAACGTGCTGCCGGTGTTCCATTCCTTCGGGTTGACCGGCGGCACCATCCTGCCGCTAGTGCTGGGGATAAAGCTGTTCCTCTACCCCTCGCCGCTGCACTACAAGATCATCCCCGAGATCGCCCGCAAAGTGAAGCCGACCGTGATGTTCGGCACCGACACTTTCCTCGCCAACTATGCCCGAACCGCCAAGGACGGCGACTTCTCCAGCCTGCGCTTTGTCGTGGCCGGCGCCGAAGCGGTGAAGCCGGAAACGCGGCGCACCTATCACGACCGTTTCCAGGCTTCGATCGTCGAAGGCTTCGGGCTGACCGAGGCCGCGCCCGTGGTGGCGGTGAACACCGCCATCCACGGCCGCGACGGCACAGTCGGGCGGCCGCTGCCGGCGATCCGCATGAAGCTGGAGCCGGTCGAAGGCATCGCCGAGGGCGGCCGGCTGTGGCTCGACGGGCCGAACATGATGATGGGCTATATGACCGCCGACCGTCCCGGCGAATTGCAGCGGCTGGAAGGCTGGCACGACACCGGCGATATCGTCTCGGTCGACCGCGAGGGCTTCATCACCATACGCGGGCGGGCCAAGCGCTTCGCCAAGATCGCCGGCGAGATGGTGTCGCTGGGCGCGGTCGAGATGCTGGTGCAGTCGCTATGGCCGGAAGAGCGCCACGCAGCGGTGGCGGTGCCCGACAAGAGGCGCGGCGAGCGCATCGTGCTGGTCACCACCGCTGACGCAGCCAATGCCGAGGAGCTGCGCCAGTTCGGTAAGAAGGCCGGCGCGGCCGAGCTGATGGTGCCCAACGACATCATCAAGGTGGAAGAGATCCCGGTGCTGGGCTCGGGCAAGACGGATTACATCTCGGCGCGCAAGCTGGCGATCGACCGGCTGGGGCTGAGCGCGGCGGCCTGATCTCCCCCTCAAGGGGGAAGATACCAGCTACCCGATATCCGACGGCGGCACCTTCTCGCCTTCGCGCATGGCCCGCTTGGAATAGGCGCGCACCGAGAGTGGCAGGAAAAGCAGATAGCCGGCGACGGAAGCCGTCAGCGTGTACCAGGGATAGGCCATCAACAAGAGGATGTAGAGCACGACGCCGAGGATCACCGGCAGCACCCGATCGCCGGGTATCTTGACGCTCTTGCCCGAATAGACCGGCAGGCGGCTGACCAGCAGGAACGCCACCAATACGGTAAAGCCCGAGGCGACGAAGGCCGCCGGCCGGCTGGGCTCCAGCCCGAGCCGCAGGAAATAGAGATAGAGCGGCAGCATGACCAGCACAGCACCCGCCGGGGCCGGCACACCGACGAAATATTCGGTCTGCCAGGCCGGCTGGTCGGTGTCGTCGGCCAGCACGTTGAAGCGGGCAAGCCGCATGCCGCAGGCGATGGTGAAGAGAAGTGCCGCGATCCACCCGGGCGAGCCGGCGCGATCGAGCAGGAAGGCGTAGAGCACCAGCGCCGGCGCCACGCCGAAATTGACGATGTCGGCCAGCGAATCCATCTGCGCGCCGAATTTCGAGGTCGCCTTCAGCATGCGCGCCAGCCGCCCGTCGATACCGTCGAGGAAGGCGGCAAGCAGCACCATGACCACCGCGATCTCGAAGCGGTTCTCGAAGGCGAAGCGGATGCCGGAAAGGCCGGCGCAGATGGCGAGCACGGTGACCAGGTTGGGCAGCACCATGCGCATCGGGATCTCGCGGATGCGCGGACCGCCGCTGGCATGCGCCTCGAATTTCTTGAACGGCGCGCCCAACGCTCAGGAAACCCTGACCAAGGGCGTGACCGCGGTGCCGCCGAATTCGGCAAGCACGGTCTCGCCGCCGACAGCCGTCTGGCCGACCGCGACGCGCGGCACGGCGCTCGACGGCAGGAAGACGTCGACGCGCGAGCCGAAGCGGATCAGGCCGAAACGCTCGCCGATCGCGATCGTACCGCCGGTCTCGGCCCAGCAGACGATGCGCCGCGCCACAAGGCCGGCGATCTGGACGGCGGCGATGGTGCCGTTCGGGCTGTCGATGACCAGGCCGTTGCGCTCGTTCTCGGCGCTTGCCTTGTCGAGCTCGGCATTGAGGAATTTTCCGGGCTTGTGCTCGATGCGCGTGATCCGGCCGCGCACCGGAGCGCGGTTGATGTGGCAGGAAAACACGTTCATGAACACCGAAATGCGGGTCATTTCGCCGGAGCCGAGGCCAAGCTCGCTCGGCGGCACGGCGGGCCCTACCGCCGAGATCACGCCATCGGCCGGGCTCACCACCAGCCGGTCGTCGACCGGCGTGACGCGCTCGGGATCGCGGTAGAAATAGACGCACCAAGCGGTGAGGATCAGCCCGATCCAGAACAGGATCGAGGAGAAATAGCCGAGAAACAGCGTCGCCGCGGCGAAGGCGGCGATGAAGGGATAGCCTTCGCGATGGATGGGAACGAACGTATTCTTGACCGAGTCGAGAAGCGTCATAGGGCTTGGGGCGGTCCCTGTTTCAGGTTGCGCCTCAATAGCGGAAAGCCCCCCTCCCCGCAACGCAACAATGGGGGGAGGACAAGCCTGGACGGCAGCGCCGGCGCGCAAGCCTGACTTTTGCTCCTGTTGTCGGAACTCGGCTCCGTCACGCGTCCTTGGCGAGAGGACACCCAAGGATCCCGCCAATGCCTTCGCCGAAATCGTCTGCAATGAGTGCCAAGGTCGTCACAACAGGCCTCGCCTTCGGCGAGTCGCCGCGCTGGCATGATGGCCGGCTCTGGCTCTGCAACTGGGGCACCGGCGAGATCGTCGCTGTCGACGAGGATAGCCAGAGCGAAGTCATGCTCACCGTGCCGGCCATCCTGCCCTATTCGATCGACTGGTTGCCGGATGGCCGGCTGCTTATCGTCTCGGGCCGGGAAGGCCTGCTGCTCAGGCGGGAAGCAGACGGGACGCTCGTCACCCATGCCGATCTCAGACATCTGTCGAAGAACCCCTGGAACGAAATCGTCGTCGACGGACGCCGCAACATCTATGTCAATGGAGGCGGTCCGGCGCCGGCGCCGGGTGAGCATTTCGGGCCGGGCACGATCGTGCTGGTCGCAGCGGACGGCAGCGTGCGGCAGGTCGCCGAGGACATCGCCTTCGCCAACGGCATGGCGGTGACGCCGGACAACAAGACACTGATCGTCGCCGAATCCCACGCTAACCGATTGACCGCCTTCGACATCGCCACCGATGGCGGCCTTTTCAACCGCCGCGTCTGGGCGCGCCTCGGGAACGATTGTCCCGACGGCATTTGCATCGATGCGGAAGGCTGTGTCTGGTACGCCGATGTGCCCAACCGGCACTGCGTGCGTGTGCGCGAGGGCGGCGTGAAGCTCGACGGGATCGCGACCGATCGCGGCTGCTTTGCCTGCATGCTGGGCGGCGCCGATGGCAGGACGTTGTTCATCACCGCCGCCGAATGGCGCGGCTTCGAGCATATGGTCAGCGACGCCCGCACCGGCCAGGTGCTGAGCGCCGCTGTCTCCGTGTCCGGAGCCGGATGGCCTTACAGCTCCGGTACGCGCTGGTAGTTGGCGATGTCGGCCTTTACGCCGAGGCGCGCGATGGTTTCCTGCGCGCTGAAGGCGATGCGCTCATGCGCGGCCTTGACGATCGGCACCACCTTGTCGACGGCATCCTGGCTTTCCCACTCGACCATGGTGACGATGTTGAACTCGCCGGGGCCGGAGAACTGTTCGAGCAGGAAATCCTGCACGAAGCCATCCTGCTGGCGCAGCAGTTCGTGCGTCATGAAGACCTTGCCGAGGATTTCCTCGCGTGCCTCCGCCGGCACGACGAATTTGTCGACCCGGAACACGCTGCCGGTGCGGTGATTTCTGGTGCTCATTTCGATCCATCTCCGTTTGGAAGGGTTGCTTGGCAGGAGGCTCGGAGACGGTTTGCAAGCTCAAGGTAAGTTGAGGTCAAGGGGAATTTGGCCCTTCCTTCTCCCCTTGCTGGAGAAGGAAGAGGCTTCAGCCAACCTCCGAAGTCCTCCTGCGCACAATCACCCCAAGCTCGTCGCTCTCGCGGGCGATGCGCAGGCGCTCCTCGGCTTCGGTCGCTTCGCGCTGGCGGTCCCACATCGAGGCGTAGAGGCCGTGCCTGGCCAGCAGCGCCACATGCGTGCCGCGCTCGGCGATCTGGCCGTCCTTGAGCACGATGATCTCGTCGGCCGAGACCACCGTCGACAGCCGGTGGGCAATGACGATGGTGGTGCGGCCCTTGCTGACCTGGTCCAACGCTGCCTGGATTTCCTGCTCGGTGTGACTGTCCAGCGCCGAGGTCGCCTCGTCCAGCATCAGGATCAGCGGCGCCTTGAGGATGGTGCGGGCGATCGCGACGCGCTGCTTCTCGCCGCCCGACAGTTTAAGCCCACGCTCGCCGACCATCGCGCGGTAGCCTTCGGGCAGCTTGTCGATGAACGGCCCGATCTGGGCGAGCTCGGCCGCCTTGCGCACTTCCTCCTCGCTGGCGCCGACGCGACCGTAGCGGATGTTGTAGGCGATGGTGTCGTTGAAGAGCACCGTGTCCTGCGGCACCATGCCGAGCACGGCGCGCAGGCTCTCCTGCGTGACGTCGCGGATGTCCTGGCCGTCGATCAGCACCTGGCCGCCCTGCACGTCGTAGAAGCGGAACAAAAGCCTGGAAATGGTCGACTTGCCGGCCCCGGACGGGCCGACGATCGCCACCGTCTTGCCGGCCGGCACGTCGAAGGAGACGCCCTTCAGGATCTTGCGGTTGGGATCATAGGAGAAATGCACGTCGCGGAACTCGACCTTGCCGGGCCCGACCTTCAAAGGCTTCGCATCCGGCTTGTCGACGATCTCCTGCGGCACGTCGAGCAGGTCGAACATGTGCTCGATGTCGGTCAACCCTTGCCGGATCTCGCGGTAGATGAAGCCGATGAAGTTGAGCGGCACCGAAAGCTGGATCAGCATGGCGTTGATGAAGACGAAATCGCCGACCGTCTGCCTGCCGGCCTGCACCTCCAGCGCCGACATGCACATGACGATGACGGTGCCCAGACCGAAGATGACGCCCTGGCCGAAGTTCAGCCAGCCGAGCGAGGTCCAGGTTTTCGTCGCGGCGATCTCGTAGCGCGCCATCGAGCGGTCGAAACGCTCGGCCTCCATGCGTTCATTGGTGAAATATTTGACCGTCTCGAAGTTAAGAAGCGAGTCGATCGCCTTGGTGTTGGCGTCGGTGTCGCTGTCGTTCATGTCGCGGCGGATCGAGATGCGCCAGTCGCTGGCCTTGACGGTGAACCAGACATAGAGGCTGACGGTGAGCGCCACCACGACCACATATTTCCAGCCGTAGGTGAAGGCGAAGATGCCGGCGGTCAGCGCGAATTCGAGGATCGTCGGCGCCGTGTTCAGCATGATGAAGCGCACGATCGTCTCGATGCCCTTGGTGCCGCGCTCGATGATGCGCGACAGGCCGCCGGTGCGGCGCTCGAGATGGAAGCGCAGCGACAGCTGGTGCATGTGGACGAAGGTGCGGAAGGCGAGCTGGCGCACCGCATACTGGCCGACCCGGGCAAAGAGCGCGTCGCGCAGCTGGTTGAAGCCGAGCTGGATCAGGCGCAGGACGTTGTACGCAATGACCAGCGCCACCGGCGCCAGCAAAAAGGACGGCAGCGGCGGCGGCGTCTTCGAGGCGTGGGCCAGCGCGTCGGTCGCCCATTTGAAGAAATAGGGGCCGGCGACCAGCGTCAGCTTGGCGACGACCAGAAGCAGCGTCGCCCAGGTGACGCGGGCTCGGAGGTCGGCGCGCTCGGCCGGCCACATATAGGGCCACAGATTACGCAGCGTGGTGAGGGTGCCGGCTTCGGCGGATACGGTCTTTTCGGCCACTAGTCTTGCCTTTTGGGTAAACCGCTGGGGCAGCAGAAGTTGACGAGTCGGGTGAGCGAGGCCGAGACGCCCTCAAGCGCGGCGTGGTCGACGGCATAGCGCGAGCGCTGGCGGTCGGCCTCGAAACTGACCAGCCCGGCCTCGACCAGGATCTTAAGATGCTGCGAGACGGTCGACTGCGCGAGGTCGAGATGGTCGACCACCTCACGGCACGAGCAGCAGCGGCTGGCCGAAAGGCGCTTCAGGATCTCGATGCGCGCCGGATGCGAGAGCGCTGCCAGGCGGAGCGCCATGGCGTGGCTGTCGCTGCAGCGGATTTCGGAGGATTCGGCCATCGTCCATCGGCGATAGACGATGAAGGGGAATGGGGCAAGCTGGACGGATGGGTAGATTTGAGGTGCTGGCGGGACAGCACCCCCCTCTGCCCTGCCGGGCATCCCCCGCAAGGGGGAGATCAGCTAATCGCGGTATTAGGTAGCAAACTCAAACTCTCAATTTAAACGGTTTTAAAAGCGGTTCCGCATTTGTACCGGAACCCGCCCCGCTTATCGCCCGCCAGTTATCCCCATCATCTCTCAACACCCTCTTGCATTCGCAGGCTTGTGAGTATAGGACGGGAGACAGAGAGCGGCGGTTAACCATGAGCGATTCCATCATCACCATCTCGGAAGAGAGCGTTCGCCACGAAGGCGAGCAAATCGCACTCGCCTTTAAGGAGTGGGAGGCGAGGAAGCGCGCTTATGACAAGCTGATTGAATATCTATTGGTCGTCGGCAAGGAGGACTGGGTACCGGCGTCCTACGTTGTGCCAGAGGTTGCTGGGCCAAAGGCATCCCATAAGACAGAGGGTCTCACTGCCCGCAATGGTCCAACGTGGGCAGGTGAAGTGCTGAGGGGCCTTGAGAACTACCCGGACGGGGCAACCCCCAGTGAGCTGCTGGAGGTCGTGCGACAGGGACCGATGAGGGAAAACGCTCTCAATAACCCGAACGGCATTTATAATGCGGTAAGCCGGCTGGAGAAGGCCGGCGAGATTAAGAGGCATAACGGGCGGCTCTTTCTCCCTAACCGCCTAGATCAATTCATGGAGCGCGTTCACAGTGGAGAGATCGTCGACTACCACGGCAGCGGGGACGAAACTAACTCCGACGTTCTGGTCAGGGTTATCTCTGAGAGCGACGGCCTAGAGGCTGGCGAAATAGTGGAAATGATGAGTAAGCGCGGAATGTCCGCCGGCTCCGTTTACAACACACTTTCGAAGATCGCCCTAAAGGGGCGAGTTCGGCGCGAGGGGAAGCTCTATCTCCCCGTAAAGAATGAAGCGCTCCCCGAGCAATCGGAAAGCGCTTCGCAGATCACCGGCGGCGAGGGTGAGAGCTCGCTGCCAAATATGGGTTCAGGGAATGACTAGGGTGCCCCTGAACTCAAACCGTACCGTTACCCACGGCAGACCCGGCGCTGTAGTCGCCGGGAAGGAGGTTGCCCGGATGCTTTCGTATCCGGTGTGGTTCGGGCTGGTAGTCCCGTTCCACCTCCTCTTGTTGACTATCCGTCCCGCTTAGGCGGGGCGGTTGTGCTGCCCCCTTCCATAAGGGGTAAGAGCAACGGCGCTTTCCGGGTCCAATCCGGGAGCGCCGTTGTGCATTTTATATCATGGTCGAGAGCGAACCTCAACCATGGTTCGGGTTGACCACTATCCCGCTTGCGTTGTCTAGCGACACTCCAGCGGCTTCAAGCGCGCGCTGGATTGCCTGTAGATTGTTCGCAATTGGGATGCGTCTCGCTTTTTCGAAGTCCCGTATCGTGCTGAGCGAAACTTGCGCGCGCTTAGCCAGATCGTCTTGCGACCAATCCAACCAACCACGCGCTGCCCGGCTTTGCTCAGGTGACAACATGACGCATTTCTATCGACGTCAAGCTAATTTGTCAACGCCAACGTTTTTCGTTGACGTAACGTATATTAGTGGATATCACTTACCTCAACGAAAAGCGTTGAGGTTATCGAAATGGCGCAGCACTTCCTCCTTAGCAAAGAAGCTCGCACGCTTAGCCTCAAAAGCACTGGCTTTTGACGCATTCAATGATTTTGGCCACCAGCGCGCCGTTTGCCGCATCCCATCCCTTTGCCTCGACAATTCGCAAAGCCGGTTTCCCGGTAGGTGAGCTTGTCCCCACCGGCTTCGATCTCCCGCATTAGCCTAGGCAATTCACGCCGCTTGAAGCGGTAGACGTGCTTACGCTTAGGTCTGATGTCCTTCGGGTTACCTTCGTAGGTAAAAATCGCCAGCGTGTGGTCTATGTAGGCTAGCTGGTCTATCAGGACGCTCTCTGCCTGTCCAAGTCGATAACCTGGCCCGACAGTTCCGCCCGTTTGGCGACCAATGCGGATATGACGTGAGGCTCTCCCATGCCCCATATTACGTCAACGCTTTTCGTTGGGGTAGTGGAAATTATTTGAGTTTGCTGTCTAATACCGGCTAATCGCCTACTCCGTCTTCGCCGGCGCGGCTGTCATCTGCTCGCCCATGGCCTTCATGTCGGCGGCCTCGCCTTCCTTCGAAGTGGAAGGCACCTTGAACACCTGGCCCGGCCAGATGCGATCGGGATCGCGGATCTGGTCCTTGTTGGCCAGATAGATCGTCGAGAAGCGAGTGCCATGGCCGTAGACGCGGCGCGAGATGCGCCAGAGCGTGTCGTTGCGGCGGATGATGACGGAGCCGTCGGCATGTTCGAGCTTCGGCGCGACCGTTTCGGGCACGTCGGTCGAGGGCGTCGCCTCGGCAACCTTGGCAGCAGCCCCGGCGGCCGGGGCGGGCTTGGCCGCTTCGGCCGTTGCTGTCTCGGTCGTGGTTTCGGCGGTCTTGGTCTCGGCCGGCTTGGTCTGTGCCGGCTTTGTCTCGCTTGGGGCGACGGCGGCGACCGACTCGCCGGGCTCGCGCTCGAACGGGACGGCAGCGCGGGCGACGACCTTGACGCCATCATTGTCCAGGCCATCGACATGGATGGTGTAGCTGCCGACCGGAATGTCGCGCGTCGCTTCGATCAGGAAATGCCCGTCGGCCGAAGTCTTGGCGTCGCCGAGCAGGATGGCGTCGGCATAGGCGCGCACCTTGCGGCCGGGATCGGCCGTGCCGGCGACGAAGATCTTGCTGCCGTCGATCTCGACCGCTTCGACGGCGATCTTGGGCTCCGCCGCGGCGGCCACAGCCGGCGCGGTCGCCGGAGCCTGGTCGGTGGCGGCGGGCGCGGTCGGCGCCGTGCTGGACGCGGTCGGTGCCGGAGCCTGCTCCGTGGGCGCCGCCGCCTGATCGCTAGCGGCCGGCGCCGCCGGCTTGGTCTCGGCCTCAGGAACGGTGATCAACTGCGAGGCCTTGCCCGGCTCCTCGACCATGGCCAGCACCTGGCCGGTCGGGCTCTGCGGCACTGAGACGACGGCGGTCTGGGCCGAGGCAACGGCAATGCCGCCAACCGTCTGGCGCAGGGTGATCGTATAGTCGCCGGGCTTCAGCGGATCGTCGAGCACGATGGCGAAGGCGCCGTCGGGCCCGGACTCGGTCGAGCCGAGCACCGTGCCCCCGTTCAAGATCTCGACCTTGGCGTTGGGCGCTGCGCTGCCGGCGACGACGATCGAGCCATTGCCCTCGACGCGCACGACATCGAAGGTCGGCAGCGTCGGACCGGCGGCGGCGGGCGCCTGGGCGGCCGACGCCATGGCGTTGTTGGCCGGCGCCATCTTATTGGCGGGCGCCATCGTGTTCGCCGGAGCCATTGTGTTTGAAGGAGCCTGGGGCACACGCGCCTCTGTGCTCGTGCTCGAGGATTCAGCCGGTTTCGCAGCGGTCTGCGGCAGCGTCGCGACCTGCGCCGGCTTCTGGTTGTTGATATAAGGGTCGAGCGCGCCCGAGCCGTAGGCGACCGCCGCGACGGCGACAACGCCGCCCGCCGCGAACAAAAACGCCTTAGAAGGATTGATAGCCATAATTCCGTATTGCCCCCTTAGCCACCTAACGCCCGGTCTAGCCTGTTTTCCCGAGTCCGACAAGAAAAAGCCCGTCCGCGGGCTTGACCCGGCCAACCGTCCACATCACCAATCATCGCCATGAACACGATTCGATCCGTCTGCGTCTATTGCGGCTCGTCTCCGGGCCGCGACGAGGCCTATATCAAGGCCGGCCACACGCTCGGCCGCTCGCTTGCCAAATCCGGGTTGCGCCTCATCTATGGCGGCGGCACCAAGGGCATCATGGGCGCTGTCGCCGACGGCGCGCTCAAGGCCGGCGGCAAGGTCACCGGCATCATCCCGCGCTTCCTGATCAACAAGGAGGCGACCGAGACCGCGCTCGACAAGCTCGACGAACTCTTGATCACCGACAACATGCACGAGCGCAAGCACAGCATGTTCGAAAAATCCGACGCCTTTGTGGCACTGCCCGGTGGCATAGGCACGGTGGAGGAGATCGTCGAGATCATGACCTGGGCGCAACTCGGCCATCACCGCAAGCCGATCGTCTTTGCCAACGTCAAGGGTTTCTGGGATCCTATGCTGGCGCTGATCGAGCACATGGCGGCCGAAGGTTTCATCCACACCGCGCAGCGGGTAAAACCGCTGGTCGTCGACGACCCGGAGGCGATCGTCGCCGCCATCATGGTGGCCGGATCGTCGGTCGACGCGCCGACGGAAGGCGTGCGGTCGTTGATAGACAAGATGTAGGCAGTAGGGAATAGACAATAGGAAAGCAGGCCTATTGCCTACTGCCTACTGCTCTCCTCAAATCCCCAATCACCGCCCGCCGGTCATTCCGCCGCCAGGCGAGGTGGATCGAAACGCTGCGTTTGAACCACGGCAGGTCGCGGAAGACGACGCCCTGGGGTGTCGCGCTTCGCAGGCTTTGCTGGACCGTGGCGAGGCCGAGGCCGGCGCTGACCAGGCCGAGCGAGGTCAAGGGGTCGGCCGTCTCATAGGCGATATCGGGCATGAAGCCGGATTCGGCGCAGGCCGCCAGGAACTGCGCGCGGTTGGTGTCGCCAGGCTGGCGCACGACAGTGATCCAGACGCGGCCGTCGAGCTGGCTAGGTTGGATGCCGACGACATCGGCGAGCGGATCACCCTCCGGCATTGCCAGCACCAGCGGCTCGCGCCGCACCAGCATGCTTTCAAGATCGGGGTCGCCTTCCGGCGCTGGCGAATAGACGAAGCCGAGGTCGAGCGCGCGCTGGCGCAGATCCTCGAACTGCGCCGCTGTCCGCCGGCTGCGCAATTGCAGATGGAAATCCGGCCGCGCGCGGCGGAAATCCCGCAGCATCGCGGCGACCAGCCCGGAATGCACCGCGCCCTCGACATAGCCGATGGCGAGGCTGCCGGTCGCGCCACTGGCGAGGTTGCGGCCGAGTTCTTCCAGCCGCGCCGCATTGGCAAGCAAGGCGCGGGCCTCGGCAAGGAAGGCCCTGCCCTCGGCGTTGAGATGGACGCGCTGCTTCGCCCGCTCGAACAGGGTGACGCCGAGCTGCTCCTCGAGCTGGATGATCTGCCGGCTCAAGGGCGATTGCGAAATGTGCAATTGCGCGGCGGCGCGGCCGACATTGCCAGCCTCGGCGACGGCGACGAAGTATCTGATCTGGCGCAGGTCGAGCATTTTTCGCCTTCAACGGTCAAGACCTTTTCAGTCTCAACTATAGCCTAATCAGTCTTGGACAGTCTGGCCAGCCAGCGCGATACCTGCCGGCATCACTTGCCACAAAGGAGACCGCCATGCAGTTCTTTGCCCTGCTCACCCGCAACACCGAAAAGTTCAGCGACGCCGATTTCGCGCCGCTGCTGCCGCCCGAATCCGAGCAACGCAAGACACTCTACGCGCAAGGCGCCGTGCGCCAGATCTGGAACCGCGGCGACATTCCCGGCACCGGCATCATGTTCGAGGCGGCCGACGACGCCGAAGTGCGCGGCCACCTTGCCACGCTGCCGCTGATCGAGGCCGGCATGATGGACATCGCGGCCGTTGTGCCGCTCAACCCCTATCCGGGCTTTGGACCGAAGCGGTGAGCCGAGCCCGTCAATGAGGTTGCCGCAGTTGCGGCAGCCTCAAGGCCAGGCGTCCTTCATCGCGTTCACCGACAGCCACGCCATCGCGGGGAGTGCGACGAACAGCCCCAGCCGCAGCCCCGCGGATCGCGCCTGATCGGGTTCCTGACGCTGAAGCCGGCGCCAGATCTGGAATGCCGCGGCGAGAACGAGCAGCGCATAAAAGCCGGCGAGCACCCACAGGGCTGTCTGACCGGATATCGCAATGCCGTTGTTATCGAGCACCTTGCCGATCAGCATGACCGGCCCGGCGACGAAGAAGGCAATGGCGATGCCGAACAGGAAGCCGATCAGGGCGCCCGGGAACGATGTCGCCGACAGTGCCACGAGCACCGCCATCAGGATGAGCAGAGTGATAAACGCGCGCTGGCTCACGGCCACATTCCCCGATCGAACGCGGCGGAATGTATCAGTCCGGCCTTAATCGCGGGTAACAGCTCAGGCCCATCTTCAAGGCGCGGTCCGGCCGCGGGCATGGCCGGAACCGTCGCCTCCCCTTGCCGGCAACGGAACCGTCGCTATTGTCGGCGGCAATCCGAAACAGGACGAAAACTTCCATGAGACTTGGCTTTGTCGGCACGGGCGCGTTGAGCTCGGCCATCGTCACCGGGCTGAAATCGCTGCCGGGGGAGACGACGCCGGTGGTGGTTTCGCCGCGCAACGAAGCGATCGCGGCGGAGCTTGCCCAGCGCTTCCCGGATGTACGCATCGCCGCCGACAACCAGGCCGTGCTCGACCAGTGCGACACCGTCATGCTGGCGGTGCGGCCGCAGATCGCGCGCGAGGTGCTGAAGGAACTGCGGTTCCGGCCCGGACCATCATGTCGTCAGCCTGATCGCCACGATATCGCGCGATGAGATCGCCGCGCTGGTGGCGCCGGCCGCGCATGTCGGCAAGGCGCTGCCGATGCCGATGATCGCCCGCCTGCAGGGCGCGACGATCGTCTGTCCGCCGGACCCGATCATGGCGGCGTTCTTCGGCCGGCTGGGCGGCGTGATCGAAGTCGAGGACCAAAGCGAATTCGATGCGCTGAGCGTCGTCACCGCGACCTATGCCAGCTATTTTAAATATCTCGATACGATCCACACCTGGGTGCGCGGCCAGAGTGTGCCGGGCGAGAAGGCCCGCGACTACATTACCAGCATCTACAAGGCGCTGGCCAACGCGCCGGATACGGCGCCGGACGAAGATTTCATGCATCTTGCGCAGGACTATGCGACGCGCGGCGGCATCAACGAGCAGGTGCTGCGCGAACTGACCGAGCGGGGCACGTTCGAGGCCTTCGCGGAGAGTCTTAACCGCGTGCACCAGCGCATCACCGGCGAGTGATCGGGATCACTCCGCCGGAGCGAGTCGCAGCGATGGCTTCCTCGCGCTGAGACGGTCGAGATAGAGATAGACGACCGGCGTCGTGTAGAGCGTCAGCAACTGCGAGACGATGAGGCCGCCGACGATCGCCGCGCCGAGCGGCTGGCGCAGTTCCGCGCCCGTGCCGGTCTCGATCGCCAGCGGCAGCGCGCCGAGCAGCGCCGCGAAGGTCGTCATCATGATCGGCCGGAAGCGCTGGACGCTGGCCTTGTGGATGGCCTCGCGGGACGAGAGCCCTTCCAGCCGCTCGGCCTGCAGGGCCATGTCGATCATCATGATGGCGTTCTTCTTGACGATGCCGATCAACAGGATGATGCCGATCAGCGAGATCACGTCGAACTCCATGCCGGTGACGATGAGCGCGAGCAGCGCGCCGATGCCCGCCGAGGGCAGCGTCGACAGGATGGTGATCGGGTGGACGTAGCTTTCATAGAGCACGCCGAGCACGACATAGATCGTGGCAAGTGCGGCTGCGATCAAAAGCAATTCGTTGAGCAGGTTGGCGCGGAAGGCGAGCGCGGTGCCGGCCAAGGAGCCATGGATTGCGACCGGCATCTTCAGCTCGGCCATGGCGCGGTCGATCGCGGCCGAGGCGTCGCCGAGCGTCGCGCCGTCGGCGAGATTGAACGAAATGGTCGTGGCGACGAAATGGCCTTGGTGGTTGACCGATAAAGGCATGGTCGCCGGTCCATAGGTGCTGAAGGCGGCCAATGGCACCATTTTTTCGGCCGAGGTGCTGACCGCCGCGCCGCTCGAGGCGCTGCCATGGCCGGTGACGGCAATGGCGTTGGTCGCCTGGTTCCGCAGCGAGCCCGTCAGGCTGCCGGCCAGCGCGTTGGTCTGCTGCGTGCCGCTGGCCGCGGCGCCCGAGGTGCTGACATAGATGCCGTTCAGCGCGCTCGGATCCTGCAGATAGCGCGGCGCCACCTCCATGACGACATGGTATTGGTTGCGGGCGTTGAAGATGGTCGACACCTGGCGCTGGCCGAAGGCGTCGTAGAGCGTGGCGTCGATACTGGCCGGGGTCAGGCCGAGACGCGCAGCGCTCTCGCGATCGACCTTGATGTTGGTTTCGAGCCCGGCCTCGTTGCGGTCGGAGTTGACGTCGGTGAGTTCCGGCGACTGCTTGAGGAGATTGACCAGCTTCGGCGTCCATTCGTCGAGATCGGCAGTGGTGTCGGCCTGCAGCGTGTACTGGTAGGTCGCAAGGCTCTGGCGCCCGCCGACCCTGATCTCCTGGCGCGGATTGAGGAAGAGCTGCGCGCCGGGCAATTGCCCGAGCTGCGCGCGCAGCCGGGTCAGCACCACCTGCAGCGGCGCCCGCTCGCCCTTCGGCTTCAGCGCGACCTGGACGAAGCCGGAATTGGTCTGCCGGCCGCCGATATATCCGACCACGCTCTCGACCGCCGGGTCGCTCTTGAGGATCGATTCCAGCCGCTCGAATTTCTGGCGCATCAGCTGGAAGGAGATAGCCTGGTCGGCGCGCAGGCCGCCCATCAGCTCGCCGGTGTCCTGCTGCGGGAAGAAGCCCTTCGGCACCACAGTATAGAGATAGACGTTGAAGACGATGGCCGCGAGAAGCACCACCAGCATGATTTCCGAATTGTCGAGCGACCAGGCCAGCGAACGGCCATAGAAGGCGCGGACGCGTTCGAAGACGCCTTCGCCGAAGCGGGCAAGGATCGAGCGTCCGGTCGACGGGCTCGCGCCCGGACGCAGAAAGTGCGCGCACATCATCGGCGTCACCGTCAGCGACAGGACGAGCGAAATCGCGATCGAGAGCGACAGCGTCAGGGCGAATTCCTGGAACAGGCGGCCGAGTATGCCGCCCATCAACAGGATCGGCAGGAAGACGGCGACCAGCGAGGCGCTCATCGACAGCACCGTGAAGCCGACTTCCCTGGCGCCGACCAGCGCCGCCCTGCCGCGCGGCATGCCGTCCTCGATGTGGCGCGTGATGTTTTCCAGCACCACGATGGCATCGTCGACGACAAAGCCGGTGGCGATGGTGAGCGCCATCAGCGACAGATTGTCGAGCGTGAAGCCGAGCAGGTACATGGCGCCGAAAGTGCCGAGGATCGAGACGACCAGCGCGACGCTCGGGATCAGCGCCGCGCGCCAGTCGCGCAGGAAGCAGAACACCACGAGGATGACGAGCAGCACCGCCAGCACCAGTGTCAGCTCGGTGTCGTGCAGCGAGCCGCGAATGGTGGTCGAGCCGTCGGTCGCGATGCCGAGCCGCGCGTCGGCCGGCACCGAGGCCTGCAGCGTCGGGATCAGGGCGCGGACGCGGTCGACGGTCTCGATGATGTTGGCGTTGGGCTCGCGGTAGAGCACCAGGAGCACCGCCGGCTCGCCATTGGCCAGACCGAGATTGCGCACGTCCTCGACGGAATCCTCGACATCGGCGATGTCGCGCAGCCTGACCGCCGCATTGTTGCGCCAGGCAATCACCAGATCGCGAAAGTCGGCGGCGTGGCTCGCTTGGTCGTTGGTGTAGAGCTGGTAGCGCAGCGCGCCGTCTTCCTCGAAACCTTTCGGGCTGCGCGCGTTGGCCGAGGCAAGGGCGGCGCGCACATCCTCCAGGCCGATGCCGTAGTGGAACAGCGCGCCGGGATTGAGCTCGACGCGCACCGCCGGCAGCGACGAGCCGCCGAGGTCGACATTGCCGATGCCCTCGACCTGCGACAGACGCTGCTGCAGCACGGTCGCGGCGGCATCGTAGAGCTGGCCGGGCGTCAACGTGCGCGAGGTCAGCGCCAGGATCATCACGGGCGAGTCGGCGGGATTGTATTTGCGATAGGTCGGGTTGCTGCGCAGGTCCGACGGCAGGTCGGCGCGCGCGGCGTTGATGGCGGCCTGGACGTCGCGCGCGGCCCCGTTGATGTCGCGGTCGAGGTCGAATTGCAGCACGACATTCGTCGAGCCTGTGCCCGAGCGCGAGGTCATCTCGGAGACGCCGGCGGTCTGGCCGAGATGGCGCTCCAGCGGCGCCGCGACATCGGTCGCCATCGTGTCGGGGCTGGCGCCCGCCATCGAGGCCTGCACCGAGATGGTGGGGAAATCGACCTTGGGCAAAGGTGCCACGGGCAAATTGAAATGGGCGATCAGGCCGGCGGCGGCGAGGCCGATCGCGAGCAGCGTCGTAGCGACCGGCCGCGCGATGAACGGGGCCGAGAGATTCACGGCGCGGACCCGCCGGCGGAGGCTTCGACGACGCCGGCGCCGCGCCGCGTCAGCCGGTCGAAGGCAAGATAGATGACCGGCGTGGTGAACAGCGTCAGCACCTGGCTGACGATCAGGCCGCCGACGATGGTGATGCCGAGCGGCTGGTGCAATTCCGAGCCGGCCAGGCCGCCGACCAGAAGCGGCAGCGCGCCGAAGAGGGCGGCGAACGTCGTCATCAGGATCGGGCGGAGCCTGAGCAGGCACGCCTCGTAGATCGCCTCGCGCGGATCGAGCCCCTGCAGCCGCTCTGCCTGCAGCGCGAAGTCGATCATCATGATGGCGTTCTTCTTGACGATGCCGACGAGCAGCACGATGCCGATGATGCCGATGACATCGAGGTCATGGCCGGCGAGCATCAGCGCGACCAGCGCGCCGACGGTTGCCGAGGGCAGCGTGGACAGAATGGTCAGCGGATGGATGAAGCTTTCGTAGAGCACGCCGAGCACGACATAGACCGTGGCGACCGCCGCCAGCACCAGAAGCAATTCGTTGGACAGCGAGCTCTGCAGCGCAAGGGCGGCGCCCTGGAAGCCGGTCGTCAGGCCGGCGGGCGGCCGCATGTCCTTCTCGGCGGCGGTGATCGCCGCGGTGGCATCACCGAGCGAGACGCCGGGGGCAAGGTTGAACGAAATGGTCGCGGCCGGGAATTGCGCCAGGTGGTTCACCAGCAGCGGCGCCTGCCGGACATTGATGCTGGCGATCGCCGACAGCGGCACCTGGCCGGCGCCCGAGGACGGCAAATAGATCGAGCCCAGCGAGGCCGGCGTCTGACCGACCGACGGATCGGCTTCGAGGATGACGCGGTATTCGTTCGACTGGGTGAAGATGGTGGAGATGATGCGCTGGCCGAAGGCGTCGTAAAGCGCATTGTCGACCGTTGCCGGCGTGATGCCGAAGCGCGCCGCCGTGGCGCGGTCGATGGTGACGTCGACGGCAAGCCCGCTCTGCTGGCTGTCGCTGGCGACATCGGCGAGTTCGGGAAGCGCCGTGAGCCTGTCGGTTAGCTTGGTCGTCCATGCCGCCAGCTCGACCGGATCGGAATCCTGCAGCACATACTGGTATTGCGAAGCGCTGATCGTGGAATCGACCGTCAGGTCCTGCACCGGCTGCATGTGCAGCGCTATCCCGGTGATTTGGGCCGTCTCCTGCATCAGCCGGCGGATGATGGCGCCGGCGTCGTCAGTGCGCTCGTCGCGCGGCTTCAGATTGATCAGCATGTGGCCGCTGTTGGCGGTCATGTTCTGGCCGTCGACGCCGATGAAGGACGACAGGCTGGCGACATCGGGATCCTTCAGGATCGCGTCGGCCAGCGCCTGCTGGTGCGCCGCCATGTCGGCATAGGAAGCCGAGCCCGCCGCTTCGGTGATGGCCGAGATGGCGCCGGTGTCCTGCACCGGGAAGAAGCCCTTCGGGATGGCGATGTAGAGATAGACGGTGAGCGCCAGCGTTGCGACCGCGACCAGCAGCGTCAGCGCCTGGCGGTCGAGCACCCAGCGCAGCGCAGCGCCATAGCCATTGGCGACCGCGTCGAAGGCGCCCTCGCTCCAGCGCGACAGCGCGCCCGGCCTGCGCTCGGCCGGCGGCTTCAACAGCCTGGCGCAGAGCATCGGCACCAAGGTCAGCGAAACGATGGCCGAAATCACGATGGCGATGGCTAGAGTGATGGCGAATTCGTGGAACAGGCGGCCGACGACGTCGCCCATGAACAGAAGCGGGATCAGCACCGCGATCAGCGAGACGGTGAGCGAGATGATGGTGAAGCCGATCTGGGCCGAGCCTTCGAGCGCGGCGGTCACCGGATCGTCGCCATGCTCGATGAAGCGCGAGATGTTCTCGATCATGACGATGGCGTCGTCGATGACGAATCCGGACGCGATGGTGAGCGCCATCAAGGACAGATTGTCGAGACTGAAGCCCCACAGATACATGACCGCGAAAGTGCCGACCAAGGAGAGCGGCACCGACAGGCTGGGGATGATCGTCGCCGGGATGTTGCGCAGGAACAGGAAGGTGACGAGGACGACCAAGAGCGCCGCCATCGCCAGCTCGAACTGGACGTCGTCGACCGAGGCGCGGATGGTGGTGGTGCGGTCGGTCAGCGGCTCGACGCTGAGCGCCGCCGGCAGGCCGGCGCGCAATTGCGGCAGCAGCGCCTTCACGCCGTCGACGACGCGGATGACATTGGCGCCCGGCTGGCGCTGGATGTTGAGGATGATCGCCGGCGTGCGGTTTTCCCAGGCGCCCAGCCTGGAATTCTCGGGGCCTTCGATGATGTCGGCCACCTCGCCCAGCCGCACCGGCGCGCCGTTGCGATAGGCGACCACCATGTCGGCATAGGTCTTGGGATCGGCGACCTGGTCGTTGGCGTTGATGGTGTAGGAGCGCGCCGGCCCGTCGAAGCTGCCCTTCGGCGTGTTGACGTTGAGCGTGCCGATGGTGGTGCGCAGATCGTCGATATTGAGGCCCATGGCGGCCAGCGCCTTGAGCTTCACCTGCACGCGCACGGCCGGCCGCTCGCCGCCGGAGATGCTCACCAGGCCGACGCCGGGAAGCTGCGAGATCTTCTGCGCCAGCCGGGTCTCGGCATAGTTCTCGACTTGCGTCAGCGGCAGCGTCTTCGAGGTGATCGCCAGCGTCAGGATCGGCGCGTCGGCCGGGTTGACCTTGGCGTAGATCGGCGGCGCCGGCAGGTCGGCGGGCAGAAGATTGCCCGACGCGTTGATCGCTGCCTGCACCTCCTGCTCGGCGATGTCGAGGCTGAGGTCGAGGCTGAAGCGCAGCGTGATGACCGAGGCGCCGGCGGAGGAGCCCGACGACATCTGCTCCAGCCCAGGCATCTGGCCGAACTGGCGCTCCAGCGGTGCCGTGACCGATGTCGTCATCACCTCGGGGCTGGCGCCGGGATAGAAGGTCTGAACCTGGATCGTCGGATAGTCGACCTCGGGCAAAGCCGAGAGCGGCAGGAACATGTATGCGATCATGCCGACGATCAGGATGGTCGCCATGATAAGCGTGGTGGCCACCGGCCGCAGGATGAACGGCCGCGACGGGTTCAACCAGCCGGAGACGAGGCCGCTCGGCGTGCTCATTGGCCCTGGCCGCTGTCGCCGCCATTGCCGCCGCTGCCGGCATTGGCGCCGCCGTCGCGGCGATGGTGGCGGTGATGCTTACGGCCGGAAGCATCGCCCGATGCGTCCGCGCCCTCTCCTGCCTGGCCGCCCTGGCCACTGGTGGCCGCGGGGGCGTTGCCGGAATTGGCGGGCGTGTTGCCGGAGCTGGCCGGCGGCGTGCCGGCAGCCGGGCTGCTCGCCCCAGCTGCTTGCGACTGCGCGGGCGCGGCGGCGGCCGGCGCTGTTCTCGAGGCTGGCACGGCGTTGTCGGGCACGGTGACCTTGGCGCCGTCCTTGAGCCGGTCGACGCCGTCGACCACGACCTTGGCACCTGGCGCCAAACCGGAGAGCAGCTGCGTGACGGTGGCGTTGCCCGGGCCGAGCGTAACTGTCTTCACCGAGACGGTGCTGTCGTCGTTGAGCTGGTAGACGAAAGTGCCTGGCGCGCCGTGCTGGATGGCGGCGTTGGGCAGCACGCTGACGCCGGTCAAAGTGCGCACAAGCAGATGCACGTTGACGAACTGGTTGGGATAGAGCACGCCATCGGTGTTGGGGAAGACGGCGCGCAGCTTCACCGTGCCGGTGGTCGGATCGATCTGGTTGTCGATCGTCTGTAGCGTGCCTTCGGCGATCTCTTTGGTGCCGTTGCGGTCGAACAAGGTGGCTTTGAGCCCGGCATTGCCATGCGTCTGTTCCAGCACTTGCGCCAGGCTGTCCTCTGGCAGCGAGAACAGAACCGAGATCGGCTGCATCTGAGCGATCACCGCGATGCCAGTGGCGTCGCCCGGCGTGACGTAATTGCCCTGGTCGATGAGGCGCAGTCCGATGCGGCCGTCGGCGGGCGCGGTGATATGGCTGTTGGCGATGTTGACCTGCACGGCCTCGATCTGCGCCTGGTCGGACATCACCGTGCCCTCGTCGGACTGCACCGTCGCGCGCTGCAGGTCGACCGCCTGCTGGGTTATGGCGCTGGAGGTGAGCTTCAGGTCGCGGTCGAGGTCGAGCTTGGCATCGGCAAGCAGCGCCTGGTCATGCTCCAGCTGGCCCTGCCATTGATGCAGCGAGGCGTTCAGCGTGCGGTCGTCGATCTGAGCGAGGAAATCGCCCCTCTTCACGTTCTGGCCCTCGGTGAAGCCGATCTGGGTGATCTGGCCGCTGACCTGCGCGCGAACCGTCACGGTCGAGAGCGGGGTGACGGTGCCCAGCGCCTCGAGCACGATCGGAATATCGGCCTGCGCCACGGGCGCAACGGCAACCGGCTGCGCAAGATCGCCGCCGCGGAAACGGCCGCCACGGTGGCCGCCTTGCTGCTGAACCTGAACAGGATGCAGCCAGAACGCGACCCCGGCCGCCGCAACGACCAAGAGCAGCGCGACAATCCAGCCGCGCCGCGAGCGGCGCACGACTGGCGGCCGGACCTCGGCCAGCGGCTCGCTCGGGGGCGCGGGCACATTGCGGCGCTTGCGCCTGCTGACGACTTCGTCGTCCACTTCTCTCACCTGTCCTTCGAGCCGCATCCAGGAAGGTCCGCCGTGCAGAGCCGCCGTCGAACCGTCGCCGATCGCGCCGTCAGACATGCCCAAGGCAGGTACAATGGCGCGATACTATTCGAAGCATAGGCGCGCGGATTTTATCGTGCAATTCCAGCAGACATTAAATTCCTGTAAGAAATTGAATGGGTTAGAGCCGTAAATCAGCTTCGTCTCCGCGAGAAAAAGCGGCAATTTTCAAGGACGAAATTGGGGGCTTCTCATCGCCTTTAGACAAATGGCCACAAGGTCTTAGGGGGTCAGCACAAACGGCTAACGGCGGCGCGCTGCTGCGGCGTAGCGGCTTCACGACCAACTCCGGATCCGCCGAGACGATTCTCGCGAAGGTGTGAATATCTGCCAGCCGCGAGCGTACGAAACGCGGGCGAGGAACCAAGATCGCGCATTAGCGTTGCCTCACATAGCAACATTTTGGAGATCGTCATGCTGCGAGGCGGATTGCTTTGGCTTATCGGGATACCTTTGCCCGTCATCCTTATTCTTTGGCTGCTCGGTTACTTGCACTAGCAGCGGAACCTGCCTGCGCGGCACAAGTCGCGCAGGCGCCAAAACCAGTCTATCTGCGATCCTTCATCCGCCGGCGAGGCAAGGCCTCGATCTCTTCGGCCGACAAATGCTTCACCTCGTTCCAGAAACGCGATTTCGCCGAGTTGAGCAGGCCGTCCGGGTCGAGCCGCTTCTTCCACGCCAGATGTTTGAAATCCGGCTTCATGCTGCCGCCTTCGACATAGGGAACATGCGGGTTTGAAGTGCCCAGTCCATGCGCTTCATAGATGGCTGTGATTTCCGTCAGGCGCGCGTCGTCGGTGTAGCGCAGGATCGGCAAGTCGAAGGCGACCAGCCGGTCGTCGAGCAGCGCGAATTCGTGATGCATCAGCACCTCGTCGCCGAAGATTTCCTGCAGCGGCTCTATCAGGCCGCTATCGAGCGGCGCAGGACAAGTCACCTGCAGGTTGGTGACAGTGCGGTCCTGCTTCAGCACCTGCAGCGTGGTGTGGTTGTAGGAAAATTCGGAGAGCGCCGGCAGGCCGGAGGCCGCGATGCCGTCCGCGTCGAGGTCGATCTCGACCGTGCCGCCATGGTCGCGCAGCACATCGCGAACCGCTGTCGCATCCGGCTCGGCCACGATGACGATGGCGAGGTCGCGCCGGCGCCTTGCGAGTTCCCCGAGCTTGGTTATCGAAGCCGCGATGCGGCCGTCTATCGTTGTCAGCAGCTTGAGGTTCAGCGAGCGCGCGTTGCCGAGCGCGATGCCGGCCTCGAAGGCCTGCCGATAGGTGTCGAACGAGGCGATGATGTTGCGCCAGCGCGGCGACGCGATGGTGCCGAGCGTCACCTCGGTGATGACGCCGTTCAGCCCCCAAGCATGATGGATGGCGAGGATTTCGGGGCCGGTGAAGACGTGGCGTTCCGGTTGCCTCTCCATCGACAGCACCGTGATCGCCTGGATGTTCTTGCCATCGCGCAGCATGCCGTGGCGGATCGAACCGATGCCGCCGGAGCCGCCTGCGATGAAACCGCCAATGGTGGCGACCGCTTCGGTCGAGGGCACGATCGGCAGCTCGCGACCGTGGCGCCCGAGTGCGGCGTTGATATCGCCGATGCGGGCGCCGGCCTCGGCGCGCACCGTGTCGGCACCGATTTCCAGCACGCGCGAGATGCCGGTCATGTCGACGATCAGCCCGCCATCCACCGGCACCGCCTGGCCGTAATTGCCGGTGCCTCCGCCCCGGATCACGATAGGCACCCGCCATTCGGCGGCCACAGCCAGGCAGCGCGCCAGCTCGTCCAGCGTAATCGGCGCGGCGACGAGATCGCCGAAACAGGACGACAATTCACGGCTGAGGATCGGGCTGTACCAGAAGAAATCGCGCGAGCGCTTCTTCACGATCGACGGCGTGTCGAAGGTTTCGATGCCATCGAGCGCCTTGGCGAAGGCCTGCCAGTCGATGTCGTTCTTGCCTGAGATGGACATGAACGCCCTCGCCTAACGTTGGTTCGCAGCGAAACGAACACGTGCCAATGGGCGTCCGCGAAAATCACAGTTGGTTGGATCGATACGGCTTTCGTCGAGCATCTCGCTTCTCCGCCGGTCGCGCTGCGACCTGTCGAATTGCGGCTCGTTCCCTTGAAAGCCCTGTGCCATGGGGTGGCGCGACTGTCGTTCAGGCCGGACGGTCTGTCAACCGCCAGCCCACGCTTGACAAAGCTGCCTGCCTGTTGGACGTTTCTTCCCACCATGGCACCGGGTTCGAGCCGCTTTTCTCCGACCGGCAAGGCGTCGGAACGAAACGGATCGCGATGCCAGGCAATCCAGAAATCCTTCCAGACAATGAGCAAGGGCCGCGCCTCATGGCGTGCTCGCGCCTGTCGGCGGATTCGACTGCGGCACGCCCGGTCCCAAGCATCGCAAGGATCATGAGATGAGCGACGACACCACCGGGGGCATCCCCGCCATCGACATCGCGCCGCTGTTCGGCCCGCCGTCGCCTGCCCGCGACGAGGCAGACCGCCAGATCTTCACTGCTGCCTCCGGCATCGGCTTCATGACCGCGCGCGGCTTTCCGGGCGCGGAGCTTTTGACGCGCGAGCGGCGCGGCGAGTTGCTGAAGATCTTCGACTTGCCGGACGCGGAAAAGCAGAAGCTGCTGCGCTGGAATTTCGATCCGTCGAAATCGAACTATTATCGCGGCTGGTTCCCGCTGCAGCCGACCGCGGTGTCCTGCAAGGAAGGCATCGACATGGGGCCGGACATCGCGCATGCCGACGCCGAATTCGCGGCCGACGATCCGCTGCTCGAACGCACGCCGCTGCCGGCCGAGAACGACGCTCCAGGATGGAAGGCGGCGGCAGCGCATTACTACCGCTCGATGGAAAAGGTCGGCGCGGCGCTGATGGCCTCGATCGCGCGCAGCCTCGGGCTCGAGGACGATATTTTCGACGGCCATTTCCAGGGCGGCATCTCGACGCTCAGGCTGATCCGTTATCCGCTGCGCACCGAGGATGGCGCGGTCGACCTGTCGAAGCCTGAATATTCGGTCATGCACAAGGGCGAGCGGCGGCTGGTCATCGGCCGCGAGCATGCCGATTCCGGCTTCGTGACGCTGCTGGCGCAGGACGGCGTCGAAGGCCTGCAGGCCAAGAACCATGCCGGCGAGTGGATCGACGTGCCGCCCGCAGACGGCACGCTGGCGGTGAATTTCGGGCAGTTGCTGGAGCGCTGGACGGGCGGTGTGGTGCAGGCGACGCGCCACCGGGTGATCGCGCCGAAGACGGCGCGCTACTCCATCCCCTTCTTCTACGAGCCGCGCGTCGACGCCGAGATCGCGCCGCTGCCGATCAAGGGCGCCAGCGATTTCGCGCCATTCCTCTATGGCGACTATCTGTGGGAGTCGGCGACCAACTTCGTCGAGATGTCCGGCGTCAAGACTTTGCGGAAGCCAAGGCGGGCGGCGGCCGCCTGAGCGCACCAACCAACAGGGGACCAAACAATGAGTACCGAAACGCGCAAATTGCCATCCATCCTCGGCGTATGGGAGGCTGCGGTGAGACAAGGCAGGGTCGATCGTCGCGAGTTCCTGGCGGTGGCCAGCGCGCTCGGCGCCTCCACCTCGGCGGCCTATGCGATGGCGGGCCTCGCCGCTCCGACCGAGGCACGAGCCGACGAGCCGAAGCGCGGCGGCGTGCTGAAAGTGGCGATGCTGGTGCCGGGGCTGAAGGATCCGCGCACGTTCGATTCCTCCGATCTCGGCAATATCGGCCGGCAGTTCCTCGAGCCGCTGGTGCGCTACACGGAAACCTTCACCTTCAAGCCGATGCTTGCCGAGCGCTGGGAGGTGAATGACGACGCCACCCGCTACACGCTCTATCTGCGCAAGGACGCGACCTGGAACAATGGCGATGCCTTCAGCGCCGACGACGTGATCTTCAACTTCACCCGCTGGTGCGATACCGCGGCCGCCGGCAATTCGATGGCGCGGCGCTTTGCCGGCCTCACCGAGGGCGACAGCGGCAGGCTGCGCGCCGGCGCCATCGAGAAGGTCGACGACCACACGGTCGTGCTCAACCTCTCGGCGCCGGACGTGACGGTGATCCCCAATCTCGCCGATTATCCGGCGCTGCTCGTGCATCGCGATTTCGAGGCCAGCGGCGGCGATCTCGCCAAGCATCCGATCGGCACCGGCGCCTTCGAATTGGTTTCGCTCGATGTCGGCCAGCGCGCGGTGTTCAAGCGCCGCGCCAACGGCAAATGGTGGGGCGGCGAAGCGCTGCTCGACGGCATCGAGATGATCGATTACGGCGTCGATCCCAACGCGCTGGTCAGCGCCTTCGAGGCCGGCGAGGTCCACACCAATCTCGACAGCAATGGCGACTTCATCTCGGTGTTCGACGGCATGGGCCTGACCAAGAGCGAGATCCTGTCGGCCTCGACGGTGGTCGCCCGCGCCAATGCGACGACCGCGCCCTATAGCGATGAACGCGTGCGGCGCGCGCTGCAGCTTGCGGTCGACAATTCGGTGGTGCTGAAGCTCGGCCTCGCCGGCGCCGGCGAAGTGGGCGAGAACCACCATGTCTGCCGCATCCATCCCGAATATGCGGAGCTGCCGCCGATCAAGCGCGATCTCGACGAGGCCAAGCGCCTGATGACCGAGGCCGGCCAGATGGGCTACGAGCACGAGCTGTTCTCGATCGACGACGACTACCGCAAGAACACCGCCGACGCGATCGCTTCGCAGTTGCGCGAAGCCGGCTTCAAGGTGAAGCGCACGGTGCTGCCGGCCTCGACCTACTGGAACGGCTGGGCGAAATTCGCCTATTCGACCACCAACTGGGCGATGCGCCCGCTGGGCGTGCAGGTGCTGGCCCTCGCCTACCGCACGGGCGAGGCGTGGAACGAGAGCGGCTTCGCCTCGAAGGAATTCGACGCCAAGCTCGACGAGGCGCTGAAGACCGCCGATGTCGAGAAGCGCAGGGCGGTGATGAAGGACGTGGAGACGATCCTGCAGCAGTCCGGCGTGATCATCCAGCCCTATTGGATGAAGCTTTATTGCCACTCGGCCAAGCAGGTGATGAACCGCCACGCACATCCGACATACGAATTGGACTTCACCGACGTGTGGCTCGCCGCTTGAGGCAGGCCGCAAAGGCGTGACCATGCTGGCCGACGCCTTGCGCTTGCTTGAGCTGTTGGGCAGGGTGACAATGCCCGTCGACAGATCGATGAAGGTGCAAATGCGTTCGACCGACTATCTCGGCCGTCTCTTCGGCCTCGAAGGCAGGCATGCCTTCATCACCGGCGCCAGCCGTGGGCTGGGCCTCGCCTTCGCGGAGGCGCTGGCCGCCGCCGGCGCGCGCGTCACCATAGGCGGCCGCAAGGCCGACGAGCTCGAAGCCGCCGGCGACAGGCTACGCGGCAACGGCTACACGGTCGCGGAGTCATTGATCGACGTCACCGACACGCAGTCGGTCGATGCGGCGATTGCGGCGAGCGAAGCCGGCACCGGGCCGATCGACATCCTGGTCAACAATGCCGGCATCCAGCGCCGCGCGCCGCTCGAGACTTTTTCCGATGCCGACTGGGACGCGCTGATGGCGACCAATCTCGACGGCGTCTTCAAGGTGAGCCGCGCCGCGGTGAAGGGTATGATCCAACGCCGCAGGGGCGTGATCATCAACGTCTCCTCGGTGCAGAGCGCGCTCGCCCGCCCCTCGATCGCGCCCTATGCGGCGAGCAAGGGTGCGATCACCATGCTGACCAAGTCGATGGCCGGCGAATGGGGCCAGCACGGCGTGCGCGTCAACGCCATCGCGCCGGGCTATTTCAAGACCGAGCTGAATGCCGCACTCGTCGCCGACGAGAAATTCTCCACCTGGCTCACCGGCCGCACGCCGATGCGGCGCTGGGGCGATGTCGGGGAACTGGCGGGCGCGGCGGTGTTCCTGGCGTCGGACGCAGCAAGCTTCGTGACGGGACAGACGCTGCTGGTGGATGGCGGGATCACGAGCGTGTTGTAGGGCCCCTCACCCCTACTCCCACGTCACATTCGCCGGCATGCTGTGCTCCAGCACGAGGTCGACATTGGGCATGTCGTTGCCGCGAACCTTGGCCACCGCATATTCATCCGGGCAGTTCAGGTCCGTCCAGCGCTTCAGCAGCCTTGTTCAAACTCGGCGCGCGGCGATCGCCGCCACCTCGACCCTGGCATCGCCGAGCAATGCGGGCAGATGGGCACGCCGCGCGATCATTCCGGTGCCGAGGACGGCAAGCCTGAGCTTCACCGCGCTATCCTGGAAAGGGCCGGCGGGATTCCCGCCGGCCCGTCTAAAGATCAGTTCTTGCCGCAGGTGTCGGCCATGTCGGGCGTGCACTTGACGAAGCCGGTGTCGATATAGGGCGGTACCGTCTTGCCCTGCTTCAGGTCATGCAGGGCCTCGATCGACTTGTAGCCCATATTGTACGGGCTCTGGCCGACAAGGTAGTGGGCAAGCCCATCCTTGAGCAGCGGCAGTTGCGGCGCGAAAGCGTCGCCGAAGGAGATGACGAGGTCCTTGGAATCGACGCGGTCCTTCACCCGCCCGACCGCCTGCCGGTAGGCCGACGGCGCGTATTGCGCCCAGCCGCCGACGGCGACGAAAGCGTCGAGCTTGGGATTGGCGACCAGCACGTCGTTCATCTGCTGGGCGGCGAGGCTGATGTTGTCATTGTTGTAGATCGGGCAGCCGTCGACCTCGGTCCAGCCATTCTCGCCGGCAAGACGCTTCACCGGCTTGTCCTTGGAGACGTTGGCCAGCGTGTCGCGAATGCCCTGGACGCGCAGGTCGAGATTGAGCGAGCCGGCCGTGCCGGTCTGGATGCAGACCGTGCCGCCCTTCGGCTTGTATTCGACGACCTTCTTGGCCAGCTCGACGCCGAAATTGTAATTGTCGGTGCCGATGAAGGTCGAGCGCAGGCCGGCGTCTTCCTGCAGCAGATCGCCGTCGAAGGTCACGATCGGGATGCCGGCCGCCTTTGCCTTTTCCAGCAGCCGGGCCACGGATTTCGGATTGGTCGCGGAGACCGCGATGCCGTCGACGCCCTTGGTCAGCACGTCGTTGATGACCTGAAGCTGCTGGGCCTCGTTCACCTCCGACGGACCGATATAGTAGCACTCGACGCCGAGGTCCTTGGCGGCCTTCTCGCAGCCCTCCTTGACCGGGGCGCTGAAGACGTCGTTCACCGTCTTGACGATCACCGCATAGGTCTCGGCCGAAGCCGGCGCCGCGTTGATGCCCGCGGCGAATGCCGCCGCGATCACGGTCGCGCCCATTCGGGCGGTCAGTCTGTCGATGCTTCTCATGGTTTTCTCCTCTCTGATGTTATGTGCACGAAAGTGCGCGAACCTTCCGGACAGGCCACCCGTCCGGACAGGTTCTAGGCGCGGCTGGAGCGGAACCGTTCAAGCAGTACCGCGAACAGGATGAAGAGGCCGACGAAGGTGCCCTGCCAGAACGGGTTCACGCCGGCGAGCAGCAGGGCGTTGCGGATCACCTCGATCAGCACCGAGCCGATGACGGCGCCGAAGGACGTGCCGAAGCCGCCGAGCAGGTTGGCGCCGCCGATGACGGTCGCGGCGATGACCTGCAGCTCCTGGCCCTGGCCGAGCGCGTTGGTGGCGGCGCCCATCCAGCCGACGAGGAAGATCGCCGTCATGCCGGTCATGGCGCCGAGCAGCGCGTAGGTCGAAACCTTGACGCGATCGACCGGGATGCCGGAAAGACGCGCGGCATTTTCATTGCCGCCGATGGCGCGCACGTAGCGGCCCCATCTGGTCATCGACAGCAGCCACTGCATGACGACGGCCGAAACGATCACCGCCCACAGCACGTTCGGCACGCCGAGGAAGGAGCCGCTGCCAAGCGCCAGCAGCGTGTCGCCGGCGCGGCCGAAATCGTAGACGACCTGGTTGTTGGTGACGACCAGCGTCTGCGAACGCACGAGGCTCATCATGCCGAGCGTGACGATGAAGGGCGGCAGCTTCAGGTACGAAACCAGCGCCCCATTGACGATGCCCACGAAGGCGCCGACGAGAAGCACGAACAACACGACGACGGCGAAAGGGTAGCCGCTGGCGCAGAACAGGCCGAGCAGCACGCCGGTCAGGCCCAGCGTGGAGCCGACGGAGATGTCGATGCCGCCGGTCATGATCACCGGCGTCATGCCGATCGCCATCAGCGCGGTGAAGCAGAAATTCTGCAGGATGTTGGCCATGTTGGCGCCGGTGAGGAAGCGCGGCGCGATCATGCCCACCACGGCGCCGATGATCAGCACCGCGATGACGATCCAGAATTCCTGGCTGCGCAGCATCTCGCCGAGCTTGCTGCGTTCCGACAGGTTGAAGACCGAATCCAAGTTGCTGGCGTCCGGAGACTTGTTCATTCCATCCTCCCCTGTTGCCTTTAGGCCGCGGCCTTGGCGCCGACGATCAAGGCGGTGATTTCCTCGGGCGAGCTGGTCGAAGCGAGCTTGTTGGCGACCAGGTGGCCGCGCCGCAGCACCATGATGCGCTCGCACACGCCGAACACGTCGGGCATGCGGTGCGAGATCAGGATGACGGCGACGCCGCGCTCCTTGAGGCGCTTGATCAGCGCCAGCACCTCGGCGACCTGGCGCACCGAGATCGCGGCGGTCGGCTCGTCCATCAGCACCAGCTTGGCGTCGGCCAGGCGGGTGCGGGCGATGGCGACCGCCTGGCGCTGGCCGCCCGACATGCGCTTGACCACGTCGCGCGGCCGCGTCTCCGACTGCAGCTCGCGGAACAGCTCGGCGGCGCGCTCGCGCATCTTGCGATGGTCGAGGAATTTGAATGGACCGACCGAGCGCATGATCTCGCGGCCGAGGAAGACGTTGGCGGCGGCGCTCAGATTGTCGCAAAGCGCCAGGTCCTGGTAGACGATCTCGATGCCGGCGCGGCGGGCGTCGGACGGCTGGTTGAACTGCACCTCCTTGCCGTCGAACACCATCTTGCCGGACGAGACCGGGAAGTTGCCGGCGATCATCTTGACCAGCGTCGACTTGCCGGCGCCGTTGTCGCCCATCAGGCCGACGATCTCGCCGGGCTCGATCTTGAACGACACGTCCTCGACGGCGTGGATAGCGCCGAACTGGCGCGAGATGCTCTTCAGCTCCAACAGGCTCATGGCGGGGACTCCCGTTCTTGCTTCGCTTCGGATGCAGGCATCGATCGAGCCGCGGCATAGTCGTCGGCGGCCTTGAGGCCGCCATAGAGGACGGCGCGCCAGCCGAGCCCGGCCCAGCGTAGGTCCATCGGGCGGCCCGTCTCGGCGAAGGGCGCCCGGAGCGCCACCAGTTCCTCCAATTGCCGGCGCGGAAATGCCTCGATCGCGCAGACCCCTCCCCCGAGCACGACCGTGGCCGGGGAAAACAGCGCCACCGCCGTGCCGATGGCGAGCGCCTGATCGCGCACGAACCGATCGACGTCCGCACCAAGCCCGGGGATGCGCCGGGACTGGACAAAAACCTCGGTGACGGGAACGCCGTGCCTGGCGGCGATGACTTCCAGAGCGCGGCCGGAGACGTAGGTTTCCAGGCAGTCCGTGCGCAGTCCTTCCAGCGTCCTGCCCTCATTGCCGAAAGGCATATGGCCGATCTCCAGCGCCCAGCCGCCGCCGCGAAAGGCTTCGCCGCCCTGCAGGAAGGCGCCGCCGACACCGGTGCCGAAGAACAGGCCAAGCACGCTGTCGGCGCCTTTCGCTGCACCCGCGATCACCTCACCCGCCAGCACAAGGACAGAGTCGCGTTCGATGATGACGGGGAAGCCAAGCAGCGCGCCGAGCTCGCTCGCCAGGTGGTGGCCGTTGAGCTCGGGCACATTGCCGGCGAACAGAACGCGGTCGCCGTCGGTATCGATGAAGCCGGGAACGGTCGAGACCATCAGGTCGGGGGTTAGGCCCGCCTCGGCGCAGAACTCCCTGACCAGCCTGGCGAAGCTGCCGACGGGATCGGCGTTGCGCATCAAGGCGGACGGGAAGAGCCGCTCGCCGGCCTGCGCGACACGGTCGACGACCATGCCGCATTTGACCGAGGTGCCGCCGACATCGACGACCAGGATCGAGCGGATCGAGGCGCGTGTCATCGGTCGCCTCCCCTGTCCGGAAGGAAGTCTGCCAAGGCGCTCCGGAACTCGGCGATATAGGCCGCGCGATCGACCGTCTTCGACGTGATCTCGGCCAGCCGGGCGCCCGGGATGAGACCGGCCAGCTCGCGCGCATAGGAAAGCGGGTGGACGTAATCCTGGTCGTTGCCGATGATCAGCACCGGCTGCCGGATGGCCTCGATCCGGGCGCGGCTCACGCCCGGCCAGTCGAGCGGAATGCGCGTCAGAAGCGCGATCGTGGTATCGGGCCGCGGCCGCTTGAAGAAGCCGATGAGCGAGGCCGCGTTGTCCGGCGAGGCCGCAAGGACCTCAATGAACTCCGGCGATACGCGAAAACGCTCCGCGCCTTCTTCGGCGCCGTATTTTTCGAGATACCGCGCCGCGACGTGATAGCCGTGCTGGCGCTCGATGGAAGGTGCGTCCACCCAGGCCGGCCGCGCCAGCGCCAGCTTTGCCACGCGCGGGGCATGAAAGCCTGCCAGCCGCAGCGCAATCGCCGCGCCCAGCGAGATGCCGCCGACCGCAGCCTGTTCGATGCCGAGATGGTCGAGCAGCGCCAAGGCATCGTCGGCGAACTGCGCGATCGAGAGGCGCGACGGATCGCCAAGCGCGGAGGCGCCGTGGCCCCGGCACATCAGCGTGACGCGTTGCAGACCGGTGTCTTCGGGAAACACCTCGACCGGCTGGTCGAGAGGCGCGCCGAGCCCGTGCTGCCAAAGCACCGGGTATCCTTTGCCCGCGACATCGAAGGCAAGCGCACAGCCGTCAGCGGTGGTGAAGGTTCCGGCGGTCACGACACGTCCTCAAGAAGCGTGCGCAGAGCCGCGCCCGACGCGGCCGCATCCTTATGCCCAAAGCCATGCGCGACGACCGCCTGGCCGTAGCCGCGGGAGCGCAGCAGCCGCAGGAACCGGTGGAGGTCGACGGCGCCGGCGCCGGTGGCGACAACCGTGCCGGCCCGGTCGATGTCCTTGGCATGCGCCAGGACAATGTGCTCGCCGAGCAGGTCCACCGCCTCTTCCATGACGCGGGCCTGATCGCTCAATCTGTCGCCGACGAGATTGGCGGCGTCGAGGATGATGCCGAGGCGCGGGCTCCTGACCTCGTCGAGGATCCGCCGCGCGAGAACGGCGTCGGCAACGACATTGCCGGGCTCGGGCTCGATGCCGAGCCGCACATCGTGCTTGTCGGCAAGCTCGAGCGCCGCATCGAGCTCGGCGCGCAGATCGGCCCAAGCGGCCGGCGAGGCGTTGTCGGGATGGGCTGCCCACATGTCGTCGGCGTTGCGCGAGCCGGTGCACAGCGTCACGATCGGCGCGCCAAGCAGCGGCGCGGCGGCGACGACATTGGCGAAGCGGGCGCGGGCGGCACGGCGCACCGCCGTATCGGGGTGAGCCATGTTGTAGGTGCCGGAGAGGCCGGCAATTGCCAGGTCCTGCGCGCGGGCAGCTTCGGCGAAGGCCGTGAGCTCGGCGGCGGGGACAGTGTCCGGAAGGCTGGCCAATCCCAGGCATGACAGGTTGAACTGCATGCCCTCATAGCCGTCTTGCCCGATCGCCCAGAGCAGCTGGTCGACGGGGCCGAGCGGATAGGTCCGGGCAAAGATTGCGGGATACATCAGACCGGCCCCGAGGCGTCCGCCAGATCGACGGGCTTGCCGCTGCGGACCGACTGGCCGATCGCCACCATGGCGCGGATGGAAGCGACGCCGTCCGCGACCGAGGCGCCGTTCATCGGCACGCCGGTGAGCACGACGTCGGCGAAGCCTTCGAGCTGGCGGCGATAGAAATGCCCGTCGGCGCCGAGCACGCGCTCGGAGGAAGCGCTGCTCTCGCGGAAGATGTCGACCTCGCTCGACTTGTAGTACCAGGGGTTGAAGATCTTGCCGATGGCGCTGCCGTTCTCGCCATAGAGCTGGAAGCCTTCGTGCCAGTCCATCCGGACCGGCAGCGTCAGATCGAGATGGCCGAGCGCGCCATTTTCGAATTCCGTGTCCACGAACCAGCAATGGGCGCCGAAGCGTTCGAGCAGACGTGCCTGCACCGACTTGATCGGCCCCGCCAGATAGCGCGCGAGATCGACGAGATGGCTGCCATGCGCCAGCATGAAATAGCGCTGGCGATCGGCCTTCTGGTCGCCGGCCGGCTTTAGCGCCTTGGCGCCGGTCCTTGGCACCGGCTGCACCGCATCGGTCATGGTGTAGCGATGGGTGGAATCGCAGTACCAGGCCTTCAGCGCCAGCAGCGAGCCCATCTCCTTGGTGGCGAATTCGTGCGCTGCCTGGATGCCTGGATCGAAACGCAGCATATGGCCGATCTGCAGCACCAGGCCGGTGCGCTCGACATGGCCTCTCAGCTCCTCCGCCTCCTCGACCGACATTGCGATCGGCTTTTCGCAAAGAACGTGCTTGCCGGCCGAGAGAGCCTTGATCGCCGCCGGAACGTGGAAGGCATCTGAAATGCCGATGACGATCGCCTCGACCTCGGGATCGGCGAGCATGCGGTCATAGTCGTTATAGATGCTTGTCGCGTCGTAGAAGGAGCCGAACCGCCGCGCCAGATCGGCATCGGCATCACAGACGGCCTGGAGGACGACGTTCCTGCCCTTCTGCGCCGATTCCAGATGCGCGAATTGCGAGATCGGGCCGCAGCCGAGGATACCGATGCGCAGACAACGGGCGTCTTTCTTGACGGGCACAGGCTCGCTCCCCTGATATTTGTTTTTGTCTTATACAAAAACAAATATCACAAACCGCCCCGCGTCAAGGCGCTTGATTAGGATTTCTGCGATGGCTGTTTTGCGGGATGCGACAATAGATCGACTTCGCATGGCCGCGGTCGGCGCTAGTGCTTTGAGTTGGCTCACCAAAATGGACTGTCGCAGCGCCCCGCTGTTCGCCAGTGCGTGCAAGAAAAAACCTTGGAAATGACAGCCAGTTCCTCAGCACAGGGACTGGATTTTCACCGTCTATTTCCGTGGAATCAGCGCAAACGCTGGAGATTGGTGGAAGCCTCCCCAACGTCGTCATCCCTGGGCGGAGCAGCCGCGAAGCGGCGTCGTGGGGACCCTGGGATCCATTCGGTTACTTTGATCGAAGAACGTAGCGGAGCAGAATTCTGGACCGCAGCAGCGCTCATGAGTCACGGAATGGATCCTCGGGTCTGCGCGCGTCGCTACGCTCCTTGCTCCGCCCGTGGATGACGAGGCCGGACCGGTTCGGCCAATCTCCAAGGCATACCACCTGCCAACGCAGACATAGCCGACTGGGAAACTACCGCGTGCTGGCCTCGAGGTCCGGGAGAGCGAAAAGCGTGTCGCGGATGGTCGCCGCCGCGCCGATCGCGGCGCCGTCGGCGCCGAACTGCGCCACCCTGATCTCGGGCATCGCGAAGCCCGCCAGAAGCCGCCGCTTGATATCGGCCTGGATGCGCCGGCCGAGCTTGGGATAGAGGCCTGCCAGCGGGCCGCCGAGCACGATGCGCCCGGGGTCGAGCAGATGGATGGCGTTGACGAGGCCCGCGGAAAGGCCGCTGACCCAGGCGTCGAGCACGGCGTCCACGTCCTTGCTGCCGACGCTTGCAAGCAGCATCTGGACGCCGTCGGCCACTGGCTGCCCCTCTTCGAACAGCCGCGTGAAAAGCTTGGCGCCGGCCAGCATCTCGAATGTATCGACGCGGCCGCCGGCGGAAACGATGGTGTGGCCGATTTCGCCGGAGTAGCCGTGCCCGCCCATCACGACACGGCCGTCATCGATGATGGCGCCGCCGATGCCCTCGGCCAGGAGAACGACCAGCATGCTGCCGGCCTTCGCCGTGGCGGAGGCGGCAAGCTCGGCATTGGCGAAGGCGAAAGCGTCGTTGCAGACCATGACCGACCAGTCGGCCGGCGACTTGGCCGTCAGTTCCGCTTGCAGGGGATAGTTGCGCCATTCCAGGAACGGCGCATGCACCACGCTGCCGTCGCGGCCGACGAGGCCCGGCACCGAAATGCCGATGCCCTCCACCTTGTCCTGCAGAGCGGGATTTTCGTTGAGCAGCCTCTCGATCAGGGAGAGCAGCCTTGCCGATATATGCCCGGCGTCGCGGTAGCGCGGACCGGTCGGCTCGACGATGCGGCTGACGACATTCATCTGCAGGTCGAGCAGCACCCCGGTCAAGGAACGCGTGCCGACATCGGCGCCGACAAAATACGCCCCCGAAGGGTTGAGCGACACGCCCACGCCCGGACGACCCTTGCGCGTTTCAGGGGACATTTCGGCGCTCTCGACGACAAGGCCGGCATCGAGCAGGACGCGCATGGCGTTGCCGATCGTGGCCCTTGTCAGGCCGAGCTGGCGGGCCATGTCGGCGCGGGAGAGCTGCCGGCCGTTTTGCAGCAGTCTCAGGCAACGCCTGGCGTTGATATGGCGCAGTAGGCTTGTCGTATTCAAGGCGACGTCTTCAGTTTGGGACCCGAGCAAATAGCATCCGGCGCCAGCAATCCAAAGAGGTTTCCGTGCCGCCTCAAACCGGCAGGCTCGTCTCCCCCACCGACGGATGCTGCTCGACGGGCGGATCAATCTTGGTGTCCTTCGCGAGCCTGGCCAGCACCCTGTCCACCGACAGCCTGCCGGAACCGGAGAGCGCCAGGATGAACATGCCGCCGGCGATGGCGAGATCCTTCTCGAAATGCAGCAGTTCGTTCTGGCTGGCGAAATTGGTGTGGAAGAGGCCGGCCGTCATCAGGCAGAACAGGCCGAGGCCGATCGCGCCGAGCCGCGCCAGGATGCCGAGCGCCACGGAGAGGCCGGCGCCGAGCTGCAGCGCGATGGTGGCCAAAAGCAGCGGCGTGCCGACGCCGAGCGCGGCCATCGCCTTCTGAGCGCCTTCGAAATGGGTCGCCAGTTCCAGTCCCTCATGCACGAAGATCAAGGACAGGAGCAGCCGGCCGACCAGCAGGACCGCGTCCCTGGCGTGAAGTTTTTCGGCAAGTTCGATCGGTGTCATGGTCGGCTCCAATCTTTGGAAAAGGGGTTGGCGCCGCGCGCCCGAGGTTGAAAGGTCGGAGCCGGCGCGAGGGAGAGGAACGCCGGCTCCGGTTTTCGGGCGCTACTGCCGTGGCGCCCAAAAGGATGACGAGCTCTTATGGGCCGCCTACTTGGTCACCTTGGTGTCGATCGCCTGCTTGAGGTCGGAGAACTCCTCGCAACCCGACGGGCAGAGCTTCTGCAGCGAGGCGAGCTGCTCGTTCGCCTTGGCCATGTCGCCGGTCTCGACATAGAGCTCGCCCAGATATTCATGCGCGGCCTTGTGGTCGGGCTGAAGTTCCAGCGCCTTGGTATAGTAGGTGAGCGAGGTCTGGTAGTCGCCGGTCTTGCGCAGCGTGAAGCCGAGCAGGTTGTAGACGTCGGCCTGCTGGGTGTCCTGCGCAAGGTCACGCAGGTCGGCCAGCGCGCCCTTATAGTCCTTGGCCTCGATCTTGGCCTTGACGGCCGTCAGGTCCGGCGCGTCGGCGCCTTCGATATCGTCCACCGCATAGGCCGGAACGGCGATGGCGATGGGGGCCGCGGTCAGCACCGCAATGGCGCCGAGCACCTCGAAAAGTGCGTGTTTCATTGGAGTTGTCGCTTTCTGTTCAGGATCCGATTCAGATCAGATCTGGGTTGGGGTGAAGGCGTAGGCGTTGCCGTCCCTGACGAAGCTGCCTGTGCCGGGGAACGGGAAGTGCGAACCGCAGATGCGGACATTGTCGGCGATCACCTGGTCGATGATCCGGTGGCGCGTGGTGATCGCCATCGGCCCATCCTGGTCATAAGCGCCCTGCCATTCGGGATGCGGGGCAAGCAGCGCCGGCACGTACATGGTGTCGGCCGAGACGAGGAACTGCTCGGAGCCGGCATCGACATGGTAGACGGAATGGCCGGGCGTGTGGCCGGGCGCCGCCATGAGGCGGATGCCGGGCACCACTTCCGCGCCATCGTCGACCAGCTTCCAGTTCTTCCATTTCGGGAAGTTCTCGGCGATGCGCTTGCCCGCCGGCTTGCGGCCCTCGGGCAGCTTGGCGAGGCGGCTCGGATCCGTCCACCAATTGTATTCGGTGGCATTGACGATCAGCTCGGCATTCGGGAACACCGGATTGTTGGTGCCTTTTTCCATCAGGCCCCAGACATGGTCAGGATGGAAATGCGAGATCATGATGGTGTCGATCGCCTTGTAGTCGATGCCGGCGGCCTTCATGTTGGCCGGAAGATGCGTGGCGTTGGCCTGCCACTGGCCGACGCCTGAACCGGCGTCCATCATGATGGTGCGGCCGTTCATCTGAAGCACCACGACGGTGAGCGGGATCGGCATGAATTCGGTGGTCAGTCCGGCCTTGGCGAGTGCCGCCTTGGTGTCGTCGATCGACACATCCTTGATGAAGGCCGGGTCGTGCGGCTTGCGCCAGATGCCGTCATAGACGGCGGTGACCTCGAGCGAGCCGACCTTGTATTTGTAGAAGCCGACCAGCGGCTCGACCGGGGTTTCGGCGTAAGCCGCGGGCGCGAATTCCAGCTTGCCGGCAATGCCGAAGGCGGCCGCGGCGGCGGCGGAACCGAGCACCATGCGGCGTGTCATGTTGAACATCAGAAATCTCCTCTTGTGGCTTGGGCGTTTGCTTCAGGTTTCAGGCGGTATGAGAGAATGGCGGAGGGCCCGGTGCGACCCTCCGCCGGCTGCGGAACCGGAGCCGGCCGGTCCGACTGAAGACCGGCCGGCTCCGGGGAGATCGGGACGTCTGGTCGTTGACCCAGGGCGAGGCGTGCCTTCCTCACACCGGCATCAGGTCCTTCGATCCCGCCTCCTGGGCGAGGACCTTTCGGTCCCGCCGGCTCAGCGACCCCAGGTGCCCTGGCCGGGCTCTTCCGCAGCAATCCTGGCCGCCGGCTTCATATCGGGCTTCGCGATGGAGGCAGTGGTGGTGGAGTCGACGGACGCGGCCTGCTGGCCGCCATTCGTCCGGGGAAGCGGTCGCTGCCGGCAAAGGCGCTGCCGGTGGCAACGAGGATGGCGAGAGCGGTGAAGACGGTTTTGTTCATACGCGTAGTCCTTCCGGGTTGGTTGATGCGTGCCTTGGGAGGACGGCCTCGCTACAGCCAAGACCCGGAAGGCCCGGGCTTTATTCCCGGACGCGGAAGATTTTTTGGGAGCAACGGAAAATCGCGATTTTTGCGGGATGAACGGCCCAGTTGGCCGGCGTTAATCATGGCTTGAGTTTGTTGGCTCAAGGCAAGCCTCCAGGCCGCGAACGGCGCAATTTGAGGCTGGCATGGAAGTTCTAATTTAAGCACTTTCCTTTAACTCCGATCGATGGGGCGTCGTCCTCCGATCGATGGAGCGTCGTCTAGAAAAGCTATTCGGGTTGAATTGACCGGGAAAATTTTCAATATCGGCCGCATCAGGCAGGCCGTTTTCTCTTCCGCCAACGTGCCGGCGGCGATTGCTTTCGTCGTGCTCTTGATCTGCGCGATCTTCGTCGACCAGCAGAACAAAACGGTTTCCGATCAACTCACGCGCGCGGACGTCCTCTACAAGGTCAATATCATCCGCGCCAAGCTGGAAGGAAACATCAACGGCAATCTCCAGCTGGTTCAGGGCCTCGTCTCGGCCATCGTCACCGAGCCCTATATGGGGCAGCAGAGATTTGCCTCCCTCGCTGCCAATCTCTTCAAGCAGAAATCGCAGTTGCGCAACGTTGGCGGCGCGCCGGATCTCGTCATTTCGCTGATGTATCCGATGGAGGGCAACGAGAAGGCGATCGGGCTCGACTACCGCAAGAACGAGGCGCAACGCTTGGCGGCGCTCAGGGCCCGCGACCAGCGCATATCGGTCCTTGCCGGTCCCGTCGACCTCAGGCAGGGCGGGCGCGCCTTCATCGGCCGGATCCCTGTCTTCGTGCCGACAGCGGGGGGCGGCGATCGCTTCTGGGGCCTTGTCTCGGCGGCTATCGATATCGATCGGCTCTACGCCGCAAGCGGCCTCACCGACCCTGATCTCGACATAGATGTGGCGCTTATCGGAAAGGATGCGCTTGGCGGTGGCGGCCAGCGCTTCTTCGGCAGCGCCGACATCGTCAAGAACAATCCGGTGACGGCAGACGTGCAGCTGCCGTTCGGTTCCTGGCACATATCAGCAATCCCCAAGGGCGGTTGGCCGACCGTGCCGAAGAACGAGCGGGGCTTGCAGGCGCTCATGGCGCTCGCCGCTGTGCTGGTGGTGCTGCCCATCCTGGTGGCCGGACGGCTGTTCGGCGAAAGGCAGAAAAACTATGCTGAATTGAGGCGCCTGTCCGGGAGGCTGGAACTGGCGCTGGAGGCTTCAGGCATCGGCGTGTGGGAGCAAGACCTCTTCACCGACGAGCTGCTGTGGGACGATCGCGTCAATGAGATCTACAACAAGCCCGCCGACGGGAAGCCGCGCGGCTATGACGACTGGGCACTGGCGATCCACCCCGAGGATGTCGCGCGGGCACGGCGCGAGTTCGACCTTGCCGTGGGTGCAAAAGGTCCCTACTCGTCGCAGTATCGACTGCTTCGCCCAGACGGCACCGTCCGCCATGTGCGCGCGCGCGCAAGCTACTTCCAGGACAGCGACGGCACGCCGAAGATGGTCGGGGCCGAATGGGACGTGACCAGCGACGTTCTGCTCAACGAGAATCTGGTGCGTGAACGGCAATTGTCGGAATCGAAGAATGCCGAACTCAAGACCGCCAAGGCGCGCATCGAGCATGTTGCGCTGCACGATTCACTTACCGGGCTGCCCAATCGCCGTTACCTCGATGAGATGCTGGCTAATTCGCCCGAGGATCGCACTGCGCTGCTGCATCTCGACCTCGACCGCTTCAAGCACATCAACGACACGCTCGGCCATGCGGCGGGCGACGCCATGCTCATGCATGCCTCGAAGGTCATCAAAGCCAACGCCCGGGCAGGCGACTTCGTGGCGCGCATCGGCGGGGACGAGTTCGTTGTGGTTTGCCAAGGGCGCGATGACAATGAACTCGCCGCGCTAGCGGATCGTATCATCGAAGAAATGCGCCAGCCCGTCGACTATAAAGGCCACCAATGCCGGTTTGGGGTCAGCATCGGGATTGCGGCGCTTAGCGGCGTCGATGCGAAGCAGTTGCTGGTCAACGCCGATCTCGCGCTCTATCGAGCCAAGAGCCGCGGTCGCAACCGCTATGAGTTCTTCAACGAAGAGCTGCAGAGCGAGATCGTCAGGACCAAGCAGACCGCTGACGAGATCCTCAGCGGGCTGGAGCGCAACGAGTTTATCGCCTACTATCAACCACAGTTCGATGCCAAGACGCTCGAGATCGTCGGCGTCGAGGCGCTGTCGCGCTGGCGCCATCCACGGCGCGGCATCCTCGCCCCCGACATCTTCCTCAAAGTGGCCGAGGAATTGAATGTGGTCTCGCTGATCGACCGCACGATCCTCGAACAAACGCTGGAGAATTTCCAGCGCTGGTCGCGCGACGGCCTCAACATTCCGCGCTTTTCCGTCAACGTCTCAGCACGAAGGCTGGAGGACAAAGACCTGATCAACGGCCTGCGCATGCTGGCGATCAAGGAGGGAACCGTCTCGTTCGAGCTCGTGGAATCCATTTTCCTGGACGAAAATGACGAGCTTGTCGCCTGGAACATCGAGCACATCAAGGAGTTCGGGATCGACATCGAGATCGACGATTTCGGCACGGGCCATGCATCCGTCGTCAGCCTGCTCAAACTGCAACCGCGCCGTCTCAAAATCGACCGGCAACTCGTCACGCCGATAACGGGCTCGGCGGCGCAGCGGCGGCTGGTGTCGTCAATCATCGAGATCGGCAAATCGCTCGGCATCGGGGTCGTGGCGGAAGGCGTCGAGACGATGGAACACGCGCGCATCCTGAAAGAGCTTGGCTGCGACATCCTGCAAGGCTACGCTTTCGGGCGTCCGATGGACCCAAAATCTTTCAGGACCTTCGCGATGTCGCGCAAATGGCTGGCGACTGGATAGGCAGGCGAAGCGAGCTGCCGTTTGATCGCAACGCCACGGCTGCGCAGCCAGTTCGGCCAACGATAGGACGGCTCTGTCGAGAGTGGCTGCAGCCGTAAAGACGGTCACCAAACTGTCACACTGGGCGGCAATCGCCATGGTAGGTTTGCACTGGCCGCCCCCCGCGACCCCTGACCGCACCAAGAGCCGGCGAAGCCGCCATGAACATCGCCCTCCCCGCCGAAGGCACCGACCTCTCGCCCTATCTGCCGGACGAGCACGGGCTGTTCTTCATCTATCATTTCAAGGCCGATGGCTCCCGCACCAAGGATCCCGCCGAGGCGCATTGGAGTTGGCGCAGCTACCAGATCACCGACATGCGCGCCCGCCAGGAGATCGGCGCCGAGCAGGCCCTGCCGCAGCCGGTGCGCGATGCCTTCCTGTCGCCCAGCCATGGCTGCCAGATCGATTTCGAGGACGACTTCCTCTATGGCGACCTGCCCGACCTCAGGCATGACTTCGCCGAGGCGCGCGGGCTCACGCATTTCCGTTTCGCCTTCAACGACAAGATGCTGGTCGGCGCCCGCAAGCAGCCGCTGGAATCGGTCGATAAGATCCGCAAGCTGGTGGAGGGCGGCACGCGAAAATTCCGCACGCCGGCCGAGCTGATCGAGGCGGTGATGGGCCAGTCGCTCGACGGCATGGCGGCCGAGCTTGACAAGATGGGCGATACGCTGGACGGCATCGAGGACCGGATCGTCGTCGATGCATGGCACAGCGAGCGCCAGGCGCTGGTCGATGCGCGCCGGCAGCTGGTTCTGATCCACCGGCAGATGGCGACGCTCACCAACCTCTTCCGCCACCTCGACCATTCGCATCGCAACGAGCTGCCGGACCCGATCAACGACATGGCGACGCGGCTATCGCACCGAGCGCACACGCTGCATCACGACGGCGAGCAGTTGCAGGCGCGCACGCGCCTGTTGCAGGACGAGCTGATGGCCAAGCTCACCGAACGGTCGAACCAGTTGCTCTATATCCTGTCCGTCATGACGGCGGTGCTGTTGCCGATGACCATCATCTCCGGCCTGTTCGGCATGAACGTCGGCGGGTTGCCGCTGGTCGACACGCCGCTGGGTTTCTGGGTGGTGACGGCGATCTCGGTCGTCATCGCCGGCATCGTCTATACGATCGTGCGGCGGCTGGGGCGGGTCTGAAGCAATCGCGTCAAGCGGTTGCCCGCAGATCCTCGACGATGGCGCCGGCGGCGGCGACTTCGGCTTCGTGGCCGGGTTCGCGCCACGTCTCGGCAAGTCCGGCCGCGTACCATTCGCGCATGGCCGGCAGGTCGAGCAGCCGCGACGGATAGGCGGCGGCTGCGCCTTCGAATGCCAGGCCATAGGACTGCGCCCTGAACGCGATGGGGGCGAAGAAGGCATCGACGGCACCAAAACGGTCGCCGGCCAGGAAAGGTCCGCCGAAACGCGCAAAGCCATCGTTCCACAAGTCTCCCATGCGGAAGATGTCGTGCTTCAGCGCGCCGGACATGGGCGAAAGCTTTACCCGCACGCCGCAGCTCATCGGGCAGTCATTGCGCAGCGCGGTGAAGCTCGAATGCATCTCGGCGGCGGCCGAGCGCGCCCAGGCGCGCGCCTTCGTCTCCGACGGCCAGACGCCCTGATGGCGTTCGGCAAGGTATTCGACGATCGAGAGCGTATCCCAGACGGCCCAGCCATCATCGACAAGACAGGGCACGCGTCCATTTGGCGAGAACTGCCGGTAGAGGCCGAAACTCGATCCGGTCGGGAACGGCGTCAGCCGCTCCTCGAAGGGAATACCGAGGACACGCATCAGCAGCCACGGGCGCAGCGACCAGGACGAATAGTTCTTGTTGCCGATATGCAGAACGTACATCGGGTGCCCTCTGCTTCTTGTTTACGCAATTCCGGACGGAAAACCGTCTCGCACTTTGCTTATCTCGTCGCGGCAGCCGGCGGGCGGACCTCGCGCCCCCTGAACATCGACCAGCTATACATGGCCAGAGCTGCCCAGATCAGCGCAAAGGCGACAGCCTGGGTGCCGCCGAACGGCTCGTCGAAGATCAGCACGGCGATCAGGAATACCATGGTCGGCGCGATATATTGCATGATGCCGATGGTGGACAGGCGCAGCAGCCTGGCGCCGAAGGCAAAGAGCAGCAGCGGCACCGCGGTGACCGGGCCGCAGCCGATCAGCAATGCGGTGTCGGCGCCTGTGCCGGAAATCAGATGATCCTGGCCGGTGGCGATCAGGTAGACGATGTAGCAGAGCGCCGGCACCGACAGCAAAAGCACTTCGAGCAGGAACCCCTGGCTCGGGCCGATCGGCAGTGTCTTGCGGAAGAAGCCGTAGGCGGCGAAGGAGAAGGCGAGCGCCAGCGACACCCAGGGCAATTTGCCGGCCTCGATTGTGAGCACCATCACCGCGACCGCGGCCAGCGCCACCGCGGCGATCTGCAACCGGTCGAGCCGCTCGCCGAGCAGCACCGCACCGACAACGACGACCACCAGCGGGTTGATGTAGTAGCCGAGCGCGGTCTCGACGGTGCGGTCGACCGCGATCGCCCAGACATAGATGCCCCAGTTGATCGAGATCAGCACCGCCGTCAGCGCCGCCATGGCAAGGCTCTTCGGCGAGCGGATCGCCGCCTTGAAGTCGGCGGTGCGGCCAGCCCAGATGAGCACCGCCGCCGCGATCGGCACCGACCAGACGACGCGGTTGGCGATCACCTCGGCAAGCGGCAGATGCGCCACCGCCTTCATGTAGAAGGGCAGCAGTCCCCAGAGGAAATAGGCGCCGAGCGCCAGGAGGAAACCGCGGCGGGCCTTGGCATCCTGATCGAGATCGGCTGTAGCGGTGACCATGGCCTGACGCTATGGCCCAGCGGATCGCCCAAGACCATCACAAAATTATGATGGATCAACGGACTTTTCGTGATGGTTCAAACAGTTGACTACGCTCCAAGACGCCTAAACAGCGAAGGCTGCTCATTGCTGGGCGGGTTTTTCGACAAGCTCGAAGAAGACCCTATCGGGTACTCCCTCATCATGCCTGAAGCCAGTCAACTCCGCCGCCAAATCGAGGGGAATGTCGAAGGCATAATCGACATCACTTTCGTTGTCCTGCTTTGAAAATGCCTGCTGCCTCAAGGATTCAAAGGAGGCTGGAAGATCGCCCGTGGTATGGAGATCCCTGACGTGTTTGTCGCCGCTATGCCAGACCCTCCAGATATTCTTTCCGGCGCTCCATAGCTCGGCGCGAGCAAACATCGTGTGTTCTTCTATGTGCACGATGACCATTTCCCTGCCTTGCGAAAACGCAGACAAGTAACTGTCGGGAGGATTGGGATAGCTGCAGTAGCCGAGGATGACGATCGCCCAGTTCTTCTCGCTGCGATAAGCATTCACCGGCGCATCGAAATCCTCCGATGTGTCGCCGACTTCCCTGCCAAACAAGGCAGCGGCTTCCTTGATCCCGTAACCCCGAAGGCCAAACCAGCTTATCGAAAAGCCCACGCGTCTACTCCGCCGCCACCAGCCCCGCCATGTCGCGGTTCTTCATCAGCTTGTAGACGATCGAATCCATCAACGCCTGGAAGGAGGCGTCGATGATGTTTTCCGACACGCCGACGGTCCACCAGCGGGCACCGGTGGAATCGTGCGATTCGATCAGAACGCGGGTGATCGCCTCGGTGCCGCCGTTGAGGATACGCACCTTGAAGTCCGCGAGCTCGAGGTCGACGATCTCGCTCTGATATTTGCCGAGGTCCTTGCGCAGCGCGATGTCGAGCGCGTTGACCGGGCCGTGGCCTTCGGCGACCGACATCTTCTCCTCGCCGTCGACCTCGACCTTCACGATCGCCTCGGAGACGGTCTTCAGATTGCCGTTGGCGTCGAAGCGGCGCTCGACCATGCAGCGGAACGAGGTGACGTTGAAGAACTCCGGCAGGCCGTGCAGCATCTTGCGGGCCAACAATTCGAACGAGGCGTCGGCGCCTTCATAGGCATAGCCTTCGGCCTCGCGCTCCTTGACCACGGCGATCAGCGCGTCGAGCCGGTGATCGTCCTTCGGCACGTCGATGCCGCGCCGCTTCAGCTCAGCGAGGAAATTGGCCTTGCCGCCCTGGTCGGAGACCATGACGCGGCGGCGGTTGCCCACGGCTTCCGGCGGGACATGCTCATAGGTCGCCGGCTCCTTGGCCAAAGCCGAGGCATGGATGCCGGCCTTGGTGGCAAATGCCGATGAGCCGACATAGGGCGCCTGCGCTTCCGGCGCGCGGTTGAGCAATTCATCGAACGCACGGGAAAGCCTCGATATTCCGGTCAGCGCCTCGGCCGAAATGCCGGTCTCAAAACGATCGGCGAAGGCGGGCTTCAGCGCCAGCGTCGGGATGATGGAGATGAGATTGGCGTTGCCGCAGCGCTCACCGATGCCGTTCAGCGTGCCCTGGATCTGGCGCACGCCGGCCTCGACCGCGGCAAGGGAATTCGCCACCGCCTGGCCGGTATCATCATGGGCATGGATGCCGAGATGATCGCCAGGAATGCCGTGCGCGATGACCTTGCCGACGATTTCGCGCACTTCCGAAGGCTGCGTGCCGCCATTGGTGTCGCACAGCACCACCCAGCGCGCGCCGGCTTCATAGGCCGTCCTGGCGCAGGCCAGCGCATAGTCCGGATTGGCCTTGAAGCCGTCGAAGAAATGCTCGCAGTCGACCATCGTCTCCTTGCCGGCCGCGACAGCGGTTTCCACCGAGGTCTTGGTCGACTCCAGGTTCTCCTCGTTGGTGCAGCCGAGCGCGACGCGCACGTGATAGTCCCAGCTCTTGGCGACGAAGCAGATGGCGTCGGACCTCGACTGCACCAGCGCCGCCAACCCCGGGTCGTTGGAAGCCGAGATCCCTGCCCGCTTGGTCATGCCGAAGGCGACGAATTTCGCGCGCTCAGTCCGCTTCTTCTGGAAGAAAGCTGTGTCGGTCGGATTGGCGCCCGGATAACCGCCCTCGACATAGTCGATGCCGAAGTCGTCCAGCATTTTGGCGATGGCGATCTTGTCCTCGACGGAAAAGTCGATGCCCGGCGTCTGCTGGCCATCGCGAAGCGTCGTGTCGAAGAGATAAAGGCGTTGCTTTGTCATGGCTGCGTGGGTGCTTCAGCACCCTCCTCTGGCCTTGCGGCCGGTAATATCATTTCTTGCCGGCGAACCCATCCGTCGCCCGGATCAGCCGATCCAGTATCCCCGGCTCCGAATAGGCATGGCCGGCGCCTTCGACCAGGTGGAAATCCGCCTTCGGCCAGGCCTTGTGCAGCGCCCATGCATATTTCGCCGGACACGGCATGTCGTAGCGGCCGTGGACGATGGTGCCGGGTATGTCCTTCAGCTTCCAGGCGTCGCGCAGCAACTGCCCTTCCTCCAGCCAGCCGGCATGGACGAAGTAATGGTTCTCGATGCGGGCAAAGGCCACCGCGTAGTCGTCCTGGCCGAACGGCGTGCTGGTTTCCGGCTCTGGCAGCAGCGTGATCGTCTCGCCTTCCCAGAGGCTCCAGGCAAGGGCTGCCTGAACTTGAGCCTTGCGGTCGGACCCGACCAGCCGCTTGCGATAGGCGGCCATCATGTCGCCGCGCTCGCCCTCGGGGATCGGCGCCAGAAAACGCTCCCATTTGTCGGGAAACATTTCCGAGACGCCGAACTGATAATACCATTCGAGTTCGGCGCGGGTCAGCGTATAGATGCCGCGCACGACCAATTCGCTGACGCGGTCCGGATGCGTCTCGGCGTAGGCGAGCGCCAGCGTCGAGCCCCAGGAGCCGCCGAAGACAAGCCATTTGTCGAAGCCCGCCATTTCGCGCAGGCGCTCGATATCGGCGACGAGATGCCAGGTGGTGTTGGCCTCGAGCGAAGCGTTGGGCGTCGACTTGCCGCAACCGCGCTGGTCGAACAGGATAACGTCGTAGAGCCTCGGGTCGAACAGACGCCGGTGTTTCGGCGAGATGGCGCCGCCCGGGCCGCCATGCAGGAACACGGCGGGCTTGGCGCCCTTGGTGCCGCAGCGTTCCCAATAGATGGTGTGGCCGTCGCCGATATCGAGCATGCCTGACTCGAACGGCTCGATCTCCGGATAGAGCATACGCAACGAACTGCCGTGGATCGTCATAGTTTCAAGCCCTGCTGCGGCCAGTTGGCCGTCTCGTGGTCGGGATGCTGGAAGGAGATGATCTGCTCCTGCCGTCGATAGAAGTCGGGATCGTCGAGGATCGGCGCCTCGAAGATCTTCTCCACCCAGGGCAGCCGAACCGCGTAGTTGACCTGGATCTGCGGCGCGAGGTCGGAGCGGTCGTCGAAGGCGCCGATCGCGATCTCCAGCGCGCCAGGCTGGCGATAGGTCAGCGGCGTGCCGCAGCGGGCGCAGAAACCGCGGTCGATGTTGACCGAGGACTGGAAATAGCTCGGCTCCTCATGGGTCCATTCGACGCCGTCCTTCGGCACCGTCACCAGCGCGCCGAAGAAATTGCCGAACTGTTTCTGGCACATGCGGCAATGGCAGATGGAGGGGCGCCCGAGCTTGCCCTTGATGCGGAAGCGCACGGCGCCACACTGGCAGCCTCCGGTTCGAACGTTTTCGGTCATCATCTTTCCTCCGGTGGCCATTGGTCGGTGTCGTGATCGGGATGCTGGTAGGAGACGAGCTCGGCGAGGTAAGGCGCCGAGGCGATATCGGCCATCGTGTCCTCGGACGGCAGCTTGGGGATGCCGTCGACATAGGGAAGTTTTGCCTCCGTCCCCCACTGGATGGTGGGCGCGATGCCGGTCGGGTCATCGAAGGCGGCGATCGCAAGCGCCACGCCGTCGGGGGCCTCGAAGGTCAGCGGCGTGCCGCATTCGGCGCAGAAGCCGCGCCAGGCGGCATTGGACGAGCGGAAGCGTTTGGGCTCGCCGCGCGTCCAGTCGAGCATGGCGCCGCGCACCGAGACCAGCGGCAGATAGAAGTTCCCGCTCGCCTTCTGGCACATGCGGCAATGGCAGACAGAGGCGTCGCCCAGCGCCCCTTCGACGCGGAAACGCACGGCGCCGCACTGGCAGCCGCCGGTGTAGACAGGCCGGTTGTCGAGGCTCATGACACACTCCCGCTCATGGGCTGCTTTTGGGGCTCACTCCGGATCATGGCAGACCGCCTCGACATTGTTGCCGTCGGGATCGAAGACGAAGGCGCCGTAATAGTTGGGGTGGTAATGCGGCCGCAGACCCGGTCCGCCATTGTCCTTGCCGCCGGCGGCAAGTGCCGCCGCGTGGAAAGCGTCGACCTCGGCGCGGCTGCGCGCGGTGAAGGCGACATGCTGGGCGGATTTCGGCTTGTCCGTGCTGTCGCTCAGCCAGAACACCGGCCGGTCACGGCCATAGCCGCCGACCTTGGCGCCGCCGGTATATTCCTGAGGCACCATGTAGAGCAGCGATGCCCCCAGCGGCGCCATCGCCTTGTCGTAGAAGGTCTTGGATGCGTCGAAATCGGATACGTTGATGCCAAGATGGTCGATCACGAGACAAGCTCCTCCGTTGGTGGCGCGGGCGCGACGGCCAGGCCGGCCACGATGACGATGTGCTGGCAGACGTTGTCGATATCGCGGATCACGTCGTCGTTCCAGAAGCGCAGGATGGTCCAGCCAGTGGCGGCTAGATAGGCAGTTCTCTCCTCGTCGCGGCGGGAGTGTTCCCCATCGCCATGCTGGCTGCCATCGACCTTAACTATGAGGCGATGCGCAGAACAAGCGAAGTCAACAATGTAAGGTCCAATCGGCACCTGCCGCCGAAAGCTCATGCCCATGAGCCTGTGCGCACGCAATTCGTTCCAGAGCTTCAGCTCGGCATCGGTCATCGCGCGCCGCATCGATTTGGCGTTTTTGCGCTGATGAGAGGGAACGCGGTCGTGACCCATGCTCAGGCCGCCCTACGCTGGAGATTAGCGAAACCGCACGCGACATCTGATCTCCCCCCTTGCGGGGGAGATGTCCGGCAGGACAGAGGGGGGTGCTGTCCCGCCAGCGTAGCAACTAGGGAGCGCTGCACTCTCAGGAAATGGCTGGCATGAGAATGGGGAAGTTTGAACGCTGGCGTTCCTTCACACCCCCCTCTGTCCTGCCGGACATCTCCCCCGCAAGGGGGGAGATTGGCCGTCGCCGATGGTTTCGCCAATCGCCGAAGTTGTCTCACCGCTTGATCTCCCACGTCGTCACGCGCTCGCCGGTGGCGGGGTCCTTGCCGTCCTTCAACTGCACGCCTTGCGCCAGCAACTCATCACGCAGGCGGTCGGCTTCGGCCCAGTTCTTCGCGGCGATGAATTCCAGGCGCTTGGCTATCGCCTTGGCGATCGCTTCCTCGTCCACCTTGGCCGCGGCGACATCGAAGCCCAGGAAAGCCAGCGCCGCCTTCAAGGACCCGGCGGCTTTCTCGCCTCCGGCATCGCCCGCCTCGCCGGCGAGCTGCGTAAGCCGCTGGAAGGCTGTGTAGGTGGCGAGGTCGTCCGACAGCGCATCCACCACCTCGGCCGGCAGGTCCTTCGCGGCCACTGGTGCAAGGTCCGCCGCGCGCTTCCATTTGCGCAATGTGTTTTCCGCCTCCTCCAGCTTGCGCACGGAAAAGTCGATCGGTTCGCGATAGTGCGTCATCAGCATCGCCAGCCTGAGCACCTCGCCAGGCCAGGTGCGGCCGCCGAAAGTGTCCGTCTCCAGGAGCTCGTGGATCGAATAGAAGTTGCCGAGGCTCTTCGACATCTTCTGGCCTTCGACCTGCAGGAAGCCGTTATGCATCCAGACATTGGCCATGACCTTGGTTCCGTGGGCGCAGCGCGACTGGGCGATCTCGTTCTCGTGGTGCGGGAAGATCAGGTCCAGCCCGCCGCCATGAATGTCGAAGACCTCGCCGAGATAGGCGGCGGACATCGCCGAGCATTCGATGTGCCAGCCGGGCCGGCCCCTGCCCCACGGGCTCTCCCAGCCGGGCTCCTCAGGCGAAGACAGCTTCCACAGCACGAAATCGCCGGGGTTCTTCTTGTGCGCGTCGACGGCGATGCGCGCGCCGGCCTGCTGCTCGTCGAGATTGCGCTTCGACAATTCGCCATAGTCGGGCATCGAAGCGGTGTCGAACAGCACCTCGCCGCCGGCGACATAGGCGTGGCCGCGCTCGATCAACTGCCGGATCAGCGACAGCATGTCGGCCTTGCCGTCGGCCCGGGGCGCGACGAATTCGGTCGCTCGCGGCTCGTAGGTCGGCTGCAGGCAGCCAAGTGCGGCGACATCCTTGTGATACTGATCGGCGGTCTTTTCGGTGACCTTGCGGATCGCATCGTTGAGCGAGAGCTTGCCGGCCGCGATCGCCTCGCCGAAGTCGCGCAGCGCCCTGGCATTTATCTTGTCATCGACATCCGTGATGTTGCGCACATACGTGACATGCGTTTCGCCATAGACTTGGCGCAACAGACGGAAAAGCACGTCGAAGACGATCGCCGGACGCGCATTGCCGATATGGGCAAAGTCGTAGACGGTCGGGCCGCAGACATACATGCGCACGTTCAACGGATCGATCGGGATGAATCGCTCCTTCGTCCGCGTTAGCGTGTTGTAGAGGTTGAGGCCCTTCGATGCGTCAGACATGCGGTCCCGGTCCTTAGTTTGTGTTTGCCGGAACCAACTTCGCGCCGAAGGCACAAATCAGGCTCCAGCCTGCTGGCCGGGGCGTTTTTCCGATCTGGGGAAAGATGAGGCGAAAACGTCCGGACCAGCGCGAGGCTAGCCAATAATGCAAATGCCACAAATGGCGAAAGACGTTTTCATGGGCGGCTTTATCGCGCTGGCAGGTGTTGCCGTCAAGTCGCTCCGCTCAGGAAAGATGTGGCTGAATCACAGGTAAAGACAGGACGAAACATTTTATTAAACATGTCGGCACAGTGATGAAACATTCGCCGGCTAGACCGTCAGATGTCACGATTTGGTCGGAATCGGCCGCCAAACGCTGGACACGAAACCGTTACCAGGGAAGAGAATCATGGCTCGCACCAAGCAGGAACAGAACCGACAAACGCAGCCCGCACTGGCCAGCCACTACCGCGCGATCGGCCCGGCGGCAATCGTCGCGGCCCTCCTCCACACCGCAAAGAAGAAGAAGCCCGCGCAGAAGATCGTGTCGCCGCGCGTTGCCTGAAAGGGCACGACCGGCACGGTCCCCGACAATGGGGACGCCGGCGATGAGGGCGCCAAAGAGCGCCCTGGAGATGAAGGCCTCCGGAAGCAGCCTCGCAAGGCTGATAACCTTCGCTAGAACAAGCTCATCTGGTTTTCGTCCGGGCCATGCTTCTGGCGCCCGGGTTTTTCGGCCTGCGGCGAAACGATGCCGCGCTCCTGAATCTCCGGCCCGGTGTTGGCGACCTTGTTGACCAGGTCGGAAACCGGAATCGCCTCGAAGAAATCGGGTTCGGCGGGCTTCAGCAGATCGAGCACGTCGCGCGGCTCCTGCGTGCGGCAATCCAGCCAGCGGGCGAAGTCGCGTTCCTCGATCACCACCGGCATGCGGTCGTGGATATGGGCGATGCCGGCATTGGCCTCAGTCGTGACGATCGCTCCGGTATCCATCTCCGAACCGCCCGGCTCGGCATAGGTCTCGATCAGGCCGGCGAAGGCGACCATGCCGCCGCGTCGCGGGCGGATCCAGTAGGGTTGCCCCTTGCCGCTGCCCGACTGCTGCCACTCGTAGAAACCCGATGCCGGCACAAGAGCGCGCCTGTGGCGCATCGCGGTCTTGAACGAAGCCTTTTGCAGCACACCCTCGGAGCGGGCGTTGATGAGCAGCGGAAACGCCTTGGTGTCCTCGACCCAGGCCGGAATCAGGCCCCAGCGCACCAGCATCGCCTGGCGGTCCGGCAGGTTCGAGCCCGGCTCCCGCTGCGGCCCGGCAAGCGCCATCAGCACCGGCTGCGTCGGCGCGATGTTGTAGCGCGCCGGAAATTCCTCCAGCTCGGCCAGGCCGAGGAAGGCGGCGGTCTGGTCCGGCGTGGCGGTCAGGGCAAAGCGTCCGCACATGGATCTGGCTCTTCGATTGACGTGCAATGAAAGTGGCGATGGAACCGCCACGCCGCAACGGCTAAAGCTTGTTTCGCCCAATCGGTCCACAAAAGGCTGCGGAGAGATCGACACGCATGGAACAGCGCAAGCTCTTACCGGCCGTTTCCGTCGCCGTCGTGCGCGGCGAGACGGTGCTTCTGGTCAAGCGCGCGCGGGCGCCATCGCAGGGGCTCTACGCCTATCCCGGCGGCAAGGTCGAGGCGGGCGAGACGCTGGCCCAAGCCGCGGCGCGCGAGTTGCAGGAAGAGACCGGGCTCGAAGCGGCAGGTTACCGGCCGCTGCGCGACATCCATATCGACGGCAGCAGTGAAAACCACGCGGTCGACTATCTGCTGACGGTGTTCGGCGCGGCCTATGCCGGCGGCGAGCCCGTGGCCAGCGACGATGCCGAGACGGCGGCGTTCTACACGCTGGCGCAAATGACGCAGATGCCGCTGGCGGGCGACGTGTTCTCGGTCGCCGAGGAATTGCTAGGGGCCGCTGCGGGCGATTAGACACCCATAAAAATCGCCTTGCGGGCGACGAAATGTTTCGCCACAAAGCTTTAACTCCCTCACGCCAAGGCTTTGATGACCCGCGCTTCTGCTCTTCTCGCCGCGTGCCTCGCTGTCAGCATGATCGTCGCGGCATCCCCGGCCCCCGCCGCCGAAGCGCCGTTCGAGCCCGGCCTGATGCGGCTGGCGGAAGTGCTCGGATCGCTGCATTTCCTGCGCAACCTGTGCGGCGAGAAGGGCGACCAGTGGCGGGCCGAGATGGAAAAGCTGCTCGAATCGGAAAATCCCGATCCCGACCGGCGCGCCCGCTTCATCGCATCGTTCAACCGCGGCTACCGCTCCTTCAGCGGCACCTACACCCAATGCACGCCGTCGGCGACCGAGGCCATCGCCCGCTACATGAAGGAAGGCGAGACGTTGTCGCGCGACATCGCTTCCCGCTACGGGAATTGAGGCCGGCTCGGCCGCTGCGCGTTTTGCGCAGATTTTTTGCGGGCAATCGGCGCCAATGTGACGTGCCTTATTGTGTCCTGTCCCGCTCTGGTGCAATCATGTGTTGCACTTGCGCAACAGCGTTAATGAAACGTTAGCGCGCGATTGTGGAATTAACTCAAACTGAAGGTTTTGATGCCCCAAGCCGGTCTAATCGGCTAAGCTCGGCATCGATTGAGCGCAGTCTCGATCGCAATGTAGATTACGACCGTAAAAATGTCGTATTTACAAAGACTTAAATGAGGCTGCGGACGAACTGACAGACCAAGCCTGATCTCTCGTCGGATCGATGCTTGCAGAAGTGGACATCGCAATGGAACATGGCGTCAGCGACATCGACGCGTTGGTCAGGGAAGAAAAGCGGCTGACTGCCGTTGAGAGCCACAGCGAAGCGTGGGCCGAAGGCCTATCGGCCGGCATCGAGCCGGAAATCATCGCCGAGGCAGCGCTGGAGACCGCTTTCGGCGAGATGTTGCGCGCCAATGGCGAGACCTCTGCGCTCGCGCTCCTCGACCGCATGCGGGAAAAGGTGATCGCCGGCGCGTTCGAGCCCGAACGGCTGAAGCATTAGCCACCTGTTTTGACAGCGACTTTTTGACCACGAGTTTTTGACGGCGACACGCCATTTGGGCATCATGCCTATGCGCCTGGACGCTCGGAGCGCCGGCCGGGGCCGAACCCGGGAACCATGGAGAGGCAAGCGGTGAGATTTTCGATGTCAGGCCGGCCGCGCGGGCTGGCCCTCAGCATCCTGATCGCCGCTTCCTGCCTGACGCTGCCCCTGTGCCTCACGAGCACGCCTTCCTACGCGCTGAGCGAAATCCAGCGCGAGGACCTGCCTTCGCCGGGCACCCCGCCCGCAACTGGCGACAGCGCCGCGCCCGGCGCCACCGTGCCGATGCCGGAGGCGCCCGCTACCAAGCCCTCGGACCAACCTGCCGACGATACGGACAAGTCGGAGCCGGAGACGCCGCCCGCCAATGGCGGCATCACCAGCCCGCACACCCATCCGGACGCTCCGCCGCCTGCGGTCGTCTACGACCTCAACACGCTTCCCGAACCGGTCAAGCGCATGCATGGGCTGATCATCGAAGCCTGCCGGACCGGTGACATCGAGAAGCTGAGATCGCTGATCGGCAAGGGCGATTCCATGACGCAATTGTCGCTTGGCGACATCGACGGCGACCCGATCACCTTCCTGAAGAGCCTCTCGGGCGACGGCGACGGCCAGGAAATCCTCGCCATCCTGGAAGAGGTGCTTTCGGCCGGCTACGTCCATATCGACACCGGCACGCCGCAGGAACTCTATGTCTGGCCGTATTTCTTCGCGCTGCCGCTCGACAAGCTCGATCCCAGGCAGCGTGTCGAGTTGTTCAAGCTGGTCACGGCCAGCGATTATGACGACATGAAGCAGTTCGGCGCCTACATCTTCTACCGCGTCGGCATCACGCCGACCGGACAGTGGCTGTTCTTCGTCGCCGGGGATTGAGACGCAACGGGTACGGCAATGTTGGCGGGACAGCGCAACGACAGCGGCTGGGATTGTCGCTACGGCTCAAGCCGTGGTCAGAAGGATACCGTGGCCAAATTCGTCGGCCAATTTCATGATAAGCAGCTTCTCACGCGCCGTAAGGCGCTTTTGGTCGACAAAGCGCCAGTTGCGTTCGTAAGGCGCAAAGGCCTCTTTAGCGGGATAGGACACATGACATCGCGGTTCCAGGCGAGCGCCTGGAGTTCAGGAAACTCCGCAGGAATGATCGCCGCAATATTCGCGGTCATGGTCCATCCAAGATAATGCAGAGCGCTTAACAAATCCAATTCTTGGCAAGGGCTAGGCCGGCAGCGCCTCGGAGAACTCCACCGCCGCGCCCTGGCCGGGCGTGACGATCTCGCCTTCCCACATGACGCGCCTGCCGCGCACGACCGTGCCGACCGGCCAGCCGGTGACCTCCCTGCCGTCATAGGGCGTCCAGCCGGCCTTGGAGCCGGCCTGGGCGTTGGTGATGGTCTCGCGGCGCTTCAGGTCGACGACCGTAAAATCGGCATCGTAGCCGGCGGCGATGCGGCCTTTCCTGGCCATGCCGAATATGCGCTGCGGACCATGGCTGGAAAGGTCGACGAAACGCTGCAAAGTGAGCCGGCCGGCGTTGACGTGGTCGAGCATGATCGGCACCAGGGTCTGCACGCCGGTCATGCCCGACGGCGAGGCTGGATAGGGCTTTGCCTTTTCTGCAAGCGTGTGCGGCGCGTGGTCGGAGCCCAGCACATCGACGATGCCTTGCGAAATGCCATGCCAGACGCCGTCGCGGTGGCGAGCGGCGCGCACCGGCGGGTTCATCTGGATCAGCGCACCCAGCCGCGCATAGTCGTCGGCGCTCAGCGTCAGATGGTGGGGCGTCGCCTCGCAGGTCGCGACATCCTTGTGCTGTTCGAGGAAGACGATCTCCTCGGCTGTCGAGATGTGCAGCACATGGATGCGCGCGCGCGTCTGCCTGGCGATGCGCACCAGCCGCTCGGTGCAGCGCAGCGCCGCGATCTCGTCGCGCCAGACGGGATGGGACGACGGATCGCCCTCGACGCGCTCGCCGAGCCGCTCGCGCAGGCGGAATTCGTCCTCGGAATGGAAGGCGGAGCGGCGGCGGGTGTTGCGCAGGATCGAGGCGACGCCTTCATCGTCCTCGACCAGCAGGTCGCCGGTGGACGAACCCATGAACACTTTTATGCCGGCCGCTCCCGGCAGCCGTTCCAGTTCGCCGACATCGCCGGCATTGTCGCGCGTGCCGCCGACCCAGAAGGCGAAGTCGCAATGCATGCGCCCTGTGGCGCGGCGCACCTTGTCGGCAAGTGCTGCCTCGCTGGTGGTCAGCGGATTGGTGTTGGGCATTTCGAAGACGGCGGTGACGCCGCCCAGCACCGCGGCGCGGGAGCCGGTCTCCAGATCCTCCTTGTGTTCCAGCCCCGGTTCGCGGAAATGCACCTGGCTGTCGACGACGCCCGGCAGGATGTGCAGGCCCGTGCAGTCGATGGTTTCGCCGGCAGAAGCCTGGCCGAGATCGCCTATCCGCGCGATGCGTCCGGCCTTCACGCCGATGTCGCGCCGGCCCTCGCCGTCATGATTGACCACCGTGCCGCCTGTCAGGATGAGGTCGAAGGTGGTTGCCATGGCAGGTCCAATCTCTTGCGGGGGGAGTGTGGCCGGCTTACGTAATGGCCGAACGTTTTGCAAGATCAGGCCGATTTTACGCCCATGCCCTTTGCCCAGCTCAAAGACCGCGCGCTCATTTCCGTGTCAGGCCCCGATGCCGAGCATTTCCTGCAGAACATCCTCACCACCGACCTCGACGCGCTTCGGCCCGGGGAAGCCAAACCCGGCGCGTTGCTTTCGCCGCAGGGCAAGATCCTGTTCGATTTTCTGATCTCGCGCGCCGGCGAGAATGGTTTTCGCCTCGAATGCCGCACCGATATCGCGGACGATTTCGTGCGCCGGCTGATGCTTTACCGGCTAAGGGCGAAGGCCGATATTGCCAAACAGGATCAGGCGCTTGTCACGGTCGCGTGGGGCGATGATTCAACCGCCTCACCTTCCGATTCAATGGCGCTTGCCGACACGCGCTTCCGCGATGTGTCGGTGAGGCGCGCTTACGAAGGCGAGGTAAAGGACGGCGGCGACTCAAATGCCTGGCTGGTGCTGCGCATCGGCAACGGCATCGCGGAGAGCGGTTCCGACTACCAGCTCGGCGATGCCTTTCCGCATGACGTGCTGCTCGACGAAACTGGCGGCGTGGGCTTCAAGAAGGGCTGCTATATCGGCCAGGAAGTGGTCTCGCGCATGCAGCATCGCGGCACCGCGCGGCGCCGTGTGCTGATCGCGTCGGCCGATGGTCCCCTGCCCGCTGCCGGGACCGAACTCACGGTCGCCGGGCGGCCGGTGGGCACGCTCGGGTCTGTCGACGGCCGGACCGGTCTTGCCGTTGCCCGCATCGACCGTGTCAAGGCGGCGGTCGACGCCGGCGAGGCGATCATGGCGGATGAGGTTCCGGTAGCGCTCGCCATTCCCGCCTGGGCGAAGTTCACCTTCCCCGAAGGTGCGGTTAGCGCGGAGGAGGCCTGATGGCGGCCGACCGGGCCGGCGCGCCGCCGCGCGCCTGGCAACGCATGCTGTCCGGCCGGCGGCTCGATCTGCTCGATCCGTCGCCGCTCGACATCGAGATCGCCGATATCGCGCACGGCCTTGCCCGGGTCGCCCGCTGGAACGGCCAGACCAGCGGCGACCATGCCTTCTCGGTGGCGCAGCATTCGCTGCTGGTCGAAGCTCTCTACGGTGAACTGGTGCCTGCCGCTCCGGCCGAGGCGCGGCTTGCGGCGCTGCTGCACGACGCGCCCGAATACGTCATCGGCGACATGATCTCACCGTTCAAATCGGTGATGGGCGGTTCCTACAAGGATTGCGAATTGCGCCTGCAGCGCGCCATCCATCTGCGTTTCTCGCTGCCGGCGGAGCTCGCCGCCTCGTTGCGCAACGACATCAAACGCGCCGACCAGATCGCCGCCTATTACGAAGCGACGCTGCTGGCCGGCTTTTCGACCGCTGAGGCGACCGAGTATTTCGGGCGGCCGCGCGGCTTCTCCGCCGACCGCTTCGACTTCACGCCAAAATCCGTGACCTGGGCGCAAACGGCTTTTCTCAAGCGTTTCAAGACGCTGGAAGCCAAGCGCCAGTCTTCGCTTGCCGTGAATACAACCCCATAAAAGAACGCTAAATTAACCGGCGACCGCGACAGTATTGCGTTCGGTCACGGTCCGAAGGCGTGCTCATGCCCGGCGCACATGTCAAGACTGCTTCCACCGCCGGCAAGCGAAGAACGGCCGCCATTGGTCCGGCGCGGCAGATCGCGGAAGAATTGCGGGCTCAGAACGAGCGCTTCGCGGCGGCTGTCGAGAACATGTCGCATGGCCTGTGCATGTTCGACGCCGATGAGCGGATGATCATCTGCAACCACAACTATCTCGACATCTTCAGCCTGGACGCCAAGGTGGTGAAGCCCGGCATTCCTTTCTTCGACATACTGCAGCACAGCGTCGACATCGGCATCGCCTCGCAGAGCGCGAACGAGCTTTATGCCATCCGCAAGCCTTACATCGACGGCGCCAAGGCCTCGACCTATGAGGAAGTCTTGTCGGACGGGCGCATCGTCGTCATTTCGCACCGGCCGATCGCCGTCGGCGGCTGGGTGTCGATCTACGAGGATGTGACCGAGGAGCGGCGCGCCGAGGCGGAGTTGAAGGAGCAGCACCGCCGCTTCGACGCGGCGCTTGCCAACATGTCGCAAGGCCTGCTGATGTACAGCGCCAAGGGCCGGCTCATCGTGCGCAACCAGCGCTTTCTGGACCTGTGCAACGCCAAGGCGTCGGATTTCGCGCTGGGCATGACGCATCGCCAGATGCTGGATAAGCTCATTCGACTCGGCATCTTCGCGCCGCTGGAAATCGACGTCGAGGTCGACAAGACGAAGGCCAGCCTGGATGCCGGCCAGTCGCGCTCGAGCTATCGCGAACTGGTCGACGGCCGAACGCTCTTCGTCTTGCGACGGCCGCTGGCCGGCGGCGGCTGGGTGGCGACTTTCGAGGACGTCACCGAGCGCCGGCGCACCGAAGAGCGCATGACGCATCTTGCGCATCACGACACACTGACCAACCTGCCCAACCGCTCGATGTTTCGCGATCGGCTGGACCAGGCGCTTGGCGAGGCCAAGCCGCTGGCGATCCTCTCGCTCGACCTCGATCGCTTCAAGGCGGTCAACGACACGTTCGGCCACCCGGCCGGAGACTGGCTGCTGCAATGCGTCGCCAAGCGGCTGCAGCATTCGGTGCGCAGCAGCAAGGACGTGGTGGCGCGCTTCGGCGGCGACGAGTTCGCCATCATCCAGTTCGGCATCAGGAGCGTCGCCGATGCCGAAAAGCTCGCCAAGCGCATCGTCGAGATCGTCGGCAAGCCTTATCGCGACAAGGGGCGCGAAATGCATGTGGGCGTGAGCCTCGGCATCGCGCTCTATCCCGGCGACGGGCACGACGCCGACACACTGCTCACCAACGCCGACATGGCGCTCTACCGGGGCAAGAGCGAAGGACGCAATGTCTATCGCTTCTTCGAGCCGGGCATGGATGCGCTGATGCGCGAGCGCCGGGCGCTCGAGGCCGATCTCGAGGCGGCGCTCTCCAGGCGCGAATTCGAACTCGATTTCCAGCCGATCCTCGACATCGGCTCCGGCAGGATTGTTGGCGCGGAAGCCCTGATGCGTTGGCGCTCGCCGTCGCGCGGCCTGGTGTCGCCGGAGAACTTCATCCCCGTCGCCGAGGAAACCGGATTGATCGTGCAGCTCGGCGACTGGGCGCTGCGCAAGGCGTGCAACGTGGCGGCGAACTGGCCGCCGGACATGCGCATGGCCGTCAACGTCTCGGCCGCGCAGATCAAGAGCGGCGGCTTCGCCCGCAGCGTGATCGCGGCGCTTGCCTTCTCCGGCCTGCCGGCCAACCGACTGGAGCTCGAAATCACCGAAACGGTGATGATGGACGAGAGCGACGCCGTGCTGAAGACGCTGAGCCAGTTGCGCGGTCTCGGCGTGCGCATCGCGCTCGACGATTTCGGCACCGGCTATTCCTCGCTCGGCTACCTCCGGCGTTTCCCCGTCGACAAGATCAAGATCGACCGCTCCTTCACCAGCGATCTCGACAAGCGCGACACGGCGGCTATCGTGCGCACGGTGATCGGGCTCGGCGCCGAGCTCGGCATCACTGTCACCGCCGAAGGTGTGGAGACCGAGGCGCAGCTGGACATGCTTCGCAAGGCCGGCTGCGGCGAGGCGCAAGGCTATCTGATCGGCGTGCCGGCCAAGGCCGCCGAGGTGAACCGGCTGCTGCGTGCGCAGGCGCTGCTGCGCCAATCGGGCTGATTTCCCGAGCACGTGTTGAGATTCGGGTTAGGCCGCGCCGAAAATGGCGGATTCCGAGAACCGGAGCGGAGCGTACTTGAAGTACGTGAGTACCGGAAGCGCAGGAAGCCGGCATTTGCAGGCCGGCATCACCTGAATATCAATACGCGCTAGCGCAGCGTCTCGATATATTTCTCATGGAAGCTCACATAGCCGGGCTCGACCACCTTGAGGTGCCGCTCGATCAGCCGGTGGAATTGCGGCAACTGGTGGAACGGCACGCCGGGATAGGCGTGGTGTTCGGCATGGTAAGGCATGTTCCAGGCGAGCTTGCGCACGAACCAGTTGGTCAGCGTCGTACGGGTGTTTTCCAGCATGTTGGCGACGAAGGGACAGCGGCCGTGCTCGGCCAGCAGATAGAGCCTGAGGAACGGCTGGCCGAGCAGCGCCGGCACGATCCAGACATAAAGCAGCACCGATGCCTCGAACCAGACCGCAAGCGCCAGCAAGACGACATAGAAGGCGATCATCGCCCGCGCCTCGGCCTTCACCTTCGGCAAGCCCTTTGGCGGCACGTAGCTGTCGCGGCAGCGCCCCATTGCATTGGTGTAGAGCGTCTTGAAATGGCCCCACCATACCGGAAGGCCGGAGACGTGAACGATGTATTGCCGCATCGTCTCGGGCTTCGGAAAGGCCAGTTCCGGATCGTTCTCGGGGTCCTGGGTGAAGCGGTGATGAGCGAAGTGGAAATAGCGGAACCAGTCGGCCGGCAGCGCGATCGCCAGGCTGCAGAAGCGCGCGACCATATCGTTCAGCCACTGTGTTTCGAATGCCGTCCTGTGGACCGTTTCATGCAGCAGCGTGAACAGGAACACGATCAGGACGCCCTGCGGCAGCATCAGGACCGGCCAGAACGGCACCTTGGCCGCGATCAGCGCGCCGAGGAGGATGATCGCGCCGAGATGGAGCGCGAACTGGGCAAGGCCCGGCCCGTCCGATTTTCCGGTCAGCCGGCTGCGCTCCTCATTCGTCAGCGAGGCTATCACGGAGCGGTGGTCGATGGATGCGTCGTGGTCGATTGCGTTCATGAGGCCACGATACCCAGAAATAAACCTTTCGAAAAACGAGGATTTCTGCGAAATAGATAAGGTAGGCTTATCTTTTGGATCGCCATGGTCGCTCTTCCCTCCTTGCGCGGACTTCAGGCCTTCGAAGCGGCGGCGCGCACAGGCAGCTTCGCGGCCGCGGCGGAGGAACTGTCGATTTCGGCGGCGGCCGTCAGCCAGCTTATCCGCACCGTCGAGGAGCAGATGGGACGAAAGCTGTTCCATCGGGTCAACCGGCGCGCGGTGCTGACCGAGGCCGGGGTGGAGATGCTGCCGCGGCTCAGCATGGCCTTCCGGGAAATCGGCAGTGTCGCACGCGACGTCGGCGGCGATGCGTTCCGGCCGAGGCTCGTCGTTTCGGTGCCGCCCTCCATGGCGATGGGCTGGCTTTCCGAGCGCATCGCCGGCTTTGTCGCATCGCATGGCGCCGCCGACATATCGCTGAGAGGCGACGACGATCCGGTGCCGTTCGATCATGAACTGATCGACATCCGTCTCTCCTACGGTCCGCACTATCGCGAGCATCCGACCGAGGAGATCGTCAGGGATGCCGTCTATCCCGTCTGCGCGCCGACGCTGGCCGGCGCGACCGGATCCGACGGCCTTGCCGGTCTGCCGCTCATTCACACCGACTGGGGACCGACGGGGGCAGCCTTTCCATCCTGGCGCAACTGGTTCGACGCGGCGGGAAGCGAGTCCCGCGCGGCACAGCGCGGGCTTTCGGCCAACTCGTCTCGGGCAGCGCTCGATCTCGCCATTTCAGGACTGGGCGTGGCGCTGGCGCAAGGCATCTATTGCGCCCAGGCGCTGGAGGATGGCAAGCTGGTGCGGGCCGCCGCGCAATCCCTGGAACTGCGCCAGCCCTATTGCCTGACGATCCCCGAACGCAGCGCGAGGCGCGATGCCGTGGCGGCGTTCCGGGAATGGCTGATCGGGGAATGCGTGCGCGCGGTCGGCTCCCCGGCGCTGGTCACGCCGTCAATCTGACGGCCCGCGAAACATGCGTTCACAGATGCCCGGCCAATGCCGCTACCATGTCCTTGCTGTTGGCCACCGGAACGATCTCGAATTCGACCAAATCCGCCCATTCGATGACCCAGCGCTGCAGCACCGTCGCATCGTCGGCTTCCACCAGCATGAAGCAGCGGCTCATGTCGCCCGCGATCCAGCTGTGATGCACGACGAGCTCGTCGGGCTTCAGCCGGCCCTTGTCGCGGAAGCGGCGGTAGATCCCCTTGCGGTCCGAGCCGTGGAAATCCTCGATCACGAAAAACAGCATTTTGTTCCCTCAAATCAGGCGGTTGGTTCCCTGCCCGCTATTTGTCCGGCCGCTACTTATCCGGCCGCTCCAGGCGCTCCAGGAACCATTGCGTCAGCCGCACCCACAGCTCGTCCTTCTCGCCCGAATCCTCCCAGCCATGGTCGAGATTGGGATTGTCGTTGACCTCTATGACGAAGACGCCGTCCTTGGTCTCCTTGAGGTCGACGCCGTAGAGCCCGTCGCCGATGCATTTTGCGGCCTTGACCGCCGTCTCGACGACATGAGGCGGCGTCTGCTTCAGCGTGAACGTCTTGATCCCACCCTGGTCGGGCTTGCCGCTGGCCTTGTGGTTGACGATCTGCCAGTGCTTCTTCGCCATCAGATAGTGCACGGCAAAGAGCGGCTGGCCGCCGAGCACGCCGACGCGCCAGTCATATTCGGTCGGAATGAATTTCTGCGCGATCAAGAGATCGGAATCGTCCAGCCATTCGGTCGCGAGCTTGGTCAACTCGGCCATGTTCTCGCATTTCTTGACGCCGCGCGAGAAAGACGAATCCGGGATCTTCAGCACAAGAGGGAAGCCGAGCGTCTGCGCCGCCACTTCGAAGTCGGACGTGCCGGCGATCATCACCGTCGGCGGCACCGGCACCTTGTTGTAGGTCATCAGTTCGTTGAGATAGACCTTGTTGGTGCAGCGGATCATCGACAGCGGATCGTCGATCACCGGCATGCCTTCCTGCTGGGCGCGGCGCGCGAAGCGGTAGGTGTGGTTGGAGATCGAGGTGGTCTCGCGGATGAACAGCGCGTCGTAGTTGGCGAGCTTGGCCAAGTCCTTCCTGGTGATCGGCTCGACTTCGACGCCCATCTTCTCGGCAATCCTCGCCCAATAGCGCAGCGAGGAGATTTCCGATGGCGGCAGTTCCTCATGCGGATCGACCAGCGTGGCGAAAGTATAGCGCGCCGGCGTGCGGCCCTTGGTGTCGCGCCACTCGCGGTTGGTGTAGGTGTCCAGGCATTGCAGGAAGAATTCTTCCTCATCCTCGGTCATGCGGGCGAGCGGCAGGAAGCCGATCTTGCGGATCGAGGCCCATTCGGCGCTGTCCTTGATGTGGACCTCGAGCGCCGGCGCGCGGAACCAGTCGAACAAAAGCTTGGCGAAACGGTCCCAGACTTTCGACGGACCGATGCCGAAGAAGATCGCGACCTTGGCCGGGAACCCGCCGAGGTCCTTCCTGCATTTGTTCAAGGCAAGCTCTAGTTCCGGCAACGCGTGCTCGTAAAGCTTGCGCTCCGACAGGTCGATCATGGTCTCGACGGTCGGGATCACCCGGTGGCCGCGAGAGCCGGCCAGCAGCGAGGCGTAGTAGCCGCGGCTCTGGTAGCCGTAGTTGTTCGACAGGTTGATCACCTTCGGCCGTTGGCCGCGGAACAGCGCCGGATGCGCGAGATAGTCGCGGTTGGTGATGATCTTGTGGGGTGTGGCCACCTGATCGATGTCGTTCTGCCTGCCTGTGAGGATAACCCAGGTCATTGTCTCAGCGTTTTCCCAGAGTGATGGCGGCCCGCAAACCGTCGCGGCCGAACTGCGCCATGTTCATGAAAATGTCGTAGGGCACCGGAATGTTCGCGGCGTCGAGGATCGTTTCCTGCCTTTCATCCTCCACCCATGGGTCGTGGATCAAGATATGATCGCCGTCGTCGCCGATGGCCAGCACCCAATGCGGCACCTTCTTGCCGAACATCAGGAAACCGCTGACCAGCACCACCACCAGCTTGCCCTCGGCCAGGGCGTCGCGGATGTCGCCGATGCCGAACGGACGGTAATTGACGGGAATGCCGTAGAGTTCGGCGCGGCGGCGGAAATCGACCTGGGCGAGCTCCATCACCCGGCGCTTGTCCTCGCTCCTCACCGACTGCAGGAACAACGCGCCGTAGAAGGAGACGAATATCTCGGCCGCGAGCCCGCTCTCGTAGCCGGCGACCGCCAGGCCGAAAGGCTCGCAGCCGCCAGGGCCGGACATCATGAAGACCGTGGTCGCCTCGCGCCACAGGCGGATTTCCATGACCGGGTCGGGCACGAAGCCACGGTCGAAATTGGCCATCGCCATCATCAGGCAGCACGGGCCGCAGCTGAACTCGCAGGTCTGTTGGTAGAACGGCACCCTGGTCGCGGTCGGGGTGTCGCCGCGCAGCGTCTTTTCATAGCGCAGCGCCGTCGCGCCATCCTCGTAATAGTCGGGCTCGCGGCCCAGTCTTCGATAGCCGGCCTGCTCGTAGATACGGATGGCGCGGTCGTTGTCCTCGCGCACTTCGAGACGAAGCAGCAGCCGGTCGTGCTCGAAGGCCGCTTCCTCGGCGGCCGCCAACAGAAGGCGACCGATGCCGAGCCGGCCGAAGAAGGGGCCGACGGCGATGGAATAGAGCCGCGCGACTCCGCTGCCCTTGCGAAACAGCACCACGGCATAGCCGGCGACTCGGCCCTCGTTCTCGGCCACCAGCATCTCGGCGGTTTCACGTTCGATGAACTGGCGGAAAGAGCGGCGCGAGAGCCTGTCGCCCGGAAAAACGGCCTTCTCGATGGCGGCGAGGTCATCGACGTCTGACGCGCGGGCCTTGCGGATCTCGGCAGGCATTCGGGCTTGGGAGAACCTCGATTGGGTTTAAGAAAACGGCCCCGGTGGATGCGTCGCGAACACTGGCCGAAGCGCCAGCATTCATCAAGCGCTATCGCTCCTTGATTAGGGCCGAATTGTGACAGTTTCCGCCACGGCAGGAAAGGGCCAGGCGCTTGAACGGAATTGCCGTTCGACGGGTTGCCGGCCGCCGAAAAACGCAGCCGGTTCAGCTCGATATGCCGGCCACGAGCTGGCCATAGGCGCTCTTTGCGACATCCGACAATCGCTCAGGCGGCAACGAGCCGACGACGGCGCAGGCATAGCCCTTGTCCAGCCAGTAGACCGCCTCCGGACCGCCCGCCTCGGCCGTATAGGTGCCCTTCGATGTTTGAGCCGATTCGGCGGTGACGAAGAGCGAGATGCGCTCGCCCTTGGCGTCCTCGTAGAGCAGCATTGCCGCCTTGCCTTGCTCACCGGCCGGCAGCAGCCGGCCGCCGATCAATTCGAAGCCCTCGGCCGTCAGGTCGGGCGCAACCAGCTTCAGCCCGACGCGGTTCGACAGCCAGGTCTGGAGATGATCCTTGTCGCTCGCCGGAACCTCGACGGCATGACGCTTCTCGGCCGCGTAGACGACATGGGCCGCGATCGCCTGCTCGGCGAGCTGGTCGTCGCCGTCGCCGCCACGGGCGATGCCGTCGATGCCGGCGATATAGCCGCCAAAGCCGCCGACGGCGAGCACCACGGCAGCCGCGGCCGAGAGCCACCAGCGCGAGCGCCAGGCCGATGCCTTTGCAGGGACCTGGCCGAGCAATGCCTGCCGCAGCCTCGCCGGCACCGGCTCGTCCATCACGCCAGCGAAAGCAGCGCGCATGGCGGCGCGATCGGCGATGTAGCGCGCGGACTTCGCCTTCATCTCGGGATTGGCCTCGAGCCAGGCGTCATAGGCCATGCGTTCGTCGCCCGGCAGCTCGCCGTCGAGGGCCATGTGGATATCGCGTTCGGAAAAATCACGACGGGTCATTTCTCGACGATCCTCAGCGAGCGGCGGCGCAATGTGTCGTCGAGCAATCCTCGCAATTCCTCGCGGCCGCGCGCGATGCGCGACATCAGCGTGCCGGCCGGCACGCCAAGGATGTTGGCTGCCTCGGCATAGGAAAAGCCCTCGATGGCGACCATCACCAAGGCCGCGCGGCGATCGGGGCTGATCGCCTGCAAGGCATCCATGATCTCGCGCGAAGCGATGGTCTCGACCTGATCGGCGGGCGCGGACTGGGCCTCACCGGCTTCGAGAGGCAATATCGCCGCCTCGCCGCGCCGGTTGACCTTGCGCATCTGGTCGATGAACAAGTGATGCATGATCGTAAACAGCCACCTCCGGGGGCTCTCTCCAGTCTGCCAGTTGTCGAGCCGCACAAGCGCCCGCTCCAGGCAATCCTGGACGAGATCGTCGGCGGAATCGCGGTCGCGCAGCAGCGAGCGCGCATAGCGCCGCAACCGCGGTATTTCGCTCAGGATCGCTGCCTTCTTGTCGTCCATGACCGCTTGTTTCGAGGTCGCTTTCCATCCCGATAGAACGCGCCTTCCAGGCGCGGTGCAAGCAGTCAGCGCGAAGCGGCCGAACCGCTGCGATTACCCAAGCAAATGAATAACGAAGGCGTGGGCCGGCTTATTCCCGTTCGAGTCCCAAACCGACTCATTGTTTAATTACGTAAGATACGTATATTGCGTATATCGCGTATGAGGCAATCGATGAAACAATTCACCTTTTCAGACATGAACCGCGTATCGGGCGAAATCCTCGAAACAGCAATGATCGAGCCTGTCGCGCTGACAAAACGCGGCAAGGAAAAGCTGATCATCCTGTCGGCCAGGCAATACCGGCAACTCGTTGGTTCGTCTCATGCCGCGGCTTACACGCTCGAGAATGCGCCTGACGAGATCCACAACGAACTGATGTCGGGGTTGGAAGCCATCATACGTGGCGATGAGCCGGATGTTTAAGCCCGGCGATCTGCTTCGATATTACTATTTGTGGGCACGGCAGGCTGACGCTGGTGAGGAGTCCGGCCGCAAAGCGCGCCCTGTCTGCATCGTGGTCAGAACGCCGACTACGCCGGCAGCGCTGTTCCTGTTCCCGCTCACCTCGCAGCAACCCCACGCGACCCGCACTTATATTGCCATCAGTGAGATCGAGTGTCGTAGGGGCGGCCTCGATTTTCCGTCATGGCTGATCCTCGACGAGTACAACCGTGCGCGTGTTGACGAAGCTTACGACCTCGTGACGACGAAGCCGATCGGTTCCTTCAGTCCGGCATTCGTCCGCAAGATTGCTGGCCTCATCAAAGAGGCAGCCGAAGAGCGCCGCCTGCGCGGCGTTGTCCGGAAATAGTGGCAGCAGTCCAGGAAACCCCAGACTTTCACCCTTTCCTCGCCCCCCGCGTCAGCAGCCGCTGGTAGAACAGGCCGATGCCGATCAGCACGGCGCCGAGGCCGATGAAGGAGAGCGCGCGCAGCACGCCTTCCAGCTCCGACATATCGAACAGGAAGACTTTCAGCACCGCGACCGCGATCAGCACCGCGGAGCCGATGCGCAGCACTTGCGACTTCAGCCAGACGCCGGCGGTAAGCAACGCAACGCCGATGACCAGCCAGAGCGCCGAGTAAGTGTAGGTCTCGAGCTGGCCAAGCCCGCTCCACAAGGCGATGAACTCGCCTTTGAACAGGCGGCGCACCGAAAGCGTGGCATAGGCGAAGGCAAGCAGCGAGGCGATCAGCGCCAGCATCGCCGCATACCATCTCGGACGCTTGTCGCGGACATAGAGCGCCAGCGCGCCCGCCGCGATCGCCGGCAGCAGATAGGCGAGGAACAAAAGGTTGAAGACAGGAATCGTGCCGGTCGACTCGTCCGTCAGCAGCGGGTTCAGCACCACGAAATGCTGCACGGCGATCAGGCCCGCCGAGATCACGCCGGCGGCCATCGAGCCATAGCGCAGCACCGAGCTTGGCGAGCGCATGTCGATGGCGACCAGCATGGCGCCGGCGCCGAGCGCGATCAGCGTGTAGATCGCCTGTTCGGCAAGGGTCACGGTGCCGGTGTCGATGACGCCACCATGCATGGCGTGGCGCACCAGCATGGCGATGGTGAGCAGCGCGAACAGCGCCGAGGCTGCCTCCATGGCAAGGCGCGGCCGGCCATTGGTGGTGCGGGCGAGTTGCCAGGCGGCGAAGCCGAAGGCGAGCGCCGGCACGCCGTAGCCAGGCAGCAGCCAGTTGAAGACCGGCGCCCTGGACAGAAACGCCGCGCCGACGATGGTCGGATCGAAGGCGACACGGGCGAGAACGGCGACCGCCGCGCCCACCGCGACCCAGCCCAGCACGGGGTAGGACCGCCAGCGCGTGGCCAGCGCCGGCACGACAGCGGCGGCGCCCAGGAGCACTGTCGTCCAGCCGGAACCGAAGGCCATGTGCAGCATCGACAGGCCGGCGAAGCCGGCGCCGCCAAGCGCGAAGGACACAGCCGGGCCGCCGGTCAACGGCGGCTCCTCGGCGCGCGCGATCCATTCACCGCCGGCGGCAAATGCGAGCACCAGCAACAGCGCCGGCAACGCGTAGCCGAGGTCGCGGTCGATATCGCCGAAGGTAAGCCACAGCGCGGTGAGCACCGTCAGCGGAGCAATGACGCCCCAGGCGGCCCAGCAGGCCGCGCGCGGCGAAGCGGTGGCGGCAAAGCGGCGCGCCGCCCAGAAACCGGCCGCGAGGAAGATCAGGCCAAGCGCGATGCCGATGCGGAAAGTAAGCGTGTCGGACGACGCCAGGGGCTGAGCGTCCAGCCCGATATCGAGCGCATTTGCGGCGATCGTGGCGGGCGGGATGATGCCGAGATAGATCAGCACTGTCGCGATGCCGGCGGCGAAGACCAGCGGCAGCGCGCGCGGCCGGCAGAGCGCCACCGCGACCAGCGCGGCCAAAAGGACCGCGCCGTGCAAGGCATCGCCGGCGCTGGCAAAGGCCGGATCGACGGACAGGCCAAGCGCGCTCAAGGCGATGAAGAAGCCGGGCACGATCGACGGCCAGTCGAAGCCGCGCGCCGCATCGTCGCGGCCAGTAACCAAGAAAAGGCCGAGCCAGACGAAAGCCAGCACGGCGAGCGTCGCCAGGCTGATGAACAGGACGGCGGCAAGATTCACGTCCGGCGCGTCGACCATGTAAAGAATGGTCCAGATGCCGGTGCCGGCGAAAGCGGCGGCAACCAATGCCCTCCAGTCGCGGATGCGGGCGATTGCCGCCGTGGCGGCGAGCACGATCGCCAGATAGACGAACAGCGCCCAGGGATTGGGCGCCTGCGAGGCGACCAGCGCCGGCGTGACCATGGCGCCGACGAGGCCGATGCCGGCCAGCGCCAGGCCATGCAGGAGCGATGCGCCAATGGTCGCGACGCCGACGGCGCCAAGCAGCAGGAAGGCCGTCGCCGGACCGATGAAGCCATAGATGCCGTGCGCGGCGTAGACCGTGCCGAACAGGATGAAGGCGCCCGCCCCGGTCAGGATCGCGGGGATGTAGGCGCCGGCGGCGCCTTGCACCGGCACCTTGAAGCCGGTGCGACGGATGAATTCGGCGCCGCCAATCAGCACCAGGCCGAGGATGCCGGCCATCGTCAGGCGCACGCCGGGGCCGAAGATGCCGGCTTCGATTGTGTAGCGGATCAGGAACAGGCCGCCCAGCGCCAGTGCGATGCCGCCGACCCAGACCGCCCAACGCGTGCCCAGCGCCGTCTCGACATCGCTCTGGCGCGCCGCCTTCGCGGGCGCGGGCGGTTCTGCTCCGGGCGTCTCGGTGGCTGAGACAGGTTGCGCCGGTTCGGACGGCCCGGCGGATTGCGCCGCGGCCGCCTGGGCTTTCGTCCAAGGTCCTGCCGCTGCCGCCTCTTCGGCCGCCTCGGGCTTCGCAGCGATCTCTTCGGCCGCGCCGTTCGCCGACCGCGCGGCAGGCGCCGCGGCTGCCTTGGCCTCCTCGGGAAGACCCTCCTGCGTGGCGTCCGCCGCCTTGGGCGCGGACAGCGAAGCGCCCGACTGCACCAGGCGGCGCAGGACGCCGAGCTCGCGCTCGACCAGCGCGATGCGGTTCTGCTGGCGTGAAACGATGACGAAAAGAGCTATGACGGCGGCAATGGCGATCAGGCTGAAAAACATGGCGGTTTCCCTCAAAACCAAACCAGTCGTGGCCAACAAATGCGGCGATGAGACGGCTGGTCGAAATCAGCGTCTTGCTGGCTAACAAGATCGGGCCGACTGACAAGATCGAGCATGTTTCGTCGCCGATTGCCAGCAACTTGCCGGTTCATCCCATGCCGGGCCGCCGGGCTGACGGCATTGCCGACGGGACTGCGTGACCTCAGCCGCGAAATACTCGTGCTATTCTCGCGCGGGCGAGAAGATGCCGCGAGGTGACCGATGCCGCAGAAAAGCGCGGGCCTGCTGATCCACAGGCGCATTGCCGGTGTGTTCGAATTCCTGCTCGTCCACCCGGGCGGGCCGTTCTGGGCAAGAAAGGATGAAGGCGCGTGGTCCATCCCGAAAGGACTAATCGGCGACAATGAGGATGAGCTGGAGGCCGCCAAACGCGAGGCCGAAGAGGAGCTCGGCGTCGCCGTCGCCGGCGATTTCCGGCCGCTCGGCGGCTACAAGCAGCCGGGCGGCAAGATCGTCATCGCGTGGAGCGTCGAGGCCGACATCGATACTGATGCCATCAGGAGCAACATGTTCACCCTGGAATGGCCGCCAAAATCGGGACGCATGAAGGAATTCCCGGAAGTGGATCGAGCCGGCTGGTTTCCATTGCCCGAAGCCGGGCTCAAGATCCTGAAGGGCCAGCGCGCCATGCTCGACGATTTCCTGGAGAAACGCGGCGCGGACTAAGTGCCTTGCTATCCTGCTTCGCCCGCAATCGCCTTCACCGCCGTATGATGCCGGCGCAGCGCGGCCAGGAAGCCGGCGCGGGAGTCGGGCGGCTCGAGGCCCCGCGGCTCGTAGACATGGCGGGTGAAGAAGAAGCCGGTCAGCCGGAAGGCATCTTCCAGTGCTGCAGCATCGGCGCGCAGGCCGGAACCGCGTTGCAGGAAGGCGGGCAGCGCCAGCATCTTGTCATGCCAGGCCGCACCGGCTTCGCGCGACACGGCGCGTCCGGATCTCGGCGAGACATAGGCGAGATCCTGCCTGGAGCCGGTCGCCGCGCACTGGCTGAGGTCGAGGCCGAAGCCCAATTCATCGAGGATGAGCAACTCGAAGCGCGCCACCAGCTCGCCCGCCGCGTCGGCATCGCCCAGATGGGAGATCATCACGGCAAGCGCCTCGTAAAGGCCGCCATGGGCATCGCGCTCGGGCAGGAGCCTGAGATGCGCGGCCATGGTCAGCAGGCCGTAGACGGCGACCGCACTGTCCATCAGCCGCGCGGCGTTCATCTCGATCGCCTCGGCCTGGAAGATACCCAGATGCTCGTCGAGCCGAGCCCGCCACAGAAGGTCGACGCGGTTGCCGGGCTGCAGTACCGGCTGCTGCTTGCGCGAGCGCCCTCCCCGCACCAGTCCGAGATGGCGGCCATGCGCGCGCGTCATCACCTCGAGGATGGCGCTGGTTTCGCCATGCTTGCGAGTGCCGAGAACTATTCCCTCGTCGCGCCATTCCATGGGCGGAGCTTTTCACCTGTTGCGCGGCGAAATCAAGTTGGAGCGACGCAAACCGGCTTACCCCGGAAACTCCAGCCCCATCTCGCGGTAGCGCTCGGGGTCGTCGCCCCAATTCTCGCGCACCTTCACGAACAGGAAGAGATGCACCTTCTGCTCCAGAATGGCAGCAATCTCCATCCGCGCGGCCTGCCCGATGGCGCGGATCGTCTCGCCCTTGTGGCCGAGCACGATCTTCTTCTGGCTGTCGCGCTCGACATAGATGACCTGCTCGATGCGCACCGAGCCGTCCTTCTTCTCTTCCCATTTCTCGGTTTCGATATGGGAGGAATAGGGAAGCTCCTGATGGAGCCTGAGATAAAGCTTTTCTCGGGTGATCTCGGCCGCGAGCTGGCGCATCGGCAGGTCCGAGATCTGGTCTTCCGGATAGTACCAGGGCCCCAAGGGAAGCGTCTCGGCGAGATAGTCGAGCAGGTCCTTGCAGCCGGAGCCGGTGAGCGCGGAGACCATGAAGGTGCGCTTGAACGGAACGCGTTCGTTCGCTGTCGCGGCCAGCGCAAGAAGCGTTTCCGGCTTGACGCGGTCGACCTTGTTGAGGACCAGAAGCATCGGCTGCCGGACGTCCTTCAGCCGGTCGAGGATGGCATCGGCGTCACCCTTGATGCCGCGCTCGGCGTCGATCAGCAGCACCACGACATCCGCGTCCTTGGCGCCGCCCCAGGCGGTGGTCACCATCGCGGTGTCCAGCCGCCGCTTCGGCTTGAAGATGCCGGGCGTGTCGACGAAGACGATCTGCGCGTTGTCATGCGTGGCGATGCCGCGCACGATGGCGCGGGTGGTCTGCACCTTGTGGGTGACGATCGACACCTTGGCGCCGACAAGCTGGTTGACCAGCGTCGACTTGCCGGCATTGGGCGCGCCGATCAGCGCGACGAAGCCGGAGCGGGTGTTGGGGGGCTCGGGGGATTGGTTTGCGGTCATGCCGCGCTCCATACGCCCTCGCGCAGCAAAAGAGTAGCCGCCGCTGCCTGCTCGGCCTCGCGCTTGGAGCGGCCGCTGCCGGTCGCGGGAGCAAAAGAGCCGACCTCGACGCTGACCGTGAACAGCGGATCGTGGTCCGGTCCCTCGCGGCCGTCGATGCGGTAGGCCGGCACGGCGCCGGCGGCCGCCTGGTGCGCCCACTCCTGCAATTCGGTCTTGGCGTCGCGCCGCGCAGCCCCTGTCGCTTGCGAGCGCGGCCGCCAGTAGCGGTGGATGAACGCACGCGCCGCGTCCAGCCCGCCGTCGAGGTAGAGCACGGCTATCAGCGATTCCAGAGCATCGGCGCGTAGATTGGTGCGCTTGCGTCCCTCGAGATTGCGCACATCGGAACCGGCGCGCACGAGTTCCGGCAGGCCGATCTGTTCGGAGATTTCCGAGAGCGCCTCGGCATTGACCAGCGCGTTGAGACGCAGCGAAAGCTCGCCCTCGGCGGCATCGGGAAAGGCCGCGAGCAGCATGTCGGCCACGACAAGGCCGAGAACGCGGTCACCCAGGAATTCGAAACGCTCGTAGTCGACGCCGGCATGGGTCGAACGGGCGCTGGCATGGGTCAGCGCCCGCTGCAGGCGCTGAGGGTCGGCGAAGACATGGCCGGTGCGCTCGACAAGCGCTTCGGCGAGGGCATCGGCGGTCAAACGCTTGCTGGCCGCCATCGCTCTAGTGGACGAAATGGAACAGGCGCCCGGCGCGCATCAGCGACGGCCACTTCCAGATCTCGAGCGGGCTCGCCTTGCCGGCGATCGAAAAGAAGATGACGTTGGCGCGGCCGACAAGGTTCTCGGCCGGCACATAGCCGACGGCAAAGCGGCTGTCGGAGGAGTTGTCGCGATTGTCGCCCATCATGAAATAGTGCCCGGCCGGCACGACGAATTCGCGCGTGTTGTCGCCGATCGAATCGGAATTGATGTCGAGCGTGTCGTAGCTGACGCCGTTCGGCAGCGTCTCACGATAGACATCGATCGGCCGGTTTTCCTCGGTGACATCGGGATTGTCGATCTGGCCGGTCTTTACGCGCGGCACGCCGACGTCATTGATGAAAAGCTGGCCGTCCTTCACCTGGATCTTGTCGCCGGGCAGGCCGACGACGCGCTTGATGTAGTCGACCGACGGATCCGGCGGGAACTTGAACACCACCACGTCGCCACGCTTGGGCTCGGCGCCCCAGATACGACCCGAGAAGAGATCTGGGCCGAAAGGCAGCGAGTAACGCGAATAGCCATAGGCCCATTTGGTGACAAAGAGATAGTCGCCTTCGAGCAGCGTCGGGCGCATCGAGCCCGACGGAATGGAGAAAGGCTGGAAGAGCAGCGTGCGGATGACGAGCGCGAGCAGCAGAGCCTGGATGATGACGGAGAAGGTTTCACCAAGCCCGCCGGATTTCTTCTGCGATTTTTCAGCCACGCTCATGTCGTCCTCGATTGTGCGATGTTGGTATAGAGTCTCGGCGGGCGCTGAGCAACGTCATGCCGCTCGTGGTCAAATGGAATCAATGTGGCGCTTGTTCGGCGGGCACTGCCTCGATGATCACAAAGGCTTGAGCAAGCGGGAAATCGTCGGTGATGGTGAGATGAATCAGCGCACAGTGGCCTTTCGGCAGGATTTTCTCCAGCCTGGCCGCGGCGCCGCCGGTCAGCGCCATGGTCGGCGCGCCGCTCGGCAGGTTGACCACGCCCATGTCGCGCCAGAACACGCCCTCGGCCATGCCGGTGCCCAACGCCTTGGCGCAGGCCTCCTTGGCGGCGAAGCGCTTGGCGTAGGAGGCAGCGCGGGCGGCGCGCTTTTCCGACTTGGCCTGTTCGACCTCGGTATAGATGCGCTGGACGAAGCGCCGGCCGTGCCGTTCCAGCGATTTTTCGATGCGTCTGATGTCGATCAGGTCGCTGCCGATGCCGATGATCATTCCGCCGGCACTTCCCGTCCGCCCTGCCGCGCTTTCTTCTCGGCGCGCTCGACCATGCGCTTCCTGCGCTGCTCGCGAAACACGGTCATGCCCCAGCGCGTGATGGCGTAGAACACGAGCCCGAAGACGAGGCCAAGCGGCACCGCGCCAATGAGCATCGGCTCCAGAACGGGGTGCCAGAGCTTCGCGAAGGAGAGCTTGTGCATCATTTCGCCCAGATGCTCGGGCGGGCCGTGCTTCGGCAGGTGCTCATGCAGGAGCAGTTTGCCGGTTTCCCAGGACGCGCCCCACAAAAGCGGGAAGGTCAACGGATTGCCGAAGAACACGGCGCCGAGCGCCGCCGCGACCAGATTGCCGGCGATGATCCAGCACAAAACGGCAGCGACGATGAAGTGGAAGCCAAGCGGGAAGAAGGAAGCGAAAACGCCCGCGGCAACGCCGGCAGCGACGGAATGCGGCGTCGCCTTCAGCCGCAGGATGCGTTTGGAGAAATATTGCACGGAACGCGAGAACGAGCGGCGCGGCCAAAGATAAGTACGCACCCGCTCCAGGAGGCCATCAGGCTCTCGGCGTCGAAAAAGCACTCTGTTCCAGTTCCCGGTCCAACATGCGCTGCCCCTGCCACCACCGGGTCGCGCCAAACATATCTTGCGCTTCGATGGCGCAGAAAGGCAACAAGTCTTTGATATAGCGACGGCCAGGCCGCGTAACAACGAAACGCCGCCGCGATGGTCTGCCGCAGGCTGTAACAACGGCTTCATTCTGGCGAAACTGAGGAGAAGAACCAGGATGCGGAGCCGATGACCACCATTCGACCGGCGCGGGCCGAGGACGCCGAGGCATTGCCGCCTATCGAACAATCGGCCGGGGAAGCGTTCCGCGCCATTCCGGAACTGGCGTGGCTTGCCGACGGAGACAATGTCAGCCCGGAGCGGCACCGCGCGCTGATCGCCGGTGGCGCATGCTGGGTGGCCGCAGACGAGAAGGACCGGCCGGTCGGCTTCCTGAGCGCCGGGATGGAGGGCGATGCGCTGCATATCTGGGAGCTGGACGTGCGCCTCGACCGGCAGGGCCAGGGCATCGGCCGGGCTTTGCTTGAAAGGGCGCTTGGGGACGCCAGGCAGCGCGGCCTGGCCGCGATGACCCTGACCACGTTTCGCGACGTCGCCTGGAATGCGCCCTTCTATCAGCGGTGCGGATTTCGCATCCTGGAAGGCGCTGAGGTCGACAGACGGCTGGCCGATCTGCTCAGCGACGAGGCCGATCATGGTATGGCTTTGGACCAGCGCTGCGCCATGCGGCTCGATCTCAGTCGAGCTGGTACTCGCTGACCTCGACCAGATTGCCGTCCGGATCGCGGAAATAGACCGACATCATCGGGCCGCGCGCGCCGGTGCGCCCGACCGGGCCGACTTCGATCGCCACGCCATTGGCTTCGAGGCTGGCCTGGACTTCGGCAAGCGGCACCGCCGCCACGAGGCAGAAATCGCCGGAACCGGGCGTCGGCGTCTTGGCCTTCGGCTCGAACGTGCGGCCGACCTCATGCAGGTTGATCTTCTGCGCGCCGAACAGAAGCGCGGTCGGCCGGTTCGATTCATCGAGCCGCCGCATGCCGAGCACACGCTCGTAGAACTCGCAGCTCGCTTTCACCGAGTGGACCGTCAGCACGAAATGGTCGATGCCCGCGATCATTGCCGCCTCGGCGCGCGTCGCTGCGAAAGAGATTCAAGCGATGCGCTCAAGTGCTTGGTTTCATACATTGGGGAGTCAGATGTTGCGGCTTCCCGGCTTAACGGCGGGAATGGCGGCGAGTTCCGGCGGCAGGCGGTCGGCGGGATAGGCCGGCACCTCATATTCGGCAAGCGCGATCAGCGGCACGCCGACATCGGTCTTACCGGCCGAGCGGTCGATGATACAGGCGGCCGCCACCACTTCCGCGCCGATCTCGCGCAGGCAATCGATGGTCTCGCGGATCGACAGGCCCGTGGTGACGATGTCCTCGACGATGACGACGCGCGAGCCTTCGGCAATCTCGAAGCGGCGGAGCCTGAATTCGCCCCCTTCCCGCTCGACCCAGATCGCCGGCGCGCCGAGATGACGCGAGGTCTCATAGGCCGGAATCAGGCCGCCGATCGCCGGGCCGACGACATAGTCGATCCTGCCCGGCACCGCTTTCCGGATTTTCTCGGCCAGCGCCTTGCACAGGCGCTCGGTCTTGTCGGCATGCATGAAGACCCGCGCCTTCTGCAGGAAGACCGGACTGCGCAGGCCGGACGTCAGGATGAAATGACCTTCGAGAACGGCGCCGGCCTCACGGAAAATGCCCAGCACTTCGTCGGTGTTCATTTTTATCCCCTATTCAATCCCTGACCCGTTCCACTTTTCGCGGTCAGGGTCCAGTCATTTAGCCGTTAACACGCCGCGCATCGCTGACGCTCGAATTGTCCTTCAGCTGCGACAGCAGCCGGTTGAGGTGCTTGAGGTCCCAGACCTCGAGATCGATCAGCATCTCGGTGAAATCGGGCGCCGTGCGTATCATCGACAGCGTGTGGATGTTGGCGTCGTTGGACGCCACCACCTGGGCGATGTCGGCCAGCGAACCCGGCGCATTGATGGCAGTGACCGAGATGCGCGCCGGGAAACGTTCCTTGGTGCGTTCGTCGATGTCCCAGCGCACGTCGATCCAGCGCTCGGGCTGGTCGTCGAAGGCCTGCAGCGCCGGCGACTGGATCGGATAGATGGTGATGCCGGTTCCGGGCTGGATGATGCCGACGATGCGGTCGCCGGGCACCGCCCCTTCCGGGGCGAAGCGCACCGGCAGGTCGCCGCGCACGCCACGGATCGGCACCGCGCCATCGCGCGGCTGGTCCTTGTCCTTCTTCGCGGCGCGGGTGCCGGGCATCTGGAACAGCATGCCGGCGGCGTTGCGGATCTTCGACCAACCTTCCTCGCGCTGCTTGGGCGGCGCGACGGTGACGCGCTCGTCCTTATAGTCGGGGAAGACCGCTTTCATGACATCGGTGGAGCTCAGCTCGCCGCGGCCGACCGAGGCCAGCACGTCCTCGATGTCCTTGCGCGCCAGCCGGTGCAGAACCGGCTTCAGGCTCTCCTTGGTGAAAGTCTTGCCGGCGCGCTCGAAGGCGCGCTCGAGGATGCGGGCGCCGAGGCCGGAATATTGCTTGCGTATCGCATTCTTGGTGGCGCGGCGGATGGCGGCCCGCGCCTTGCCGGTGACCACGACCGATTCCCAGGCGGCGGGCGGCACCTGCGCCTTGGAGCGGATGATCTCGACCTCGTCGCCGTTCTTGAGCTCCGTCATCAAGGGCATGATACGGCCATTGACCTTGGCGCCGACGCAGGTGTCGCCGACATCGGTGTGGACGGCGTAGGCGAAGTCGATCGGGGTGGCGCCGCGCGGCAGCGCGATCAGCATGCCCTTGGGCGTGAAGCAGAACACCTGGTCCTGGAATAGTTCCAGCTTGGTGTTTTCGAGGAAATCCTCGGGATTGTCGCCTTCGGCCAGTTGCTCGATGGTGCGCCGCAGCCAGGCATAGGCGTTGGTCTCCCTGGAGATCGCGTGGCCGGCGCCGTTCGTCTTGCCGCCGCTGTCCTTGTAGATCGAATGCGCGGCAACGCCATATTCGGCGATCTTGTTCATCTCCTTGGTGCGGATCTGCAATTCGACGCGCTGGCGCGACGGGCCGACGATGGTGGTGTGGATGGAACGGTAGTCGTTCTGCTTCGGCGTCGAGATGTAGTCCTTGAAGCGGCCGGGCACCATCGACCAGGTGGTGTGGATGGCGCCAAGCGCGCGGTAGCAGTCATCGACGGAATCGACCACGACGCGGAAACCGAAAATGTCGGAGAGCTGCTCGAAGGAAAGTGCCTTGGCCTCCATCTTGCGGAACACCGACCACGGCTTCTTCTGCCGGCTCTTCACGCTCGCCTTGATGGCGTGTTTGTCGAACAGGCCGGAAAGCGCCGTCTCGATCTCCTGCAGAACGCCCTTGTTGCGCTCGAAAATCTCGGCGAGCCTTGCGGTGACGGCGCGATAGGCCTCCGGATTGATGTAGCGGAAGGCGATTTCTTCCAGTTCCTCGCGCATGCCCTGCATGCCCATGCGCCCGGCCAAAGGCGCATAGATGTCCATCGTCTCCTCGGCGATGCGCAGGCGCTTGGACTCGGGCATATGGTCGAGCGTGCGCATGTTGTGCAGGCGGTCGGCGAGCTTGACCAGAAGAACGCGAATATCCTCGGAGATCGCGAGCAGGAGCTTGCGCAAATTCTCCGCCTGCTCGGCCTTCTTCGAGACCAGGTCGAGCTTCTTCAGCTTGGTGAGGCCTTCGACCAGCTTGCCCATTTCCGGACCGAACAGCTCGTCGATCTCGGCTCTTGTCGCCGTCGTGTCCTCGATCGTGTCGTGCAGCAAGGCAACGGCGATCGTCGCCTCGTCCATATGCATGTCGGTGAGGATGGCGGCGACTTCGAGCGGATGCGAGAAATAGGGATCGCCCGAGGCGCGCTTCTGGTGGCCATGCTTCTGCATGGCATAGACATAGGCCTTGTTGAGCAGCGCCTCGTTGACGTCAGGCTTGTAGCGCTGGACGCGCTCGACAAGCTCATACTGACGCATCATGGGCGGGATCTCGCGGTGCTGAAATGATTGATGCGCCGCACTGGCGTGCGACGCACCTCATAGATAGCCACGAAACCTAAGATACGGAAGTCCTGGATGGTTGATCCAACCCGGACAAAAGCTCTTAGTAGTCGTCGCTCTTTTCCGGCGGCACCAGACCTTCGATGCCGGCGAGCAGATCTTCCTCGCTCATGCGGTCGAACGTAACGTTCTCCTCGGCGTCGTCGGTGTCGGCAGCAGCAACGGTCGCGCCGGTCTCGTCGGTGATCGCCTCGCCCTCGGCTTCCGGCTCGTCGACCTCGACATGCTTCTGCAGCGAGTGGATCAGGTCTTCCTTGAGGTCGTCGGGCGACAGCGTCTCGTCGGCGATCTCGCGCAGCGCGATGACAGGGTTCTTGTCATTGTCGCGCGGAACGGTGATCTGCGCGCCCTGGCTGATCTGGCGGGCGCGGTGGCCGGCGAGCAGCACGAGTTCAAAACGGTTGTCGACCTTGTCGATGCAATCTTCAACGGTTACGCGGGCCATGGACTGCCCCTTTCATGCGATGGATTTGATGGAAAGCTGGCGCGCTCCATAACGCGGGCGCGGCCGAAATACAAGCTTCATGGCGTCGACGTCAGCTTTGCGGGTCGTTGCCTGGCTCATCAACGCTCTACGCCATGAAGCCGCCCATATAGTGGCGATCACAATTGCTTGCAATGCAGGGGCCCGCCCTTGGATATCCACAAATTGCGCGTTATCTCGGTTGTGACGGCACCGAGGCCCATTTGTCGGACCTGTTCGTCAAACGCTTTTAGACGACAGAAATTTTCGAAAGGAATGTTTTTCAATGTTCGATCCCCGTGAAAAGATCGCTCTTTTCATCGACGGCGCCAATCTCTATGCCACATCCCGGGCGCTGGGCTTCGACATCGACTACCGCAAGCTCCTGTCGAGCTTCCAGAAGCGCGGCTATCTGTTGCGCGCCTACTATTACACCGCGCTGGTCGAGGATCAGGAATATTCATCGATCCGGCCGCTGATCGACTGGCTCGACTATAACGGCTTCAAGGTGGTGACGAAGCCCGCCAAGGAATTCACCGACTCAACCGGCCGCCGCAAGATCAAGGGCAACATGGACATCGAGCTGACCGTCGATGCGCTGGAGCTCGCCGATGTCGTCGATCATTATGTGATCTTCTCCGGCGACGGCGACTTCCGCACACTGGTCGAAGCGCTACAGCGGCGCGGCCGCAAGGTGTCGATCATCTCGACCATGGCTTCCCAGCCGCCGATGATCTCCGACGACCTGCGCCGCCAGGCCGATCATTTCATCGACCTGATGTCGCTGAAGAGCGAAGTCGGCCGCGACCCGTCCGAGCGGCCCGCGCGCCGGCCGGAACCTGCCGAAGTCGACGAGGACGATTATTGACGGGCGGTGGCGTTGAGCGCCGCGCCCTCCCCCGAACCCGGCCGTGACTGCCCGCTTTGCCCGCGGCTGCATGATTTCATCGCGGCCTGGCGCGAGCGCGAGCCCAGCTGGTTCAACGCGCCCGTGCCGACATTCCTGCCGCCGGAAGGCGAAGATTCAGTCCGCCTGCTGATTGTCGGGCTGGCGCCCGGCCTGCGCGGCGCCAACCGCACGGGACGCCCCTTCACCGGCGACTATGCCGGCGATCTGCTCTACGGCACGATGATCGCGCATGGCCTGGCGCGCGGCGAGTTCAAGGCGCGGCCGGATGATGGGCTCCAGCTTATCGGCACGGCCATCACCAATGCGGTGCGCTGCGTGCCGCCGGAGAACAAGCCGGTTGGCGCCGAGATCGCCACCTGCCGGACCTTTCTGAAGCCGACCATCGCGCGCTTTCCCAATCTCAGCGCCATACTGACGCTGGGCTCGATCGCGCATCAGTCGACGGTGCGGGCATTGGGCGAGCGCGTGGCGGCCGTTCCGTTCCGCCATGGCGGCCGGCAGCAGGCCGGCGGCATCGCGCTGTTTTCCAGCTATCACTGCTCGCGCTACAACACCAATACGGGCGTGCTGACACAGGAGATGTTCGTCAATGTGTTCAAGGAGATTGCGGCGTTCCTGAAGACCTAGATTCAGGCGCCCTGGAGTAATCCCGCGCCCATTCATACCGGCAGCAGCGCATCCGGCTTCACCTCGCCGATCGAGGCGTAAGTGTGCGTCTCCTTCACTCCGGGCAACGGTAGGATGACCCGGGTCAGAAAATCCTGATAGGCGGCCATTTCCGAGATACGCGCCTTTACCAGATAGTCGAAGCCGCCCACGACCATATGGCATTCCAGCACCTCAGGCGCCTTGATCACCGCTTCGGCGAAGCGTTCGAAGATATGAGGCGCCGTGTGATCGAGGCGTACCTCGATGAAGACGAGTGTGCCGCGGCCGATCTTGGCGGGATCGAGCACGGCCCTGACCGCGATGATGTAGCCTTCCCGAAACAGCCGCTTCACCCGCTGGCTCGTGCCGGTCGGCGACAGGCCGACACGCGCCGCCAGATCAAGCGTGGTGCGACGCCCATCCTCCTGCAGCAGCCGAAGAAGATTGCGGTCGATCGCGTCGAGGTCGCTTGCTTCAGGATTCACTTCAGAACTGCCTTTCCAATGTGAATTCCACTACCGTTTTCCAAAATAAGTGTATTTCAACGCAGAGAGCTGAACAATAGTCTGCGCTTTCGCCGCAGCGGTGGAGACAGTCTTCACCTCCGACGACCTTATGGGTGGCAAGTCGTGGCAGACGCAGATGACGCAGGGAACACGAGACTGGCGATTATCGCCGGCCTCACCATGATCGGCATCTACGCTATCCAATTCGTCGCTGCTCGCTTCAGCCTGCGAGAACACCTGACGGCGACAGATTTGGCCGTTTTGCGCTTTGGCGGCGCGGGGGTGGTCTTTCTGCCGATCGTCTGGCGCAGCGGCTTCGCCCCCATGAGGGCGCTGGGCTGGCGACGGGCTCTGGCGTTGGCGGCATTGGCAGGTTTGCCTTATCCGCTGATCATCAATTGGGGCCTGACCTATGCGCCTGCCGCCCACGCGGCCGCGCTCTGTCCTGCGTCGATCGTCTTCTTTTCGTCCCTGCTGTCGCGCGTCTTCTTCGACGACGGCGGTTCTCAACGACGGACAATCGGCGTCGGCGCGATCATCGCCGGGCTGTTGCTGTTCATCGCCGCGGCGCGTGGCGGCACCGGCGGCGCCCTGATCGGCGACGTGCTGTTCATCGGATCGGGCCTCATGTTTTCGACTTATGCCGTTCTCGTGAGGCTATGGCGTGCCGATCCGGTCACGGCGACGGCCGCGGTAGTAACCCTGTCGTGCCTGCCGTTGCCGGTTCTCCATCTCTTGGCGCCAAGCCATATCCATGCCGCGTCGGCTACGGAGATCGTCAGCCAGATCGTGATCCAAGGGATTCTGGCCGGCGCGGCGGCCATGTTCCTCTACACCTACATCGTCCGGCAAATGGGGCCGCAGGCGGCGTCCCTGTTCCTGCCCGGCATACCGATCGCGACGGTGATTGTCGGCATGGCAGTGCTCGGCGAAACGCCGATGACGATCCAGTTCGCAGCCATCGCGATCATGGCAGCGGGAATGGCCTTCTCGGCGACCGGAAGACCCAGTGCCAGCGCAAGCCTGAATGTACCGGCGTCAGGCTGATCGTGAGACTTTTCAGCGATATACGCAAAACGCCGCAGAAACAGATTCGAGGCTGCCGCCGGGCACTCACGGCGTCGGCGCAAACAACTCCGCCAGCGTCCCGCGGCTGCCCTTCAAAACGTTGAGATCGACATCGCCTTCGATGCCGTCGACGTGGCCCATATTGTGATATTGCCAGTAGATCCAGTCGTTCCCGCGTGGCCTGATCGCCAGTGACCGCAGCCAGTGCTGGCGCGCGATGATGCTGCCGGAATAGGCGTCGGCCGCCTCGTCGGTCAGATAGAAAATCGCCTGCTTGCCGAACGCCGTCTCGACCGGGCCGAGGAAGGCGGCGAGCTCGGCGTTCAACTGTTCGGGAGACGGACGCTGCGGGCAGTTGCCGCCGAACTCGATGTCGACCACCGGCGGCAGAAGCGGCTCGCCGCGCGGCACCACCGCAATGAAGTTCCTCGCCTGGTCGGCGCCAGGGCGGCAGAAGGTGAAGAAATGATAGGCGCCGACCGCCAGGCCGGCCGCGCGGGCCTCGCGCAGGTTGGTTGCGAATTGGGTATCGACATGGGTGCCGCCTTCGGTTGCCTTGATGATCGCGAAGGCGACATCGTCTGCCGCGACGCGTTGCCAGTCGATCTTGCCCTGATGGTGGGAGACGTCGATGCCTCGGATCGGGAACTCCGCGCGGTCCGGCGAAAAGCCACGGAACCACAAATAGGCGCCTGCCACGACGGCGCAGGCGACAACCACGCCGGCAAGGCCCCAGAAAACAATCCGCTTCCCCAAGACCTGTCCCCGTCGGAAGGTGAGAATTGCGCCGGACCAGAGAGCCGGCCGGTGGCTTTTTTCAGGTGGCCTGTTTCCACCGGCGGCGAAAGCTCTTTTGTTTTGACGCAATTCCGAACGGAAAACCGCTATGCACTTTTCCTGGAATTGCTTTAGCCGCGTTCTTTCAGCAGCCGGCCCTTTTCGCGCGACCAGTCGCGCTGCTTTTCGGTCTCGCGCTTGTCGTGCAATTTCTTGCCCCGGGCGATCGCCAGCAGCAGCTTGGCACGGCCGCGGTCGTTGAAATAGATTTTCAGCGGCACCAGCGTCATGCCTTCGCGCTCGACGCTTTGCGAGAGCTTGGCCATCTCGCGCTTCGAGACCAGCAGTTTGCGGCGGCGGCGCGGCTCGTGGTTGAAGCGGTTGGCCTGCAGATATTCCGGCAGATAGGAGTTGATCAGCCAGATCTCGCCGCCTTCGGCCGAGGCATAGCTCTCCTGGATGTTGGCCTGGCCCTGGCGCAGCGACTTGACCTCGGTGCCGGTCAGCACCAAGCCGGTCTCGATCGTGTCGAGCACCTCATAGGAAAAGCGCGCCTTGCGGTTTTCGGCGACCGTCCTGTTGTTGGGGTCGGCTTTCTTGACTTGATTCATAATGCGGAGAGGTGGCGCCTCATTCCTAATTAATCAAGCCGGCGTGCTTGAGCGCCGCGTCGATCTTTTGCGCGGTCGAAACCTCGACCGTCACCAGCGGCGAGCGCACCACGTTCTCGATCCTGCCCAGCTTCGACAACGCGTATTTCGACCCGGAAACACCGGGCTCCATGAAGATCGCCTCGTGGAGCGGCAGTAGCCGATCCTGCAGGTCGAGCGCCTTGGCGCTGTCGCCGGAGAGTGTCGCTTCCTGGAATTCGGCACAGAGCCGTGGCGCGACATTCGAGGTGACCGAAATGCAGCCGACACCGCCATGGGCGTTGAAGCCGAGGGCGGATGCATCCTCGCCGGAGAGCTGGATGAAATCCTCGCCGCAGTGCATGCGCTGATAGGAGACGCGCTCGACCTTGCCGGTCGCGTCCTTGACGCCGGCGATGTTCTTGAAGTCGTGGCGCAGCCTGCCCATCGTCTCCGGCGTCATGTCGATCACCGAACGCGGTGGGATGTTGTAGATGATGATCGGCAGCCTGGTCGCCCTGGCTACGGCGGCGAAATGCTCATAGAGTCCGCGCTGCGTGGGCTTGTTGTAATAGGGCGTGACCACCAGCGCTGCATCGGCGCCGGCCTTTTCGGCGTATTGAACCAGCCCGACCGCTTCCTCGGTGTTGTTGGAGCCCGCGCCGGCCACGACGGGCACCCTGCCCTTGGCCACCTCGATGCAGACCTTGACGACCTGACGGTGCTCCTCATGCGACAGCGTCGGCGACTCGCCGGTCGTGCCGACGGGAACGAGACCCTTGGTGCCTTCGGCGATCTGCCATTCGACAAACGAGCGAAAGGCTTTCTCGTCGAAGCGCCCGCTCTTTTCGAACGGTGTCACAAGCGCAGTCAGCGAGCCTCTCAGCATGTCGTCCAAACTCCTTGGAACTTTGTCGGTTTATGCGTGTCGTCGTCCCAAAACCGGTTCCCACTTTTGGGCGACATGCATCGGTGTTCATTAGATCGGTTGGTTGCGCGCCTTCTACCCGAAAGCGAAGCCGCGCACCATAGTCTCGACATGGTTCAGCGGCAAGCATCGGCGTAGTGCCAGTGTCGTGGTTTTCGATGTTCGCCAGACGTTGATATCAGGCTCGGGGCGAACATCGAAAACCAAAACGACACTGGATTCGACAGTTGGCTGGTGTCCCTGCGATTCTGAAATTCGCGCCGCGCCCGATATCAAGGTCATGCGAATTTCAGAATCGGGACACCAGCAAGCGCAATTCGAACGGCCTCGATAACCTTTTGTTTACGAGCCCTTCACGACCTAAGTTTAGGCTTCGCATCGGGTTCTCAAATGCCCGCGCCTGCTGACGATGTGCTAGGATCGTAAAATGCCGACGAGGCGGCCCCATCTTTTCGCGCTTTTGGGCGCGATCGTCGCGCTGATGCCCACCGTGGCGATCGGCGGCAGCGTCGATGTGCGCGCGACGGCCTCGATTCCGGTGCCCGATGCGCCGCAGGCGCCGGGCCAGATGTCGACCGCCCCCGACATAGCGCAACTGAAGAGCGGGCTCGATGCGCTCGCCGCCAACAACATCGCCGGCGCGCGCAATGCGCGCGACACGCTGCCCGCCACCTCGCTCGACCGGCACATCCTTGCCTGGGCGATCGCGCTTTACGGCGGCGATCAGGTGCCGAGCGGCGAGATCGCCGACGCGGCCAAGATGCTGCCGGGATGGCCCGGCACGATCGCGTTGCGCAAGAACAGCGAGCGCGCGCTCTATCGCGAGAACCCGCCGCCGCAAGTGGTGGTGCAGGCCTTCGGCCGCAGCCAGCCGCTGACGCCCGAGGGTGTGATCATTCTTGCCCGCTCGCAGATGGCGCTGGGCAACCAGGCCGCGGCGCGCGCGGTGCTGGTGCCGTTCTGGCGCACCGAGAAGCTGGAAGCAAAGGACGAGGCGACCGTCATCAAGGAGTTCGGCGCGCTGATCCCGGCGGCCGACCATCGCTACCGCATGGAGCGCATGTTCTATGCCGACCGGCCGTCCTCGGCGCTGAGGGTCGCTGGCCTCGCCGGCGCACAGCCCCTGGCGGATGCCTGGGCGGCTGCCGACAAGGGCGACAAGAACGCCGCCAAGCTGTTGAAGGCGGTGCCCGCGGCGCAGCGCTCGGCCGGCTATTTCTTCGCCGAGGCGGAATATCTGCGCAAGCAGCAGAAATTCGCCGATGCCGCTGCTGTCGTGATGAAGGCGCCGACCGATCGCGATTCGCTGGTCGACCCCGACGCCTGGTGGGTCGAACGCCGCGTGCTGTCGCGTGAACTGGTCGACCAGGGCGACATGAAGACCGCCTACAAGATCGTCTCCATGCACGCCGCCGAGAGCCCGCTGAACGCCGCCGAAGCCGAATTCCACGCCGGCTGGTATGCATTGCGCGGCCTCAACGACCCAGCGACCGCCGCCGGGCATTTCACGCGCATCACCGAATTCGCCCAGGGACCGGTGTCGCTGTCGCGCGCCTATTACTGGCTCGGCCGCGCGGCGGAAGTCGGCGGCCCAGGCAACGCCAAGGATTATTTCACGCGTGCGGCCGGCTACGGCACGACCTTCTACGGCCAGCTCGCGGGCGAGCGCGTGGGCTTGAGAACGCTCAACATCGTCTATCCGAAACCGAGTGCCGCCGACCGACAGAGCTTTGACAACCGAGAAGCAGTCGGCGCGATCAAGCGGCTGCAGGAAGCAGGCTACGACCGCTACGCCGAGACGCTCTACCGCGACCTTGCCGGGCAGCTGACCAGTCCGGGCGAACTGGCGCTGCTTGCGGTGCTGGCCGAAAAGCAGGGCAACCATTTCATGGCGCTGAAGGTCGGCAAGATCGCCGCCCAGCGCGGCATCGATGTCGGCGCGCTGTCGCATCCGCTGGGTGTCATTCCCGATTCGGCCAACATTTCGGGGTCCGGCAAGGCGCTCGCCTACGCCATCGCCCGCCAGGAAAGCGAGTTCAATATCGGCGCCGTTTCCAGCGCCGGCGCGCGCGGCCTGCTGCAGCTGATGCCGGGCACCGCCAAGCAGTTGGCGAAGAAGGCCGGCATGACCTTTTCGCAGGCGCGGCTGACGACCGATGCCGGCTACAACGCGACGCTGGGCTCGGCCTTCCTCGGCGAACAGCTCGACCGCTTCGGTGGCTCCTATGTGCTCACCTTCGCCGGCTACAATGCCGGCCCGAACCGCGCCGCCCAATGGGCGGTGAAATACGGCGATCCGCGCGGCAAGGGCATCGATGCGGTCGTCGACTGGATCGAGCGGATTCCCTACACGGAAACAAGAAGTTACGTGCAGCGCGTGATGGAGAATTATGAGGTTTATAAGATGCGTATTTCAGGGAAATACGACATCGTGGGCGACCTCGTGAACGGGCGCAGCTGAAGTCTTTCCTTCTCCCCTTGTGGGCCTGTTGCGTTCCAGGAAACGCCGACGTCTCACTCCGCTGGAACACCCTCATCCGTCTCGGCGCTGACGCGCCGATCCACCTTCTCCCGCAAAGGGCCCGCAAGGGGAGAAGGGAAGAACTCCCTATTTGACGATCCCTGCCCTCGCCTGTAGCTGTCGATCACCCAGCGAGGAGCGGCATTGCGATGGCGAGCGACGAAGGTTTCTCCGACTTCTTTTATCCCGCGCCCGACGGCCTAAAGCTTCATGCGCGGATCTATGGCGAACCGAATGCCAAGGGCTGCCCGGTAGTCTGCCTGCCCGGCCTCACCCGCAATGCGCGCGACTTTCATGAACTCGCGATCCATCTTTCCAGGAAAACGGAGAGCCCCCGGAAAGTCATTGCCTTCGACTACCGCGGCCGCGGGCAATCCGGCCACGATCCCGATATCGGCCACTATAATGTCGGGGTCGAAGCCGGCGACGTGCTTGCCGGGCTGTCTGCGCTCGGCATCGAACAGGCCGCCTTCGTCGGCACGTCGCGTGGCGGCCTGATCATCCATGTGCTCGGCGCGTTGAAGCCGGCCGTACTAAGGGCCGTCGTCCTGAACGACATCGGCCCGGTGATCGAGGCGGAAGGCCTCGCCCATATCCGCTCCTATCTCGACCGTGCGCCGAAACCGAAGACCTTCGCCGAGGCGGTCGCGGCCCAGCGGCGCGTGCACGGCGCCGATTTCCCGGCGCTCACCGACGCCGACTGGGCGCGGATGGTCCGGGCGATCTGCCGCGAAACGGATGCCGGCTGGGTGCCGGATTTCGATCCGGCCCTGGTCGACACGCTGGCCGGCATCGATTTCAGCAAGCCGTTGCCGGATCTGTGGCCGCAGTTCGACGCGCTCGCCGCCATTCCACTGCTCGCCATTCGCGGCGCAAACTCGAAACTGCTTTCCACGGCGACGCTTCAAGCGATGCAGGAGCGGCACCCCGGCATGGAACAGATCACCGTCGAAGGCCAGGGCCACGCGCCCTTCCTCGAAACCGGTGACTTGCCTGGAAAGATTGCCGCATTCCTCTATCGGATCGAATGTCGAGTAGAAATGAAATAAAGCCCGAGACTATGTCAGTCCCGGGCTTACCATCCAAATATAGATTTGCGCATGCCGGCGGGAGCGATCCGCTCGGTCTACTCGCCTTTCGAGCGCTTGCGGGGCGCCTTGGCCGGTTCCGGCCGTTTCGCTTTCCGAGACGGCGAGGCAGAGGTCGGCGTCGTGAGGGGCGAAGCGAAGACGGAGGCTTCGGCCGAGCGGGACGACGATTCGTCGCCGCGCGGTTTCTCGAGAACGACGACACAGCCATCGAGATCGTTGGTGGCCAGATGCGCGTACCGCATGGTCATCGACAAGGTCTGATGGCCCAGCCACATCTGGACGCGCCTTATGTCGATACCGCCCTGGACCAGACGTGAAGCGCAAGTGTGACGCAGGATATGCGGCACCACCTGTTCGTCGGCGCCGAGACCGACTTCCGTCTTCGCCTCGTTCCAGATGGCCCGGTACTGCGCCTGTGTGAGCTTGGTGAACGGGCCTTTCGGCCGGCGTCCTTCCGTGTTCGGCGGCAGCTTGATGACTTCCTTGACGCGCTCGGTCATCGGAATGGTGCGACTGCGGCCGGACTTGGTGATCCAGAAGGAGACCCGGTGTTCCTGGATGTCGTTCCAGATCAGGCCGAGCGCCTCGCCGAGGCGGCAGCCGGTATCGACCAGGAAGATGGAAAGCCTGTAGGCATCCTCGCTGCGGCTCCTGATCGCCGCGAACAGCCTCGCTTCTTCGTCCCTTTCGAGGAAGCGAATCCGTCCCGCCCGCTCCTTCTGGCGGCGGAATTCGGGCAGGCTGTGGATATCTCCCATCTTATGCGCCTTACGCAGCAATTTGCTGAGGGCAGCCATCTTGCGATTGATGGTTGCGTTGCTGTTGCCGCGCTGGCGCAATGTACCGATAAGATTGTCCAGGGTGTTCTGGTCGAAGGTGCTGAAACGCTCTCCCAGAAGGATCTCGTCTATTTCACCGATGAACGAGCTAACATTGTATTTATGCCGCCCATCATCCCAGAGTATATCTCGATAAGCTGCGAAAAGCTCTCCGATCCTATACGACTTTACTTCTCGGATCTTGTTGTAGGTGTATCGAAAGTTCGAATTCTGAGAAGAAAATACCGCAAAATGACCAGAGGGCTCACCCTCTTGAACCGCTTCGTTCGACATTTTAGCCACACCCCCTGTGGTTAAGGGACCAGCCCTAACCGCTTGAGAGTGTCCTTTCAAGAGTTTTCGAATCTCATCGACGATCTCATCCGCCAGCGCGGAACCCACAAGATCGATCAACAGACCCGATCAGCTTACCGTTTCACCCCCATCCTTTCGTTTGAATTGCCGCAACCGCGGAAAACAAAAACGGCCCGGGCGAGGAAGCGCCCGGGCCGGATTTCACCTGTAGGGTTCCAGCCCTTAGAAGTCGCGCTGGAAGCGGACGAAGCCGCCGAGAGCGTTCTTCTTGCCGGGAGCGATGTTCGTCCAGTTGTAACCGTTGTTGTCGTGGTCGTTGTGAGCCCAGTCGAGTTCGGTGATGACCGAGAAGCCGGGAACGATCGTGTAGGCAACGTTCGCCGCGAGACCGAATTCCTTGGCTTCGTCATACGAAACCTGGAGGTTGAACGAGGTCTTCTCGTTGAACTTGTAGGTGCCACCGCCCCACACAGCCCAGTTACCGCCCCACGGCTTGTAGAAGTTGCGCGGAGCGTTGTCGTCGGTGCCGTAGCCGCCGATGACGAACAGCGAGAAGGCGTCGTTGACGTTCACGTCCAAGCGAACCTTGCCGGCCCACTCTTCCCAGTTGCTGTTGTAAGCGACGACACCGCTGATGCCGCCCCAGCCCTGCGTCCACTTCACGCCGCCGACGATATGCGGCACGTAGCTGTCGATGAGCTCGCTGCCCTCGAACGTCTGGGCGCCGTCAGTGGTACGAGGGCTTGCGTCGTGATAGCCACCGTAGGAATTGCCCTCTTCAAACGAGACAATGGCCGAGAAGCCGTTGCCAGCATCAAAGGTGTAGCTGATCAGGTTGGTGTCGAAGCCGCCGTAAGGAACGATCGTATCGTTGATAACCGAGCCGGCATAACCCTGGAAGGTGTCGAAGGCCGATTCGTCAGCGCCGATGCGCAGACCACCGAGCTGAACCCAAGCAAAGTGGGTATTGACCGACGAAGCGCCGTCGCTGAAGTCGAAACGCGTCTCGGTGTAGGTCTTCAAGGTGCCGAGTTCGGTTTCCTGACCAGTCCAGGTCTTCAGAGCGAAGCGGGCGTTCTTATGCCACGAACGCTGCGAGTCGCCATCCATGACGTCGGTGGTGCCGCGACCCGTGAACGAGCCCCGCTCGCCAGCCGAGGCGTCGTAGCGGACATAGCCGCCGATGCGCAGGCAGGTCTCGGTGCCCGGGATGTAGAAGTAGCCGGCGCCGTACACGTCGCAGATCTTGACGTATTCAGCCGGTTCCGGCTCGGCGACGGTCACCGCGTCGGCGGCGCGAGCACCGGAAACTGCGACCAGAGCCGCAGCTGAGCCGAGAAGAAGGCTCTTGATGTTCATTTTCTGACCTCCAGTCAAAAGTTAAAAAACGGGTCTGGGTATTTTTTGCTGAAGGACAGCGTTCCCTGCCCCATCCCCACTACCGAAAAAGATGCGCACCGCGCCGCTCCTTCGAAGCTGACATTACCCATGAGCCGGCGCCGTTCAACCAGGATCGTACCGCCGCAAGCGCTGTCCGGACGCTATCCCCCAGGGTTGTTGCACAAATGACACGATTTGGCCTCACTCCGAAAGCTCTCGTTAACCATTGCGGTCCGCGCGGCCTTCGAATCCCGCCGATTTCGGCGATCAGCTGGCTGCATTACGGCGGCCTGGCGAGTCGCCATGCCGGGTTGTTGCCGCAGAATCGCCTTGCGAGGGAAGGTTTGTCGCGCGCTGCGCGAGGGAAGATGGCGGAGAGGATGGGATTCGAACCCACGAGAAGCTTTTGACCTCTACTCCCTTAGCAGGGGAGCGCCTTCGACCACTCGGCCACCTCTCCGTCGCGCCGCTGGATAAAGAAAAGCGCGGGCACAATCAACAAGCCGGCGCCATATTCGCCGAAAAATCCTTTGGCCGGCAGCTGCGGACGGAGGGCGCCGTCCCGGCATGACATCGAATCATGAGCGGCGGATCGGGGCTTGCGTAGCCTTTCGAGCGGGCCCGACGACTTCATTCCAATTCCGTCGCATGTCCGGCAACCGGACCCGCAATCGCTCGGGCAAATACCTCTGGCTTCTCTGTTTAAGGTGAAAAATATAGCAATAACAAAATCTTGACGGTGATTTCAGCCGAGGGCGCCTATCGCTTCCGTCCGATTCTGACTGGAGGTCAGAAAATGAACATCAAGAGCCTTCTTCTCGGCTCAGCTGCGGCTCTGGTCGCAGTTTCCGGTGCTCGCGCCGCCGACGCGGTGACCGTCGCCGAGCCGGAACCGGCCGAATACGTCAAGATCTGCGACGTGTACGGCTCCGGCTACTTCTACATCCCGGGCACCGAGACCTGCCTGCGCATCGGCGGCTATGTCCGTTATGACGCCGGCTTCGGCGACGTTGGCACGTTCACCGGCGCACGCGCCGACGATGTCGTCACCGGCAAGAACCAGGGCACCTGGTACAAAGACGCCCGCTTCACGCTGAAGACCTGGACCGGCCAGGAAACGGAACTCGGCACGTTGAAGACCTACACCGAAACGCGGATGAATTTCCAAAATCACCCGTTCAACAACTACGGGGATAATGCTGCTGAAAACAGCTTCGACATGCACTTCGCCTGGATTCAGCTTGGCGGCTTGCGTGTAGGCTTGGACGAATCGGCATTCGATACGTTCGTCGGCTACGCCGGTAACGTCGTCAACGACACCATCGTTCCCTATGGCGGGTTCAAGACCGGTGTCGTTCAGTACTACTTCGACGCCGGCAACGGTTTCTCGGCGATGGCCTCTCTCGAAGAAGGTTCGGGCGGCGGTGCACAGACCCCCAATGTTACGGGAGGTTATGGCTATGGCGTCGGCACGATCGACAGCTACGTTCCGCACATCGTCGGTGGCTTGAAGTACACGCAGGGCTGGGGTGATATCGTCGGCGTCGTCGCCTATGACAGCAACTACGAATACGTCTCGGGCAAGGTCCGCCTGGACGTGAACGTGACCAACGAACTGTCGCTGTTCGGCATGTTCGGCTATGCCAGCGAGGGCAAGCTCAACGACACATCGGCAGTCGCATTCGCGAACGGTCGTGGCTTCTACAAGCCGTGGGGCGGCAACTGGGCCTTCTGGGCTGGCGGCACCTACAAGTTCAGCGACAAGGCCTCGTTCAACCTTCAGGTGTCTGGTGATCAGTGGAAGGATTACGCGATCGCGGCCAATATTGCCTACACCGTCGTCCCTGGCCTGACGGTCACGCCCGAAGTTGACTACCAGCACGTTGGTTCGGATGCTTTCGACCACGGCAACGTTTGGGCTGGCGCCACGAAGAAGAACGCCGTCGGCGCGATCATCCGCTTCCAGCGCGATTTCTAAGACCAGATATTTCGGGGAGACAAGAGAACCCGGCGGGCAACCGCCGGGTTCTCTTTTTTTGTTTGATGGGTATCGAGATCCAAGAACCGCTGCGCAGTTCGGATGTTGCACCAGCCGTGTATCCGAGGCGCCGTTTGGCGTTCGACCTGATTGCGCCGCAGCGCGGTGGAAAGCTTTAAAAATTCCGGGGAGACGGCGGGGCAGCCGCACCCCGTGATCGAAGTCAAACGTCGGCGAGGTCGCTCAACGCTTCGATCAAAGGCTGGATCTGACTTTCGTAATTCTTCCAGCGCTTCACCGACGATTTGTAGATCGGCTGACGAACCTGCCAGCGGCTGGGCGTGGTGACCGCCCCTTCCCTGTCGAAGAAGCGCAGGCACGCGTCATCCCAAGGCAGGCCGAGATGATCGATGAGCCGGCGCGACTGTGCCTCTTGATCCTCGACGAGCGTCTCATAGCGATTTTCAAAGATACGGCCTGGGAAAACCTCGTTCCAGTGACGCATCAAGCGGTCATATTCCCGATAGTACAGGCCGAGTGCCCGCAGGTCTGCATTGTAGCTGTGTGCCGAGTTGAAGGGGAGGACATAGCATGACACGCAATTGTCGATGGCGTCGCGGCGGCAGTGAATGATGCGCGCATTGGGAAACAGAAGGGCGATAAGACCGATCAGCTCAAAATTGTGCGGCTCCTTGTCGACGACGCGGAGCGCAGCAGGCGCCCGTTCTCTGAGGTAGGACAGATGCTCTTCGGCCAGCGTCCTGGTCAGTTCCGGCGTAAGGGAATTGACGGGCTTGCTCAAATCTTCTGCCGACGATTTGAGGTCGATTGCGTTTGCTACCCGTCTTAGTTTTTCAAGTTCTCCCGCGCCATGAACTCCGGGATGACTGGCCAGGATCTGTTCCGTCAGAGTCGTTCCGGAACGGGGCATGCCAACCACGAACACAGGGAGATCGGAAGGATCGCCAAGGCCGGACGCCGCGGCAAACAGGCCAGGCGTGAAGATTTCAATCATCGAGTCCACGAAACGACGATACTGATCGATGTCGAACCTGTAGCCGGCGACCTGCTTGGCCTTGTTGAAATGGTCGAATGCTTCCGCATAGCGCTTGAGGTCGTTCTGCACTTTGCCGGCGGCGTAATGAAGGCTCTGCGCCGCCTCCGCGTTAAGCCCCGGACTGTCGAGTTCGCGAACGATCGATCGAAGTTCCGGAGGCTCTTCGGTAAACCTCCGGCTCTGCACGAGCTCGTAGTAAGCAGCCGCTGCGTCGACGCGGCGTTCGATCGCCTCTTTGAGATAGGCGCCGGCCTCGTCCATACGCCCAAGACCAGTGAGCGCAGCAGCCATTCCGGTCCGCGCCTTGGGGTGATCACGGTTGATCTTCAGCGCCTTCTCATAAAGCGCCAATGCCAGGTCGGGCTTGTCGAACTGGGTATAAACACGCCCCAAGGCGCACAGGGCCTCCACAAGATCGGGCTGTATTACCAAGGCATGCTGGATGTATTTGATCGCGGCCGAGAATTCACTCAGCTTCGCATAGGTCTCGCCGAAGCTAAGGTGGTAGTATGGGTTTCCAGGCTCCTCTGCGACCGCGCGCGCGAAATAGCGCAGAGCCGCCTCATCGTCATAGCCCAGACAAAGCGTGCCCATGATGTACAGGGCCAACGGATGGTTTGGCGTCCGCGCCAGCACTTCAAGGCATAAGTCCTGTGCTTCACCAAGCCGTTTGGCTTGTTGATGCTCATAGGCTTTCTTCAGCAGCGCGTCATCGGCCTGTGCACGTGCGAACGAATTTGTCTTCGGTGGAGCCGGCCGCGGCGGACTTGCCTGGAGCCATCTGGACTTCGGCGTGGCGCCGGATTTGAGGTGTTTGGACCAAGCGGGCGGCAGACGATTGTTCATCGCATCTGCTAGCAATAAGTACCGATGGAATCCAGTCAAAGCTCGGTGAGCAGCGGGCCCGTCGTTCAAATATCCGCGAGATCGCCAAGCGCCTCGATCAGCGGCTGAATTTCGTTTTCGTAGTTCTTCCAGCGCTTGACCGACGTTTTGTAGATCGGTTGCCTGACCTGCCAGCGGCTCGCCGTGGTCACAGAGCCCTCCCTGTCAAAAAAGCGCAGGCAGGCATCGTCCCACGGCAATCCAATGTAATCAATGAGGCGTCGCGATTGTGCCTCCTGGTCGTCGACGAGCATCTCATAGCGACTCTCGAAGATGCGGCCCGGAAGCACCTCGTTCCAATGTCGCATCAAGCGGTCATATTCGCGATAGTAGAGGCCGAGGGTTCTCAGATCATCGCTATAACTGTGATAACCGTTGAAGGGCAGAACGAAACAGGAAACGCAATTGTCGATGGCATCGCGACGGCAGTGAATGATGCGCGCCTTGGGAAAGAGCAAGCCGATAAGGCCGATCAGCTCAAAATTGTGCGGCATCTTGTCGACGATACGCAGCGCGGTGGCGGAACGTTCCGCGAGATAGGACAAATGCTCCCTGGCCAGCGTTTTCGACAGCTCCGGCGTGATCGAATCGACAAGGCCGTTCAACTTTCCAGCAAATGAGGGCTTGAGCCCGATGGCATTCGCAACCCGCCCCAATTTGGCAAGCTCCCCCGCGCCATAGACATCGGGATGACTGCCCAGGATCTGTTCTGTCAGCGTCGTTCCAGAGCGGGGCATGCCAACCACGAAAACCGGCACTTCGGAAGGATTACCAAAGCTGCGCTCGGCGGCGGCAAACAAACCCGGTGTGAAGAGCTCGATCAGCGCGTCGACCCACCGACGATATCGGTCGATGTCGAATGGTTGAGAGGCCTGTTTCCCCTTCCGGAAATGATCGAAGGCTTCACCATAGCGTTTGAGATCATTCAGCACCTTGCCGGCGGCATGGTGGAGCAGCCGAGCGCCGTCCGGTCCGAGTTTCGCATTGCCAAGTTCATGAAGAATGGAGCGGAGTTCTGGAGGCTCGTTGGTGAACTTTCGCGTCTGCGCAAGACGGTAATAGGCGCCCGGCAGGTCGATGCGCCGCTCTATTGCCTGGTTCAGACAGGCGGCGGCTTCATCCATGCGGCCCACGCTGCTCAGGGCATTGGCTAGCCCCACTCTGATCTCGGGATGATCGGGGTCGATTTTCAGCGCTTTCTCGTAAAGCGGCAAAGCCAGATCTGGCTTATCGGATTCCACATAAGTGCGTCCCAAGGCACAGAGCGCCGCGACAAGATCAGGCTGCAGCTCCATGGCGTATCGCATATGCTCGATCGCCGGCGAGTGTTCGCCGACCTTAAGATAGGCCTCTCCCAAGCTGAGGTGATAGTAGGCGTTGCGCGGCTCCTCCGCGATGGCGCGGGCGAAATATTGCAACGCCGTCTCGTCGTCATAACCCAGGCATATGGTTCCCATCATAAAAAGGGCGCGCGGGTAATTCGGCGTGCGCGCCAGAACCTGCAGGCACAGATCCTGAGCCTGCTTCGGACGCTTGGCCTGCTTATGCTCATAAGCCTGCTTCAGCAGCAGGTCGTCGGACTGCGCGCGCGCGTCCGGTTTCGATGGATTCGCCTGCGGCGATCCGGGCCTGAGCGCCGGAGCGGATGGCTTGGGTACCGGACCGGACTTGATATGCTTGGCCCAGGCGGGCGGCAGACGGTTGTTCATAGCGCTTCGCTAGCAAAAGAAGCCGCCGGAATCCAGCCCGCGCGAGACCATGCCCCGCCGACGGGTCCCCTGCCCTGCTTGCACCGGCCGGGGGATCACGCTAGCAAGAACGCCCCTTCCACGCGAGCTTTTGCCATGCGCCAGCGCCCGTCCCTCACGCCGATCATCGGCGCGCTTCCCACCACGGTTCCGTTCGTCGGCCCGGAGGCACAGGAGCGCGAGCGCGGCCGGCCTTTCCGCGCCCGCATCGGCGCTAATGAAAGCAGTTTCGGGCCTTCGCCGCGCGTCATCGCCCGCATGGAAAGCGTCGCCCGCGACCAGTGGATGTATTGCGATCCAGACAATTACGAGCTGAAGGTGGCGGCCGCCGCGCATCACAAGGTGGCCGTCGAAAACGTGGTCGTGGGCGAAGGCATCGACGGCCTGCTTGGCCTGGTGGCGCGCATGTATGTCGGGCCCGGCGAAGCCGTGGTCACCTCGCTTGGCGCCTACCCCACCTTCAATTTCCATATCGCCGGCGTCGGCGGCCGCCTGGTGACAGTGCCCTATGCTAACGACAAGGAAGACCTGGACGGGCTCCTCGCCAAGGTCGCCAGCGAAAAGGCGCCGCTGGTCTATCTCTCCAATCCCGATAATCCGATGGGAAGCTGGTGGGAGGCGCCGGATGTCGTCCGCTTCATCGCAGCGCTGCCGGAAACCACCATGCTGGTGCTCGACGAGGCCTATGGCGAGCTGGGACCGGCCTCGGCGCTGCCGGCGATCGATGTTGCGCGGCCGAACGTCATCCGCATGCGCACCTTCTCCAAGGCTTACGGCCTGGCCGGCATACGCTGCGGCTACGCCGTCGCGGAGGCGGAGGTGATCCGCGACTTCGAAAAGATCCGCAACCATTATGGCGTCAGCCGCATGGCGCAGGTCGCAGGCCTCGAGGCGCTTGCCGACCAGGATTACCTGCGCTCGGTCGTGGCGCGGGTGGCGGCAGGCCGTGAGCGTATTTCAGCCATTGCCAGGCAGAACGGCCTGAAGCCGTTGCTGTCTGCGACCAATTTCGTCACCATCGACTGCGGCCGCGACGGCGCCTTCGCGCTGAAGGTGATGCAGAACCTTTTGTCGCGCGACGTGTTCATCCGCAAGCCGATGGTGCCGGTGCTCGACCGCTGCATAAGAGTCAGCGTCGGGCTTGACCACGAACTCGACATCTTCGCCGAGGAACTGCCCGGCGCCCTGGCAGCGGCGCGGGGTAATTAAATTCCATCGCATCTGACGGCGTCCAGCCTGTTGCCTTTGGCTGGTCCTGTGCCAGATTCCGGCAAGATGCATGGAGCGTAAGCGATGCTGGGCGAGCAGCGGGCCGTTCGGGTGCGCATTTCCGGCAAGGTTCAAGGTGTGAGCTACCGTGTCTGGACGCGCGGCGAAGCCATGCGCCTCGGACTGACGGGTTGGGTGCGCAACGAGCGCGACGGCTCGGTCGCCGCGCTGATTGCCGGCGCCGATGCCGATGTCACGGCGATGATCGAACGCCTGTGGCAAGGGCCGCGGGGCGCGCTCGTCTCGAAGGTCGAGATCGAGGAAGCGTCCGACGCCGCGCCTGTGGATTTCAGGATCATCGTCTAGTCTCATTTCGCCTCCGCAAGCCAGGGGCGGGCGGCGAGCGCATGAGGTGTCTTGAATTAATTGAACGTTCGTTTTATTAATTCTGCTGGAGGCGAACATGGCGCGCACCACAGGTTCCGACGGGGAAAAAACCGAAGCGGCCGTCCGTGAGGCGGCGGTCAGCCTGATCGCGCGCCTCGGCTACGAGGCGATGTCGATGCGGCAGCTGGCGGCGGAGGTCGGCGTGCAGGCGGCCGCGCTCTATCGGTATTTCCCGACCAAGGAGGACCTTCTGTTCACATTGATGCGTGAGCATATGGAAGGCCTGCTCAAGGCTTGGGAAGCCGCGCGGCCGGCGAGCGCTGATCCGGTCACCCGCCTTGCCGCCTATGTCGAGAACCACATCGCCTTCCACATAGAGCGGCGTCACGCCACCCATCTCTCCAATATGGAATTGCGCAGCCTCTCGCATGAAAGGCTGACGCAGATCCTCAAGATGCGCACGACCTATGAGAAGGAGCTGCGCACGATCCTGCGCGACGGCGCCGAGGCCGGTGTCTTTCAGGTCGACGATACCGGGCTCACCGCCATGGCGCTGATCCAGATGATGACCGGCGTCATCGTCTGGTTCCGGCCGGGCGAGCGGCTGTCGATCGCTGAAGTCACGGCATCATATCTTTCGATGACAATGCGCCTGGTCGGCGCGACAATCAGCCATGGCACCGCGCGTCCTTCCGGGCGCGCCAGGGACGCCGTGGCACTCTGATACAGGCATGATCTCCGCGAAGACCGGGCGTGCGCAGGGAGGAACGGCATGTACACGAATACGCTGAACTTCGGACTTGATCCCGACATCGAGGCGCTGCGCGATACCGTGCGGCGCTTCGCCCAGGACAGGATCGCACCGATCGCGGCCGAGATCGACCGCTCCAACGAGTTTCCCGCGCATCTGTGGGTCGAGCTCGGCGCGCTCGGCCTGCTCGGTATCACCGCCGACCCCGATTTCGGCGGGACCGGCATGAATTATCTCGCGCATGTCGTGGCGATGGAGGAGATTTCGCGCGCATCGGCCTCGGTCGGCCTCTCCTACGGCGCGCATTCGAACCTCTGCGTCAACCAGATCAACCGCTGGGCCACCCCGGCGCAGAAGGAGAAGTACCTGCCTGCCCTTTGCTCGGGCGAGACGGTCGGCGCGCTGGCGATGTCGGAACCAGGCGCCGGCTCGGACGTGGTGTCGCTCAGGCTGCGCGCCGAAAAGCGCAACGACCGCTATGTGCTCAACGGCTCGAAAATGTGGATCACGAACGGCCCCGACGCCGGAACGATGGTGGTCTATGCCAAGACCGATCCGGACCGCCATTCGCGCGGCATCACGGCCTTCATCGTCGAAAAGACGATGGCCGGCTTCTCAGTCGCGCAGAAGCTGGACAAGCTCGGCATGCGCGGCTCCAACACCGGCGAGCTGGTGTTCGAAAATGTCGAGGTGCCGTTCGAGAATGTGCTGCATGAGGAAGGGCGCGGTGTCGAGGTGCTGATGTCGGGGCTCGACTATGAGCGCGCAGTGCTCTCCGGCGGGCCGATCGGGCTGATGGCGGCCTGCCTCGACGTCGCTGTGCCTTACGTGCATGAGCGCAAACAGTTCGGCCAGCCGATCGGTACGTTCCAGCTGGTGCAGGGCAAGCTCGCCGACATGTACTCGACGATGAATGCCGCGCGGGCCTACGTCTATGCGGTGGCCGCCGCCTGCGACCGCGGCGAGACCTCGCGCAAGGACGCCGCAGGCTGCGTACTCTTCGCGGCCGAGAAAGCGACGCAGATGGCGCTCGACGCCATCCAGTTGCTCGGCGGCAATGGCTACATCAACGACTATCCGACGGGACGGCTGCTGCGCGACGCCAAGCTCTACGAGATCGGCGCCGGCACCAGCGAGATCCGCCGCTGGCTGATCGGGCGCGAGATCATGGCGGAGGGGGTGTGACAGTGACGACGCTTCAAACCCAGATCTCCCCCGCCTCCGACACATTCCGCGCCAACGCCGAGCGTATGCGCGCGCTGGTCGCCGACATCGCCGAGAAGGCGGCAGGCGTCGAGCGCGGCGGCTCCGACGAGGCGCGTGAGCGCCACCAGGGTCGCGGCAAACTCTTGCCGCGCGAGCGGCTGGCGCAACTGCTCGACACCGGCTCGCCCTTCCTCGAGGTCGGCCAGTTCGCGGCATGGTCGATGTATGGCGAGGACATTCCGTCTGCGGGCATCATCACCGGCGTCGGCCGCGTCGAAGGCCGGGAAGTGATGGTCGTCGTCAACGACGCCACGGTGAAGGGGGGCACCTATTATCCGCTGACGGTGAAGAAGCACCTGCGCGCGCAGGAGATCGCGCTGCAGAACAATTTGCCTTGCGTCTATCTGGTCGACAGCGGCGGCGCCAATCTGCCCAACCAGGACGAGGTCTTCCCCGACCGCGAGCATTTCGGCCGCATCTTCTACAACCAGGCCAACATGTCGGCGGCGGGCATCCCGCAGATCGCCTGCGTCATGGGTTCGTGCACGGCGGGCGGCGCCTATGTGCCGGCGATGTCGGACGAGACGATCATGGTGCGCAACCAGGCGACCATTTTTCTCGGCGGCCCGCCGCTGGTGAAGGCCGCGACCGGCGAGGATGTCAGCGCCGAGGAGCTCGGCGGCGCCGATGTCCACACCAGGCTTTCCGGCGTCGCCGACCACTACGCCATGGACGACGAGCACGCCTTGGCCATTTGCCGGCGCATCGTCCGGAACCTGAATCGGAACAAGGCCCTAAGCCTGAATTTGCAGAAGCCGATTCTACCGCTTTACGATCCGCAGGAACTCTACGGCATCGTGCCGACGGATCTGCGTCAGCCCTATGACGTGCGCGAGGTGATCGCGCGTCTCGTCGACGGTTCGGAGTTCGACGAGTTCAAGCAAAACTACGGCACGACGTTGGTCACCGGCTTTGCCCATCTGCACGGCATGCCGGTCGGCATCATCGGCAACAATGGCGTGCTCTTCTCGGAAAGCGCGCTGAAGGGCGCGCATTTCATCGAGCTCTGCTGCCAGCGCGGCATCCCGCTGGTCTTCCTGCAGAACATCACCGGCTTCATGGTCGGGCGAAAATACGAGGCCGGCGGCATCGCCAAGGACGGCGCCAAGCTGGTGATGGCGGTCGCCACCGCGAAGGTGCCGAAGCTCACCGTGATCATCGGCGGTTCCTTCGGCGCCGGCAATTACGGCATGTGCGGCCGCGCCTATTCGCCCCGCTTCCTGTGGATGTGGCCCAACGCGCGTATCTCGGTGATGGGCGGCGAGCAGGCGGCGACGGTGCTCGCCATGGTCAAGCGCGAGGGCATCGAGCGCAAGGGCGGTGAATGGAGCGCCGACGAGGAAGCGAAGTTCAGGAAGCCGATCCTGATGAAATACGAGCATGAGGGCCACCCGCTCTACTCCTCGGCGCGGCTCTGGGACGACGGCATCATCGATCCGGCCAGGACCCGTGAAGTGCTGGCGCTCAGCCTTTCGGCGGCGCTCAATGCCGGCATCGAGGCGACGAAATTCGGCGTGTTCAGGATGTGAGAGACAAATGGGAGGAACGCTTGACTGACTTATTGGAGCTGGAGCCAAAGGAGCACCACAGAACAATTGATCTTGTCGCAAGAGCTGGCGTCAACGTTGACGACTGGGCAAATTTTAAAGGGGGGGTCGAGAAAGCCGCAGCTAATCCGAAATATTGTTACGAATGGTCTTTTGTAGAGGTCGGAAAGGTCGTTGTCTTAAACCTTTGGTTCGACCACATGCTTGTGAGGAACGGACTCACACTTCAAGAGCATAATCAACGCGCTCGATCCCAAGGCCCTTCTTCATCAAACAAAGAACGCATCTGGAAGGCTCGCGCAGCTCGCATGGACGAGGCGATCCGAACTGCCTACGACGATGGGCTACCCATTAGAGTTATCATCTGCAGTGGCAGCATGCGGACTAGGGAAACCCCAGACGCTGATGCGTCCAAGGTGAAAAAACGGCTGCTTGATCCCGTGGCTTGGGCAGTTACTGCCTACGATCCATCAACCGGCCAATGCACTATAGCGCGCGGCGCCACCCCGAGACTTCATGTGACTTCACTTCCGGATGCGGAACTCGAAGGATTTGAAGGGGCGATAAAGAGAGCTTTCGTCCGTCATCGGCACCGTGAGAGAGAGTTGAGAGCTAACAAAATCGATGCCGCGATGAAAGCCAACAAAGGCCGGCTTATTTGCGAGGTTCCTAATTGCGGCTTTGACTTCTTTGAAGTCTATGGCGCGATCGGCCAGGGTTATGCCCAAGTGCATCATAAGATACCCATCTCCTCGGCGCCGCCCGGAGGGATGTCGGTTAGGTTGGATGACCTAGCGATTGTGTGTGCGAATTGCCACGCGATGATTCATCACCGTGGGGGCTGCCGTCCCCTCCACGGCCTTATTCCAGAAAGATAGCAAGTTTCATGGGCGCTCTCGGCGACAGGATCCGCATCCACACCGGCGACATCACCAGGCTCGCGGTCGATGCCATCGTCAACGCCGCCAATTCATCGCTGCTGGGTGGCGGCGGCGTCGACGGGGCCATCCATCGCGCGGCAGGGCCGGAGTTGGTCGCCGAATGCCGCATGCTGCATGGTTGCAAGACCGGTGACGCCAAGCTGACCAAGGGTTACCGGCTGCCGGCGCGCTATGTCATCCACACGGTGGGGCCGGTCTGGCAAGGCGGCGGCAAAGGCGAGGCGGAGCTGCTCGCCTCCTGCTATAGGCGTTCGCTCGAAATCGCCCGCGACCATGACTGTCGCACCATCGCCTTCCCGGCGATCTCGACCGGCATTTACCGCTTTCCCAAGGACGAAGCGACCGGGATCGCTGTTGGTGCCGTAAGCGCCTTCCTGGGGCAAAATGCGCTGCCGGATACGGTTACTTTCTGCTGCTTCGACGAGCAGACGGCGGAGTTATATCGGCAGGCCGTTGCGGCCATTGGGGAGAGCTGATCTTGGAGCAAAAGGCTCAGTACAGGCAAATTCAGATGATCAGCTGGAGAGGCTGGCGGGACAGCGCCCCCCTCTGTCCTGCCGGACATCTCCCCCTCTTGGGGGGAGATCGGACGTCACGACGGCTTTCGCCAATCGCTATCGTTGAAAAGAGAGCGGCTGCGCCAAAGCTGCCAATCTCCCCCCTAGTGGGGGAGATGTCCGGCAGGACAGAGGGGGGCGCGAAGGTATGCCGTCGTCGCCCGAGACACACCCTGGCTGCGGAGGCTCCATGTTCGGCAAGATCCTGATCGCCAACCGCGGCGAGATCGCCTGCCGCGTCATCCGCACCGCCCGCAAGCTCGGCGTGCGCACCGTTGCCGTCTATTCCGATGCGGACGCCAAGGCCCTGCACGTCGAGATGGCCGACGAGGCGGTGCATATCGGCCCCTCGCCCGTCGGCGAGAGCTACCTGCGCGGCGACAGGATCGTGGCGGCGGCGCTCGCCACCGGCGCCGAGGCCATCCACCCCGGCTACGGCTTCCTGTCGGAAAACCCCGATTTCGTCGACCGGGTGACGGCGGCAGGCCTTGTCTTCATCGGCCCTTCCGCCGCCTCGATCCGCGCCATGGGCTTGAAGGACGCCGCCAAGCGGCTGATGGAAACAGCCGGCGTGCCGGTGGTGCCCGGCTATCACGGCGAGGCGCAGGAAATCGTGCTGCTTGCCTCCAAAGCGAGCGAGATCGGCTATCCCGTTCTGATCAAGGCGCGGGCCGGCGGCGGCGGCAAGGGCATGCGGCGCGTCGACCACCCCGACGATTTCTCGGAGGCGCTTTCCGGCGCGCGGCGCGAAGCGAAAGCGGCGTTCGGCGACGATCGCGTGCTGGTGGAAAAATATGTCGACAAGCCGCGTCACATCGAAGTGCAGGTGTTCGGCGACAATTTCGGCAATGCCGTGCATCTTTTCGAACGCGACTGCTCGGCGCAGCGCCGCCACCAGAAGGTGATCGAGGAGGCGCCCGCCCCCGGCATGACGCCGGCGCTGCGCAAGGCGATGACGGAGGCGGCCGTGAAGGCCGCCAAGGCGATCAATTATTCGGGCGCCGGCACGATCGAGTTCATCGTCGACGCCTCTCAGGGGCTCAAGGCCGACCGCTTCTGGTTCATGGAGATGAACACGCGGCTGCAAGTCGAACACCCCGTCACCGAGATGGTCACCGGCATCGATCTCGTCGAATGGCAGCTTCGCGTCGCGTCCGGCGAAAAACTGCCGAAAACGCAGGGCGAGATCGCGCTTGCCGGCCACGCTTTCGAGGCGCGCCTCTATGCCGAGGACGCCGCGAAAGGGTTTTTGCCGGCGACGGGCACGCTGCATCATCTCAAGTTCCCCGACGCTGCCCCGGAAGGCGCCGCGATGCGCATCGAGACCGGCGTGCGCGCCGGCGATGCGATCTCGCCCTTCTACGACCCGATGATCGCCAAGCTGGTTGCGCACGGCGAGGACCGGGCCACGGCGCTCGGCGCGCTTCGCGATGCCCTCGCCCGGACCGAAGTCGCCGGCTCGACCGTCAACACCGCCTTCCTGGCGGCGCTCGCGGCCGACGCCGATTTCGCGGCCGGCGACGTCGATACCGGGCTGATCGGCCGGCATCAGGAGGCGCTCACCACCATTCCCGGGCCGGGCGACGAGACGATCGCCGCGGCGGCGCTGGCCGCGATGGATGCCGGCACGCCGGGTCCCGCCGCTGATCCCTGGTCCACGCTTTCCGGCTATGCGCATTTCCACACGCTGTCGCGCCGCATTCGCCTGCGCCATGGCGAGGAGAACATCCTGGCCAGGGTTTCGGCACGGCCGGACGGCCGCTTCCAGGTGGCGCTGGAGGCACCGCATGATGCGGTGAACACGCACGACTTGCGGACCATGCCGCATGCCGCCCGCTGGCCCGGCCACGTCACCGTCTTCGAGGGCGCGGTCGGCTATACGTTCACGGTTCCCGATCCGCTTGCCAAGGCCGACGAGGCGGGTGCCGCCACAGCCAACCTGCGCGCGCCGATGCCGGGCCTGGTCAAGCTGGTGCGCGCCGCTGCGGGCGATGCCGTGATCAAGGGCCAGCCGCTCTTGATCCTCGAAGCCATGAAGATGGAGCATATGATCGCCGCCCCGCATGACGGCGTGATCGCCGAGATCGCGGCCGAGGGCGCACAGGTCAGCGACGGCACGGTGCTGGTCCGGTTCGCGGAGGACGGCCAGAGCTGAAGTGCTGAATGGTAAATAGCTATGTCGGCGGGAGCCCCGGCCTCGCCTGTACGTCAATGCCACGGCACAAACGAAAAATGGCCGGGACGAGCCCGGCCATTTCCTCGATTGCGGAACCAAATTACGGCTGGATCGGCGCGTATTTGCCGTCGTGCCACTGGTTGATGTCGTAGCTCGCGTTCTTCAGGTCGCCCTTCTCGTCGAAGACGACGTCGCCGACGACGGTGCTGATCGGCTTGCCGTCCTTGAGCGCCTCGGCCACCTTGCCCGGATCGTCAGTGCCGGCGCGCTTGACGCCTTCAGCCACGGCCTGGATCACCGCATAGGAGAACAGCGTGAAGCCTTCGGGCGTGAAGCCGCCGGCCTTAATCTTGGCGACGGCGTCCTTGGCTTCGGGCTTCGACTGCGGGTCCGACGGGAAGACGAACATGGTGCCTTCACCGGCCGGGCCGGCGACCTGCCAGAATTCCGGCGAGGCGATCGAGTCCGGCATGATCAGCTGGAACTTGACGTTCTGCTCGGCCGCCTGACGCAGGATCAGACCCGCCTCCGGGTGATAGCCGCCGAAATAGACGACGTCGGCCTTGAGTTCCTTCAGCTTGGTGACGAGAGCCGAATAGTCCTTCTCGCCGGCATTGATGCCTTCATAGTCGACTTCCTTGAGGCCGCCGGCATTCATCGTCGCCTTCACGGCATCGGCAACACCCTGGCCGTAGGCGCTCTTGTCGTGCAGGACGACAACGTTCTTGCCGGCGTATTTCTTGGCGATCCAAGGGCCGATGAAGGCGCCCTGCGCGTCGTCACGCGTGTAGAGGCGCATGATGGTCGGCCAGCCGGCCTTGGCCGCGGCATCGGTCAGCACCGGGTTGGACGAGGCGGGGCTCATCATCAGCGTGCCGGCTTCGGCATAGACGGCCGAGGCCGGAATGCTCGAGCCCGAGCAAGCATGACCGTCGACGAACTTGACGCCGTTGGCGACGATGCGGTTGGCGACCGAGACCGCCTGCTTCGGATCGCACTGGTCGTCCTCGATGTCGAGCTTGATCTGGGAGCCGTTGACGCCGCCAGCGGCATTGATCGCGTCGGCGGCAGCCTGCGCGCCCTGCTTGAACTGGTCACCGATGGTGGCGAGTTGGCCGGTCATCGGGCCGACCACCGAAATGGTGATGTCGTCGGCGAAGGCAACCGAGGCGCTCATCATCAGGCCAAATGCGGCCGCGCTCAAAATACCCAATTTTTTCATGACTATAAGAACTCCTCCACTTGCGCGCGCCGCTCCGGCCGCGCTTCTTCCACAGAGCCGGGACAATTTCACCCTTCGCCGAAACTGTCGAGAGCACAATGCGGAAGGTTTTGGTTCATTTAGGCGTGGATTTCTTGGGCCACGCGGCCGATTACCAAACGTAATGCAAAAAGCCGCGCCGGCCTTGTCCCGGCCGGTCGCGGCTTTTTTGCAATCGAGCTTCCCCGGCGCCCCCGCGCCTGAACCCCGCTCGCTTCCCTGTTTTTGCGTGGCTTCGGTTGTCTCAACCTGCCGCGTTCTCGTTCTTCTTGACCGGCCGTCTTTTCGCGGCCTTGTCCCAATGAATTTCCGAGCGCTGCGCGCGCTCAGGATCAGTGCATCGTCATCCATTCGCGCGCTTCGCGCAGCGCCGTGGCGATCTCGACTTTCGACATGGTGGCCGACAGCTCCGAGCGCAGCTCGGCGGCGCGGGCCGAGCCCTTGATCGCGGCGATGTTGAACCATTTGTGGGCGGCGACGACATCGGTCTCGCAATCGCGGCCGGTCGCATACATCATTCCCAGTTCGAAAAGAATGTCGGCCTGGGCAGTTGCCCCCATGGCGCCGAAGCCGTCTTCAAGCATTTCAAAGCGTGCCATTTCAATCCCCTGTCTGGCTCCCGAGAGCTGCCTCCTTTTCCCTTGGTATCCCTTTGGGGCGGGGCGCTCTTTCGATGCTTTCGAGGATGACGGCTGGCCTTGAATCCGTCGTTAAACGGCTTGCTTAATTTGAGGAAAACAAAGCTAAAACAAGAGGTAAACGCGAAAAACTGTTAAGCATGGGAATCCAGCGTTTCAGCCATTTTGCGTCAAATTCGATGAAAATTGCCGCGAGTGGAATCAAGACTTCGCTAACCACGGAAACCGAAGCGTTTTTCCGGTCCCGTTTATTTTCAGCCATCCGCGCGGCGAAAATCCTTGCAACCTTCCGTGGCGGCACCGCTTTTGTTTTGGCGGGAGCTGGATTAGCTTTACCTTTGCGTAAGGGGCAGGAAGGCGGACCGGAGCCCGCCGCAACCCCATAGGGAGGAGGACAAGATGTTTCGAAAGATGAGCCTGGCCCTGGCGGCCACCTTGATCATGGCGGGCGCCGCATGGGCCGACCCGATCGAAGGCAGTTGGAAGACGCAATCCGGCGAGACGGCGACGATCGGCGGCGGCGGCTCGTTCTCCATCACGCTCAAGACCGGCAAATATGCCGGCAAGACGATCGGCTCGATGAAGGCGACTGGCGACAACAAATATGCCGGCAACATCACCGACCCGGCGAACGACAAGACCTATTCCGGCAAGGCGACGCTCACGGGCACGACGCTCAAGATGAGCGGCTGCGTACTCGGCGGCCTGATCTGCAAGAGCCAGACCTGGCATAAGCTCTGATCGCCAGATTCCAGATCATCCGAAATGGGGCCGAACGGCCCCGTTTTCTTTTGGAGCGGCAGCGCTCCGCCGGACCGGCGCTGCGCCACCGGCACCTATTCAAGACCTCGTCAATCAATTTGAACCGCAGATGAATACCGGTCTCAGAACCGGTTCAGAGGCATTCCCGCATTCTCTCCCGCATCGAAGGAGAGAGAAATGCTTGCCCGTCGCTTCACCATCGTCTGCCTGCTGATGAGCCTGTTCGGCATGTTCTTCGCCATCCTGGTGGCGGAGGCTGGCCACCCTATTCGCTCGTGGGAACGGCCGGTGCCTGCATTGTCGGCTTCGTGAACCAATTCAAGCGCTGAAACGACCAAGCTGGAAATCGACCAAGCTGAAAACCGGGGACCACCAAAATGAACCGCATCGCCGATAATGCAATGAAGATCCTTCGGCTGCTGCCACGGGCGACGCTCATCCTGATGCTGCTCGCCGCCCCGGTGCTGGCCGTGCCGATGATGCGCGCCGACACCGGCAACAGGATCGAGGCACCGCTGCACAAGAACACCAGCGTAGGCTTCGTGCTGCTGATCAGCCTGCAGCGCGGATAAGGTGTGTCGATATTCAGGTGAGGCCGGCCTGCGAAAGGCGGCTTCCGGTGCTCACATACCTTAAGTACGCTCCGCTCCGGCCTTCGCCGGCCGAAGCCCTCATAAATGTCTCCGTCCTATGAAGGCTACGGCCGGCGTAGGCCGGTTCTCGGAATCCACCGTTCTCGACTCGGGCCTGACCTGAATCTCGTCACACCTTGAATCGGAGCGACAACAAAAAATCTCCAGCTGGGTCGCGGTTCCTGTCCGCTCACCCCTCCCAACCGCTCTTCCAAATCTCTATATTGAGCCATGGAAAAGCGAATCTACCCCCAAGCCATCGAATCGGTCGTCATGCCGGAGCCTTTCGGCAAGCAGAGTTTCCACGACGCAAAAAAGGCCGTCGCGGCGCTGCAGACGCTCTACGACCGCAACACCAAATTCCTGCGCGATTCCTTCGCCGCACTGGCGGCGGGCGGCGACGAGAGCAGGCGCTACCGGGCCTTCTATCCGCAGATCGGCGTCACCACGACCTCGTTCAGCCAGGTCGACTCGCGCCAGGCCTATGGCCATATGCCGACGCCCGGGCATTTCGCCACCACGATCACCCAGCCGCAACTGTTCGAGAACTATCTCATCGAGCAATTGAGGCTCATTATGCGCAATCACGGCGTGACGGTCACGGTGTCGGAATCGACCACGCCAATCCCGCTGCATTTCGCCTTCCTGGAAGGCACCTATGTCGACGGCGCGGCCGCCGAGCGCATCAAACGGCCGATCCGCGACCTGTTCGACGTGCCGGACCTCGACGGCACCGATGACCAGATCGCCAACGGCACATTCGAGGTGGCGTTCGGCGAGCCGCGGCCGCTGGCGCCGTTCACCGCGCAGCGCATCGATTATTCGCTGCACCGCATGACGCATTACACGGCGACCAGCCCGCAACATTTCCAGAATTTCGTGCTGTTCACCAATTACCAGTTCTACATCGACGAATTCGTGGCGCGGGCCCGCGAGTTGATGGCCAGTGGCGACAGCGGCTATGTCGAATTCATCGAACCCGGCAATGTCGTGACCCGGAACGGAGCAACAGAATCGGAAGGCACACCGCCGCAGCGCCTGCCGCAGATGCCGGCCTACCATCTGAAGAAGCCCGGCCATGGCGGCATCACCATGGTCAATATCGGCGTCGGCCCATCCAACGCCAAGACCATCACCGACCATATCGCGGTGCTGAGGCCGCATGCGTGGGTCATGCTCGGCCATTGCGCCGGCCTGCGCAACACGCAGGCGCTGGGCGACTATGTGCTGGCGCATGCCTATGTGCGCGAGGACCATGTGCTCGACGACGACCTGCCGGTCTGGGTGCCGATCCCGCCCTTGGCCGAAATCCAGGTGGCGCTGCAGGAAGCGGTCGCCGAGGTGACCGGTTTGTCGGGCTACGACCTCAAGCGCATCATGCGCACCGGCACCGTCGCCACCATCGACAACCGCAACTGGGAGCTGCGGGACCAGCGCGGGCCGGTGCAGCGCCTGTCGCAGTCGCGCGCCATCGCGCTCGACATGGAATCGGCCACCATCGCCGCCAACGGCTTCCGCTTCCGCGTGCCTTACGGGACGCTGCTGTGCGTCTCCGACAAGCCGCTGCATGGCGAACTGAAGCTGCCCGGCATGGCGACCGAGTTCTACAAGCGGCAGGTGGCGCAGCATCTCACCATCGGCATCAAGGCGATGGAGAAACTGGCCGAGATGCCGATGGAGCGGTTGCATTCGCGCAAGCTGAGAAGCTTTTCCGAGACGGCGTTCCAGTAATCGCCAACTTTTGACCCGCGAGGCAATTCGTCGTCTTGCCCGGGCCGCAATTTGGCCGATAAGCGGTCCGAACGGATAGCCGGAGCGGTTGGAGCAAATGACAACGGGCGGCGCGCGCTTGAGCATGATGGCTCAGCTGACATTCCTGGCGATTATGGCATGCTCGGCCGCGCTGCTGGCCGGATTCTTCGGCGCGCTGCATCCGGCCTTCGATTCCTTCTCGCATTTCCGCATGCATCTGAGCGTGCTGACGGCCTTGCTCGCGCTGGCGCTGCTTGCCGGCCCCTACCGGCTGCAGGCGGTCGCGGCGCTGGTCTTCGCCATCGCCTGCTTCGCCACGACGACGAACGCGCTGCCAAGATTGTCGACGCAGCAGGCGGTCGCAAAGCCGGCCGACGGGATCGTCTATAGCCTGCTGCAGATAAACCTGCGCTTCAACAATCCGACGCCGAAGAAGGTGTTGTCGCTGATCGGCCGGACCAATCCGGACGTCATCACGCTCGACGAAGTGTCCGGGATGTGGGCCACGGAGATCGGCTATATTGCCAGCGCCTATCCCTATCGGATCCTTTGCGACTATCCCAACGGCATATTCGGCGTCGCGTTGCTTTCGCGCCGTCCCTTCGCCGCCGGCACCGCGCCGCGTTGCGAGCCGCGCGGCGCGATGGCGACCGCCACGATCGATTTCGGCGGCATTCCGGTCAACGTCGCCGCGATCCATCTCAGCTGGCCGTGGCCGAAGGAGCAATACTGGCAGATCGGCGAACTGGCGGAACCGCTGGCCAGGCTCGGCGAGACCGCCATCATGGCCGGCGACTGCAACGCCGTGCCGTGGAGCGCGGCGGTGCGGCGGGTGGCGCGGCTTAGCGGCATGACGCTGATGCCGTCGGCCGGACCGACCTGGATCCACCGGACGTTGCCCGACGTCCTGCGCCGCTATGCGGGCCTGCCGATCGACCAGGTTTTCAGCAAGGGCGGGGTGACGATCCTGTCGTCGGTCCGAATGGAGGACACCGGCTCCGACCATCTGCCTGTGCTGGTCGAATTCACCCTGCGGTCCGACAGCAACGCGCCCGAGGACGAGCACAAGTCGGCGCTGGCGGCGAATGGCGCACCGGACGAGCCGCGCAGCTGACGCCCTCCTGATACGCGAACGGACTGAAGTTCAGTTCTTCCCCATCAACGCGTCGACCAGTTGCTCGACATGGCCGCCGTCGCGGTGCTCGCGCGCGTCGAAGGCATTCTGCCTGGCCTCGTAGTCGGCATAGATCGTGTCGATGCGGCGCCTGGCGTCCCAGCGAAGACCGGTGCAGAACCAGTTGTCTTGCCGCTCGAGCCCGGCGAGCGCCGTCTCGGTCGCCCGCATCATCTGCTTGGCGATGCGGCCATGGGTATGCTCGTGCTGGCGCACGCCGGCCATGAAGCGATCCCAGCGCCTGCGCAGGACCGGACCGGACGGGGACATGCGGCGCGGAAACGTGTAGGTGATGTCGATCGTGCCGTTGGCCTGCCGCAGCCGGCAGATGCCATTGTCGCGCGTCACATCGAGCTTCCAATGCACAGCGTAGCCGGTCTCGGCGATGGCGCGCGTGGCATGGCCGTGCCTCGGCCCGAGGCCGTCCATCGCCTCGATCAGTTCCGCGCCGGTCTTGCCGGCGACGTCGTAGGTGCGCACATGCACGGTCAGCCTGGTGCCGGCGGAGGCGGCCCCGGACAAAAGCACGCCGGCAGCAGCTAATATCGCCAGGCTGATGCGCCGCATGTCCGCCTCCTTGTTCGGGGCGAAGCAGACCACACTCGGCGCGCGGCTTCAACGGCCTTGGCCGATAAGGCGCGGATCACACATGCGCCGGTAGACCGGGCCCTCGCCGGCTTTCTCTTTGGCGGCGGTCGAGACGGCCCGGTCGGGGCGATCACATCCCCTGATAAACCGGGCCCTCGCCGCCTTGTGGCGGCACCCAGTTGATGTTCTGGTTCGGATCCTTGATGTCGCAGGTCTTGCAGTGCACGCAGTTCTGCCCGTTGATGACGAAGAGCACGTCCTTGGCCGCCGGATCGGCGGCGGCGTTGCCGTCCTTGTCCACCCATTCATAGACGCCGGCCGGGCAGTAGCGGGTCGAGGGACCGGCGAAGACATCGTGCTCTGAACGCTGCTGCAGCGCCATGTCGGCGACGATCAGATGGGTCGGCTCGTTCTCCTCGTGGTTGGTGTTGGAAAGAAACACCGAGGAGAGCCGGTCGAAGGTCAGCACGCCATCCGGCTTCGGATAGGCGATCTTCTGATGCTTGGAGGCCGGCTCGAGCGTCGCATAGTCGGCCTTGCCATGCTTCATGGTTCCGAAGGGCGAAAAGCCGAACAGCGTGTTCAGCCACATGTCGAGACCGCCGATGCCGACGCCGACAATGGTGCCGAAGCGCGACCAGAGCGGCTTGACGTTGCGGACCTTCTTCAGGTCCTTGCCGATATCGGTGCCGCGCCAGGCTTCCTCATAGGAAGCGAGCTCGTCATTGGCACGGCCTCCGGCAATCGCCTCGGCCACATGCTCGGCCGCCAGCATGCCCGAGAGCACCGCGTTGTGCGAACCCTTGATGCGCGGCACGTTGACGAAGCCGGCAGCACAGCCCATCAGCACGCCGCCCGGGAAGGACAGCTTCGGCACGGACTGCCAGCCGCCCTCGGTGATGGCGCGCGCGCCATAGCCGATGCGCTTGGCGCCCTGGAAGGTGCCGGCGATCGCCGGATGTGTCTTGAAGCGCTGGAACTCGTCGAAGGGTGAGAGATAGGGGTTCTTGTAGTTCAGGTGGACGACGAAGCCGACCGCCACCTGGTTGTCCTCGAGATGGTAGAGGAAGGACCCACCGCCGGTCTTCATGTCGAGCGGCCAGCCGAAGGAATGCTGCACAAGACCCGGCTTGTGGTTCTCGGGCTTGACCTGCCAGAGCTCCTTGAGGCCGATGCCGAACTTGCCCGGCTCGCGGCCGTCGGCAAGCCGGTATTTGGCGATAAGCTGCTTGGACAGCGAGCCGCGCGCGCCTTCGCCGATCAGCACGTATTTGCCTATCAGCGCCATGCCGGGCGCGTAAGCCGGGCCGTGCGTGCCGTCCTTCTCGACGCCCATGTCGCCGGTGATGACGCCGGTGACGGCGCCGGCGTCGTTGTAGACGAGGCTTGCCGCGGCGAAGCCCGGATAGATCTCGACGCCCAGCGCCTCGGCCTTGGTCGCCAGCCAGCGACAGACATTGCCCAGCGAGACGATGTAATTGCCGTGGTTGTTCATCAGCGGCGGCATCAGGAAGTTGGGCAGGCGGAACGAGCCGGCAGGGCCAAGCACCAGGAAATGGTCCGCGGTCACAGGCGTCTTGAACGGATGATCGCCCTCCTCGCGCCAGCCGGGCAGCAGGCGGTCGATGCCGATCGGATCGACGACCGCACCCGACAGGATATGGGCGCCGACCTCGCCGCCCTTCTCCAGGACGACGACGGAAAGGTCCGGATTGAGCTGCTTCAGACGGATCGCGGCGGCAAGGCCGGCGGGACCCGCACCGACGATCACCACGTCGAATTCCATGCTCTCGCGTTCGATTTCGCTCATCGGCCCCTCACTGGCTCGCCATGTTTTCGCATTGTGCTGGCTCACGCGCTGCATAGCGCATCAATTCGCGACGCGAAACCGGCGCTGACGTGACAACGCCGATTTCGACAAAAAGTCGCGGTTTTGCCTACGAAACGGTCGCCGCGCAGGCCATGGCCAAGCATAGGCCAGCGCCAATCGGATGGAAGGCCAGGCCGCGTCCGCATGTTTTTAATTGTTCGACGGCTTGGTTATCGGCAATACTTCGCACCATGCGCAGTCCAGAGCCAGCCGGCTTTCCATCGAAGCGCTTACTCTTCACGCCAGGCATGGCCTGGCGCGCGGTTCTTCCACTCCTCTTTTTGTCCGTGCCGGCGGAGGCCGATCCGGTGAAGGTCTGGGCCACCGGCGCCTATTCCTTCTCCGACGAACTGGGCGGCTTCCGCATCACGGGTGCTTCCGGCATCGGCACCAAGGAAGACCCGCTGATCATCAGGGAGGAACTGAACACGGCGACGCCGGTGACGCTGACGATCCGCGCGACCAAGCCGATCGAGCCATTCGGCAAGGCAGGCCAGGTCGCCAACGGCGTGATGTATATGCGCATCGACGTGCTCAACAACAGCGCCCTGCCCTGGGTGGAATTCCAGTTCGAGCTGCAGGAAATCCTCGACCAGCCAAGCGTGTTCGGCGACGGCCTTTCCTTCGACCAGCGCAACAAGACGCCCGACAACATCTGGTCGAGCAATTTCGCCGATTTCGACCGCCGGTTCGAACCCTATGACCAGCTGCTGTTCAAGAACGGCAAGGTCGACCCGCTGAAGGCGGCGACCTTCGACTTCCTGATCACCGACTACACGCCGCGCTGGACGTTTTACATCGTGCAGGATCCGCGGATACCGACTGGGTGAAAGCATATCGATATTCAGGTCAGGCCGGCCTGCAAATGGCGGTTTCCTGCGCTTCCGGTGCTCACGTACGAAAAGTACGCTCCGCTCCGGTTCTCGGAAACCACCATTTTCGACTCGGCCTGACCTGAATCTCGACATGCTCCAATACAGGCGAGCGTGGCTTAACCTTGCAAATCGGCGCCGCGCGGACGATGGTGGCGCCATGACTGCCGCCTCCCCCAGCACACCAGCCGAGATCGCCGAACTGCTCGCCTTTTATGCCAGCGCCGGCGTTGACGAGGCGCTTGAAGACGCGCCGGTCAATCGGTTTGCCGAAGCGGCGGCGAAGTCGGTCGAACGCAGGGCTGCCGAGCGGACGCCAGCCGCGCCGCGTCGCGAGGCCGCGCCCGAGACCCGAACGGCATCCGGGAAGGGTCCGGAGCGGCCCCAGGCGCCCGAGCCACCAACGCCATCATCCGGCCTCGACGCGCGCAATATTCCGAACGCTCCGGCGCGCATGCCGGCCGCCACCGTTCCCGACGAGGCGCAGGCGCTGCTTGCCCGGCAACTGGCCGCAAGCGCCTCGACGCTCGAGGAACTGCGCCAGCACATGGCCGGCTTCGACGGCTGTAATCTCAAATTCACCGCCAAGAACCTCGTCTTCGCCGACGGCAATCCGAAAGCCGAGCTGATGCTGGTCGGCGAGGCGCCGGGCCGAGATGAGGACCTCGAAGGTCTGCCCTTTGTCGGCCGCTCCGGCCGGCTGCTCGACCGTATGCTCGCCGCTATCGGCCTCGACCGCAACTCGGCATATATCGCCAACGTCATTCCGTGGCGGCCGCCGGGCAACCGCACGCCGACACCGCACGAGACCGAAATCTGCCGGCCGTTCATCGAAAGGCAGATAGAACTGGTCAATCCCAAGGTGCTGGTCAATCTCGGCGGTCCGTCGGCCAAGACGCTGCTCAATACGACCGAGGGCATCCTGCGCCTGCGCGGCAACTGGCGGGTGCACACGACGGCGTCGGGCATAGCCATTCCGGCGATGCCGACGCTGCATCCGGCGTATCTGTTGAGAACGCCGGCGCACAAGAAGCTGGCCTGGCGGGATTTTCTCGAGGTCAAGGCGAAGTTGCGGGGGTTGGCGATTGGCTAATCTCCCCTTGTGGGGGAGATCGGACGTCGCCTCGGGCTTCGCCAATCTCCAAGACGGCAACCATAACCTCCCCGGTAATTGAAACGCTCCGCCCGCCGCCCTACTCATTCTCCCATGACCACATCCGACCCTTCTGCCGGAAGCCTCATCCGCGAGTGGCGCACGCGGCGGCGCATGAGCCAGCTCGACCTCGCCATGGAGGCCGATATCTCGCAACGGCATCTCTCCTTCGTCGAAAGCGGCCGAGCCCAGCCTTCGCGCGACATGGTGCTGCATCTGGCCGAGCAGCTGTCGATTCCACTGCGCCAACGCAATCAACTGTTGCTTGCCGCCGGCTTCGCGCCGAGCTTCAGCGAAAAGCCGCTGACCGATGCGACGCTGGCGCCGGCGCTTGCCGCCGTCGAGACTGTGCTCAAGGGCCACGAACCCTTCCCGGCGCTGGCGGTGGACCGGCACTGGAACCTCGTTTCGGCAAACACCGCGATTGCTCCGTTCCTCGCCGACATCTCCGAAGCATCGCTTCTCGCGCCGCCGGTCAATGTGCTGAGGCTCAGCCTGCATCCGGGCGGTGTGGCGCCGCGCATCGTCAATCTGGCGGAGTGGCGCGCGCATCTCATCGAGCGGCTGAAGCACCAGAACGACGCCACCGGCGACCCGGTGCTGATCGAGCTGGAGCGCGAATTGCGCACCTATCCGTCCGGCCTGAGGAGCAGCCGGCCGGCGCCGGTCGAACCGAGCGGCATCGTGCATCCGCTGCGGCTCGCGCATGGCGATCAGGTGCTGTCGTTCATCAGCACGATCACGGTCTTCGGTACGCCGCTCGACGTCACGCTGTCGGAGCTGGCAATCGAATCTTTTTTCCCCGCGGATGAGCAGACAAGGACGGTGCTGGTGCGATTGGCGAAAGAGCGGGCGACCGCTTCGTAGGCCTTCACCCCTGCGGCGGCGTGGCCGTCCTGATGCGCGTGCGCTCGAGGCCCAGTTGCCGCTCGCGCCAGATGATGAAGATACCGGCGGCGACCACGATCACGCCGCCCGCAAGGGTGTTCAGCGAGGTCACGTCGCCGAAGACGAAATAGCCGACGACGACGCCGAGGATCATCGAGGTGTATTCGAAGGGCGCCACGACCGAGGCTTCGGCATGGCGGTAGGCCGCCGTCATCAGGATCTGGCCGAGCCCTCCGCAGAAGCCCGCGACAACGAGGAGCGCGGCCTGCATCGGCGTCAGCGCCTGCCAGCCGAAGGGCAGCGTGAAGAGCGACAGCACTGAAGCGGTCGAGGAGAACCACAGCACGATGGTCGCCGTCTTCTCCGTCTGCACGAGATTGCGCACCAGAAGCATGGCGACCGCCGAGATCGCGGCAGCGATCAGCGCGGCCATGACGCCCAGCACCTCCTGGTCGTCGAGGCCTTCATCGGAATTGAGCAGCGTCAGTTCGGGCCAGGAGATGATCAGCACGCCGGCAAGGCCGACCGCGACCGCGCTCCAGCGGTAGACGCGGATCGTCTCGCCGAGGAAGAGCGAGGAGAACACGACGACCAGCAGCGGCTGGGCGTAGTTCAGCGTGATCGCTTCCGGCAGCGGCAGCCTGGTCAGCGCGAAGAAGCCGAGTCCCATGGCGCCGACGCCGACCACACCGCGCGCGACGTGGTTGAACGGCCGTCTCGTCGTGAATGCCGTGGCCAATTCACCCTTGAAGGCCAGGAAGGCGATGATCGGGAAGATGGCGAAGAAGGAGCGGAAGAAGACGATCTGCCCTGCGGGCACGTCGCCGGCCGCCTTGATGCAGGTTTGCATGCCGACGAAGACCGCCACCGAGACGATCTTCAGCGTAATGCCGCGCAGCGTATTGTGGCCGACGGCATGATCGACGGTCATCTTGCCTCGTAAGGATAGTCGGGAAACGAAGCCGCGAAATAGGCCAAGAGCAATTCCAGGAAAAGTGTGTAACGGTTTTCCGTCCGGAATTGCGAAACACGACCTATGCCGCAGTTTTGTCGAGTGGCCGTTTCGTGTAAAGAGCGCGCACCTCAAAATTCTTGGACCAGCCAAGCTGGCTGGCCGGCCGAAATCAACAGGAAAAGCCTAAGGAATGCGCACAGATACCGGCCATGTCTTCAAGCTCGAAGACTATCGCCCCTGCGACTATCTCATCCCGAGGACCAGCCTCGACTTCCGCCTGTCGCCGGACGCGACCCAGGTGACCGCGCTGCTTACGATCGAGCGGCGCGCGGGCGTCGCCGCCTCGGCGCCGCTGGTGCTCGACGGCGACGGGCTGACGTTGCTCGGCGTTGCCGTCGACGGGCATACGCTTCCGGCCAGCGACTATGAGGCGACGCCTGACCGGCTGACGATCCTGAAACCGCCGGCGGCGCAGCGTTTCGAGCTGCGCCTGGAGACGGAGATCGCGCCTTCGCGCAACGAGGCGCTGATGGGCCTTTATCGCTCCAACAACGTCTATTGCACGCAATGCGAGGCCGAGGGCTTTCGCCGCATCACCTATTTCCTCGACCGTCCCGATATCCTGTCGGTCTACACGGTGCGCATCGAAGCGCCGCACAACGAGGCGCCGCTGCTGCTTTCGAACGGCAATCCTGTGGAGAGTGGCACGCTGGGCAGCGGCCGGCATTATGCGGTCTGGCACGACCCGTTCCCCAAACCCTCCTACCTTTTCGCGCTGGTGGCGGGCGCGCTTGGCAAGGTGGCGGGCAGCTTCACCACCATGTCCGGCCGCGAGGTCGAGCTCGGTATCTATGTGGAGCCCGGCAAGGAGCAGCTTGCCGGCTATGCGATGGACGCGCTGAAACGCTCGATGAAATGGGACGAGGAAGCCTTCGGCCGCGAATACGACCTCGACGTCTTCAATATCGTCGCCGTCTCCGACTTCAACATGGGCGCCATGGAGAACAAGGGCCTCAACGTCTTCAACGACAAATATGTGCTGGCCGACGAGGAGACCGCGACCGATGCCGACTTCGCCAACATCGAGGCGATCATCGCGCATGAATACTTCCACAATTGGACTGGCAACAGAATCACTTGCCGCGACTGGTTCCAGCTCTGCCTGAAGGAAGGGCTGACGGTTTACCGCGACCACGAATTCTCCGCCGACCAGCGCTCGCGGTCGGTGAAGCGCATCGCCGAGGTGCGCACGCTGCGCGCGCACCAGTTCCCGGAAGACCAGGGGCCGCTGGCGCATCCGGTCAGGCCGCGACGCTACCGCGAGATCAACAACTTCTACACCGCGACCGTCTACGAGAAGGGTTCGGAAGTGGTGCGTATGATCCGCACCATCCTTGGGCCGGAAACCTTCCGTGCCGGCATGGACCTCTATTTCGAGCGGCATGACGGCGAGGCGGCGACCATCGAGGATTTCCTCAAAGTCTTCGAGGACGTTTCCGGCAAAGACCTCGCGCAATTCGCGCTCTGGTATCACCAGGCCGGCACACCGAACCTGACGGTAAGTTCCGCGCACAATGCGGCGGCAAAGGAGTTCATCCTGGAGATCGAGCAGTCGGTGCCGCCGACGCCGTCGGAAAGCCGCAAGCGGCTGATGCATATCCCGCTCGCCTTCGGCCTGGTCGGCGCCAACGGCAAGCCCGTCGCCTGGACTGCCGTCGAGGGCGCAATGGTGGATGACGGTGTCATCCATATCCGCAAACGTCGGCACACGGTGCGCTTCTCGGGTATTTCGCAACGGCCTTCGGTGTCGCTCAACCGCGGCTTCTCGGCGCCGATCACGCTTTCGGTGCAGCAGAAGGCCGACGACCAGTTCTTCCTCGCGGCGCATGACAGCGACGCCTTCGCGCGCTGGCAGGCGTTCAACACGCTCTTGACCGATGCGCTGATCGCCGCCTTCCGCCAGATCCTCGGCGGCAAGGAGCCGGTGTTTGCGGCGCGGCTTGCCGAGCTTGCCGGCAGGATTGCCGGCGACGAGACGCTGGAGCCGGCCTACCGGGCGCTCGCGCTGTCGCTTCCCGGCGAAGCCGATATTGCCCGCGACATCGGCAAGGGCATCGACCCAGACGCCATCTTTGCCGCGCGCGAGGCGATGGCGCGGATGATCGCCGAGGCAAACCGCGAGGCCTTTCTGGCGCTTTATGAGAGCCTTGCCGACAAGGGTCCGTTCAGCCCGGACGCGGCGAGCGCCGGGCGCAGGGCGCTGCGCAACATCCTGCTCGACTATCTTTCGCTGCTGCCGGGCGGCGCGGGCCTCGCCGCAGGGCACTTCAATGCCGCCACCAACATGACCGACCGTGCGGCAGCGCTCGCCGTGCTGGCGCATCGCCATCCAGGCACGGCCGAGGCCGAAGAGGCGCTGGCCGCCTTCGAGGCCCGCTATCGCGGCGACGCGCTGGTACTCGACAAATGGTTCCAGATCCAGGCCGGTGTGCCGGGCGCAAAGACCGTCGAGAAAGTGCGTGATCTCATGCGGCACCCAGCCTTCTCGATCGCCAACCCGAACCGGGTGCGTTCGCTGATCGGCACCTTCTCCAGCGCCAACCAGACCGGCTTCCACCGCCCCGACGGCGAAGGTTACCGCCTGTTTGCCGAGACGGTACTGGCGGTGGAGAAGCGCAATCCGCAGGTAGCCGCGCGGCTGGCGACGGCGCTCAGGTCCTGGCGCTCGCTGGAGCCTGGACGGCAGACCAAGGCCAGGCAGGCGCTGCTCGACATGGCGAAGACCGAGAATCTTTCGGCGGATCTGCGCGATATCGTGGAGCGGACACTGGCGTAATTAGCGATCTTCCCCTGGTGGGTCCTCGTGGGGGAGATGCCGGCAGGGCAGAGCGGGGCATGAAGGATCGCGACGTTTGCTTCTCGCCCGAAAGCCAGATCTGACGAGTGCCGGCAATTGAGCAGTTGAGAGGTTGGCGCGACAGCGCCCCCTCTGGCCTGCCGGCCATCTCCCCCCTTGTGGGACCCGGAGATCGGCTGTTCGGACGAATTTCAATCAACTTTTAATCTTTTTCGTCCGCGCCACTGGACAAGGCGAATCAGCTTTGATTCTTTACTGACGATTCGGGCGTGCGGCGTAGCCGGATCATCCATACGGCAGATCGGGGAGTGCCATTTATGGCCAAGGCGGACGCGTGGGGCGCGCCCGGAGGGAAGGCTTTTGCGCATCGCAAGGCAAGGAGCGATGGACTTGCCGGCAATACGCGCCTGATCGCCGAACCCACTTATCAGCGGCTCCTGGCCGCCGAGCCGCTGCTGCGCCGGTCGATCCCGGCGCTGATCGTCGTTTTTCTCATCGTCATTGCCGCGCTGCGCTTCCTGTCGCTCATGAACGAGCATGACGAGATCGAGCGCGACGCCAAGGCGGTGCTGGCGCTGGCCGCCGGACAGATGGCGCAGGCCGTCACCGCGGACCCCAGCGCGGCCGGCGCCAATGCCATAAGCCTTCTGGAAAACACCAGCCGCCAAGGCGCCATGAGCCGCGCCCATGTGCTCGCCATCACCGACGCCAACTTCAAGGTCATCGCCGTTTCGCCGCTGTCGACGGGCTGGCAAGGCCGCACGCTCGACAGCCTCGTGCTGGGCGGCCAGCCGCTGTTCATGTTCGGCGACCGCGCCGGCGTGATGGATGTCAGCATCTCGGGACAGGACTGGTTCGCCGCCGTCAGCCTCGGCGGCGACCGCAAACATGCGGCCGCCGTGCTGGTGCCGCAGGAAGCGGTGTTCGACAGCTGGCGCAAGTCGATGTCGCTCAACGTCACGCTGTTCGTGCTGACGGCGGGCGTGCTGATCGTCATCCTCTACGCCTATTTCGGCCAGGCGGCGCGCGCCCAGGCGGCGGACCGCATCTATCTCGAAGCGCATCAGCGCATCGACATGGCGCTGGTGCGCGGCCGCTGCGGGTTGTGGGACTGGGACATGGTGCGCGGCAAGATGTACTGGTCGCGCTCGATGTACGACATGCTGGGCTATGAGCCCTGCGATACGATGCTCTCCTTCGGCGAGGTCGACGAGATCATCCACCCGGAAGACGGCGACCTGTTCGATCTCGCAAACCGGATCATCGAACGCGAGATCGACCATATCGACCAGGTTTTCCGCATGCGCCACGCCGACGGGCAATGGGTGTGGATGCGAGCCCGCGCCCAGGTGATCGACCCGGAGGCACCGGAGATCCAGCTGATCGGCATCGCCGTCGACGTCACCGAGCAGCGGCACTTGGCGCTGCGCTCGGAAGCGGCCGACATGCGGCTCAGGACCGCGATCGAGAATATCAACGAATCCTTCGTGCTGTGGGATGCCGCCGAACGGCTGATCATGTGCAATTCGAAGTTCCAGAAGGACAACGGGCTGTCGGACCGCGACGTGGTACCAGGCGCGACCCGCGATATGCTGGAGGAGCGCATGCTGGCCTTCGCGTCGGAGCGCAGGCTCGCCAATGCCAATGGGCCGCAGGGCGGCGTCAGCTTGGAGCGCCAGCTTGCCGACGGCCGCTGGCTGCAGGTCAACGAGCTCAGGACCCGCGACGGCGGCGTCGTTTCCGTGGGCTCCGACATCACGCAGATCAAGCTGCACCAGGAAAAGCTGGTCGACAGCGAGCGCCGGCTGATGGCGACGATCCACGATCTCAGCCTGGCCCGCCGCGCCGAGGAGGAACGCGCCAGCGAACTGGTCGAGCTCAACCGCAAATACATGAAGGAAACCGAGCGCGCCGAGGCGGCCAATCGCGCCAAGTCGGAATTCCTCGCCAACATGTCGCATGAATTGCGCACGCCGCTCAACGCCATCATCGGCTTCTCCGAGCTGATGCAGCAGGGCCTGTTCGGGCCGCTCGGCTCCGAGCGCTACGAGGAATACGCGACCGACATCAACGGCAGCGGCAAATATCTGCTCGGCGTCATCAACGATATCCTCGACATGTCGAAGATCGAAGCCGGCCAGTTCTCGCTCGACCGCGAGGAGATCGACCTCTGCCCGCTGATCAAGGAGACGGTGCGGGTGATCTCGCTGCAGGCGGCGGAAAAGTCGATCAATGTCGAGACGCGCATCGCCGATGCGATGCGGCTTTATGCCGACCGCCGCGCGATCAAGCAGATCGCCATCAACCTGCTCTCCAACGCGGTGAAATTCACTGGACAGGGCGGCAAGATCACGGTCAGGGCGCGCAACACGTCCGGGGCGCTGCTGCTCACCATCGAGGACAATGGCTGCGGCATCCCCAAGCAGGCGCTGAGCAAGCTCGGCCGGCCGTTCGAGCAGGTGCAGAACCAGTTCTCCAAGAACCATACCGGCTCGGGCCTCGGGCTCGCCATCTCGCGCTCGCTGGCCGAATTGCAGGGCGGCGCGCTGAAGATCCGCTCGACCGAGGGTGTAGGCACCATCGTGTCGGTGCGCATTCCGCTGAAGAAGGCTCCGCCGACGGTGAAGGCAGCGGCCTAATTCATCCCTCGTTGCGGCGCGCCCGCGCGCAGCAAATGGTCGAAGTCCTGCCTGACCTTTCGCGAAGTCTCCTTGAGATGTGCTTCCAGGACACCGAAATCCGGCAGGTCAGTGACCGCCAGAAGCAGATCCGAGAGTCCAGGCGGGACATCGTCGCGCTGGAACTCGCCGATGAGGCAAAGCCTGATCATCTGGGTCAGCGCCAGATAGAGCCGATAGGCCTCGCCAAGCTCTTCACGCACATCGGCTGAGGCGAAATCCGGAGAAAGCCGGGCCAAAATGTCGGCGGTCGCCGTGACCCGGCGGCCAGGCTCGATAGCGCCGGCGATGACCGCGACCTGGGCGATGAATTCGAGATCGATGAGCCCGCCCGGGATCAGCTTGATGTCCCAGAGGTCGCGCGGCGGCTTCTCCTTCTCGATCAGCGCCCGCATATCCGAGGCCTCGGCTTTCACCTTGGCGGCATTGCGCGGCTGCGCCAGCACCGCCGCCACCTCATCGTCGAGCTCGGCGCAGAGTTCGGCATCGCCGCCGACGGCGCGGGCCCGTGCCAGCGCCATGTGCTCCCAGGTCCAGGCATCCCGGCGCTGATATTTCTTGAACGCATCGATATGGGTGGCGACCGGCCCCTTGTTGCCCGAGGGGCGCAGGCGCAGGTCCAACTCATAGAGCACGCCTTCGGCCGTCGGCGCCGAGACGGCGGCGATCAGGCGCTGCGTCATGCGGGTATAGTAATGCGAAGGCGCCAGCGGCTTTTCGCCGTCGGAGTCCTCGGCATCCGCGTCGTGGTCGTAGAGCAGGATGAGATCGACATCCGAACCGGCCGTGAGTTCGCGGCTGCCGAGCTTGCCCATGCCGAGCAGGGCCACCCTGCCGCCGGCGATCCTGCCGTGGCGCAGCGCGAATTCGGCGATCACCGCGTTCAGCGCCGCCTCGATGGTGAGATCGGCGAGATCGGAGAAGGCGCGGCCGGCGCGCGCGGGATCGATCGAGCCGGCAAGCAGGCGCACGCCGATCAGGAATTTCTGCTCGGAGGCGAAGATGCGCAGGCGGTCGAGCACATCCTCATAGGCGCGATCGCCCTCGATGAAGGCGGCAAGCCGCGCCGAGAGATAGGCGCGGTCCGGCAGTTCGGTAAGCAGGGCCGGGTCGAGCAGGCCGTCGAAGACATGCGGGCGGCGGGTGATGATGGCAGCCAGCCTCGGTGCCGCGCCCATGATGGTCGCCATCAGCTTCAAGAGCGCCGGGTTCGATTGCAGCAGCGAGAAAAGCTGGATGCCCGCTGGCAGGCCGGCGAGGAACTCGTCGAAGCGCATCAGCGCCTCGTCGGCGCGACGCGTCTGGCCGAAGGCTTTCAGCAAGGCCGGGGTCAGTTCGGTCAGCCTCTCGCGCGCCTCCGCCGACTGGGTGACGCGGTAGCGCCCGAAATGCCAGCCGCGGATGACGCGGCAGATGTCGCTCGGCCGCTGGAAGCCGAGGCCATGCAGCGTCTGCAGCGTATCGGGATCGTCGACATCGCCGGTGAAGACCAGATTGCCGACGCCGGCCGAGAGCTCGGGTGCTGTCTCGAACAGCGCCGCGTAGTGGCGCTCGACCTGCTGCAGCGAGGCGCGGAAGGCCTGCGTGAATTCCGCCTCGCCGGCAAATCCCAGCATCAGCGCGATGCGTTTGAGCTCCTCGTCTTCTTCCGGCAGGACGTGCGTCTGCTCGTCAGCGACCATCTGGATGGCGTGCTCGACACGGCGCAGGAACCAGTACTGACGGGTGAGCGCATCGCGCGCGTCGGCGGTAATCCAGCCGCGCGCGGCAAGCGCTGCGAGCATCGGCACGGTCTCGCGGCCGCGCAGCTCCGGAAAGCGGCCGCCGGCGATGAGCTGCTGGGTCTGGACGAAGAACTCGATCTCGCGGATGCCGCCGCGGCCAAGCTTGACGTTATGGCCCTTCACCGCGATCTCGCCATGGCCCTTGTGGGCATGGATCTGGCGCTTGATCGAATGGACATCGGCGATCGCCGCATAGTCCATGTATTTGCGCCAGACATAGGGCTGCAATTCCTTGAGGAAGGCGGCGCCGGCAGCAAGATCGCCGGCAACCGGCCGCGCCTTGATCATGGCGGCGCGCTCCCAGTTCTGCCCGCGCGCCTCGTAATAGCGAAGCGCGGCCTCGACGGGGATCGCCAGCGGCGTCGAGCCCGGATCGGGGCGGAGCCTCAGATCGGTGCGGAAGACATAGCCATGCTCGGTGCGATCCTGCAGGATGCGCACGAGACGACGGGTAAGCCTGGAGAACAGCTCGGTCGCGTCGAGCGGATCGATGACGGCCGGCGCCTCCGGCTCGAAGAAGACGACGAGATCGATGTCGGAGGAAAAGTTCAGCTCATGCGCGCCGAGCTTGCCCATGCCGAGCAGGATCCAGCCTGAATCCCTGGCAGGCTCGGCCGGATGCGGTAGCTTGAGCTTGCCTTGCCGATGCGCGTCGAACAGCAGGAAATCGACGGCGGCGCATGTGCAGGCGTCGGCAAGATCGCTGAGCCGGCGCACCGTCACGGAGGTTTCCGCCTCGCCTGAAAGATCGGCCAGCGCGATCAGGAAATGCGCTTCGGTCTTCCATTGCCTGAGCGCCATCATCAGGCTCGCTTCCGAGGCGTCTTCCGCCTTGGCCGCGCCGCCGATCGCTTCGCCGATGGCATCGAGCCGCGCTTCGATCGTCAGGTCGAACAGCGTATCGAGGATCGCCGGCCGCCGGCGCGCCACGTCGCGCAGGAAGGGCGAGAGGTCGAAGACGGCCGCCAGCAGGTCCTGCAGCGGCCCCTCGCCCGCCAGGAACGCAGCGAGTCGGGAACACCCCTCATCCTCGGCGGCGTCGGCGATTTCCGACAATTCGCGCCGGGCATGTTTCGCGTCCAGGGGGCGGAGCGCCAGTGTCGGGCTAAGCCGGAATTCGGATTCGATTTTCTTCTTCGCCATTTATCCGCGCCATCAATGCGTCTCCCGCAATGGGAAACTCATGACCACGGACAATCCGGGATTGGCGGGCAAAAGATCAAGCCTTCCGTTGTGGAAAGTCATGATTGCCTTGGCCAGGCTGAGACCCAGGCCCGAGCCCGGCTGCGAGCGGCTCTTTTCCAGGCGCACGAACCGCTCCGTGGCGCGGGCACGATCGGCGTCGTCCGGAATGCCGTGGCCGTTGTCGCTGACGGCAAGCTTGATCTCGTTGCCGAGGCGCTCCAGCGCCACACGCACTTTCGGCGTCTCGGCGGCGTCGGTCGAATATTTGATGGCGTTGTCGACGATGTTGGACAGCGCCTGGCCGATCAGTTCGCGGTTGCCGTTGATCGTAAAGGCCTCGGGCACGGTCGTTTCCAGCGCGACGCCCGCCTCTTCCGCCACCGGCTCGTAGAGTTCGACGACGTCGCTCACCGTCGCGGCGAGATCGACGGGACCGGTCTGTTCCGAGGAATAGCCAGCCTCCAGGCGCGAGATCATCAGGATGGCGTTGAATGTCTTGATGAGCTGGTCGGACTCTGCGATCGTGCCTTCCAGCGCCTGACGGTAATCTTCCGTCTTGTGCCTGCCGGCGAGCGTCGCCTCGGCGCGGTTGCGCAGCCTGGTCAGCGGCGTCTTCAGATCATGGGCGATGTTGTCGGAGACCTGCTTCAGCCCCTCGTTCAGCATGGCGATCCTGGCCAGCATCGAATTGAGGTTTTCGGACAGGCGGTCGAATTCGTCGCCGGCGCCGGTGACCGGCAGCCGTCCGGACAAATCGCCGCCCATGATGCGGCGGCTGGCGTCCGAGACGCTGTCGATGCGCTTGAGCGCGGCGCGCCCGACAAAGAACCAGATCAGGATGCCGCCAAGCCCCATCATACCGAGCGCCAGAGTCAGCGCGCGGCTGATGACGGCGCGGAAGCGCTCGGGCTCGCCGAGGTCGCGGCCGACCAGCATGATCATCTGGTTGGGCAGTCTCAACACCAGCGCGATGGCGTTGTGGCCCTTTTCCCCCGTGGACTGGGGGCTGTTGCTGCCCTCGTTGGCCGGAGGCGTGGACTGGTCCGAACCGCCGCTGCGCAGCCGATCGAGCTCGCCCTCGCCGAAGCGCTGGTAGGAAAACGGTTCCGTCGTCCAGCCCTCGGTCTCTATGACCCCTGGCTCCAGGCTCTGCACATTGCCGGTCAGGATCTGGCCATTGGCGTCGGCGATCAGGTAAAGATTGGCGCCGGGCTGGCGCGAGCGGGCCTCGACGACGCGCACCAGCACCGGCAGGCCGCCGCGCTGATAGGCGCGGGCCAGGCCCAGCACCTCGTCGTTGATGGTCTCCTGCGTCTGCGCGGTCAGCATGCGCGCCGACAGCGACGTCATGTAGAAGACGAGCAGCACGGCGCAGAGCGCGAAAAGCAGCAGATAGAGCGCCGAGAGCCGGGCCGCCGTCGTCTTCATGATGGCCGGCAGTGAGAGAGCCATCTGTGGCTTCACCCGCCCTTCAGCATGTAGCCGGCGCCGCGGATCGTGTGCAGGATCGGCTTGTCGAAGCCTTTTTCGATCTTGCCGCGCAGACGCGAGACGTGGACGTCGATGACATTGGTCTGCGGATCGAAGTGATAATCCCAGACATTTTCCAGAAGCATGGTGCGCGTCACCACCTGCCCGGCATGGCGCATCAGATATTCGAGCAGGCGGAACTCGCGCGGCTGCAGCGTGATCTCGCGGCCGGCGCGCTTGACCGAATGCGACAGCCGGTCGAGCTCGAGATCGCCGACACGATAGACGGTCTCGGATTCGCGCGCGCTGGCGCGGCGGTTCAGCACCTCGACGCGGGCAAGCAATTCGGAAAAGGCATAGGGTTTGGTGAGGTAGTCGTCGCCGCCGGCGCGCAAGCCCGTGACGCGGTCGTCGACCTCGCCCAGCGCCGAAAGGATCAGCACCGGCGTGGTGTTGCCGCGCGAGCGAAGTGCGGCGATCACCGACAGGCCGTCACGGCGCGGCATCAGGCGGTCGACCACCATCACGTCATAGTCGCCGGCATCGGCGAGCGCGAAGCCGGTCTCGCCGTCGCCGGCGACATGGGCGGTGTGGCCCGCCTCGGCGAAGGCTTTCTGCAAATAATCCGCCGCCTCGCGATCGTCTTCCATGACGAGAATCTTCATGGGACCGTTATACGCGATTTCATCGGAAGTTTGAGAGGCAGTCATTCTTCGGGCCTTGCCTTCATTGGTCGCATGTCTTCTTCCCAAAACCGGCAACCACTTTTGGGCGACATGCATTTCGTTCCGCATGTCGTGATCCCAAAACCGGTGCCCACTTTTGGGCGACATGCGATAAGCGGCAGCGGGTGATGGGAAACCCGCTGCCGCCAGGAGCGAAACACGGTGACTGACTTACGTGCTCGGCCCCATGTTTTCCCGGCGGCGGCTCGGGGGTGTTGATACCGCCGCAGGGAAAATCTGAACCTGAAATCTCAGCCCTTGCCGACTGGCAGCGCCACAAAACGGTTCGAGTCGTCGCGGGTGATCTGCATCAGCACCGCCTTGCGGCCGGCCTTGGCTGCATCGGCCATGGCCTTGGAGACGTCGTCGGTGGTGTTCACGTCGTTCGAATTGATCGAGGTGATGACGTCGCCGGGCTGGATGCCACGGTCGGCCGCGTCGCTGTCGGGATCGACGTCGGTGACCACGAGGCCCTTGCCGTTTTCCGCCTTGGTGACGGTCAGGCCGAGATCGGCCAGCGTGTCGGCCTTGGCGGCGGGCGCCGACTGCTTGTTGTTGTCGTCGTTCGAGGCCTGCTTGTCGCTTGCCGGCAACGTGCCGAGATCGACCTTGACCGTCTCGTTCTTGCCGCTGCGCCAGACGGTGACGTCGACCGATTTGCCCGGCGCGAATGCGCCGATCATGCGGGCGAGTTCCTTCGGCGAAGCGACATCCTTGCCGTCGACCTGGGTGATGACGTCGCCGGCGGCGATGCCCGCCTTCTTGCCCGGACCGGAATCCTGGGCGCTCGAGACCAGCGCGCCCTTGTCCGACTTCAGGCCGAGCGACTCCGCGATGTCGGAGGTGACCGGCTGGATCTCGACGCCGAGCCAGCCGCGCTGGACGGAGCCGCTCTTCATCAGGTCCTGGACGACCTGCTTGGCGGTCGAGGCCGGGATGTCGAAGGCAATGCCGACGCTGCCCCCCGACGGCGAGAAGATGGCGGTGTTGATGCCGATCACCTGGCCGTTGAGGTTGAAGGTCGGACCGCCCGAATTGCCGCGGTTGACCGAAGCATCGATCTGGATGAAGTCGTCATAGGGGCCGGCGCCGATGTCGCGGCCGCGAGCCGAGACGATGCCGGCGGTGACAGTGCCGCCGAGACCGAAGGGATTGCCGACCGCAACCACCCAGTCACCGATGCGAACCTTGGAGTCGTCGGCAAAGTCGACATAGGTGAACTTGTTGCCACCGCCATCGACCTTGAGCACGGCGAGATCGGTGCGCGGATCGGTGCCGATCAGCTTGGCGTCGAGTTCCTTGCCGTCATTAGTGACGACGCTGAAATCCGAGCCTTCCGAAACCACATGGTTGTTGGTGACGAGATAACCGTCTTCTGAGATGAAGAAGCCCGAGCCCTGAGCGACCGGACGCGGCTCGCCATTGCCATGGTCGCGATGGTTGAAGCGGCGCATGCCGAACTGGCCGCCCTGACCCTGGTCGCCGAAGCCGCGGAATTCCTTGAAGAAGCGGCGCAGCTGCGGATTGTCGGGCAGGTTATCGAAACCGTCCTGATCGTCCGAGCCGTTGTCGGCCGTCGGTTGGATCTTGGCCTTGACCTTGACGCTGACGACCGCCGGCGAGACGTGCTCGACGACATCGGCGAAGCTCGGCATTTGCGGCGCTTCGACGCGCACGGCATCGGCCAGCACGGGGGCGGTGCCGGTGGCAAGCGCGCCTGCGCCGACCGCACCGATGACGGCCAGGGATGCGACGGCGGCCATCAGGCGCTTTCGGATGCGGGAATATGAATTGGGGGCGATATTCATGGGATTTCGTTTCCTCTTTCGAAGGGATGCGCTCAGGCGAAGCATCCTCGGGCAAGAGGATTAGAGAGCCGCACATTACGGCGCCATTTCCGGTACATGAAAGTTTTGTAATGTTGGCCGAGTTCGTCATAGCAGGGCGGAGCTCCGTCGCGCAGACCCTGGAAATCCATACCGTTACATTCGCCGAAGAGGGCAGCGGAGCAGAATTCTGGACCGCAGCGGCGCTTGGAAGTCACGGAATGGATTCTATGGTCTGCGCGCGTCGCTTCGCTCCTTGCTCCGCCATAGAATGACGACCCGCGAGCAGCCGTGGCCACTTATCGACGTCAGCGATGGCGCTAATCACTTAGCATCTTGTCCAGCGCCGCCTGTTCCTCGGCACTCAGGGTGCTACCCGATGCCGGGCGGCGCGAGCGGGCGTTGAGCACAATGAACAGGCCGCCGGCCAGAAGCAGAAGCACCGGCGTACCCCACAAAAGCGCGGTGCGCAGGCTGAAGCGCGGCTTGAGCAGCACGAACTCGCCATAGCGCGAAACGATATAGTCCATCACCTGCTGGTCGGTGTCGCCGGCAACGAGGCGCTGGCGCACGAGGACGCGCAGGTCCCGGGCAAGATCGGCGTCGGACTCGTCGATCGACTGGTTCTGGCAGACCATGCAGCGCAGGCCTTCCGACAGCGCGCGCGCCCTCGCCTCCAATGCGGGGTCCTGCAGCACTTCATCCGGCTTCACCGCCTGGGCCGCGCCGGCGAAAAACAGCGCCAGCAACAGGACCAGCGGAACGAGCGAAAACTTCGCCTTCATGTCGGGTTAGCCACGGCTGCGACCAGCTTGCGCCGCTTTGCCGGCGCGCCGACGCGCAGGCGACGGTCGAGCAGCGACATGGCGGCGCCCGCCATCATCACCAGTCCGCCGCCCCAGATCAGCGTCACCAGCGGCTTCCACCAGAGGCGCACGACGACGGAGCCGTCGTTGTTCTCGTCGCCGAGCGACAGATAAAGCTGGCTCAACCCAATCGTCCTGATGCCGGACTCCGTCGTCACCGTCTGGCGCACCGGATAGAAGCGTTTCGCGGAGGTGATTGCGCCATCGGCGTTGCCGTCGGCGCCTACCAGCAGGAAGCGGCCGCGATCCTCGGTGAAATTCGGGCCTTTCTGCGGGGAGAGCCCTTCGAAGCGCAGCGTGTGGCCGGAGAGCTCCAGCGTCTCGCCGGGATGCATCGAGAGGATTTTCTCCGTGCCGAAGCAGAGCGTGCCGACAATGCCGAGCAAGGTCAGCCCGAGGCCGAGATGCGCCAGCGCCGTGCCGAAGACGGAGCGCGGCAGGCCGGCGAAGCGGCGCAGCATGATGCCCGGCGCCACCGAGCCGAAACCGGATTTGACCGCAAGATCGGTCAGTGCGCCGGCGACCAGCCAGACGGCGAGGCCGACGCCGAGTGCCGCGAAGACCGAGGCGCCGTCGATGAACAGGCCAGTGACCAGCATTGCGGCGATCGCCAGGGCGAAGGCGGCCATCAGCCGCTGCGAGGCGGCGATGACGTCGCCGCGCTTCCAGGCGAGCAAGGGGCCGAACGGCACGATCGCGAGCAGCGGCAGCATCAGCGGGCCGAAGGTCAGATCGAAGAACGGCGCGCCGACCGAGATCTTGCCGCCGGTGAGCGCCTCCAGCGCCAACGGGTAGAGCGTGCCGACCAGCACCGTCGCCGTGGCGGTGGTGAGAAAGAGGTTGTTCAGCACCAGCGCGCCCTCGCGCGAGATCGGATGGAACAGGCCGCCCGCCGTCAGCCGTGAGGCGCGCAGCGCAAACAGCGCCAGCGAGCCGCCGATGAACAGCGTCAGGATGCACAGGATGAAGACGCCGCGCGCCGGATCGGTGGCGAAGGCGTGCACCGAGGTCAGCACGCCGGAACGCACTAGGAAAGTGCCGAGCAGCGACAGCGAGAAGGTCAGGATGGCGAGCAGCAGCGTCCAGATCTTCAGCGCCGAACGCTTCTCCATGACGATCGCCGAATGAAGCAGCGCGGTACCGGCGAGCCAGGGCATGAAGGAGGCGTTCTCGACCGGATCCCAGAACCAGAAGCCACCCCAGCCGAGCTCGTAATAGGCCCAGTAGGAACCCATGGCGATGCCGCCGGTAAGGAACATCCAGGCGACCAGTGTCCAGGGTCGCACCCAGCGTGCCCAGGAGGCGTCGATGCGCCCCTCGATCAGTGCGGCAACCGAAAAAGAGAAGCAGATCGAGAAGCCGACATAGCCGAGATAGAGCATCGGCGGATGGATAGCGAGGCCGAGATCCTGCAGGATCGGATTAAGGTCGCGGCCCTCGATCGGCGCCGGGTTGAGGCGGATGAAAGGGTTGGATGTCGCCAGGATGAACAGGAAGAAGGCAGCGCCGATCATGCCCTGCACGGCCAGTACATTGGCCTTGAGCGTTGACGGCAGGTTGTTGCCGAAGACCGCGACCAGCGCGCCGAAGAAGGTCAGAATCAGCACCCACAGCAGCATCGAGCCTTCGTGGTTCCCCCAGGTGCCGGTGATCTTGTAGATCATCGGCTGCAGCGAATGGGAGTTCTCCCACACGCTCGCCACCGAGAAGTCGGAGCCGGCATAGGCGCTGGCGAGGGCAGCGAAGGACAGCGCGGTCAACGCGAAGCCGGTGACCGTGACCGGACCGCCGACCGCCATCAAGCGCTGATTACCGGTGCGGGCGCCGACGAGCGGCACCAGCATCTGCACCAGCGACAGAGCGAAGGCCAGCACGAGCGCGAAATGTCCGGTCTCAACCATCAATTTGTGCTTTCTTGCCAGACGCCCTTGGCCTTCAGACCGTCGGCGACTTCCTTGGGCATGTAACGCTCGTCATGCTTGGCCAAAACGCTGTCGGCGACGAACACGCCATCCGGGCCGAAAGCGCCCTCGGTTATCACGCCCTGATCCTCGCGGAACAGGTCGGGCAGGATGCCGGTATAGGTGACCTTGACCGATTTCTGCTTGTCGGTGACCGAGAAGGCGACGGTGGCGCCCTGGCCGCGCACGACGGTGCCCTTCTCGACGAGACCGCCGAGCCGGATGCGTTGCCCGGGCGGCAAACTCGCCGTGGCGAGATCGGCCGGCATGTAGAAATAGGAGGCCTTCTGTCCAAGCGCATAGAAGGTGAGGCCGGCAGCGGCGCCGAGGAAAGCCAGCCCCGCCACGATCACCGACAATCGCTTCTGCTTGCGCGTCATTGCCTTACTCCGTCGCCGTTACGCCGAGCGAGGCGGCGAAGGCGGTGAATTTCCTGGCCTGTTCACTGTCCGCCCCGAAGGCGGCGACAGCGCGGCCGAGCGCGGCCCGCGCCTGATCGGCCTTGCCAAGCACGACATAGGAACGGATGAGCCGCATCCATCCTTCCTCGTCACGGGGATTCTGCTTCAATTTGTCGTCCAACCCGGCGACCATGGTCTCGATCATCGCCTGCCGGTCCTGCGGCGACATCTGTTGCGCGGCTTCCACCTGCTGCGCATCCGGGCCGTTGGCCGGCGCGGCCTTGGCGACAGCCGGCTCGCCCGCCTCGGCAAGCGCCTGCTGAACGGCGTTGCGCCAGGGCGAATCCGGCGCGAGCTGGCCGAGCATCTTTTGCCAGGCGGTGACGGCCTCGGCCTTCCTGCCTTCCTGGGCGAGGCCAACGCCCAAGTAGAAATTCGCCTTGGCGTTGGCCGGATCGAGCTTCAGGGCTGCCTCGAAGGCGCTTTGGGCATCGGCCGAAACGATGCCGCCGGCAGCATTGGCGATCGCCTCGCCGAGACCCGACTGGCGCACGGCGCTGTCGCCGTCGAGGCGGATGGCGTTGCGATAAGCGGTCACGGCGTCAGGAAAGCGCTGCAGCCGAAGATAGATCGGCGCCAGCACATCCCAGCCCTTGCCGTCCGACGGATTGGCGGCGAGATGGGCTTCGGCGCGGGCGACCAGTTCGTCGACCGAGGAATCGGCCGGGTTCTTGGCCAAACGTTCGGCCAGCGGCTGCGAGGGCAGATCGGGAGAACCGAGCATACCGTAGAGCCCCCAACTCAACAGGGGAACCGCAAGCACGGCCACGCTGGCGACCCATCTGGCGCCGCGCGCGGGCCTGGGCGTCGCCGCGCCCGGCTGCAAAGCCGCGCCCAGACGCAGGATGCGGCGGCCGATCTCGGCACGCGCCTCCTCGGCCTCGCCCGGCTGGATCAGGCCGCGCGCCATGTCGCGGTCGAGCTCGGAAAGCTGGTCGCGATAGACTTCGAGATCATGATCGCCGGCCGGCGACGCGCCCTTCATGCCGCCGGTGAGCGGCAACAGCACCGCCAGGCTGGCGCCCAGCGTGAGGATTGCGGCTATGACCCAGAACAGCATGCCTATTCCAATAGCGGCAGAGCCTTGCCCTGCCAACACGACCATCGTGCGACGCTTTGACGGCGGACGCCGTCGGCCGCAGGCCTAATTCCGTTCCAAAGCCGTCAGGTCAGCGGCGTCCAGCTGCCATCGGCGTTGCGGCAGGCGGTGCCGCGCGCGGTGACGCCCGCGCCGCTGGTATAGACGGTGTGGGTGTACTGGCGGCAATCCTGCGAGCCGACCCGGTAGGGCTGGGCGGCGACGACCTCGCCATAATGCGAGGAGTTGTCGCTCTTCCACGTCACTTTCTGGCCACTGGTGTTGTATTCCAGCGCCTTGTACTCCGCTTCCAGGCCTTTGCGCTTTTCGGCATCGCTGAGGCCCGAGCCGACCGATCCGCCGATAAGCCCGCCATTCATGGCCGAAACGATGCTGGTCGAGACCTTGCCGCCGGCGGGCGGCGTGGAAACAGGCGTGACCGGAGAGGTTGGACCGCCCCTGCCGAGCGTCGTGCAGCCGGAAACGGCGAGCAGGGCGGAAACGAGCGCGACGCGGATCTTCATGCCAACAACCGGTTCTCTTGAGCAGGATGAGCTGGGGGCTGCGTCATCGGGGAGGATATCGAGCCCATAGTGTTGACATTTGTCGGAAATTTGGCCGCCAGCCCTTGCTCGCAAATCGATAAAAAACATCATTGAAGGCTCCGCAATCTCACCACCGCCCTCAAGCCGCCCATGCCGGACCGTTCCAGCGCCAGCGAGCCTCCATACTCGTTGACGAGGTCGGCGACAATGGCGAGCCCGAGCCCTGTTCCCGGCTTCGTCTCATCGAGTCTCTTGCCACGCTTCAACACCTCCCGCGCACTGTCCTCGGGAATGCCCGGGCCGTCATCCTCTATAACGATCTCAAACAGGTTGCCGCTTCCCGAAATAGTGGCGATCGTCACGGCGACGGCGCCTTTAGCCCATTTCATCGCATTGTCGAGCAGATTGCCGAGCAGTTCCTCCAGATCCTCGCGCTCGCCGGCAAAGACGATCTCCGCCGACGGCAGCGACAGGATCAGCTTGGATTGCGGGTTGAGTTTCCGCAGCACGCGCACCATGCGCTCGACCAGCGGCGAAACCGGCGTGCGGAAGACGACGCTGTCGCGCTGCGCGGCGACGCGGGCGCGCTGCAGATAGTGGTCGACCTGTTTCTGCATGGAGGCGGCCTGCTCGGCGATCAACTGACCCTTGGCGCCGCCAAGCGCCCGGCCCTCATTGATCAGCACGGCGAGCGGCGTCTTCAGCGAATGGGCAAGGTTGCCGACCTGGGTGCGCGAGCGCTCGACGATGCGCCGGTTGTTCTCGATCAACGCATTGGTCTCGTTGGCGAGCGGCTCGATCTCGGCCGGGAAGCTGCCGTCGAGCCGCTGGGCGGTGCCTTCGCGCACCATGGCCAGCGCATTGCGGACCCGGCGCAAAGGCTGGAGACCCAAGAGGATGGCGATGGCGTTGATGGCGATCATGCCGACGCCGAACAGCGACAGATAGGTGAGCAGGCGGCGCTGGAAGCTGGCGATCTCCTGCTCGAGCTCGCTGTGATTGCCCATGACGCGGAAACGAGCGGCGCGGTTCTTCGCGTCCAGCACGAACTCGCTCTCGAAAACTTCGAGCTGCTCGCCCTTTATGCCCTCCATCGAATAGCTGCGCTGGAAGTTCGAGTTGAAGGGCACTTCCGCGACGCTCGGCGACAGGAGTGAAGTCGTCATCGAGGACGAATGGATTTCGCCATGCACGCCTTCGGAAGCAGGCTCGACCGACCAGTACCAGCCGGAATTCGGCTCGGAAAAGCGCAGGTCGCCGAGGTCGGGCGAGCCGGTCAGCGCGCCGTTGTCGGAAATGCCGACGGAACCGATCAGGTTGAACAGATGCGCCGAAAGCAGGCTGTCGAAGCCGCGTTCGCTGGCCTGGCGGTAAAGCGTGGTGATGAGGGTGAAGATGACGACCAGCGTCAGGATCGCCCAGATGGTGGAAAAGGCGATGACGCGGAAGGTCAGCGAGCGCGGCCAGAGCCGCAGCTTCGACAGCCCCGCGCCTATGGTTGGCTTCAGCGGTTCCGCGTCACGCCTCCGGCTCACGCATGCGATAGCCCATGCCCCGCACGGTTTCGATCATGTCGATGCCCATCTTCTTGCGAAGTCGGCCGACAAACACCTCGATAGTGTTGGAATCGCGGTCGAAATCCTGGTCGTAGAGATGCTCGACCAGTTCGGTGCGCGACACCACCTCGCCCATATGATGCATCAAGTAGGCGAGCAGCCGGAACTCGTGCGAGGTGAGTTTGAGCGGCACGCCGTTGACGTCGGCCTTGGACGCCTTGGTGTCGAGGCGCAGCGGCCCGCAAGTGAGCTCCGACGATGCATGGCCGGCCGCGCGGCGGATCAGCGCCCGCACCCGCGCCAGCACTTCCTCGATGTGGAAGGGTTTGGTCACATAGTCGTCGGCGCCGGCGTCGATGCCGGCCACCTTGTCGCTCCAGCGGTCGCGCGCGGTCAGGATCAGCACCGGCATCTTGCGGTCGCCGCGGCGCCAGCGCTCGACGACGCTGATGCCGTCCATCTGCGGCAGGCCGATATCGAGGACCACGGCATCGTAAGGCTCGGTCTCGCCAAGGAAGTGCCCCTCCTCGCCGTCATAGGCGCGGTCGACCACATAGCCGGCGTCGACCAGCGCGTCGGCCAGCTGCCGGTTGAGATCCTTGTCATCCTCGACGACGAGCACGCGCATGGGTTGAAGCCTGTTGCTGGTTAGACGTATAGGCCGATTCCGCCGGCCTGGGAAACGAGTGAGGTCAGCTCATCGGGACGACGATTTCCGAGCGGCGCGGACGCTGTCCGTCCTTGCCGGGGACCAGCACGACGATGACGCAGACCTGCTGGCCGCCCCGCGTCGCCTGCGAGGCCTTGGCCAGCGTGCCGCCATTCTGCGCGGCGACCTGCTGGCCGATGGCGTAGCAATCGCCGGCGACAAGCACGACCGGCTGGTCGACCGACGGGACGATGACCGGCATTGCCGTCGTCTGCGACGCAAAGAGGCCGGCTGCGGCAAGCGCCAGCACTGCTTTGCGGAGATGGGAGCCAAGGTTGGTCATGATCACGGTTCTAACGCATATGGGCTGAACGTGAAATGAACGGTGAACAATCGAAAATCCATGCCCGCCATTCCCCTGCGCGAGACAAATGAATGCACCCTGTGACGCCAGTGCAGTCGCCAGGGGCTCCCTCAGGCCCCGGGTGCAAATTCATAGCCGGAAAATCAGTCGGCCCGCTACGCTTTTCGGGTGCGGATTCTCCATCCAGCCCTAGCGTTTCACCGTTTCATGGAAACGGCGAACCGCCCTATCTCTCTAATTTAACGCAATTCCGGACGGAAAACCGATCACACTTTTCCTGGAATTGCTCCGGTGTAGGAACGCCGCACGACCATGGGAGCACGCGATGACGCGCGAGGATATTGCCGATCTCTATCGGGGCTACATCGCCTGCCTGAACGACCAGGAGTGGGACAATCTCGGCCGCTTCGTCGGCGACGAGGTGCAGTACAATGGCGAGACGATCGGGCTTTCGGGTTATCGCCGTATGCTGGAAGGCGATTTCGAGGCCATTCCCGACCTGCGCTTCAACATCGAACTCCTGATTTCGGAGCCGCCGCGCGTGGCGGCGCGACTGCATTTCGACTGCCGGCCCAAGGGCGTGCTGTTCGGCCTGCCGGTGCACGGCAGGCGGGTTTCCTTCGCCGAGAACGTCTTCTACGAATTCCACGACCGACGGATTCGCGAGGTCTGGTCGGTCATCGACAAGGCCGCCATCCAGGCGCAGCTCTGAGGTCCGCCAGCCTCTCAGGCGTCTTCCTGCGTCAAGGCGTGGAAGCGCAGCAATCCATGATGGACCGCAAGGTCCTCGTCATAGCGCGCCTCGGCGAATTCCAGCGACAGGCGCGTCTGACCGCGCGAGCCGATGGAAAGTGCTGCGCCATCGAGGCGCGCCTTGATGCTGTCCATGATGAGGCGCGTCTCGGCCTCGCCTTGAGCCTTCGACCAGACGTGCAAGGTGATGAGTTGGTCGCCATCGTTGTCGGCGCCGGTGTCCAGGTCGAAGGCACTGGTACGGCCGTAGGTCACGTGTGGAAAGGCGGCCTTGTCGTTCGCCTGTTCGAGCAGGCCAGCGCCGCCGAGAAGCGCCGATAGCGACGCATCGGTCTTAAGCCTCAGGAACAAGGCCTGCATCAGATCGCCAGGCGCCGTCATCTACCGTCCATCGCCAACACATGTCTCCGCGCCGCAGCCAATTCCGGCAACGTAGCCGCGCTCGCGATCCGATGCCAGATCGCGAATCGGTTTGACTATAGCGTGAAGGGCGAAGGTCTCGAATTTATTACGTTTTCGTCAAATCATGAGACCGGAGCCGCGCCGCCTTCCTCGGTGCGCTTGGCAATGAACTCGTCGAGCACGCCCGCGGTGGCGGCAGCGGAGGCCGGCGGCTGGAAATCGGAAAGAATCCGCTTCCAGATGCCGGTCGCGCGCTCCGTGGCGGTCTTGCCGCCGGCTTGCGTCCAATTGCCGAAATTCGACCAGTCGGCCACCAGCGGCTCATAGAAGGCGGTGCGGTAGCGCGTCATGGTATGCGCCGCCGAGAAGAAATGCCCGCCGGGCTGCACTTCGGCGATGGCCTCGAAGCCGATCGCATCCTCGTCGCCCGGGGTCTTCGCGCAAAGCTCTGCGACCGTCTGCAAGGCTTCGATGTCGGTGATCAGCTTCTCGAGGGAAACGCTCAAACCGCCTTCCAGCCAGCCGGCGGCATGGATGCAGACGGTCGCGCCGGCCAGCACCGAGCCCCACAGCGCGAACTGCGTCTCGTGCGCTGCCTGCGCGTCGGAGATATTGGCGGCGCTGCCGCCGCCGGATCGCCATGGCAGGCCGGTGAAACGCGCAAGCTGGCCCGCGCCGAGCGTAGCCTTGACATGCTCCGGCGTGCCGAAGGCCGGCGCGCCCGACTTCATGTCGACATTGGAGGAGAAGGAACCATAGACCACAGGCGCGCCTGGGCGCGCGATCTGGGCGAGCGTCAGGCCCGCCAGCGCCTCGGCATGCTGCAGCGCCAGCGCGCCCGCGACCGTGATCGGCGCCATGGCGCCCGCCAGGCAAAAGGGCGTGATGATCGATATCTGGCCGGCGCGGGCGAAGTCGATGATGCCCTGCGCCATCGGAATGTCGAGCTGGCGCGGCGAGTTGGTGTTGATGACCGTGTAGCTATGGGCGCTGCCGGCAAACTCGTCTTCGGACAGGCCGCGCGCCAGCCGGATCATCTCGAAACTGTCCTCGGCCTGCGGCGTGCCGCGGGCAAAGACGAAGGGCACCTTGTCGGACAGCGTCAGTTGCGCCCGGCCGGTGGCATAGTGGCGAAAGCGCGTGTCGACGTCCTGCGGCTCGACGCAGGGGCCGAGCATATGCAGCACGTCGAAATGCTGGATCAGCTTGATGAATTCCTCGAAGGCCTGGAGCGTGCCCGGCCGTCGGCCGCGCTCAAGATCGGTGACGTTCGGGGCGCCGGAGCCGGCCAGGAAGGTCATCGAGCCGAGCTCGAGCATCAGATCCCGCGAGCGGTCGCCGCCAAGGGCGGGAATCGCGCGCGGCGCCGCGGCAAGTGCTGCCTCGACCATGTCGCGGCCGATCCTGACCATCTGGCTGTCTTCGTCGACCAATGCGCCGGCCCTGGCGTAGATGGCGCGGGCCTCGGGCAGCAGCACCTTGATGCCGAGCTCCTCCAGCACGCGCAGCGCGGTAGCGTGGATCGCGGCGACCTGGTCGTCGGAAAAGATCGGCTGCGGCAGGAAGGGGTTCTTCAGCGACCGATAATTCGGATGCCGGCTAGACTCGCTGCCTGCCTCGCCGGTGCGTCCCCGCCGGCGCTCGCGCCTGAGATCACGTGCGGCCTCGTCAATCATGGCGGTTCCTCCTCATTGCCGCATCGCCTTGCCTTCAGCGTCGTAGGGCGAGCCCGCGATGACGCGCGCCGGCCGTTCGACCCCGACAATGTGTACGGAAAGTTCCGTCCCCTCACCGGCGAAATCGTCATCGAGCAACGCCAGGGCGACGCTCTTGCCGATCGTGTAGCCGTAGCCGCCGGAGGTGACGAAGCCGACGCGCCGGCCCTTGGACCAGACCGGCTCGAAGCCGCTGGCATCGGCGTCGACAGCGTCGACCTCAAGCGTCACGATCCGTCGCGAGACGCCCACCTCGCGCTCCTTGAGCGCGGCCTGGCGGCCGATGAAATCGCCCTTGTCGAAGGCGATGAAGCGGTCGAGCCCGGTCTGGCCGGGCGTGTAGCCTTGCGTGAATTCGCGCGACCAGATGCCGAAACTCTTTTCCAGCCTGAGCGAATTCAGCGCGTAATAGCCGATCTCGGCGAGGCCGAGGTCCTCGCCGGCGGCAAGCAGCGTCTCACGCAGGCTCGAATGCAGGGTGGTCGGGCAGTTGATCTCGAAGCCGAGCTCGCCGGCAATGGACAGCCGCGCCACCCGGGCCCGCGCCATGCCGATGTCGAACACGCCGCAAGCCATGAACGGCAGGGTTTTGGCGGAGATGTCCTGATGGGTAGTGCGTTCGACGATCCGGCGTGCGTTCGGACCGGTGACGAGGAAGCCGGACATGGCGTCCGAGATGTCGGTGATGGAGACGCCTTCGGCGATGTGCGCCTCGAACCAGCGCATGTGGAATTCGCGCAAATAGTAGGAGCCCATGATCCAGTATTCGCCGCCGGCCCAGTTGAGCACGGTGAGATCCCCCTTCAGCCGGCCGTCGGACCCAAGCATCGGCGCCAGCTTCGCGCGGCCGGGCTTCGGCAGCCGGCAGGCGAGCAGCCGGTCGAGCCAGGCCTCGGCGCCCGGGCCTGACACGGCATAGCGCGAGAAGGCCGTCGTATCGACGAGGCCGGCGGCGCGGCGGACCTGCAGCACCTCGTCGCCGACGATCTCGAAAGCGTTGGAGCGCTTCAGCGTCGTCTCCTCGCGGAATCCCATCGGCGCGAAGTAGGCCGGGATCTCCAGGCCCCAGGACGCCGTCCATTCGGCGCCGGCGGCGCTCATGCCGTCATAGGCGCCCGGACGCTTCAGCGGTCGGCCGGCAGGCAGGCGCTCGTTGGGGAAGGTCATGACGAAGCGGCGGGCATAGAACTGGCCCGTGGTTTGCCGCAGATACTCGCGGTTGGCGGCGAAGGCGCCATAGCGGGCGATGTCCATGCCGAAGATGTCGGCTTGCGGCTCGCCGTAGATCATCCACTCGGCCAGCGACTTGCCGACGCCGCCGCCCTGGCTGAAGCCGGCCATGACGCCGCAGGCGACCCAGTAGTTCTTCAGCCCCCTGACCGGGCCGACTAGCGGATTGCCGTCCGGCGTGAAGGTGAAGGCGCCGTTCACCCATTTGCGGATGCCGGCCTTCGCCAGGCAGGGGAAGCGCTGATAGGCCTTGGAGAGCTCCGGGCTGATGCGGTCGATGTCCTCGGGGATCAGCTCGATGCCGTAATCCCAGGGCGCGCCGTCCATGTTCCAGTGTTTCGGGTTCTGCTCGTAGACGCCGAGCAGCACGCCTTTGCGCTCCTGACGCAGGTAGGAGAAGCCGTCGAGATCGACGGCCAGGCCGAGCTCCTTGTCGAGGGCTGCGACTTCGGGAATGTCCTCGGTGACGAAATAATGGTGTTCCATCGGCGTCACCGGAAGGTCGACGCCGGCCATCAGCCCGACCTGCTTGGCCCACAGGCCGCCGGCATTGACGACATGCTCGGTGACGATCGTGCCCTTTTCGGTGACCACGTCCCAGCCGCCATCGGCGCGCTGTTTCAGCTCGATGACGCGGTTGCGCAGGATCACATCGGCGCCGCGCTTCCTGGCGGCGCCGGCATAGGCGTGCGTGGTGCCATAAGGATCGAGATGGCCCTCGTTGGAATCATAGAGGCCGCCGAGCACGTCGCTGACATCGACGATCGGGCAGATCTCCTTGATCTCCTCGGGCGTTACCAGTCGGGCCGTCTCGATGCCGACGGACTGAAACACCGCCCAGGCCGATTTCAGCCATTCCCAGCGCTGCGGGTCGCTCGCCATGTTGACGCCGCCGGTCATGTGCAGGCCGGCATTCTGGCCCGACTCGGCCTCGATCTCGCGGTAGAGTTTGATCGTGTAGTCCTGCAGCGCCGCGACATTGGGATCGGCGTTGAGCGCGTGGAAGCCGGCGGCCGCATGCCAGGTCGAGCCAGCCGTCAGCTCGGCGCGCTCGATCAGCGCGACGTCGCTCCAGCCAAACCGCGTAAGATGGTAGAGCACCGAGGCGCCGACCACGCCTCCCCCGATGACGACTGCCCGGTAATGGGATTTCACGAGCCTCTCCCTCTCGTTGGAGGCCCCACCAATATACCTTCTGGACATATATGTCTAGACACTTCTGTCCAGAGCTTGCGTTGCGTTTCGCGCCATGCCTATTGTGCGGCCATGATCATGACCGCTCCCCAGGCCGAACCGCCGCCCGGCAACGTCAAGGTGACGCGCTCCGACTGGATTAAACTGGCGCTCGATATGCTGATTTCAGACGGTATCGAGAGCGTGCGCGTGCTGACGCTCGGCCAGAAGCTCGGCGTGTCGCGCTCGAGCTTCTACTGGTATTTCAACAGCCGGCAGGACCTGCTCGACCAGTTGCTTGCGCATTGGCACGACACCAACACCACGGCGATCGTCGAGCGTGCCCGCCGGCCGGCGGAGACCATCATCATGGGCGTGATGAACGTCTTCGAATGCTGGGCCGACGAGCGCCTGTTCGACCCCAGGCTCGATTTCGCCGTTCGCGAATGGGCCAGGCGCGCGGCCGACGTGCGGCGCATGATCGACCAGGCCGACGACGAGCGCCTCAGCGCCATCCGCGACATGTACCGCCGGCACGGCTATGACGGCGAGGACGCCTTCATCCGCGCCCGCGTCCTCTATTACATGCAGATCGGCTATTATGTGCTCGACCTCAAGGAACCGGTCGAGGCGCGCGTCAGCCATCTCGCCGCCTATCTGCGTTCCTTCACCGGCCAGGAGCCGACCGAGGCGGATGTGGCGCATTTCATGCGCTTCATCGCGGCGCGGTGATATGGTCTGCCGTCCACGGCCAGGGCGCAACCAATCAACAAAGCTTGCGCTGTTGCTTCGCTGCCCTTGTGAGCGATGCTAAAATGGTCGATTAGTCTTGCGGGGGAGGCGCCCGAAATTGCCATACAGTTTCCGGGCGAAAGTGCGTTGGGGCGGAAGTCTGGAATGGCAAGTCCTTCGAAACCAAGCAAGAGAAGAGGCCGTATCGCTTCGGCGCTGCTCGCTGTGGACGCCTGGCTCGATTCCTCGCTCTACGAGATCGGTTTCAAGGCACGCGAATTCTGGGAAGCGGCGACCATCTTTTCCCGGCGGTTCCGTGTGCATGGCTGGCGCCGCGCCATCATCGAGGTGCTGAGCGAAGGTTTCACCATGGGCGCCGGCGGCTTCGTGGTGCTGCTCGCGCTTGCCATGCCTGCTTTCGACATCACCACCGGCGACTGGCGCAACCAGGGCGACTTCGCCGTCACCTTCCTCGACCGCTACGGCAACGAGATCGGCCAGCGCGGCATCATCCAGCGCGATTCCGTGCCGGTCGACGAGATGCCGGACATCGTCATCAAGGCGGTGCTGGCGACCGAGGACCGGCGTTTCTTTGACCATTACGGCATCGACGTGCTGGGCCTGTCGCGCGCGGTCTTCGAGAATGTGCGCGCCAATTCCGTGGTCCAGGGCGGCTCCAGCATCACCCAGCAGCTCGCCAAGAACCTGTTCCTGTCCAACGAGCGCACCCTCGAGCGCAAGATCAAGGAAGCCTTCCTGTCGCTATGGCTGGAAGCGAACCTTTCCAAGAAAGAGATCCTGCAACTCTATCTCGATCGCGCCTATATGGGCGGCGGCACGTTCGGCATCGAGGCGGCGGCGGATTTCTATTTCGGCAAGAGCGTCAAGGACCTGAGCCTGGCCGAGGCGGCGATGCTGGCCGGGCTGTTCAAGGCGCCGACCAAATACGCCCCACACATCAACCTGCCGGCGGCCCGCGCCCGCGCCAATGTGGTGCTGTCCAACCTGGTCGATGCCGGTTTCATGACCGAGGGTCAGGTGCTACAGGCGCGGCTGCATCCTGCCGACGTCGTCGACCGCGGCGAGCAGAAGAGCCCGGATTATTTCCTCGACTGGGCCTTCGACGAGGTGAAGAAGATCGCCAAGCCCGGCCAGCACTCGCTGGTCGCCCACACCACTTTCGACGCCAACATCCAGAAGGCGGCCGAGGAGTCGGTCGAGTTCCATCTTCGCCAGTTCGGCAAGGAATACAACGTCACCGAAGGCGCGGTGGTGGTGATCGAGACCAACGGCGCAGTGCGTGCCATCGTCGGTGGCCGCGACTATGGCACCAGCCAGTTCAACCGCGCCACCAAGGCGCTGCGTCAGACCGGTTCATCCTTCAAGCCCTATGTCTATGCCACCGCCATGGAACATGGCTTCACGCCGGACTCGGTGGTTTCCGGTGGCCCTATCAGCTGGGGCAGTTGGTCGCCGCACAATTACAATGGCGGCTCGGCCGGCAACGTCACGCTGCTTACGGCGATCGCCAAGTCGATCAACACCGTGCCGGTGCGGCTCGCCAAGGACTACCTCGGCATCGGTCCGATCAAGGCGATGGCCGAATCGATGGGTGTCGAATCGCCGCTGGAATCGCACAAGACCATGGTGCTCGGCACATCGGGTATGACGGTGATGGACCAGGCGACCGGCTACAGCGTCTTTGCGCAGAACGGTTTCGTCGGCTCGCGCCACGGCATCACCCAGCTCGTCACCCGCACCGGCGACGTGGTCTATGACTGGGCCAAGGACGCGCCGCCACCACATCGGGTGCTGTCGGAAAAGGCGCTGAAATACATGAACACCATGCTGGCGGCGGTGCCGGTCATAGGCACCGCGAGGCGCGCCCAGCTTCCGAACATTGTCGTTGCCGGCAAGACCGGGACGACACAATCCTACCGCGATGCCTGGTTTGTCGGCTTCACCGGCAACTACACCGCCGCCGTCTGGCTCGGCAATGACGACTTCACGCCGACCAATAAAATGACCGGCGGTTCGCTGCCGGCGATGGTCTGGCAGCGGCTTATGGTCTACGCGCATCAGAACATCGACCTGAAGCCGATCCCGGGCATCGATCATCCGTGGGTCGACCCGGAGGTCGCGGCCAAGGCCGAGGAAGCGGCGAAAAAGGAAGCCGACGCGGCGGCGGCGCAGGCCGAGGCCGAACGCCCGCCGGTGCTTTCCGGACGCACCAGCCAGACGCTGAGGGAAATGAGCAAGGCGTTCCAGACCGCGCCCGTGCTGGGCGCCCCCACCCTGCCGGAGACACTTTCGGCGCTTTAGGATCGCGCTGGCGTGAAGCCGGCTTGCCACGGCACCCCGCGCCGCGATATCCCGGGCAACCTCCTCTGTTTGCGGCTCTCATGCTCAAGAACGCCATCCTGACGCTGCTTTCGCTTGCCATGGCCATCGGGCTTGGCGGCTACAGCGTCTGGTATGCGCTCAACGCGCAGGACGGCGTCGGCGCGATCCGCATCGGCCAATGGACCGCCTTCCCCGAAGTCGGGACGCTGGCGGCCGACCCCTATTCCAAGGCGCGCGTGGCACGCGAGGGCGTGCTGGCGCTCGGCCAGGCCGAGGGGCTTGCCTTCGTAGCCGAGCGCGACGATGCGGGCGAGCCGCTGAAACGCGAATGCGCCTACACGATCGAAGGCGGTTACCCCACCGCCCGCTTCTGGACGCTCTATGCCGCCGACCAGTCGCTTGGCGTGATCGACACAGGCAAGCCGAGGCAGTCGGCGCTGCAATCCTACGAAGTGCTGCGCCAGCCCGACAATTCCGTCGTCATTTCCGTCGGCAATCGCCCGGCTCCCGGCAACTGGCTGCTGACCGGCGGCTCCGGCAAGATGTATTTCGTGCTGACCTTCTACGACACGCCGATCGCCTCGAGCACCGGCCTCTCGGACGTCACGCTGCCGCGCATCCTGAAGGCGGGCTGCAATGCGTAGCCTGCTGCACGCCCTCATCCTCGGCCTGCTCGGCGCCGGCATCGTGCACATCGTGGTGCTGTTCCTGGTGCCGGAATTTTCCGAACGCGATGCCTGGTCGCGGCTGGCGATGGCTTCGGACCTCTACAAGATGACGCGGCTCGACGCCGAGGCCGGCGGCGCGCCGGTGGTGAAATCGGTCGATCCGCTGTTTTATGCCGCCGCCTGCCGATTCGATCTCACGGACGGGCTGGTCAGGATCAAGGCGCCCGGCGACGTGCCGTTCTGGTCGGCCTCGGTCTATGACCGCAGCGGCCACAACATCTATTCCTTCAACGATCACAACGCCAATGGCGAAAAACTCGATGCCATCGTGCTGACGCCGGCGCAGATGATCGACGTGCGGCGCGACCTTCCGGAGGATCTGCAGGGCGCGATCTTCGTCGAGGCGCCGATCGATGAAGGCATCTTCGTCGTCCGCGCCTTCGTGCCGGACGAGAGCTGGAAGCCGATCGTGTCGCGCTTCCTCGAGCAGAGCGCCTGCGAATTGCAGGATTACTGAGAAAGGCGCCCGATCAGTGATGCGGCTTGGCAGGTGGCGGGGAGCGCGGCCTGTCGGGGCCGCTCTCGCCGGGCCGTGCCTCACCGACCTGCGGATGCAACTCATAACGGACGCCGGGGAATATGATGACCGCCGCCGCCGTCGTGGTGTCGTGACTTGCTCGATTTACAGGTGCCGCTCGCGGCACAAAAGACAGGACCATGCCCATGGTTCGCGCATTCCCTCTCGGTTTCCCCGGAGCACAACGCAACGCCTCCAAAGTTGATTAAGGGGCGTAGAGGGTTAACGGAGCGCTAACGGATCGCGGCTAATTTGATGTTTGTTTTCCTGAAGGTGCGAAACCGGCCCGGCCGGATCGTGCGGTTCGGGAGTGTGTCGAGTGTCGGGCGTATCCTCCGTGTCATCTTCGGATTTCAGGCAAATCGCTATCCGGACCGAAGCTGGAAAGGCCGAAAGGCTGTTCCGCGCCGCGGTGTCGGCGTTTTGCTCGCTGACGCGCCCGTCGCGCCGCGAGATCGCCCAGCTCGAAGACCTGACGCTGCCGCTGTTCGACGAGGTTTCTGTCGAGTCGCGCCGCTATGTCGCCGCTGCCCTTTCCGAATGCGAATATGCGCCGGCCGCGCTGGTCAGGCGGCTGGCCGAAGAGCCGGTCGAGACCGCAGCACCCCTGCTCACCCGCTCCAACGCGCTGAGCGACATCGACCTCATCGCGCTGATCGGCCGGCACGGGCTGCCGCACGCGCGCGCCATCGCGCGCCGCAAGGAGCTCAATCCGACGATCGCCGACCTGATCCGCGCGCTGGAAAGGCCGACGCTGGTCAAGACGCGGCCGCCGGAAACGGTCACGAAGCTCACGCCGAAGCCGGAGCCCGTGACCAAGGCGGACGACCGCCCCGCGCACGGCGAAGCAGCAGAGAACGCGCGGCGCCGCCTGCGGTCGATGATGCGCCCGACCGGTGACAGCGCCGACGTCAACACCTTCCTCGGCCAGCCGGCCTATGTGAAACTGCGCGAGACGGCGCTGACGGGGAACGCGGCCTTCTTCCAGACCGCGCTTGCCGACGCGCTGGATATCGACTTCGCGACGGCCCGTTCGGTGACCGGGCAGTCGAGCTATGCTGCGCTGCTTGCGGCGCTGCGGGCCCTCGATCTCAGCGAAGACATGGCATTCCTGATCGCGGTCGCGGTCTATCCCGGCGAGTTCCCGCATCCGCAGGCGATCCGCCTGTTCCTCGACCGCTACCGGCTGCTGCATCGCGAGGCGGCGCTGGACAAGGTACGCGCCTGGAAGGCCGAGACTCTTTCACGGGCGATCCGCGGCAATGCTGCCGCTGCGGTAGACACCGAAAGCCGCGAAGCCTCGAACAGCGACGAGGCGAGCGCCGGCCTCAAGGCGTCCTGACGCGGTTAATCCGCCTTCACGGAAAGAAGCTCTTCGACGGGAATGGTCCCGCCCTCGATCTCGACCACCCAGATGTCGGGATCGAATTTCTTCTCCCGCTCCAGCCGCGCATCGAAAGCCGAGCCATCGTCGCTCGCACCGAGCATGGCGAAGAAGCGCTCATCGGGCTTGGCCGAATCGTAGCTCGTCTGCGGCGCCGGCCCATAAAGGGCCACCTCTCCCATCCGACCTCGCGAAAGCACGAAGACAGCGCCGGCCTCGGTCGCGCCGCGCTTGACGATTGCGGCAAAGCCGCCGGCGCTGAAGACGCGGCGCACAAGGGCCGAGACCCAGAGATCGGCGGTTACGCGCATGAGAGGTTTCCGGATACCACTCAAGCATCTAACAAATCTTGTTAGAGTTTGTGAAGACCGCTATATAAACAGCGATGAAAAGCCAAGCAATGCGCACCCTCACCATATCGCTTACGCCGAAACAGGCCGCCCGTCTGCAGGATGCGGTCGAGAGCGGCAACTATGCCTCGAACAGCGAAATCGTCAGGGAGGCCCTCAGGCTGTGGGAGCACCGCGAGGAGCTTCGCGTGCGCGAACTCGCACAGTTGAAGCAGGCTTACGACGAAGGGATGGCGAGTGGCGAAGGTCAGGACGTCGATCGCCGGGCCTTTCTCCGCGCTCTGAAAGCCGAGCGCACGGAACGTGGCTAGCTATCGACTTACACCTCGCGCGGAACAAGACCTCAAGAACATTTGGCGCCATATTGCGGCCGACAGCGAACGGGCGGCGGATGGCCTCGTAGAGCGCATTTTCGACAGACTGGAGCTCGCTTGCAGTCATCCCAATATGGGGGTTGCCCGGCCAGAGTTGAGCGCCACGGCACGTATTCTCGTGGAGGGTCGATATATCGTTATCTACGAGCCAATGGACTACGGCATCCTGGCTGTGGCCATTGTTCACGGGATGAGAGACCCCGACCATTGGCTTGAATAGACAGCTTTCGGACGCCGCCGCTCAGTTCGTCAGGCCGATCTCGCGCATCTTGACGTAGACCGCCTCGTCCGGCTCGCCGGTTTCGGGCAGCCCGAAGAGCGCCTGGAATTCCTTGATCGCGGACTTGGTGCGGGCGCCAACCTTGCCGTCGAGCTGCATGTCGCTATTGCCGAACGCCTTCAGGCCGGCCTGGATCCTGACGATGCGGGCGTCGGGAGACAATGTAGGGTCACTGGCCGGGGCCGAGACCGGAATTGCCGATGGCTTGGCCGACGGCGTCGCGGCTGCCGCGTCGGCCGGCCGCGGCGCCGGGTGCGGGATGGCCGCCGTGGTCTGGCGAGCGCCAAGCTGGTCGAGCAGCGCCGTGTCGATCTCGCCCGAGCCGGGTAGCCCAACTTTCAACTGATAGGCCTGGATGGCCTTGCGCGTGGCCGGTCCGGTGAGACCATCGACCGTGCCGTCGTAGAAGTTGAGGTCCTTCAAAATGCCCTGCACCTGCTGGACGACCGGATCCGGCTTGGCCACCGGCTGCGCCGGCGGCTGGCGCACGATGTTGATGGTGGTTTCCGGTTCGTCGGAGACGGTGTGCGGGAAATTCACGATGGTGCGGGTGGCGAAGAAGGCGCCGGTATGCGGAAAGGGCTGATACCAGAGCGCGTTGGCCGAGACGTAGAACAGCGTCACCAGGAAAGCGGTCGAGCCGCCGACCAGGACCGGATTGCTGGCGATCAGCTGACCGACGGCAACCGCGCCCTCGGCAAGGGCGCCGCGCTCTGGTTCGACCACCTTAGGCCGTTTTGCGGAGCGAGCCATTGCTGTCCCCATCTGCATCCCCCTTCGGCTTGACCGCCGGCATGGCCAGCACGCCGGATGGCGCACCGGAACGCCGCTTCGGCCCGTTCACCGGCAGGCCGATCGTCACCGTGGTGCCCTCACCTGGCGCGCTCTCGATCGACATGGTGCCCTCGTGCAGCGCCACCAGGCCCTTGACCAGCGACAGGCCGAGCCCGGTTCCCTCGAAACGGCGCGTGTAGTCGTTCTGGATCTGCATGAACGGCTTGCCGAGATTGGCCATGTCCTCCTCGGCGATGCCGATGCCGGTGTCGCTCACCCAGAAATGCAGGTGTGAGCCGACACGCTTGGCGCCGATCACCACGCTGCCGCCATCGGGCGTGAACTTCACGGCGTTCGACGCGAGATTGATCAGGATCTGCTGGACCGCTCGGCGGTCGGCATTGATCTCGCCCGCATCCGGGGCGATCTGCGTGGCAAGAACTATGCTCTTGGCGTCGGCCAGCGGCCGCATCATCGAGCGACACATGTCGACGGCCTCGACGAAGCGGAACGGCTCCAGCTCGGTCGCGTAGGCACCCGCCTCGATGCGCGAGACATCGAGGATCGAGGTGACGACGGACAAGAGATGCTGGCCGGATTCCCTGACCAGGCCGACATATTCCTTCTGGCGCGGATCCCTGAAGGCGCCGAACATCTCATGCAGCAGCATGTCGGAAAAGCCGATGATGGCGTTGAGCGGCGTGCGCAGCTCGTGGCTGACCACCGCCAGGAAGCGGCCCTTGGCCACTTCGGCGGCCGCAGCGGCCTCCCTGGCTTCCGCAAGCTCGTCGCGAAGCGCCGCCACGTCGTCGTTTTCGCGCAGGACCAGGGTGAAGACGTCGCGGTCGACTTCGCCGCGCAGCAGATCGAGGCTGAACGGGCGGAAATTGTCGGTCGCGCCGGAACCCTCGCGCGGCAAGCGGATGCGCAGATCAAGCCGGCGCTTCGGCGCGCCCTCGCGCATGTCGGCCAAAGCGGTGAGATAGGCGACGCGGTCGGAAAGATGGACGCGATCGAAAAGGCCGGTGCCGAGCAGGAGCTCCGGCGCCAATTTGAGGGTCGAACGCGCCCGGGCGGACGCGTCAAGCACTTCGCCCTGGCGACCGACGCGCAGCACGACGGCGTCGATGACGTCCTCGAGACGATCGCCGGCAGCCTCCGCCAGCCGCAAGCCGGCCGGATTGGCGATGGCGGCGGCCCGCGGCACCAGCGTCAGCGCCCAGGCGAGCGGCAGCAGCCAATGCCAGGTGGCGATTTCGCCGAGCGGCAAGACCTGCCCGGCAAAGGGCTGCAGCACGATGGCGGCAAGCGCCGCCAGCGCGCCCCACAGCGCAGCGCGCCGCGACCCCGAGACCCACCAGGTTTCGACCGGCAATGCGACGGCAAGGAGTGCCGCCGGCGAGGCCAATCCGCCCGCCGCCGCGATGGCGCCGGCAAGGGCGAGGCCGCCGAGCGCGACCGCCATGCGGCCGGCAAGCGCCATGTGGCCGGTGGCCGCCACCAGAAGCGCCGCGAACCAACACAGGCCAAAAGCGGCAAAGATCGCCGCTACCGTGACGGCCGCGCCGAGACTCGCGGTGACGAGCGTGACCGCCGCACCCGCGGCAAGGAAGGGCGCGGCGAGCATGACGCCGATGAAGCGACGCTGGCGCAGGCGTTCCGCCTCACCCGTCACGTTCGGGTGAACCATGCGCTCGCAGCCGGCGGCAACCGCGCCAGGCAATTGAACGTATCTGGCTGAAATCGAACTCAACGCACGCGTACCCGGTCGTAAAAAACGCCTGCCTGGCAGGTGACTCATCAATTGGCTTGAAACTCGCATCCAGCGTTTAAGGAATGGATAAGGCTGGCGAAGCCGGCGCCCGCCCCAGGACAAATATTGTGATGCCGACCCCGCAAAGCACGCCGAGTTGCCGCCATGGTAAACGGCGGGTTAGCCGCGAGGCCTGTGCCAAAACGAGCCGAAACTTGACACGACTAATCTCTGTCGGGAATAAAATCGAGTAATTACAATATGATATATGGTTATCGTAAAGTTAATGTGGTCGATGAGATTCGAGGCAAGTCCGTTTCAAAACCAATTCCTTTCGAATTTGCCTAAAATTTGAGGAAAATTCGCGGCTTCGATGCAAGCCGTCCTTTGCGTGACCGTGCCACTCTCGTGCCCATAAAGAGGTCATGCCGATGGATGCATGATCCGTCACGGATGGATGCATCGTCCATCGCGGATGAGAGGCAAGTAAGATGGGCTTTCTGATCAGGATGGCTTTCTGGTTTTCGCTGGTGCTGCTGGCGCTGCCGCTCGGCGTCGGCCCGGGTGAAGACGGCCAGCAGAGCGTCGGACCGATCCAGGCGCTGTTTGCGGCGCGCGAGGCGGTCGGCGACATTGCCGGGCTGTGCGAGCGTAAGCCCGATGTCTGCGAAACCGGCAAATCGGCCATGTACACCATCACCGTTCGCGCCAAGGAAACGGCCAAGATCGCCGCGGCCATGATCGACGACCAGCAACAGCCCGGGCAGGCAGGCGCGCCCGAGACGAAGGTCGCGGATGGTTCCGTCACGACCACCGGCAGCGTCGCCGAGGACATCGTGCTGCCCGCCAAGGTCAACATTCCGGTGATGCTGACCGCCAAGAACTGAATTCTTTCCAGCCGTTCGCTCGGCTCTTCAGTTTCGGCGCAATTCCGGACGGAAAACCGCTACGCACTTTTCCTGGAATTGCTCTAACGCCGCGGGCCCGTCCGACCTCTCGACGCCCGCGGCGTCTTTCTTTTTCCGTGACGCGGCCGGGCCGGGCCACTATATGCGGGTCAATGGCCACCCCGATCCAGACCATCCGCGACGACTTTTCCCTGCTCGACGAGTGGGAGGACCGCTATCGCTATGTGATCGAGCTAGGCGAGGGCCTGCCGGCCTTTCCCGAGGCGGAGCGCACGGCCGCGAACAAGGTGCCTGGCTGTGTGAGCCAGGTGTGGCTCACCACCGAGCAAGGAGCGGGCGCCGATCCGGTGATCAGCTTCCAGGGCGATTCGGATGCCCATATCGTGCGCGGCCTCGTCGCCATCATGCTGGCGCTGTTTTCGGGCAGGCATGCAAGCGAAATCCAGAACACGGACGCCGAAGCGACCCTGAAGGAACTCGGCCTCGACGAGCATCTGTCGCCGCAGCGCGCCAACGGCCTGCGTTCGATGGTCAAGCGCATCAAGCGCGACGCCGAAGCAGCGCTGAAGCAGACGGCCTGATCCGGCCGATATCGCTCCCATCAAGAAAGCAAAACGGCGCCGCAAGGGCGCCGTCGAACTGCTTGACGAGCTGAGACCAATCAACGGCCCTTGCGCTTGCGGCCCAGACCCATCTTCTTGGCGAGCTGCGAGCGGGCGGCCGCGTAATTGGGGGCGACCATCGGATAGTTGGCATCCAGGCTCCACTTCTCACGGTACTCTTCCGGCGTGAGATTGTAGTGGGTCATCAGGTGCCGCTTCAGCGACTTGAACTTCTTGCCGTCCTCGAGACAGACGATGTAGTCGTCATGGACGGAGCGCTTCGGGTTCACAGCCGGCTTCTGCTTCTCGGCCGACGGCTGCTCCGGCGAGCCACCGACGCGACCCAACGCGGCATGGACGTCGGCGATAAGGTTCGGCAGTTCCCCAACCGGCACCGGGTTGTTGCTGACATAGGCGGCGACGACATCGGCGGTCAGCTCGATCAGCGCATCACCGTTTTTCGAAGGTGTTTCGACGATTTCCATAGTGCTAAGGCCCCAACGAGAGTTTGTTTCTAAAACTGCGCCCTTTTTGTGGGATCGGGCATCGCGCGAATTTCGTGCAGGAAAGCCTGCGATTCGCATCGCCTTATCTTAATGACGCCGCGTTGCAAGTAAGTCAATTCGCATATTGACTTATATTCACCGATATTCATCAAATATTGCTGATTCAGCTTCAAAAATTCGTGCGCCGTGTAACTTCGCGAGATTTTTCTGGTCAGACCAGCATGCCGTGACGTCACGTCATCCGTGTGTTAGACATCCGATCGCCGCTCGACACGGCGTTCAATGCTTGGCCAATGCTTGGATGCCTGTCGCACCGGCGCGACAAATCCTGCGGCGCAACAAAGCGCAAGGACGCCGCCCTGCCGATCCGGATCCTGGGTGAACGATACCCCCTAGTAAGGCGCGATATATTTGCCGTAGACCCAGCCGGTGACGAAATGGCCATTTTGCGCCGGGTCGTGCCATATCTCGCACCAGCGATAGCGGATCGCCTGGCGCTGCTTCCATTGCGGCTGGCGGGCGATATCGAGCAGGTTCACGCCGCCGGTGCAGCGGCCGGTCATCTGCAGCACGGTGCCGTTCGGATAGGCGGCCTGTTTTTGCGATGCGTTGGACGGATACTTTCGTGCATTGAGCGTGTCGCCGAACGGCACGCCCGCCACTTGCCAGGCGGCAAAGACGGTTGCATGAGACTGACTGGAAAAAGCCAGACCTGCCGCGAGGATGGCGACAGACATTGCGGTAGAAACACAGGATTTCATCTTTCCCCCTTCGACTTAGCTTCTATAGACCACCTTGAACCGCGCCCCTTGAACCGCCGCTGAGCGGCGTGTTCATTCGTCATTCAAGCAAATTCCGCAGCGAGACGTAATGACCAGAGCTTCCGCCTTGACTTCCGCCTTCCCGGCCGCCAACCCGCCGACGCCCGAGAAACACCCGGTTTCCGAAACGCATCACGGCATCACCCGCGGCGACGACTATGCCTGGATGCGGGCCGACAACTGGCAGGCCGTGTTCCGGGACCCTTCCCTCCTCGACGGCCGCATCCGCGCCCATCTCGATGCCGAGAACGCCTATCAGGCGGCGCTGATGGCCGGCACCGCGGACCTGCGCGGCAAGCTGTTTGCCGAGATGAAGGGGCGCATCAAGGAGGATGACTCGACGGTGCCCATGAAGGACGGGGCCTATGCTTATGGCTCTTCCTTCCGGCTGGGCGGCGAGCAGCCGCGCTATTTCCGCACGCCGTGCGGCGGCGGCGCCGAGGAGATCCTGCTCGACGGCGATAAGGAAGCCGAGGGCAAGGCCTATTTCAGGCTCGGCGGCGTCGACCATTCGGCCGATCACGGGAAGCTGCTGTGGGCCTTCGACGACAAGGGTTCGGAGTTCTTCACGCTGCGCGTGCGCGACCTTGCGAGCGGCAAAGAACTTGCCGACCATATCCCGGATACGGGCGGCGGCGGGATGTGGAATGCCGGCGATGGCGGCTTCTTCTACACCCGTCTCGACGACAATCATCGCCCGTCAAAAGTGTTCTTCCACGCGCTCGGCGACAAATCGGAGAATGACCGGCTGATCTACGAAGAGACCGATCCAGGCTTCTTCATGGATGTCGGCGGCACGCGCGCCAATGACTGGATCATGATCGGCATCAACGACCATGAGACTTCGGAATACCACCTGCTGCCCGCCAATGATCCAGCGGCCGAGCCCAAGCTGGTGGCGGTGCGCGAGACCGGCCTGCAATACGACCTGGAAGAAGGCGGCGACGTCTTCTTCATCCTCACCAATGCCGACGGCGCCAAGGACTTCAAGATCATGACCGCGCCGGTCGACAATCCGGTGCGCGCCAACTGGCAGGAACTGGTGCCGCACGAGCCCGGCCGGCTGATCCTCTCGGTGCTCGGCTTCAAGCATCATATGGTCAGGCTCGAGCGCAAGGACGGACTGCCGCGCATCGTGGTGCGCGAGCGCGCCAGCGGCGAGGAGCATTTCATCTCCTTCGACGAGGAGGCCTTCTCGCTCGGACTGTCCGGCTCCTACGAGTACGACACGGAGACGATGCGTTTCACCTATTCGTCGATGACGACGCCGGCGCAGGTGTTCGACTACAATATGCGCAGCCGCGAGCGCGTGCTCTTGAAGACGCAGGAAGTGCCCTCCGGCCACGATCCAGAGCACTATGTCACGCGCCGGCTGATGGCGCCCGCCGCCGATGGCGAGCTGGTGCCGATCTCGCTGCTCTACCATCGCGACACGCCGCTCGACGGTTCGGCGCCCTGCCTGCTTTACGGCTACGGCTCCTACGGCATCACCGTTCCTTCGGCCTTCAACACCAACTGCCTGTCGCTGGTCGACCGCGGCTTCGTCTATGCCATCGCGCATGTGCGCGGCGGCAAGGACAAGGGCTATGGCTGGTACGATGACGGCAAGCGGGCGAAGAAGATGAACACCTTCACCGATTTCATCGCCTGCGGCCGCCATCTCGTCGCCGAGCGTTACACAAAGCACGACCGCATCGTCGCCCAGGGCGGCTCGGCCGGCGGCATGCTGATGGGGGCGATCGCCAACATGGCGCCGGAGGATTTCGGCGGCATCGTCGCCGAGGTGCCGTTCGTCGACGTGCTCACCACCATGCTCGACGCCAGCCTGCCGCTGACGCCGCCGGAATGGCCGGAATGGGGCAACCCGATCGCGTCAGCCGCCGACTACGCTACGATCGCGGCCTATTCGCCCTACGACAATGTGGCGGCGCACGACTACCCGCCGATCCTGGCGCTGGCGGGCCTGACCGATCCGCGCGTCACCTATTGGGAGCCGGCGAAATGGGTGGCGCGGCTGCGCGACCGCAAGGCAGGCGGCAATCCGGTGCTGTTCAAGATCAACATGGAGTCCGGCCATGCCGGCGCGTCGGGCCGCTTCTCGCGGCTGGAGGAGATCGCATACATTTACGCCTATGCCTTGAAAGTGACCGGCAAGACCTGATTTTCCGCTCGCAATTGGCAAGGGCGCGCGCTACCCAGTGCCGCCCTTTTTCGACCTAGCCTCTCCCGGCCGCGACCATTCACCCGCAAGGATCCTCATGCTCCTCGTCGACACGTATCTCGACAAATCCGCCATTCAGGGCATCGGCGTCTTCGCCAGGGGCCACATCGCCAAGGGCACGCTGGTCTGGAAGCTCGACCCAAGGTTCGACCGCCGGATCCCGGTCGACACCTACGAGGCCCAGATCGGCCCGGTGAAATCCTATCTCGACCGCTATTCCTATCCGGACCGGCACGATCCGAGCTTCATCGTCTTCGAGGCTGACGACGCACGCTACATGAACCACGACGACGACCCGAACTGCGACGTCTCCTCGCCCGAGGAGACCTACGCGCTACGCGACATCGCGCCAGGCGAAGAACTGACCTGCAACTACAACCACTTCTTCGAAGGCGGCTTCGATTTTCTGGGCGACCGCCACCTGTAAAGGTTAGCTCGCCGGCTTGCGCGCCGGATAGCCGTTGGGATGCGGCGGGACGGCCTTGAGATAGGCGGCGATCGCCGCGCGGTCGTCGGCGGTCAGTTGCGCCATGTTGCGCTGCACATCGACCATGGCGCCGCCGACGGAATCGAAATCGGGCGTGAAGCCGGTCTCGAGGTAATTGGCGATGTCGGCCTCGGACCAGTCCTTGATGCTCTTCCCGTCGGGCGTGATGTTGGGCACGACGCCCGAGCCTTCGGCCGCCACGGCGCCTGCCAGCCACTCGCCTTTCCTGACGCCGCCGGCAAAATCGCGCGGCGTGTGGCATTCGCCGCAATGGCCGGGTCCCTCGACCAGGTAGCGACCGGCCAGCACCTTGTCCGGCGTGCCCTCTGGCAGCACGATCACCGGTTCGGGGCTGAGATAGACAAGCTTCCACAGGCCAATGCCGCGACGGATGGTGAAGGGGAAGGAAAGCCTGTGATCGGGCGCCTTGCCGGCAACCGCCGGCAGCGTCTTCATGAAGGCGTAGAGGTCGGCGATGTCGGCCGGCTTCATGCGCGCGTAGGAGGCGTAGGGAAAGGCCGGGTAGAAATGCTCGCCCGAGGGCGAGACGCCCTTCAGCATGGCGTTGGCGAAGTCCTCCTCGCTCCAGGCACCGATGCCGTCCTTCTGGTCCTGCGAGATGTTGGGCGGAACGAAGGTGCCGAACGGCGTCTTGAGTTCCAGACCGCCGACGAGTTCGAGACGGGCGTCGCCCTGGGCGCCCGGCTTGGCGTGGCAGGAGGTGCAGCCCCCCGCGTAGAAGATGCGCTTGCCCTTGGCGGCGTCGCCGGGGCCGAGCTCAGCGACGGTCGCGGCGTCAAGCCTGGCCGGCGCCGACAGGACCCAGCCGGCGGCAGCCGCGGCGCCGCCAAGCACGATGACGGCGCCGACAAGCTTCTTCAGCCAGGCCATTTAGGCGATCAGCTCTTCTTGATCCGGTAGGTCTGGTGGCAGGTGCCGCAATCGCCGCCCAGCGTGTTGAGTTGCGCCTTCAGCGCGTCGACATCGGCCGGCGGGGAAGCGACCGCGGCCTTGGCGTCGGCCAGGAACTTGTCCCCGGCCGCCTTGAAGCCCGCCATGTCTTCCCAGATCTTCGGCGCGGCCGTGGTGTCGCCCTTGTCGGAGCCGGCCGGGAACAGCTTGTCGGCGTCGAACTTCTCGGCATTGGCCTCCAGGGCCTGCAATGCCGTCAGCACCGCGGCGGCGTCAAAAGGCTCCTCGCCCTTGACGACCTTCGAGATCTGCCCGGCGAGCTTGCCGCGTTCCTTCATCAGGGCCTGGCGATCCTTGATCGGATCGGCATAAGCGGCCGAACCGGCGAAGGCGAGCAAAGAGATGGCGATGACAAGCTTTCTCATTCAATTGGCTCCACGGTGAAGGAAGAGGGTACGCGACTGAGGCATTTCACCGTTCAAGGTGAAATGCTCTATCTCCTGGTTGGGGCAATTCCGGACGGAAAATCGTTCCACACTTCTCCTGGAATTGCTCTGGACGTTAACGGGCGTGGCGGTGGGATTATTCCCCGTCGCCGTGACGATTTTGCCGGATTTCTCTACCGAAAAAGAAAAGCCCCGGCGAACCGGGGCTTCTCATCAAAATCTTTTAGCCTTTGGCCTTTTCATAAAGCTCCAGGACGTGGTCCCAGTTGATCAGACTGTCGACGAAGGCTTCGAGATATTTCGGCCGCGCGTTGCGGTAGTCGATGTAGTAGGAGTGCTCCCACACGTCGACGCCGAGGATCGGCGAGCCGCCATGGACCAGCGGGTTCTCGCCGTTCGGGGTCTTGGAGATTTCCAGCTTGCCGTTCTTGACCGAAACCCAGGCCCAGCCGGAGCCGAACTGGGTGGTGCCGGCGGCGATGAAATCCGCCTTGAACTTGTCGTAGCCGCCGAGATCGCTGTCGACCGCCTTCTGCAGCGCGCCCGGCAGCTTGTTGCCGCCGCCGCCCTTCTTCATCCACTTCCAGAAATGGATGTGGTTGTAATGCTGGGCCGCGTTGTTGAAGAGCCCGGCATTCTTGCCGAAGGACTGCTTCACGGCCTCTTCGACCGACAGGTCGCCCATTCCGGCCTCGGCCGCCAGCTTGTTGCCGTTGTCGACATAGGCCTTGTGGTGCTTGTCGTGGTGATACTCCAGCGTCTCCTTCGACATGTAAGGCTGCAGGGCCTCGTAGTCGTAAGGCAAAGCGGGCAACTCAAAAGCCATGGATGGTACTCCCTCGAGGAAAAAGTCCGGTGATATTACCGAGCTAAGATAGGTCTGGAATGGGTTGGGGCAACTCCAGAATGGAGCGCCGAGCGACTTTTTAGAGCAATTCCGGGAAAAGTGCGAAACGGTTTTCCGCCCGGAATTGCGCAAAAATGACGAGGCGGAGCTGTTCGCCGTTTGGGGGAAACGGTGAAACGCTCCGGCGGCTCAGACGGCGGACGTCGAATGCGCCCATTCCCAATAGAGCTCGCGCGCCTTCTTGGCGACCGGTCCGGGCTGCAGGTCGCGGTTTTCGATGCGGGTGATGGGCACCACTTTCGAGTGGTTGCCGGTCGAGAAGATCTCGTCGGCCTCAAGGAAATCGCGAACCGACAGCGTCTTTTCGGTGGTCGTGAAACCGTAGTCGCCGAGCAGGTTGATGGTGCGCGAGCGGGTGATGCCGGAGAGGAACGTGCCGTTCGGGGCCGGCGTCATCACGTGGCCATCCTTGACCAGGAAGATGTTGGAGGTTCCGGTCTCGGCGACATTGCCCAGCATATCGAGCACCAGCGCGTTGTCGAAGCCGCGGTTCTTGGCCTCCAGGATGGCGCGACCGTTGTTGGGGTAAAGGCAGCCGGCCTTGGCGTTGGTCGGCATGGTCTCGATGGTCGGGCGCCGGAACGGCGAGACACCGACCGAAAAGCCGGATGGCGGGATCATCGGCGATTCGTAGAGGCAAAGACAGAAGCGGGTCGAGGCCGGATCGGCCGGCACGCCCATATAGCCGCCATGCTCGGCCCAATACATCGGCCTGATATAGACCGCCGTCTTGCCGTCGAATTTCTTCAGGCCATCCCAGGTCAGGCCGACGATCTCCTCGGCGGTCATGGAGGGTTTCAGGCCAAGCGCCGTCGCCGAGGCGTTGACGCGGGCGGAATGAAGCTCGAGGTCGGGCGCCACGCCCTCGAACCAGCGGCCGCCGTCGAAGACGCTGGTGCCCAGCCACATGGCGTGGCTGCGCGGCCCGAGAATGGCGACGTTGCCCTCGTACCAGTCGCCGTCCACATAGGTCCAAGTCGCGGTTTGCGCCGCCGCCGCCAATGTCATGTTCGCCGTCCAAATGAGTGATTTCAGGCCGCCATAGGACGATGCTTTGACGGTTGGCGTCAACCGACATGGCCAAAAATCGTTGAGGCCAGCCATACTTACAGAGCGTCGCCCGAAGCGGATCGGACAACGCCCGGTAAGTTCTTTTGTTTGATGCATGTCGGTTTCCCAACCGCGACACACTTTTGGGCGACATGCATTATTTGTTTGATGCATGTCGGTTTCCCAAAACCGCGACACACTTTTGGGCGACATGCATTAAAAGCGCAATCAGCGCTTGCACGGGGCGCATCCTCGCCTCAAAACTCTCGTTATGCATCATGCGGCCTATGTCTTCGACGCCTATGGCACGTTGTTCGACGTGCACGCCGCCGTGCGCCGGCATGCTGGCGAGATCGGGCCGAACGGCCAGCTTCTCTCCGAAATCTGGCGCGCCAAGCAGCTCGAATATTCCTGGGTCAGGACGCTGATGGGCTCATACGCCGACTTCTGGCAGCTGACCGAGCAGGCGCTGGATTTCGCTTTGCGCAAGGTGCCCTCGGCCGATCCGGCGCTGCGGACGAAACTGCTCGAAGCTTATTGGCGGCTCGACTGCTATCCGGAAGTGCCCGCCGTGCTGAAAGCGCTCAAGGCCTCGGGCGCGAAGCTCGCGATCCTCTCCAACGGCTCGCCCGAAATGCTCGACGCGGCGGTCAAGTCCGCGGCGCTCGACCAGATCCTCGACGACGTGTTTTCGGTCGACCAGGTCAAACGCTTCAAGACCGACCCGTCGGTCTACGACCTGGTGGTCACTGGCTGGCGGCTCTATCCGGGCGCGGTGTCGTTCCAGTCGTCGAACCGCTGGGACATCGCCGGCGCGACCAAGTTCGGTTTCCGTACGGTCTGGATCAACCGGACCGACCAGCCGGATGAATACCGCGACTTTCAGCCGGGCTTGATCCTGCCTTCGCTCGAAGGTCTCCTGGCAGGCGCCTGAGACCTCTGTTGCTGCAGCGCAACAGCTGTGGCGCGGTCACAGCTTCGCCTTTTTCTGTCCACCCTCAGGCCAGAATTGGAACCGCCTATCGCCGCCGACTGTTATGAATGCCGTCGGCGACGTGCCCGCGGATTCATGCTTTCTTGCGAATTAAGACCTAGAAAAGGCAACCATGTCAGACGCTTCCTTCCGCCTCAGCCGCCGTGGCTTCCTCAATTTCACAGCCCTTGGCGCTGCTTCGGCCGCCGTGTCCGCGTGCACCACCACCGGTCCGGGCCCCGCTCCCATCCAGCCGCCACCGCCGGCCTATGTCGAGCCGCCCCTCGGCGATTACGAGACGATGTATGGCGCGATGTCGGACAATGGCTTCGACCTGCCGGCCATCCCGGTCAACAAGATCGATCACAAATTCTTGCGCCAGATCGTCCCCGATCCGACCGGACAGCGCCCGGGCACCATCGTCGTCGATACCACCGGCCACTTTCTCTATCTGGTGCGCGAGGGCGGTCAGGCGATCCGCTACGGCGTCGGCCTCGGCCGCGCCGGCTTCGAATGGTCGGGCGACGCCGTCGTGCAGTGGAAGCAGAAGTGGCCGAAATGGACGCCGCCGGACGAGATGGTCGCCCGCCAGCCGGAACTGACCCAATACAGCGCCAAGAATGGCGGCATGCTGGGCGGCCTGAAGAACCCGCTCGGGGCGCGTGCGCTTTATCTGTTCCAAGGCAACCAGGACACGCTCTACCGCCTGCACGGCTCGCCCGAATGGTGGTCGATCGGCAAGTCGGTATCGTCAGGCTGCGTGCGCCTGATCAACCAGGACATCATCGACCTCTACGACCGCGTGCCGACCAAGACGCCGGTCATCGTGACGGCCAATATCGGCGCGCCGGAAGAGGACATGCCGGAGCGCAAGGCGATCCCGATCGACAACGGGGTGCCGACGGGCTCGATCCTGCTCGGTCCGGTGAAGAAACTTACCAACGAGATTTTCTAAGCGGTTGGTTCGTCAGCGGTGCTCGGCCAATATGGTGGCCAGCACGGCAACGCCGCGCCGCAACGCATCCGCATCGAGCCCGGCATAGCCAAGAATGAAGCCGGCCGTTTCCGGACGCGGCCCGCCCGGATCATAGAGTGGCGACACCGCATAAACGCCGATACCGGCGGTGCGCGCCGCAGCGATGATCGCCGCTTCGCGTCCAGCATCGATACCGTTCATCCAAGCAACGACATGCAGGCCAGTCTCGGCCCCGGCGACGGTAACCCGCGACCCCAGATGTTCAGTCAAAGCCTGCAGCAGGATGCCCCTGCGCTCGGCGTTCTTCCTGCGAATGCTGCGCACGTGGCGCTCGTAGGCGCCGCTCGCCAGCAACTCGGCCAGCACGTCCTGTTCCAGCATCGGAGCATGCCGGTCGGTCAGGCGCTTGGCCTCGCCGAACGCCCGGCGCAGGCTGGCGGGGACGACGAGATAGCCGAGCCTCAAGGTCGGCGAGAGCGTCTTGGACAGCGTTCCGACATAGATGACGCTATCCGCGTCGAGGGCCTGCAGAGGCGGGATCGGGCTGATGTCGTGACGGTATTCGCCGTCATAATCGTCTTCCACAATATAGGCCCCTGTGCCGGCGGCCCAGGCCAGCAGCGAACGCCGCCGCGTCGCCGAAAGCACGCCACCGAGCGGAAACTGGTGCGAAGGCGTCACATAGGCGAGACGGGCCGGCGGCAGCGTATCCGTCCTTAGCCCTTCCGCGTCGACGGCAACGGGCACGGCGACGCCTCCGGCCGCCACGAAGGCGTGGCGTGCCAGCGGATAGCCGGGGTTCTCGATCACAAAGGGGTCACCGGGGTCGAGCAGCAGCCGCGCGCAGAGGTCCAACCCCTGCTGCGAGCCGTTGACGATGACGATCTGGTCCGGCGTGCAACTGATGCCGCGAGCCCGCCAGAGATAGGCCTGAAGCGCGTTGCGCAGAACGGAAGACCCCTGAGGATCGCCATAGCGCAGCCGCGCGGCGCGCCGCAGGATCGCCTTGTTCGACGCGCGCCGCCAGGCCAGCACCGGGAAGTCCGCACCGGACAACTCGCCATAGCGGAAATCCGCGAGCTTGGCTGGTTGCCCTTCCGTAGGCGCAGGCAAGGCCAGCAACCGTCGTGCGAATGCCGAGAGGTTGCGTGGCGAAGCGGCTGCGATGGGCGCCTCTCCCGACGCCCTCTCCAACCCCGGAGCAACGATGGCGCGCGCACCATGCCGGATGATCAGATAGCCTTCGGCGTCGAGCTGATTGTAAGCGGCCGTCACCGTGGTTCGCGAGGCGCCCCACTCGGTCGCAAAAGCCCGCGTCGACGGAAGGCGATCGCCTGGCCGATAGGCGCCGCTGTGGATCTGCTCCTTGATCGCCGCGATGATCCGCCGCGCGACGCCGTCCTGCTCCGACTGGACCACCAAAAACCTTCAAAACTGGATATTCCAAGCAAGCCAGACATCCGGCATCTTTTCTTGGAACGCAAGGAGTTTTGCCATGTACACACCGCCCGCCTTTCGCGACGACGATCATGAGAGCCTCACCGCCACGATCCGCGCCGCGCGGCTGGCAATCCTGGTCACCGCCACGGCCGATGGCCCGCTGGCGACGCCTCTGCCGCTTTTCCTCGATGAGAACGAGGGCGAGCACGGCGTGATCTACGGCCATGTCGCAAAGGCAAACCCGCAATGGCGCATGCCACCACTGGGCGACGGCCTGGCGATGTTCATGGGCCCGGACGCCTATGTGACGCCGGCCTGGTATCAGACCAAGCAGGAGACCGGGAAGGTGGTGCCGACCTGGAACTATGTCGCCGTCCACGCCCATGGGCCGATCGAGTTCTTCGAGGATGCCGACAGGCTGCTCGAGGTGGTGACCCGCCTGACCAACCTGCATGAGGGCGAGCGCGCAGCACCCTGGGCCGTGTCGGACGCACCGGCGGATTTCATCAAGTCGCAGCTGAAGGGCATTGTCGGCCTGCGCATGCCGATTACGAAGCTCGAAGGCAAGCGCAAGATGAGCCAGAACCGCAACGCGGCCGATCGCGCCGGCGTCGTGTCCGGCCTGTCATCGAGCGAGCGGCCGTCCGACCGCGCGGTCGCTCCGCTCATTCCGGTGTGAAGACTGGCCGGTGTGAAGACCGGCCCTGCGCTTTCAAGAGAGTCCATCATGCCGGATTTGACCCAATTCGCCTTGTACTTCGCCGCGGCATTCCTGCTTGCCATTACACCGGGGCCGGGCATCTTCTATGTCGCCGCACGCACGCTGGCTGGAGGACGCGCGGAAGGCATTGCCTCGAGTGTCGGGACGGGCCTCGGCGGCATGGTCCATGTGCTTGCCGGCAGCCTGGGTGTTTCAGCTATCGTGCTCGCCAGCGCGGAGCTGTTCACGGCGCTGAAGCTGATCGGTGCCCTCTACCTCGTCTGGCTGGGCTTCCGCACCTTCCAGTCCGCGCGCCGCGAGGCAAAGACGATGCTGGAAGGCGGGACGCTGTCGCCTGCCGTCGGCACTGGCCGAGCGTTTCGCGAAGGCGTGCTGGTCGAGGCCTTGAACCCAAAGACGGCCGCCTTCTTCCTGGCCTTCATTCCGCAATTCGTGAACCTGGGCGCCGGCCACGTCGCCCTGCAATTCATGGTCCTTGGCTTCATATCGGTGACGCTCAATACAGTGGCCGATGTCGTGGTCGCTTTTGCGGCGAGCCGCATCCGGCAAGGCGCGGCCGGGCGCGCCAGCACCATACGCCGGCTGCGGGAGGCCTCCGGCGGCGCTATGATCGCGCTCGGCATGGGCCTGGCCATAGCCAAGCGCCCCGCCCTTTGATTGCCCGGCGACGTTCAGCGGACGGTCGACGAGGCCTCGACGATCGCGTCGATGGCCATGACGTCGCATGTGTTGCACAACGCATGCCTATGCGACAGATGAAGCAGCCATTCGGGCCGAAAGGAATTCCATGCAACCGGTTGCCAGCCGCCCCGATCCGGTCGCGATCGCCGTGGCGCCAAATGGTGGCCGGCGCACGAAGGCCGATCATCCCGCCTTGCCGATCACACCAGATGAGTTGGCGCATGTGGCCGCGGCTTCGCTCGACTCGGGCGCCGCCATGATCCATGTCCATGTCCGCGACCGCGACGGACATCACCTGCTCGACGCCGAAGCCTACCGGACCGCAACCGCGGCGATCAGGGCCAGTGTCGACGAACGGCTCGTCGTCCAGATCACCAGCGAGGCACTGGGCATCTATCGGCCCGAACAGCAGATGCGGGTGGTGCTGGAAGCGCGGCCCGAGGCGGTTTCACTGGCCCTGCGCGAGTTGTTGCCCGACCAAACTTACGAAGCGGGTTTCGCCGCATTCCTTGAAACGCTGCGCAGGGAGAAGATCACACCGCAGATCATCCTCTACACTCCCGAGGAGGCAACCTATCTCGCGATGCTCGCGGGCCGCGGCCTGATCCCCTTCGACAATCTGCCGGTTCTCTATGTGCTCGGCCGCTACGCGGTTGGACAGACGTCCCGCCCGGCCGACCTGCTGCCTTTCTTGGCCCCGGGCACTGCCGCTGCAAGCCATTGGATGGTCTGCGCCTTCGGCAACCAGGAGACGGCGTGCGTGACGGCAGCCGCGCTGCTTGGCGGGAACGCGCGCGTCGGGTTCGAGAACAATCTTTTCCTGCCCGATGGAACACCGGCTTCGGGAAATCAGGACCTTGTCGCGGCCACCAAGCGATCAGTCGAAGCCTGCGGGCTCACCCTCGCCAATGCGGACACGCTTAGAGGCCAGTGGGACGCCGCCTGAAGGGCGCGCGAGCGGTTGATCGCCAAAATGGACATCGAGATCGGCTGATCGCACTTCAACGCTAGAGATCCACCGCGGCCTTGAAAGCGGCAAGCTCCTCGTCGGCGATCGGCACGACGTGCTGCGGCTCGGGATAGGAGCCGGTGCGCACGTCGGCGATGAACTCGCGATAGGCGGCGATGCGCTCGCGCTGCAGCCGCTCGAATTCGGCGGCGAAGTTGCGATAGGTCTTGGCGTGGCGCGGCTTGTGCCCGGCGGTGTGGCCAAGCACGTCCTCACTGAAAAGATATTGCGCGTCGGCATGGGGGCCGGCGCCCATGCCGAGCATGATCATCGGCGTGTTCCTGGTGATCAGTTCGGCGATGCGGTCCGGCACCACTTCCAATTCGGCGCCGAAGCAGCCGATGGCTTCGAGGCGTTTCACGTGGTCCCACCCGGCGCGCACTCTCGGCCGTCCTGCCGACGGCCTTGAAGCCGCCGGTCCAGGTGCATTGCGAGGGGATCAGGCCGACATGGGCGATGATCGGCACGGCGTTGTCGCAGAGCGTTTTCTGGATATCGAGCGAGGCGGCGCAGTAGAAGCAGTCGCCGCCCATGCGCGTAAAGTGATAGGCGGCGCCGAGATAGTCATGCGCCGAGACCAGATCGCCGGCGGGGCCATAGGGAAGCCCGACCTGGACGAAGCAGCGGCCCGCGGCCTCGCGCATCTCAGGCGAGAAGAAGCGTCCTTCGATCGACAGCATGTCGACGCCGGCCGCGTTCGCCGCCGCCGCCTCTTCGAGCGAGGTGACGTAGAGCATCGAAATCTTTTGTCCGCGCGCCTTCATGGCGCGGATGTCGGCGACGGTCGGACGGTTGTTCTTGGTGACCATTTTCGTTCCCTCAGATAGTGAAAGCGTTGCGGAAGGCCTCGAGCGCCGCTTCGGGATCGCCGGAAGCGAACGCTTCCATGCCGACCGGCCCGCGATAGCCCATATCCTTCAGCGCGCCGGCGATGCCGCGATAGTTGATCTCGCCGGTGCCGGGCTCCATGCGCCCCGGCACGTCCGCCACCTGGACCTCGCCGATCCATGGCAGGCAGGCGCGGCAGAGCTCGATCAAATTCCCCTCGCCGATCTGCGCGTGGTAGAGGTCGAGGTTGAGGCGCAGGCCCGGCCGGTTGACGCTCGACACCAGCGCCAGCGTGTCCTCGGCGCGCGCGAAGGGCACGCCGGGATGATCGACCGGCAGGTTGAGGTTCTCCAGCGTGAAGGTAACGCCTTCCGCTTCGGCAAGATCGGCGACGCGGTTAAGCGTATCGCGCGCCTTGAGCCACATCGCGCCGGTGACCGTCTCGCACGGGCTGACCGGCAGACCACCCTCGCCTAGGGCTTGTTGAGATTCATCGTGAGTTTATGACGGCGGCAGCGAGATGGATGATGGCACTGAAACTCTGGTCGGTTTTGTCGGCGCGCATGGCGATACGTTTGAATTCCTTGAGTTTGCAGAAGAAGTTTTCGATCAGATGACGCCATTTGTACATCTCGGCATCGAGCGGCAGCGGCTTTGCACGGCGCGGGTGCTGAGAAATGACGACCTTGGCGCCGCGCTCGTTCAGATCGGTGATGATGACGTTGCTGTCGAAGGCCTTATCGGCGATCAGAGCGTCGAAGCAGAGGCCCGCGATGAGCGGTTCAACACCGACCGTATCGAACCGCTGGCCCGGCAGCAGGACAAAGCGCACGAGATTGCCAAGCGCGTCGGTAAGCGCCAAGATCTTGGTCGTCATGCCGCCTTTGGAGCGACCAATGGCCTGGCTCTGAGTCCCCCTTTTGCGCCCTGGCCGTGGCGATGGACTTTGACGATGGTTGCGTCGACCATGGCGTATTCCATGTCCGGTTCGTCCGAGCAGGCCTCGAAAAGCCGAATGAAAACATCGGCTTTGACCCAACCGCGGTATCGCGTGAAGACGCTGTTCCACTTGCCGAAGAAGGCTGGCAGATCGCGCCATGGGCTTCCAGTGCGCACGATCCAAAGAACCGCTTCAACAAACAGGCGATTGTCACCTCCGCTTCGTCCAGGGTCTATCGCCTTACCCAGACAATGCGGTTCCATCCTCGCCCACTGGGCGTCCGTCAGCACGAATCGTTCCATCAAAAGCTTGAATCACGACCAAGCCAAGATGGGAATCCTGAATATCAACAAACCTTAGTCCGGTGCCATGCAGGTTGAGGCGCGCCACGCCAAGGCGCTTGCCGACGGCGGCCGTCTCCTTAGCTGTCTTCAGGAGTTCTTCCGCGCCTTCATCGTCGGCGAGCCGGCCGCGCAGATAGCCGTTCATGATCGAGAAGGTGGCGCCGGATTTTTCGAGCATTGCAAGGTCATGGTCCGGCCAATTCCAGAGGCCGACCTGGAAACCCAGTTCGGTCAGGCGCTTGACGCGGAATTCCATCGGCCGGTCGCGCCACAGCATTTCGGCGCAGGCGGCTAGAACGAAGCTGTCGGACATGTCAGATCTCGATATGCACGCGGCCGTTCTCGACCCTGGTCTTGTATGTCCTGAGGTTCTCGCAGGCCGGTGGCGTCTCGACTTCGCCGGTGGTGAAGTCGAAAACGGACGCGTGCTTGGGACACTCCACCGTATTGCCCATGACAAGACCGTCGGCAAGGTGGATCGCCTCGTGTGTGCACAATCCGTCCGTACAGTAGTATTCGTCCGCGTCGTTACGGAAGATCGCGAAGGTGCGGCCGCCATTCTCGAAACGCTTGGCTTCCTCGGCTTCGATTTCGTCAGCGGCACAAGCGTCGACCCAGGGCATATACGTCTCCTCAGATATCTTGCGGTTTGAAGTCTGCGGGAGCCGACGGCATCACGCCCTGGAGCAGCGCGACCGACTTTTCGAGCCCCTCCAGCGAATTCAGAAGCACGTCCTCGTGCTCGATGGAGAGCCAGCCATCATAGCCGGCCATCTTCAGCCGATAGCAGAACCGCCGCCACCACTCCTCGCCATGACCGAAGCCGAGCGTGATGTAGCTCCAGGAGCGGGCCGGGATGTCCATCAGGCTGCCATTCTCGAGCAGCGAGGTCGTTGCCTGAACGGGCCGGTTCAGCATCGTATCCTTGGCATGCACGTGATAGATGGCCGCGCCCAACGCTTCGGCGGCCGCGAGCGGATCGGCGCCCATCCAGAACAGGTGCGAGGGGTCGAGATTGGCGCCCACGACCGGCCCGACCGCTTGTCGCAGTTTCAACAGCGAGGGCACGTTGTAGACGCATTGATTGCCATGCAGCTCGAGCGCGATGCGCTCGACCCCGTTTGCCTTTGCCAGCGCAGCGATCTCGGTCCAGAACGGGATCAGCTTTTCTTCCCATTGATATTTGAGGATGGTCTGCGTTTCCGGCGGCCAGGACGAGACAACCCAGTTCGGCATGCTGTCGCCGGCACTACCAGCCGGCAGACCGCTCATGGTGCAGACCGTGCGGATGCCCATCTCGCCGGCGACGCGGATGGTATCTCTCAGCCCCTCGCCCTGGGCCCGATCGGTCGGATGCAACGGATTGCCATTCGCATTCAGGCTGATGATCTCCAGCCCGCGTTCCTCGAACGCTCCCATAAAGCGTCTCTGTGCTTCCCTGTTGCCCAGCATCGACGCGAGACGGAAATGGGGGGCGGTCGACCAGCCGCACGTGTTCACCTCGATGCCGGATACGCCCATGCGCTGGGCATGATTAAGCACCGCCTCGAACGGCAGGTAGCCGAGACTGTCTGAAACGAAACCGAGCTTCACGCGTAGAACTCCGGCTTTGCAATCATCTGGACAGGCGTTCGACGGCCTTCCTTCAGCGCCTTCACGCCAGCCTCGGCAACGACGGCGGCGCAATAGCCGTCCCAGCAATCCGACGCTGTCACAGGGAAATCGCCAGTCACGACGAAGCGCAGGAAGTCTCGGTTCTGGCGGCGGTAGGCATCGTAGTAACGGGTCCGCCAGTCGGCGTCGTAGCTGGTGCTTTGGGTAAGCGCGGACTCAGTGCGGGTATAGGCAACATGGTTGGTCGCAACAGTGCCCCGTTCGCCGACCAGTTCGGCACGCACGTCATAGCCATAGGCGGCGTTGTTGTTGATCTCGATGTTGACCAGCTGGCCATCCACGGTTTCCAACACCATGACGACGGGGGCGACACGCGCGTCCGAGCGTCTCGGCTGGAATGCGGAGATGGCGGTGTATTCAGTGCCGAGCACATAACGCACGACGTCGAATTCGTGCGGGGCGGAATTGGTGATGGCCATCGCGCCGGTGAAATCGGCGGCCGGCGTTTCGACGTTGCGGTGGAAATTGTGCACCATCAACGCCCGGCCGAGACGGCCGTCTTCCAGCGCCCGCTTCATCTCCTGGTAGGAGCGGTCGTACCGGCGCATGAAGCCGAGCTGGACGAATTTCGCCCCGGCTTTCTGTTCGGCTGCCATCACCGCAATGCAGTCAGCCGGGGCTTGTGACAGGGGCTTTTCGCACAGTACCCGCTTGCCGGCGCCAATGCAGGCCATCGACAGCGGCGCGTGCGTGAAATCGGGGCTGGCGATGATAACGGCGTCCACATCCTGCCGCGCGATGGCGCCCTCGGGATCGGTGGCAACGTCGTTGGCGCCGCATGCATCAGCGACGAAACGAGCGCGCTGCTCATCCATGTCGCAAACCAATTGGAGGGTTGCGCCGGGCAGTTCCTCGGCGACTATCCTGGCATGATCCGCGCCCATGAGGCCGGCGCCGATCACTGCAATGCGAATTGTCATTTCTGTCCTGTTTTTGCTTTCGGGTTTACGGGATCGCGGTGAGCGGCGAGATGAAGCCGCGCCGGACTGGATAACCTCCCAAGGAAAGTCTAGTGAGCGGCTGGGATCAGGGACGGCGGATGGCCCGCATGGGTTTCCATGTAGCCTTCGACCTGGGCTTCGAGGTCGGCCATGGTCTCGCCGCCGGCCATCAGATCCGTAATCTCCTCGCGTGACTTTTCGCCCTTGCGGAAATCGGCGGCGATGGCGCCGCGGATCAGTACCGCGAAATGGTCGCCGACGGTCATGGCGTGCATGACCTGGTGGGTGATGAAGACCACCGCCAGGCCACGCTTCTTGGCCTCGTTGACGATACGCAGCACATGCGAGGCCTGCTTGACGCCGAGTGCCGCGGTCGGCTCATCCAGGATCAGCACGCGCGCTCCAAAATGCACGGCGCGGGCAATGGCGAGCGACTGGCGCTCGCCGCCCGACAGGCCGCCCACCAGGCGGTCGCCGTCGTCGATACGGGTGATGCCAAAATCCCGGACCGCTTTCACCGCTATCTCGTTGGCGCGCTTGCGGTCGTAGATCCTGAACGGCCCCCAACCTTTGGTCGGCTCGACGCCGACGAAGAAAGACCGCCCGATGCTCATCAGCGGAAACGTGCCGCCGAACTGATGCACGGTGGCAATTCCGCGCCCCTGCGCATCGCTTGGTCCGGTGAACGTAACGGACTGACCATCCATCAATATCTGGCCGCTGGTTGGCTTGTGGACCCCGGCCAGGGTCTTGATGAGCGTGGACTTGCCGGCGCCGTTGTCACCGAGCAGGCAGAGCACTTCGCCGGCGCGCACCCTGAGCGAAATATCGTGCAAGACGTCGATCGGTCCAAAGGATTTGTTGACGTTTCTCAGTTCGAGAATGGCAGGTTTGTCGTTCATGGCGTCATCTCTTCATCTGCAATTCGACTGCGCCGGGGTGGCATTCACCGAAGCGGGAAGTGATCTCAAACTCATCTCTCATGGGTTGGCTGGCTCCCGCGGCAGGCTTCGCTTGCGCCGCGGTCTGAAGTACAGCGCCAGGTCGCGGAATGACTGGTTCATCAGCACGGCCAGCAGGAGCATCACGCCGATGATCAGGTTCGACCAGTTTCGGTCGATCTGGGTGAAGTAGATGCCCTGGCTGACGATGGCGAAGGTGACGGTTCCCACGAAGATACCAACGACCGACCCGAAACCGCCGGTCAGCAGCACACCGCCCACCACCACGGACACGATCGCGTTGAAGATGAAGCTCATGCCGCCGGAGACCTGGGCGGAGTTGAACAGGATCGCCTGGCAGATGCCAACGAATGTGGCGCTGACCGCGGACAACACAAACAGCGCAATGGTCATCCGGTTCGTCGGAATGCCGGCATTGCGGGCGCTGACCTTGTCGCCGCCCATTGCAAAAAGCCAATTGCCATAGCGGGTCTTGTGCAGAACGAAACCCATGATGGCGGCGAAGGCGACCCACCAGACGATGATGACCTGGTGACTGCCGCCGATCAGCTGGCCGAACAGGAATTTGGCCCAGTCCGGCGCAGTGAGGGCAACGCTGGCGTTGCCGGTCAGAAGCACAGACCCGCTGAGCACTACCCCTTGCATGGCGACCAGCGTGGCCAGGGTAATGATCAGCGAGGGCACGGAGGTTCGTATCGTCAGCAGGCCGTTGATCAGGCCAACCGCCACGCCGACCGCCAGTGCGCCGGCGATCCCTACGGCTATGGGCAGTCCGTAGTAGCCGGTCAGGACGGCCGTGGTCATCGAACCGGCGGGGATCAAGGCGCCGATGGAAATGTCGAGTTCGCCCGCGATCATCAGCAGGCCGACGGGAATGGCGACGATGCCGAGATTGGCCGCGAAATTGACCCAACTCGCCGCGCCAACCAGCGTGCCCAGATTGGCGCCGCCGAACAGAACGAAGAACAGCACCACGCCAATGAGGCTGAGGACCGATCCGGCTTCGGGACGGCGCAGTGATGATTTGATTGCGTCCATCATGACTGTCCTCCCTTCTTCGACGAATAGCTGAGCGCCAACTGCCGGAACGTGTCGTTGGTCAACACCGCAATCAGGAGAAGCGCACCGATGATGACGCTGCCGACATTGGGATCGAGACTGGTGAAATAGATGCCCTGGTTCACGATCGAGAAGGTGAGCGTGCCGAACACGATGCCGACGATCGAGCCGAAACCGCCCGTGAGCAAGACGCCGCCGATGACCACGCACATGATGGAATTGAAGATGAAGGACTGGCCGGCCAGAACCTGCGCGCTTTGGTAGACCATCACCTCGCTGACCCCGACGAACGCGGCGCTGAAGCCGGACAGCATGAACAGGCCGATGGTCAGGCGCTTGGTTGGGATGCCGACGTTGCGCGCACTCTCCTTGTCGCCGCCGAGCGCATAGATCCAATTGCCCATCGGCGAGATGTGCAACAGCCAGAACAGGCCAACCACGAACACGACCCACCACAGGATCGTGACCTGGAACATGCCGCCGAGATAGTCACCCAAGATTTGCTTGGTAAGCGGGTCCGGCACGAGCGAGACGCCGGTGCTGCCGGCGATCTTGACGGTGAGGCCCAGCGTCAGACCCATCGTGCCGAACATGGTGCCGATGGTGATGATAAGCGACGGGATGGTTGTCCTCGTCACAAACAGGCCGTTGACGAGGCCGACGGCGAGGCCGAGGCCAAGCGCTGCCGTTATGCCAAGCCAATCGGGCAGCCCGTAGTGACCCGAGACGATGGCAGCGGTGAGCGACGCCGCGGGGATCACCGCGCCGACCGAGATGTCCAGTTCCCCGGCGATCATCAGCAACCCTATCGGCAGCGCAATGATCCCGATCTCGGAAGCGATGTTCAGCCAGCTTGCCGCACCGGCTGCCGACATGAAACTGCTGCCGCCGAATAGGCCGAAGAAAAGCAGGACTGCGACCATGCCAAGGAACGAGCCCGACTCCGGTCGACGTGCCAACCGGCCGAGCGCCAGTCCGGACTGCGAGCGTTCGAGCGCAGGCGTTGATGTGGATGCGACGGGATGTGCCATTAGGGTAATCCGCGAGCACGCGGCTGGCCGTAATGTGCCGCCGCAGAGAAAGGGAAAAGGGCCGCCCGCCGCAAAACGCGGGCGGCCCAGGCGGGAGGATTATCGTGTCCCTGCTTTCACGCCAGCGATGGTGGCGTCGACGTTCGTCTTGTCGATGATGCCTGGTCCCGTAAGGATCTCGCGGGTGGGCACCGACAGGCCGTAATTGACGTGACCATTGAGGATCGCCACGGCGAGATATCCCTGCAGGTAACCCTGCTGGTCGATGGCGCAGTCCTGCTGGCCACCCTTGATGTTGTTCAGGATCGTCTCGTCAAAATTCATGCCGCACAGGTGCACCTTTCCGACCTTCCCGGCCTGGGTGATGCCGTTCATGGCCGAGTTGGCGTCGACGTTGCCGATCGTAAAGACAGCGTTCACGTCCTGGTGCTGCAACAGATAGGCCTTCACCGCCTGGGCTACGGCGGTTGCCGAGCCGAAGGATGTGGCGGGCAATGGCAGCACGTCGGCTTCACCACCACCGTTCTTCATACCCTCCTTGAAGCCACCGCAAAACGCCTCGATGTTGGCGGCGCCCGGCAGCGTGTTGATGCAGACGCCCTTCTTGTTGCCGGCCTTGGTAAGGTACTCGCCGGCCGCGACGCCGCCCTTGTAATCATCGGAGCCGACATAGTTCATGGCGCCGAGACGATCGGCTGCTTTCAACCCGCCGGCATTGTAGATAAGCAGCGGAATGCCAGCGTCCCTTACCGCCTTGAACGCAGGATCCATCGCTTCCGGCACCCAGTCCGGGCCGACGATGGCATCGGCCTTCTGGTCGATGGCCTGACGGATCAGCTCTGCGGCGTCCACACCCAGATTGTCGTAGTTCTGCGGCCCGAGCCAGGTGACCTTGCCGCCTTGAGCCTCGACGACCTTGCCGGCGTCTTCGGCACCGCGCTTGACGATCGACCAGAACGGATCGTCCGGCTTACCGCCGACGACGAAGATGTTTGCGGCGAGCGTCGCGCCGGTGCTGAACCCGATCAGCACCGCCGTCGAGACGAGTGTCTTGAAAAGCTTCATGGTATTCCTCCCAGATTACCCCATAGGGTTTCAACAAAAGTCTTCCTGTTCCGGGCCCACTCCTCACGGACCCAGCCGAAACGGCGCCTGGTTCGTTATTCCGCAGGCATTCCGGATGCCGGATCGCCGCGGCCTTCCTGCCGGCTCCGCACCTTTTCCTTTTTCTTGCGGAAGCGGGCCTTCATGACCTCGTCGGCTTCCTTGCTGCCGTCGTGCCAGGTGCCGAACAGCTTATCGAGTGGCACCAGCCCGTCGCCGCCGTAATTCACCTCGAAGTACTTGTGGTGCAGGTAGTGCACGTAGGAGTGGCTATCGAGATTGACCTTGTCGGTGATCTCGAAGGTCTCGAAGCCGAGATGGCCGTTGACGGCGCCGAAACCGGCTCCATGCAGCGTGAAATAAGCGCAGACCGGGTTGGACGGGATCAACAGGTGCAGCCAGGCTTCGGCATGATAGAGGAAGCCCTCGACCGGATGCATCGACAGCGACGACCACGGGCTCGGATTGATCGAATTGTGGTGGACCGAGTGCACCCATTTGTAGAGCGGCGGCCAATGGATCGCCCGGTGCAGGAAGAAGAAATAGACCTCATGCACCGCAGGCGCGATAAGCACCAGGAACGACAGGTATAGCCAGTTCGTCGTCCAGGGCAGCCAGACAGCCCAGCTGTTCGCGTAGACCCACAGCATCACGATCTCGACCACTGTCCACAGCGGTATGGTGACGAAAAACGAGCGGGTGAAATTGTCGACGTTCTGGCTTTGAAACCAGAACACGTCGGACGGCGCGTCCGAGGGAAACTTTGGATTGTACTTGAAGCGGTTCTGTTGCTTGCGCCGGACGTAGTAGCGCAGCTCGAAGAAGCCGTAGAAAAGAAAAATCCCGGCGGCGTTGAGGCCGTACAGCCAAAGGTAGTTGAGCAGCGAGAGGCTCGCGAGACTCTGCCAGCTCGGGATCAGCAGGTTGACCCAAATGAGCGACGTGGCGAGGTGGAAGGTATTCCATGGCCAGAAGAATTCTGGAATCCAGGCTACCACCTTCTTCACATTGAACGGACGGTGCCAGATCGGCGCCGGCTCGGCACGGCGATGTGGTGCCCAGTTACCGCGCTTGTCGCGCGTTCCATACTGAAGATCATCCATCGTGAAAGCGCCTCCCTGCCCGGATCGGTCTGGGGTCTGTGGGCTCTCGACATCCGATCGAGGCCTCACTCGGCGCAATTCATATCGGAGGGTTGATATTCGGAGAAGGCAGAAATAATATCAAAATTGCATTTGTATCATTTAGTTTCAATCATGATGATACAGAGAAGGGTGGGCGTTCATGAAGCGGCCGACAATCCACGATCTTGCTACCGCGGCAGGCGTGTCGGTGGCGACGGTGAACAGAATTCTGGGCGGCACCGTTGCCGTGCGGCCGAAAACCGTCCAGCGCGTGCAAAGCGCCGCGGAAGAAATTGGCTTTTACGGCATCGGCGCGATCGATGACCGGGCGCGAAAAATCTCGCCGCATTACCGGCTGGGTTTCCTGCTCCAGCAGTCGACCCGCGACCTCTACCAGCTATTCGGGAAGAAGATTGTCGCTGCCTGCCGCGAGCGGCGGGACGAGGTCATCGACCCTGTCGTCGACTTCGTGGATATTTTGACGCCGGAGACGATATCGAGCCGGCTCATCGCGCTTGGCGATGCATGCGACGCTGTGGCGGTGGTCGCGGCGGATCACCCGATCATTGGCCAGGCCATCCGTTCCCTGAAGGAGATGGGTAAGCCGGTTGTCTCCTACATCACAGATCAATCCGCACCGGAAAGGGCGGCCTATGTAGGCACCAACAACTGGAAGCTGGGGCGCACCGCAGCATTCCTGATCACGCAAACGACCCAAGGGGCTGGTCGAATCGCTGTTTTCATCGGCAATCATCGCTACCAATGCCAGGATGTCTCGGACGCCAGCTTCCGCTCCTATTTGCGCGAGCACGCGCCTCGGCTCACAGTGGAGGAGAGCCGCCCCACTCACGAGGAATCGAGCGAGGCCTACCGCATGGTGGCCGAGTTGCTGAAGACGACGGACGATCTGGTGGGGATTCTAATTGTTGGCGGCGGCATCACAGGCGTGCTTCGCGCCTTGAGGGAAGTATCTTCCGAGAGGCGATCGGGGATCAAGGTGGTATGCCGCGACATTGGGCCCGAGACCCGCAGAGGATTGTCCGAAGGATTGATCACGGCAGCTCTCTGCCACCCCCTTGAAGCGACCTCCGCCCTTCTCGTGCAGACCATGATCGATGTCATTGGACCACAAGCACCATTCGCGACCCTTCAGCGGTCGATACCTTTCGAAATAGTCACACCGGAGAATATCTGAGTCAGCGGGCCGCTGCCTTCCACTTCACGCGGCAGAACATCTAATGCAGGCTGCAGCGTTGTCGACGCTCAGGTGCAGACCCATTCGCGGATCTTGCACTGCTTCTCCTTACCGCCGCATTCGGCCTTGGCCTTGTCCTCGGCTTCGCGACGCGTCGTGGCGGACGCGACACCCCAGAACGGGGTCGCCGGGCCACGGCTCTTGCCGACTGAAAGCGCCGCGCAATGCTCATAGGGAAAGCCGGTGCCGTCATCATCGTCCCAATGGCGATGGTTGCGAAACACCTCGACCACCCTGCAGCCCGCGCCGTCCGCATTCTCGCAGTGCTTGAGCGCGATGTCTTCGGCTTCCTGCCGCTTGTCGGCGCCCCAGAAGAAGCCGTGCCTGCCGTCGCCCGGCGAGTAGGCGATCGCGCCCCAGATTCCCCTCTCCTCGCCGGTCTGCGCCGGCGGCGGCGCCACCAGGTCAGCGGCCCGGCTCGCCATTGTCAGTCCGACAAAAGCCGCCAGCAGCGGGAATGAGAGGCGACGGTTGATCAGCATTTTCGTAGCTCCCAATTGCAGCTGTCCAGGAATCGACAATCACGGCTGGCCGCTAGCCGCCCATGCGGGCCACCGAGACGACGACACAGGTATTGCCGGTGGGGACCAGCAGCGCCTGGCCGCCATTGTTGGCCAGGTTGAAAAGCATCGTTTTCGAAAGATTGTCCGCCAGCAGGCTGCCTTTCGGGAGCGTTCCGGCAACTTCCTGGCAAGAGCGCTGGAACGGCGCCACGCGCACGAAGCCGCCCTCGCAGGTCTGGCCGACGGGCGAAGCAAAGACGACGCCCGCGGCCTGCGTCTTGTAGTCCGGCAGATCGTAGCTCATCCCGGCCACGGCCTGCACCGCATGGGCATCCGGCGAAGTTTTGTCCCATTGCGTCTGGACCGCATAGGTCGATCCTGCCGTCAGAGCCTGTCCGAGCGTGGTAAAGAGATTGGCGCAGGTGCGCACGCCCGCCTGAGCGACATGCGCCTGAAACGGATTCTTGTTCGCCGCGATATCCGCCGGCGCAGGCGCGGCTTGCGCCGGCTCGCCCTGCATGGGCGCCTGTGCTTGCGCGGAGGCCGTGCCGGCGACGAATGTACCGAGCGCGGGATAGAGACGGAGCGACAGGATCACCGCCGCCGCGACCAAGACCGCGAACGCGCCGAGCAGCGCCGTGTTTCGCACCAGGCGCCAGCCTGGCGAACGCTGTGGCGGCGCACTTGCCGGCGGCTCCGGCAGCGCGACCGGCTGGGAGTGCGTCAGGATTCTGTCCTCGATGGATTGGCGTGTCATCTCAAAGTCTTTCTAGTTGATGGCCGACAGCGCGGTCTTGAGCCCCTTGAACGGGGCATCGAGGCTGACGGTCGCTCCCGACGGCAGGGAATAGGAAACCTGGACCATCGTCTCCTTGCCGATCTGCTCGCGAAGCACCGGGCCGACGGGTAGATAACCGACGCAAACCGACGCGTCGCAGCCTTGCAGTTGAACGTCGACCGGCTGTTTGCGGCCGGCAAATCTGAGCGAAAGCTTGCTGCCTGCCCCTGCCGCGCTGGGCGCGCGCAATATCATGAACGGCTTGCCCTTCTCGTCGGCCGCAAGCGACCAGCTGAAGATTATTGCCTGGCCCTGGTCGATGAAGGACTGGCTGATGTTGCATACTTTCTTCCTGGCCTGCAGGTTCTCGTCGCAGATCAGCGTCCAGTTCTCGAACGGACGCGTGATGCGTTGATATTCGCCAAGCTTCACGTCCGGAGGTACCGCGACGTCGGAAGGTTTTATCCTGTAGGCAGGGGCCGCCCCTTGCCCGGCCGCGTGCGGGCCGGACAGAAGGAGGCAAACCACCGATATTACGGCAAGGACTGTTTGCCTGGTCATCAGCAGACTCAGTTCAGGGTAAAGCTGACGCCCGCGCCGACACCCCAGTGCCCGCCCGCCGTCGTGCCGGAGAGGTTCGCCCGGGCTCGGCCGTCCTCGCTGGTGTAACCGGCGCCGAACGCGACCGCGCCTTCGCCGCGCCAATAGCCGCCGCCGGCCGCGACGCTCAGCTTGCCTGGGCGGTCGTCGTAACGCAGCGAGGCGGCCGCAAGGCCGATCGCGGCGGCCTGCCGCGCCTCGCCGCGCGCCTCGCCCATGTCCATGTTGAGCTGGCTGAGCTTGGAGTCGGTATAGGCATTGGCCTGCTGCAGCGTGGTGGCCGCCACCTGATTGGTGTAGGTCTTGGAGTTGTCGAACGTTGTCGCCAGCCCGTTGTTGAACTGCAGCACGTTGACTGCATCGGTGTCAGCGGTGCCGGCGCCGACATTGTGGATGACAACGGGCGCATTCACGTCACCGCCGACGAGCGTCAGCGAGTTCGACTTGGTGCCGTCCGGGTTCTTGTCATATTGAACGGCGAACTCATTCAGGTTGCCGACGCTCCCCTGCACCGCTTCGACAGCCTGATTGGTCGCGTAGAGCTGGCTGCCATTGATGGCATCGGTGGAAGTGTCGCTGATCCTGCCCGCGGCCACATTGGTTACGGTGCGTTCGTTGCCGACGCTGCCGACGCTCACCGTGCTCGTCGGATTGGTTCCGGCGAAGGTGTAGGCGACGCCGTTGATCGTCGTGCCGGTGGTGGCGACGGCAGCCGCCGTCGTCGAGCCGGCGCCGAGAGCGACGCTGCCCGGCTCGTTGGCCGTGGCGCCGGCACCGAGCGCCATTGACTGGGCGCCGTTGGCGGTCGAGTTCGTGCCTAGCGCGATGCTGTCTGCCGCATTGACAGTCGAGGTCTGGCCGATCGCGATGCCGCCTGGCGCCGTCTGCTGGACGATGGCGCCGTTGCCCATGCCGATGCCGTTGTCGCCATTGACGGTCGTGCGCGGGCCGATCGCCACCGAATCGGCGCCGACCGCCAGCGAGTCCGACGCGGTCGAGTTGGCGTGGAAGTACATGCTTCCGGTCACCGCGAAGGAGCTCAGCGCGCCCTTCAACTGGCGAAGCGTGACGGCGTCCTGGTCCTCGGTGCCGTCGGCCACATTGATGATCTGGCGATAAGCGGTGGAGGTGCCCACCGAGACGGCGCCGAGCAGGGTCATGTCCGCGGTGTTGTAGGGAATGAGGCCGGTGCCGGAAAGGATCGACCCCGACACGGGCGCGACCGCACGGTCGGAAACCGAGCCGGAGCCGAGCGCCACGCCGTCGGTTATGGTGACCGCGGTGCCGCGGCCGAGAGCCAGCGAATTGGCGGCGGACGCCGTTGCCTGGTAGCCGAGCGCCGAGGAGCCGATCCCTTGCGCGAAGGCATCGGTGACCGGAAGCGTCGTGTCGTTGGTGCGCACGTAGCGGATGCCTTCGCCGTTGGCGTCCGTGTAGGCAGTCGAGGTGTCGCCGGCAAAATTGTTGATGGTGTTGCCGAGCGTGGTGATGTCGGCAGTGTTGGCGGCGATGTCGGCAGTGTTGGCCGCGATATCGGTCGTGTTCTGCGTCACCTGCTGGTTTGTCGCGAAGAGCTGGGAGCCGTTGACCGCGTCGGTCGAGGAGTTGCTCAACCGCCCGGCCGCGACGTTCTGGATCTGGCGCTCCGCGCCAACCGAGCCGACCGAGAATGCGCCGGCCGGCGTTCCGCCGGCGAAGGTGTAGTTGACGCCGCCGATCGTCGTGCCTCCGACATTGGTCGTGGCGCCCGATACCGAATTCAAGCCGATAGCCACGTCGCCGGCGTTGTTCGCGACGGCATTCGGGCCGATCGCGACCGAATCCGTCCCCAGCGCCTGGGAATCGGGCAGCGTCGAATTGGCGTGGAAATACTTGATGCCGGCACCGGTGTTGATGTTGGTGATCGTGTTGCCGAGATTGGTGATGTCGGCGGTGTTGGCCGCGATATCAGTTGTGTTCTGCGTCACCTGCTGGTTTGTCGCGAACAGCTGCGAGCCGTTGACCGCGTCGGTCGAGGAGTTGCTCAACCGCCCGGCCGCAACGTTCTGGATCTGGCGTTCAGCACCAACCGAGCCGACCGAGAACGCGCCGGCCGGCGTTCCGCCGGCGAAGGTATAGTTCACACCGCCGATCGTCGTGCCGCCGACCACGGTCGTGGTGCCGGATACGGAGTTCAGGCCGATTGCCACGTCGCCCGCATTGTTGGCGACGGCATTCGGGCCGATCGCAACCGAATCCGTCCCCAGAGCCTGGGAATCGGGCAGCGTCGAATTGGCGTGGAAATATTTGATGCCGGCGCCGGTGTTGATGTCGGTGACCGTATTTCCGATGTTGGCGATATCGGTCGTGTTCTGCGTCACCTGCTGATTGGTCGCGAAAAGCTGCGAACCATTGATCGCGTCGGTCGAGGCGTTGCTGAGCCGGCCCGCCGCGAGATTGGTGAGGGTCCGCTCCGCGCCCGGAGCGCCGATGCTGACGGTTGATGTCGGAACCGTTCCGGCGAAACTGTAGGCCGTCCCGCCGATCGTCGTGCCGCTCGTGCCGACCGCCGTGACGGTCACCGAGCCGGAGCCCAGGGCGACATCGCCTGACTTCGCCGCCGCGGTCGCGCCGTCGCCCAGGGCGATATTGCCGGCGAGGCCGGCGGCGCCCGCGGTAGAGCCGTTGCCCAGCGCCACGGAGCCTTGCCCGATCGCCTTGTTGTTGTTGCCGATCGCCACTGCGCCGGCGGCCTGGTTGGCGGCGGTGGCGCTCGCCGTGCCGTCGCTGTTGGCGATGTTGTTGGCACCGCCGGTGAAGGCGCCGGTGCCGCTGGCATAGCTCGGATCGCCGATGGAGACCGCGCCGTCGCCAAAGGCGGTGTTGCCAGAGCCGATCGAGACAGCCTTGCCACCGGTCGCGACCGCATTGGTGCCCATGGCGACCGCCTCGGCGGAATCGGCCTTGGCATTGTTGCCGACGGCGATGGCGCTCTGCGCCGATGCATTGGAACCGATGCCGAGCGCGGTGCTGGCTAGCCCGCCGGCGCTGGCGCTGACGCCGGCGGCAAGGGAATTGTCGCCTGTCGCCTTCGCTCCAGACCCGAATGAGGAGGAGTTTATGCCACTGGCAACGGCGGTGTTGCCAACTGCCGTGCTGGCGGCGGCGCTCGCAGCGGAGCTGGTGCCTATGGCGATGGCCGATTGAGCGCTCGCAGTGGCTTGCCTGCCGACCGCCGTGCCGTCTACACCGCTCGCAGTGGCGCCCAATCCCAGCGCACTTGCGTTGGCGGCTATCGCCGCGGCGTTGTTGCCGATCGCGGTGGTGGAGACGTCCGTCGCCTGGGCTCCAGAACCAGCCGCGACCGAGCCGACGCCGCTCGACACGGCCGAATTGCCCAGAGCCAGCGCGAACTGACCGGAAGCCGTGGCAACGTTGCCGAACGCTGCCGAGTTTGACGCCGATGCATTTGCCTGGGGGCCAACGGCGATTGCATTGGTGCCGGCTGCCTGGGCCTGGAAGCCCACGGCTGCCGAACTGGCGCCGCCGGCCGAGGTGCCGATGCCGAGCGCGGTACTGCCGACTCCGCCTGCGTTGGCGCTGACGCCGGCAGCGAGAGAATTGTCTGCTACTGCTTTTGCCCCTTCCCCGAATGCAGAAGCGTTTATGCCGCTGGCAGCGGCCTCACGCCCGACGGCAGTGGAGTTGGCGCCGCTGGCGACAGATCCCCAGCCCGCGGCTGTCGCATAGTTGTTGCTGGCCGTGGAACTGGTGCCGAGGGCAGTGGAGTTCCCCCCAGAAGCAAGGGAGAAGGTGCCCAAGGCGTTTGCGCCAGCCCCAGTGGCATTGGCGGTTACACCGAGCGCGACCGAATTGACGCCGCTCGAGACAGTGCCTTGACCCAACGCGATCGCGCCGCCGGTACCCGTAGCTCGCGCATTCAGACCGATGGCGATCGCATATTGCGCCGACGACACGGACGAACGTCCCATGGCAATTGCGTCGGCCTGAGATGCCGTGACATCCGTGCCGATGCCGATGGCGCTCGTGGCAGTGGCACCCGTTCCCGCAGCAGTCCGCGAGCCGAGATAGATGGAGTTGATCTGCGAGGCGATCGACTGGAAGCCGATCGCGACGGCATTCTGGCTGCCCGCGCTGGCATTGGTACCCTCGGCGATGGAATCGGCTCCGTTTTGCACGGCTCCAGATCCAAACGCGATACCGCGCACACCGTTTGCCGTGCCGCCGCCGCCGAAAACCTGTGCCGATGCCGGCGTGGCGATGCCACCGAATGCAATTGCACCCAGCGCCGCCGCCAGAATCCTGCCACCGCCGAGCGTGCCAAGCCCTAGCCCCCTGCGCTGCATGCCGAGCACCCTATGCGCGTTGCGCAGCGCCGCCATCAGGCGGCGCCGGAGCGAGCGGCTGTCGGTGGCGCCGGAGACCCAATTTCCAGCAAATCGAGCCGATCCGCGCTGACTGATACCTTCCTGCCTGAAGTTCATTGCGAGAATGCCTCCTTTGGTGGGTCGCGCTCGATCACGGCAGGTTCCGCCGATCCTGCCGCCAAAGCGTGTCTGCTCGAAAATGGGATGACGATATCGGCGCCGCGCGCCAGCAGCGCGTGGCCCTGTTTTTCACCGATCGCCTCGACGCGATCGAGCGTGTTTTCAAGCCAGGCGTCACCCGCCTCGGGCACAGCCTTGAGCGCCGCCGCAACCCGCTCCGTTGGGATCAGCCGCTCGAGATAGGACCGCACCGCCGCCAGATGGACGGCAGGCGCGTCATGCGCGTGAACGACAGCCGTGAGGCCATAGAGATAATGGGCCAGCAGCATGTCCTGCTTGGCGAGGGGCACGCCATTTCCATAGCGCTTCTCAAGCGTCCGCGATGCCGACTCCAGCCAGTAACCGATCTCCTCGGAAAGGCTCCGGCGAATCGCCGTGTCGTCGCTCATGTCCCCTCGGCCAGCTTAGAATCCGAATACCGGATTTGCTGCAGAAAGACACGTTTTCAGGGGCTTCGTATTCCAATAAATTGCTGTTTATCTGAAAATATACCGCAGGTTTTCTGGAGGTTAACAGTAAATTACTTTAGCCGAATCTTTATAAGAGATCCGCTTAATTTCCATACTGCTAAATTAGTTTCCCTATCCGGACCGCGACCGAACATGCCTTGCCCGCACCTGCTGTGGGGTGGCGTCGCGATATTTCTTCATCGTGGTGGTGAGGTGGCTCTGGCTCGAGAAGCCGCTCAGATAGGCGATGTCCGTGATCGAGACGCGCCTGTCGGCCAGCAGCTTCTCGGCAAAGTCAAGGCGAAGGGTAAGAACATATTGATGCGGCGTCATGCCGAACGTCTTGGAGAAAGCACGGGCGAAGTGGTAGGGGGACAGCCCACACACAGCCGCCATCTCGGCGAGCGAAAGCTTGCGCGAAAAGTTCTCGCTCAAGAATTGCTGCATGAGGCGAGTGTGGCCGAACGACAGCCCGCCTTTCGCGTTTAGCAGTGGCCGCCTTTCAGCAGGAATTTCCGAATACCAAGCTGGCAGATCGTCATCGCGCCGCAACTCGGACTCCTGATGCTCAGCCCTCCGCAGCCTTTGCCCAACCTTAGAGGGCGCTTTCGGTTCCGTTGCCACAATAATTCGTGATCGCACGTGCTGTCGGCGCTATCGAGTTTGCCCCCCGGCAACAGCACGTCAAAGGCCATGATTTGGCGCGTCTGGTATTTCATGAAATTGCGGTTCCGCCGGGAAAAATTCCCTGGCGGAAAGTTTCAGCTGCCACTGACGCGGCTCACCCGTCGACGGGTAAGATTTGATCGTCGGGAGGTAACGCGGACAGCCTTCCGGGGTGGCGCATTTCCGTGACGGATTCGCCCGACGGCAAGCGGGTCCTCGCCTGACATCAAAGGTTGCGGGGCGTGATTCGCGTCGCGCTCCGCTCGGTGCCGGCTCTTCGCTTCAGCGGCCTCGCGCAAGGCTTCCCAAAATCCCGCGTACGATGGCGCGGCCGACGGAGGAGCCGACCGAGCGCACCACCGACTTGATGGCGGCTTCGGCCACGGTCTGGCGGCTGGAGGACCGCCGGTTGCCTGTTCCCAAAACATCGTCGAAACCGGGAATGGTCCAGCGCGAGCCGCCGCTGTTCCGCTGCTTTGCCGCCTCGGCGTCCTGCGCCTCCTTGGTCTTCTTCTGCAGGATTTCGAAAGCCGATTCGCGATCGACGGTCTCGTCGTACTGGCCGGCGACCGGGCTCTCGGCGATGATCTTGCGGCGCTCGTCGGGCGTGATCGGTCCAAGCCGGGATGACGGCGGCCGGATCAGCGTGCGCTGGACCATGGCCGGCACGCCCTTGTCCTCCAGCATCGAGACCAGCGCCTCGCCGGTGGCGAGCTGGGTGATGGCGGTGGCGCAATCGAAATCGGGGTTGGGCCGGAAGGTCTCGGCGGCCGTGCGCACCGCCTGTTGCTCGCGCGGCGTATAGGCTCGCAGCGCATGCTGGACGCGGTTGCCGAGCTGGGCCAGCACTTTTTCGGGAATATCCAGCGGGTTCTGGGTGACGAAATAGACGCCGACGCCCTTGGAGCGGATCAGCCGCACCACCTGCTCGACACGGTCGATCAGCACCTTCGGCGCGTCCTCGAACAAAAGATGCGCCTCGTCGAAGAAGAACACCAGCTTCGGCCGGTCGAGATCGCCGACCTCGGGCAGTTCCTCGAACAGTTCCGACATCAGCCACAGCAGGAAGGTGGCGTAGAGTCTTGGGTTCATCATCAGCTTGTCGGCGGCCAGAACGCTGATCGCGCCGCGGCCGTCGCGCGTCGTGCGCATGATGTCGGCGATGCGCAGCGCCGGCTCGCCGAAGAAGTTAGCCGCACCCTGCTGTTCCAGCACCAGCAGCGTGCGCTGGATGGCGCCGACGGAGGGTTTGGTGACATTGCCGTATCGGGCGCTGAGCTGGTCGGCGCGGTCGGCCATGTTGGCGAGCAGCGCCTGCAGGTCCTTGAGATCGAGCAGCAGCAAGCCTTCCTCGTCGGCGATGCGGAAGGCGATGTTCATGACGCCTTCCTGCGCCTCCGTGAGGTTCATGAGCCGCGACAAAAGCAGCGGCCCCATCTCGGAAATGGTGGCGCGGATCGGGTGGCCCTGCTCGCCGAACAGATCCCAGAAGATGACCGGGAATTCCTGGAACTGGTAGGGATCGAGCTTCACCTGCTCGGCGCGCTTGACCAGGAAATCCTTGGCCTCGCCCATCATGGATATGCCGGAAAGGTCGCCCTTGATGTCGGCGCAGAAGACAGGCACGCCGGCATTGGAAAAGCCCTCGGCCAGGATCTGCAGGCTGACCGTCTTGCCGGTGCCCGTGGCCCCGGTGACAAGGCCGTGGCGGTTGCCGTAGCGCAGCAGCAGCTCCTCCGCGCGCTGATAGGAATCGTCGGGCTTGCGGCTGGCGCCGATGAAGATGCTGGTCTCGTCAACCATATCCTGTCTCCGCAATCTGTTCCGCTCAAAGGCCTCATTCGGAGGTATAGTAACGCTCGTCACATGCGGCAATGCCCAGCATCGATTTTGGGGCGCAGCGAATTCGGCCTTTGGCGCTTGCGGATTCGGCGCATGTTTGGCAATCGATTGGCTGGATGACGCATTGTGATATCCGGTTCCTGACCTTAGATTGGCTGGACCCGGCTGATGCGGCCGAGAAGCGAGGAGAGCGATGGGCGCCGGCGCCTTGACCAGGGATGTCGACCTTCCGAACCCGGACGCCAAGCGTTGGCAGGCGCTGGCGGAAAAGGCGCTTGCCGGCGGTTCCTTCGAGGAAAAGCTCGTCTCCCGCACCGATGACGGCATCCGCATCGAGCCGCTCAGACAACGCTCGACGACCGCCGAGCCGTTGCCGCGCACAAATCCGACCGCGCGCTGGATCGTCAGCCAGCGGGTCGACGACCCGGATATTGCCCGGGCCAGCGCGCAAGCCCTGGAAGACATCGCCCAAGGCGCCAGCGGTCTGTCGCTGGTCTTCGAGGGCGCGCCGAACGCCTTCGGCTACGGCCTGCCGCGCACCGCGGAAGCGTTGGAACGGGTGCTCGACGGCGTGCCGCTCAACCGCGTGCAGGTGCGCATCGACGCGCATCCCTGGAGCCGCGCCGTGGCCGACTGGCTTCTCGCCTTCTTGAGCAAACGCCGTTCCGATCCGACCAAGCTCAACCTTTCCTTCGGCATCGACCCGGCGGCGATCTTCGCCGGCACCGGGCGGCTGCGCACCTCGATCGAGGCGCTGCAGGAATCGATGCCGCAGTCGCTGGCGCATTTCTTCTCGATGGGCGTGCCGGGCGTGCTGCTCGAGGCCGACGGCCGTGTCTTCCACAATGCCGGCGCCACCGAGGCGCAGGAGCTCGGCACGATGATGGCTTCCGTGGTGTCCTATCTCAGGATGTTCGAGAAGGCGCGCCAGCCACTGGTCTATGCGGCGCCCTATATCGGCTTCGCGCTCAGCGTCGACCAGGACCAGTTCCTGTCGATGGCCAAGGTGCGGGCGTTGCGCACGCTCTGGGCGCGCATCCAGGAAGCCTGCTCGATCCCGGCCGCGACCGCCAGCATCCATGCCGAGACCTCCTATCGCATGATGACGATGGCCGACCCGGAAACCAATATTTTGCGCACGGCGATCGCGGCCTTCGCGGCGGCAACCGGCGGCGCCGATTCGATCTCGATCCTGCCGCACACGATCGCGCATGGGCTGCCGGCCGGCTTTGGCCGCCGCGTTGCCCGCAACGCCCAACTGATCATGGCCGAGGAGAGCCATATCGGCCACGTCGTCGATCCGGCCAGCGGCTCGGGCGCGGTCGAAGCGCTGACCGACGATCTCTGCGCCGCGGCCTGGGAAGAATTCCAGCGCATCGAGGCCGAGGGCGGCGTGCTTGCCAGCCTGCAGCAGGGCTATATCCAAAATCGCGTGCAGACGGCCGCGGCCAAGCGCAACGGCGCCTACCGGTCGGGCGAACGCGGCATTGTCGGCACGACGCTTTACCGCGTCGGCACGGAGCGCCCGGTCGAGACGCTGCCGCAAGAGCGGCGTCCAGCGCTGACGGAGGGCGTCGCGACCTGCGAGCCGCTGTTTCCGGTGCGCATCGATCAGTCGATCGGAGCCGGGTCATGATCCCGGATTTCAGCCAGATCGGCTGGTCGGCGCCGCGTCGCGCGCCGGTCGAGCTCAAAGGCCAGCGGATGACGCCGGAAGGCATCGCCGTGAAGCATCTTTACGGGCAAGGCGACCTCAAGGGGCTCGCCAATCTAGACACGTATCCGGGCATGCTGCCCTTCGTGCGCGGCCCCTACCCCACCATGTATGTCCAGCAGCCCTGGACGATCCGGCAGTATGCCGGGTTCTCGACGGCGGAGGAATCCAACGCCTTCTACCGGCGCAACCTCGCCGCGGGCCAGAAAGGCCTGTCGGTGGCCTTCGATCTCGCCACGCATCGTGGTTATGACAGCGACCATCCGCGCGTCGCCGGCGATGTCGGCATGGCGGGTGTGGCGATCGATTCCATCCTCGACATGCGCCAACTCTTCGACGGCATTCCGCTCAACGAAATGACGGTGTCGATGACCATGAACGGCGCGGTGCTGCCGATCATGGCGCTGTACATCGTGGCGGCGGAGGAACAAGGCGTCGCGCAGAAGGATCTCGCCGGAACCATTCAGAACGACATTCTGAAGGAGTTCATGGTCCGCAACACCTACATCTATCCGCCGAAACCTTCGATGCGGATCGTGTCGGACATTTTTGCCTACACCTCCAGGCATATGCCGAAATTCAACTCGATCTCGATCTCCGGCTATCACATGCAGGAGGCCGGCGCGACGGCCGACCTCGAGCTTGCCTATACGATCGCCGACGGCATCGAGTATGCGCGCGCCGGCGTTGCGGGCGGTCTCGACATCGACCGTTTCGCGCCGCGCCTCTCCTTCTTCTGGGCGATCGGCATGAACTTCTTCATGGAGGTCGCCAAGCTCAGGGCCGCGCGGCTGCTGTGGTCGAGCCTGATGAAGAAGAATTTTGCGCCGAAGGACGAGCGTTCGCTGTCGTTGCGCGCCCATTGCCAGACCTCGGGCTGGTCGCTGACGGCGCAGGATCCTTACAACAATATCACCCGCACCATGATCGAGGCGATGGCGGCGACGCAGGGGCATACCCAGTCACTGCACACCAATTCCTTCGACGAGGCGATGGCGCTGCCGACCGACCATTCGGCGCGGATCGCCCGCAACACGCAGCTCATCCTGCAGAAGGAATCCGGCACCACGCGCATGATCGATCCATGGGGCGGCTCGGCCTATGTCGAGCGGCTGACGCATGATCTGGCGGCGCGCGCGCTGGCCCATATCGAGGAGGTCGAAAGCCTCGGCGGCATGGCGGCGGCGATCGAGCAAGGCATTCCCAAGCTGCGCATCGAGGAAGCGGCCGCCCGCACCCAGGCGCGCATCGATTCCGGCGAGCAAATTCTGGTCGGCGTCAACGCACACCGGCCCCAGACCGACATCGAAGTCGATGTGCTGAAGATCGACAATGCCGAGGTGAAAGCCAGGCAATTGGCGAAGCTGCAGCGGCTCAAAGGCACACGCGACGTCGCGGCGCTGGAGGATGCGCTGGCAGCGCTGACCCGTGCCGCCGAGGGCAATGAGAACCTGCTGGAATTCGCGGTCCGCGCAGCGCGCGCCAACGCCACCGTGGGTGAGATCTCGCTGGCGCTGGAAAAGGTTTTCGGCCGCCACACGGCGGCGGTGCAGACGATCTCCGGCGTCTATCGCGAGGCGCTCGGCGACAACCCGGCGCTCGCGCGGCTGCAGGAAAAGATCGAGGCGTTCGAGAAGAAATCCGGCGGCAAGCCCCGCATCCTCGTCGCCAAGATGGGCCAGGACGGCCACGACCGCGGCCAAAAGGTGATCGCCAGCGCCTTCGCCGATCTGGGCTTCGACGTCACCGTCGGGCCGATGTTCCAGACGCCGGATGAGATCGCCAAGCTGGCGGTGCGGCACGATGTCGACATCATCGGCGCGTCGTCGCTCGCGGCCGGGCACCTGACGCTGATCCCCGAGCTCAAGGAAGCGCTGAGGAAGCTCGGCCATGCCGACATGCTGATCGTCGCCGGCGGCGTCATCCCGCCGCAGGATTATGACGCGGTGCTGGCGGCGGGAGCGGCGGAGATCTTCCCGCCGGGAACCGTCATCCCGGAGGCGGCAAACCGGCTGATGGATCGGTTGCTGGCCGATCAGTGAAGGCTTGCCGAATTGGCTGAAGGTTGTTCTATAACGACAGATACAACCAGGGCGGCGCGATCATGATCAAAACGACCATCTACGGACTTGAGGACGGATCAGGAGCCGTATTCTTGCCACGCGAAATGCTTGACAGTCTGAACCTCCAAGTCGGCGACCAGCTTCAGGTCATCGAAACCGACGACGGCTTCGTTCTAAGGCCAGTCCGCGACGACAATCACGAACGACAGATCAACGCCGCTCGCGATGTCATGGACAAATACGAAGCCGCACTGCGGAAGCTGGCAAAGTAAAGGGCTGCGGTTAGTTCTCGGCCTTATCCGAGAGCTTGACGATCTCCCATTCCTTGCCGTTGACAGTGACGACCTCGCCGGTCTTCTTGCCGAACAGGGCCACGGCCATCGGCGAGACATGGGAAATGCTGCCCTTCGACGGGTCGGCTTCGTCTTCGCCGACGATGCGCCAATGCACCTTCCTGCCGTCGTCGCCTTCCAGCGTGACGCCCATGCCGAAGCGCACGACGTTGCTGCCGGGCTCCGGCACCGAAAGCTCGGCGTTCTCGCGCCGCGCGGTCCAATAGCGCAGGTCGCGGGAAACCACCGCGATGCGCTCGCGGTCGCCCTTCCTCTCCGCCTTGCCCAGTATGTCCCGCAGCTCGGCGAGGTTGTCCTCGATCATCGCAAGGCCGCGCTCCGTCACCAGATTGCGGTGCGTGCTGACCGGCCGTTCGCCGACGCCGGCGATGGCGTTCTCGCTGTCTTCTTCGCGCGTGAAAGCTCTGCTCATACAATGAACTTAGGCTTGGCGAGGCGACTGCACAAGCGGTTTGCCGATGGGCCCGCCTTGGCACGATTCCTGCGACTAGAGGCGAAACGCCAGGACCTGTGCCGATGTTGAACAGACGAACGCTGCTTGCCCGGACCGCCGGCTTCGCCGTCGCCGGCGTCTTCGCCGGCAAAGCATTGGCGAAATCGCTGCCCGGCATCGAAATGGCCGCTATGCGCGGCTCGATCAACGCCACGGAGATCGGCGTGCAGCCCGGCGCGGTCGACGACCAGAGCAAGGTCTTCGCCAAGATGCTGGCCGAGGCCAGCGATCGCGACCAGCCGGTGTTCCTGCCGGGCGGCACCTATCTCGTCTCGAATCTCAAGCTGCCTGCGCGCGTGCGACTGTCGGGCGTGCCCGGCGCGACGCGCATCGTCTATGGCGGCAACGGCCATCTGATGATGGCCGAACAAGCCGAGCATATCGAGTTCAGCGGGCTGATGCTGGACGGCGCCAACCGCTGGCTGGCCGACTACACGCAGGGGCTGCTCGATTTGCGCCGCGTCGGCCATCTCGTCATCGACAATTGCCAGGTGACCGGCAGCGGCAAGAACGGGCTGGCGCTCGAGCATGCCGTCGGCCGTGTCGGCCGCTGCGATATTTCTGGCGCCGCGGACGCCGGCATCTATTCGGTCGAGGCCGGGGGTCTGGAGATTTCGGGCAACACGGTGTCCGACTGCGCCAATGGCGGCATCCTCGTGCATCGCTGGCAAGCGGCAGAGGACGGCACCATCGTCAGCGGCAATCGTGTCCAGCGGATCGGCGCGCGCAGCGGCGGCACCGGCCAGAATGGCAACGGCATCAACACTTTCCGCGCCGGCAATGTGATCATCTCGGGCAACGTCGTCTCCGATTGCGCCTTCACTGCAGTGCGCGCCAACAGTTCGAGCAATCTGCAGATCACCGGCAACACCTGCTCGCGCTCGGGCGAGACCGGGATCTATTCGGAATTCTCCTTCGAAGGCGCGATCCTCAGCAACAATCTGGTCGACGGCGCCGCCAACGGCATCTCGATCGTCAATTTCAACGAAGGCGGGCGGATGGCGGTCTGCTCGAACAACATCGTGCGCAACCTCTCAACCACCGGTCCATACACCGCCGACCCGCCCGGCTTCGGCGTCGGCATCAGCGCCGAGGCCGATACCACGGTCTCCGGCAATGTCGTCGAGAACGCGCCGCTCTACGGCATGCAGCTCGGCTGGGGCCCCTATCTGCGCAATGTGGTGGCAAGCGGAAACATCATCCGCCAGGCCGGCACCGGCATCGTCGTTTCCGTCGTCGAAGGTTCCGGCAGCGCTGTCATCTCGGACAATGTCATCGACGGCGCGAAAAACGGCGCCATCATCGGCCAGCGCTGGGCCGATCCGGTGACCGGCGATCTATCCCAGTCAACCGATACCGGCTATGCGCATCTCACCGTCGAACGCAACAAGGTGAGCTAGGCCACGGCCACGATAATGTGGGCCTGGATCTTGGCGGCAATTTCGCCGCTGCCATGCCTGTCGGCGATCGTGGCTTCGGCGTAGTCGGTCGCGGATGCCAGTCTTCCGGGCTCCCTGGCCTCGATCTCGTTGCGAAGCAGCGTTCCCTGGCAATAGGCGACGGCGGGAACGCGCGGCGAGGATGCGCGGCTCTGCTCGGCCCTCGTGTCGATCGCCACATCGGAGAAGCCGGCGGCCTCCAGATCGCTGCGGATCAGCGCCTTGTCGTGGTAACCATGCGGCGTGCGCGCCAGGAAACGCGGCGGATCGTGCGGAAAAATCCGGGCGAGAGCATTCGTCACGTCGTCCGCGAATACATTCTCCTCGATGCGATCCCAGACGCTGAAGAGGAAATGCCCGCCCGGCTTCAGAACCCGCTTCGCCTCACGATAGGCGGCGGCGCGGTCGGGAAAGAACATCGCGCCAAACTGACAACAGACGAGGTCGAAAGCAGCGTCGTCGAAAGGCAGCTTCAGGGCATCCGCCTGGCGCCATGTGATGCGGCTGTCGGGCCCCTGGCGCGAAGCGGCGTAGTCGAGCATCGGCTGGTTGAGGTCTGTTACGGTGTAGCTGGCGCCTGGAGAAAGCTGTGGCGCCAGCGCGCGGGTGACGGCCCCGGTTCCCGCGGCGGTCTCCAAAACGGCCAAGGGTGAGAAGGACACGGCCCGTCGTGCGGTCTCGGCGGCATAGGCCTCGAAAATCAGCGGCACCATATGGCGATCGTAGTTTTCCGGGATCGAGCCGGCAAATACCTTGTCCGCTTCCAGCATGCTCATCACCCAGCGCCCGTTCAATGATGGAGGGAGACTAGCAAAAAACGAACTTGGTGCTGTTCGTTTTGTCGCAGACCAGCGTTTTTCCGGCTCGTCAGCGACCTAAATCCGGGTAACCCATAAATTTAGATACACATTGTGTATGCAAATTGCTATATCGGTAAAGGTAAGGATCCATCGTCATGGCCACCAAAAACCAGGACAGGCACGCCAAGCCCGTCAATCTGCGCATCCGCGAGGATGTTCGTATCTTGATCGACCGTGCCGCGAAGATACGCGGGAAGACCCGCTCCGACTTCATGATCGACGCCGCTTACCGCGCCGCAGAAGACACGCTGCTCGACCAGACGCTCGTCAAGGTCGATGCCGAGAGCTATCAGCATTATCTCGATATCCTCGACCAGCCACCGAGCGGCGAGGGATTTGCCCGCCTGATGAATGCGCCCAAGCCCTGGCGGGACTGATGCTTTCGGCACCGGTCCTTCTTGCCGATAGTCACGAACTCGACTTCTTTCAAAGCGGAACCGACAGCCTGGATCAATGGCTCCGACGGCGGGCGCGTGCCAATCAAGTCAGCGGTGCGTCCAGAACCTATGTGATTGCAGAAGGCACGCGCGTCGTCGGCTACTATTGCCTTTCATCAGGCGGACTTGACCTTGTGGATGCGCCCGGTTCGATCCGGCGCAATATGCCCGATCCCGTGCCTATGGCTGTGCTCGGCCGTTTGGCTGTCGACGCAGGTCGGCAGGGAAAAGGTCTGGGTGTCGCTCTGCTGCAGGACGCGGTGTTGCGGACCGGTCAAGCGGCAGCCATTCTTGGCATTCGCGGTCTCTTGGTTCATGCCATATCGGATGAAGCCAAGGCGTTTTATGAGCACTATGGCTTCCAGGCTTCGCCAAAAAATCCGATGACTTTGGTGCTGTCGCTGAGGACGGCTAGTTGAGCGCCGCCGTCGGCCGCAGCATGCCGACCTTGGCGCCGATACGGCTTTCGACCGGAGGATGGGCGAGCTCGATGAGCCTTGCCGCAGCCGCTTCATCGTCGCGCAGCAGCTTCGCCAGCGCCGCGGCGATCATGGCCTCCGCCCCCCTGCCCGCGCCGTCATCGCATTTTAAGGCGATACCGAGGCCCAGTTCGGGCAGTGCCGCGCAATAAACGCCTTCGGCGCCGGTCTTGACGAAGATGCGGCCCGGTGTTGCCTGCATCAGCGCGACATCGGCCTTGCCGGTGCCGGCGACGAGGAACGGCTCGGCCATGCAAGCCGAGATCAGCCGCTTCGCCGCCTTGGCGCGTTCGGGCGAAAAGCCCCTGCCCGTCGCCATGCGGGCAAAGCCCAGCGCAAAACTCTTCAACGGTACGGCGTAGGTCGGGATCGAGCAGCCGTCGGTGCCGCAATGGTCGACGTCATGCGCCGCGCCCGTCACGGATTGCATGGCGTCGCGCACCATCTCCTGCAGCGCATGGCCGGCCTTGACGTAGCCGCCATGCGCAATGCCGGAATGGACGCAGGTGCAGAGGAAGCCGGAATGCTTGCCGGAGCAATTGTTGTGCAAAGCGTTGGGCACGCCGCCGGCGCGGGCGAGCGCGATGGTGGCGTCGTGGCTCGAGGGCCAATGCGCGCCGCATTCCAGCGCCGTCCTGTCGAGCCCGGCCCTGGCGAGCATCGCCGTTGCCAACTCGACATGGGCCGGCTCGCCCGAATGCGAGGCGCAGGCCAGCGCCAGTTCGCGATCGCCGAAGCCATAGGCGTCGGCAGCGCCCGATTCGACCAGCGGCAATGCCTGAATCGCCTTCACCGCGGAGCGCGGGAACACCGGACGGTCCGTGTCGCCGATCTCCCAGACGGGCTTGCCGTCGGCGTCGAAGATCGAAACCGCGCCGCGGTGCCTGCTTTCGACCACCGCGCCGCGCGTGACTTCGACCAGAACCGGATTTGTCATGTTGCCTCCCGCACGCGCACCCAAGGGTGCGCCGCTTCAATGCGGGCCGCTTCTAGCGAATCCTGTCGAGAATGGAAACGTAGTTGGCGACCGCCGCGCCGCCCATGTTGAAGATGCCGCCGAGCTTGGCGCCCGGCACCTGGATGCCCCCGGCCTCGCCCATCAGTTGCATGGCGGTCAGCACATGCATCGACACACCGGTGGCGCCGATCGGATGGCCCTTGGCTTTCAGGCCGCCGGAGGGATTGACCGGAAGGCGGCCGTCCTTCGCCGTCGAGCCGTCCAGCGCCAGTCTGGCGCCCTCGCCTGGCTTTGCCAGGCCCATCGCCTCGTATTCGATCAATTCGGCGATGGTGAAGCAGTCATGCGTCTCGACGAAGGAGAGGTCGTCGAGCGTGACGCCGGCCTTTTTCAGTGCCTGCTCCCAGGCACGCTCGCAGCCCTCGAAGGAGAGAATGTCGCGCTTGGACATCGGCAGGAAGTCCTGGACATGCTCGTTGGCGCGGAAGGTCACGGCGCGGCGCATCTTCAGCGCCGTCGCGGTGTCGGTGAGCACAAGTGCGGCCGCGCCGTCCGAAACCAGCGAGCAATCGGTACGCTTCAGCGGACCGGCGACGAAGGGGTTCTTCTCGCTTTCCTGGCGGCAGAACTCATAGCCGAAATCCTTGCGCATCTGGGCGTAAGGGTTTTCGACGCCGTTTTTGTGGTTCTTGGCGGCGATCATGGCCAGCGCATCCGACTGATCGCCGTAGCGCTGGAAATAGGCCTGCGCGATCTTGCCGAAGACGCCGGCGAAGCTGGCAGGCGTCTCGCCGTCTTCAGGCAGATAGGATGCCTTGAGCAGATTCTTGCCTATTTCGGGACCGGGCGTGGTCGTCATCTGCTCGGCGCCGACCACCAGCACGATGCGGGCGGCGTTCGCGTCGATGGCGCGGATGCCTTGCCGGACGGCGGCCGAGCCTGTGGCGCAGGCGTTCTCGACGCGCGTCGCCGGCTTGAAGCGCAGGCGGTCATCGGCCTGCAGCACGAGGCTCGCGGTAAAATCCTGCGGCGAGAAGCCGGCGTTGAAGTGGCCAAGGACGATCTCGTCGACATCGTCCGGACCGATGCCGGCATGGTCGAGGGCCTCGACGGCAACCTTGGTGATCAGGCCCTCCAGCGTCTCGCCTTCGAGCTTGCCGAAGCGCGAATGCGCCCAGCCGACGATGCATGCCGTCATGGCAACCTCCATTTGCGCCGCAACCTAGCACGATCGCGCGCGGCACGTGATTCAATATTGTTCAACAATGAACCGTTTTCCAGCCCATGCCATGGTCCAGAATGACACGATCGGTTGATCCCGGCGCCAGTTTTTTATTGATTGATGCGTCAATAAAAAATAATCTCGGCTCGAACCGGATCCCCAAAATGCCGAAAATCGGAATGGAGCCCGTGCGCCGCAAGGCGCTGATCGACGCGACGATCTCGGCGATCGGCGAGCGCGGATCGCTGGACGTGACGATGTCGGAGATCGCCGGCCGCGCCGGCGTGTCGTCGGCGCTGGCGCATCACTATTTCGGCGCCAAGGACGAGCTGCTGTTCGCGACGATGCGGCACATCCTTGCCGAACTCAACGCCGACACAAGGCGCGCGTTCGGCCTTGCGGTGACGCCGCGCCAGCGCGTCTCGGCCGTCGTCGCCGTCAGCTTTTCCGACGACCAGTTCCAGCCTCAGATCATAGCCGCCTGGCTCGCCTTCTATGTCGAGGCGCAGAAGTCCTCCGACCTGCGGCGGCTGCTGCGCATCTATGCGCGGCGGCTGCATTCGAACCTGATGAGCGGGCTGACCGGCATCCTGCCTCGGGCCGAGGCCGACCGCGTGGCGGAAGCGATCGCAGCGCTGATCGACGGGCTCTACATCCGCCGCGCGCTGAAGGACGGCGTGCCGGATGCGCAGACCGCGATCGCGCTCGTGGAAGACTATCTCGAAACCAAGCTCAACGGACGGAGCCTGCCTTGACCACCCGGCGACCCAATTTCCTGATCGTCATGGTCGATCAGCTCAACGGCACGCTCTTCCCGGACGGCCCCGCGGATTTCCTGCATGCGCCGCATCTGAAGGCGCTGGCCGCGCGCTCGGCGCGCTTCGCCAACAACTACACCGCATCGCCGCTCTGCGCCCCGGGCCGCGCCTCGTTCATGAGCGGGCAACTGCCGTCGCGCACCGGGGTCTACGACAACGCGGCCGAGTTTATCTCCTCGATCCCGACCTTCGCGCATCATCTGCGGGCCGCCGGCTACTACACCTGCCTGTCGGGCAAGATGCATTTCGTCGGGCCCGACCAGTTGCACGGTTTCGAGGAGCGGCTCACCACCGACATCTATCCGGCCGATTTCGGCTGGACGCCGGACTACCGAAAGCCCGGCGAGCGCATCGACTGGTGGTATCACAATCTGGGCTCGGTGACCGGCGCCGGCGTCGCCGAAACCACCAACCAGATGGAATATGACGACGAGGTCGTGTTCCTTGCCTCGCAAAAGCTCTACCAACTGTCACGGGAGCAGGACGACGCTGGCCACCGGCCGTGGTGCCTCACCGTTTCGCTGTCGCACCCGCACGATCCCTATGTCGCGCGCAAGCAGTATTGGGATCTCTATGAGAACTGCCAGGCGCTCGATCCGGAAACGCCGTTCACCCCATATGAGGAGCAGGATCCGCATTCACAGCGGCTCTATCGCGCCAGCGATTATGCGTCTTTCGAAATCACAGGTGAACAGGTGCGCCGTTCGCGGCGCGGCTACTTCGCCAACATCTCCTATGTCGACGACAAGCTCGGCGAACTCCTGGACGTGCTGAGGCGCACGCGCATGGCCGACGATACGATCATCCTGTTCTGCTCGGACCATGGCGACATGCTTGGCGAGCGCGGCCTGTGGTTCAAGATGAGCTTCTTCGAGGGTTCGGCGCGTGTGCCGCTGATGATAGCCGGCAAGGGCGTGCCGGCCGGGCTGGTCGAGGCTCCGGTCTCCAATCTCGATGTGACGCCGACGCTGTGCGATCTCGCCGGCATTGACATCGGGTCGATCGCGCCATGGACCGATGGGCAGTCGCTGCTGCCACTGCTCGATGGCAAGGCGCGTAGCGCGCCGGTACCGATCGAATATGCGGCGGAGGGCTCCTATGCGCCGCTGGTGGCAATCCGCGAGGGCAAGTACAAATTCGTCCATTGCGAGCTCGACCCGCCGCAATTGTTCGATCTCGATGCCGATCCGCTCGAGCGCGACAACCTCGCCGACGATCCGGCCAACGCTGCCCTGGTGGCGGCGTTCGTGGGCAAGGTCCGGGCGCGCTGGGATATGGCCGGCTTCGATGCCGCGGTACGCGAAAGCCAGGCGCGCCGCTGGGTTGTCTATCCGGCATTGCGCAACGGGGCCTACTACCCGTGGGACTTCCAGCCGCTGCAGAAGGCGTCCGAGCGCTACATGCGCAATCACATGAACCTCGACAATCTCGAAGAGAGCAAACGGTATCCGAGAGGCGAATGATGGCAGACGTTCTCGTCCCTACCCTCGATCATCTCAAGCAGGCCTATGCCGTCACCTCGGCGGCCACGCAGGTGACGCCGCTGTTGGAGTCGGCGGCTTTGGCCAAGGAGACCGGCGCCGCGCGCGTTTTCGTCAAGCCGGAGTCGCTGCAATGGGCCGGCTCGTTCAAGGTGCGCGGCGCCTATTGGCGGCTGAACCGGCTTTCACCGGATGAAGCGAGGAAGGGCGTGGTGGCGTATTCCTCCGGCAATTTCGCGCAGGGGCTGGCGGCCGCCGGCCAGGCGCTGGGCATTCCGGTCACCATCGTCATGCCGATCGACGCGCCGGCCGCCAAGCGTGACGCGACAGCCGGTTATGGCGCGCGCGTGGTGCTGACCGATCATGGCGACCGCGCCCGCGAGGAGGTCGCGGCCGCCAAGGCGCGCGAGATCGCCGAGACCGAGCACCTCACCTTGCTGCATCCCTTCGACGATCCGGAGATCGTCGCGGGTCAGGCCGGCGCCGGGCTGGAAGCGCTCGACCAGTTGACAGCGAAGAGGACGCAAGCAGACCTGGTGTTCTGCTCGGTCGGCGGCGGCGGCCTGATCGGCGGCGTTTCGCTCGCCTTCCACTATGTGTCGCCCGGTACCGAGATCATCGCGGTCGAGCCGGAGGGTTTCAACGGCATGGGCTCTTCACTTGCGCATGGCGCTATCGAAACGATGCCGATCGGACCGAAATCGATCTGCGACGGGCTGATGGCGCGCAAGCCAGGCGACGCGCCCTTCGCGGCGGTGAGCGCCGCCGGGGTGCGCGGCGTCACTGTCGACGATGCCTCGGTGCGGCGCGCGATGAAGATCGCGTTCGAGCGGATGAAGCTGGTGCTGGAGCCGTCGGGCGCGGCATCGCTGGCGGCGCTGCTCGGCGGCAAGGTGGATGTGAAGGGCAAAACCGTCCTCGTGGTTGCAACCGGCGGCAATGTCTCGCTCGCCGACTTTATGGCGCATATGAACAATGCTTGAAGCGGATTTCGTCATCATCGGCTCCGGCTCCGCCGGCTCGGCCATGGCCTACCGGCTGTCGGAAGACGGCAAGCACTCGGTGATCGTCATCGAGTTCGGCGGCACCGATATGGGGCCGCTGATCCAGATGCCGTCGGCGCTGTCGATCCCTCTCAATATGAGCCTGTACGATTGGGGTTTCGCCAGCGAGCCCGAGCCGCATCTCGGCGGGCGCGTGCTCGCCACGCCGCGCGGCAAGGTGCTCGGCGGTTCCTCCTCGATCAACGGCATGGTCTATGTGCGTGGACATGCGCATGACTTCGACCACTGGGCCGAACAGGGTGCTGCCGGCTGGGCCTTCGCCGACGTGCTCCCCTATTTCAAGCGCATGGAGGATTCCGACGGCGGCGAGGATGGCTGGCGGGGCAAAAGCGGACCGCTGCATGTGCAGCGCGGCACGCGGAAAAATCCGCTCTACGGCGCCTTCGTCGAGGCCGGCCGCCAAGCCGGTTTCGAGCTCACCGATGACTATAACGGCTCGAAGCAGGAAGGCTTCGGACCGATGGAGCAGACCATTCTTGGCGGCCGCCGCTGGTCGGCGGCGAACGCCTATCTGAAGCCGGCTCTCAAACGCAGGAATGTGAGTCTGATCAAAGGCTTCGCCCGACGCGTGGTGATCGAGAATCAACGCGCGATCGGCGTCGAGATCGAAGCTAACAAACAGATTCAGGTCGTTAAGGCGCGGCGTGAGGTGATCGTCGCGGCGTCGTCGGTCAATTCGCCGAAGATCCTGATGCTGTCCGGCATCGGCCCGGGCGTGCATCTCAAGGAAAACGGCATCCAGGTGATTGCCGACCGGCCGGGCGTCGGCGCAAATCTGCAGGATCATCTGGAACTCTACATCCAGCAGGAATCGACCAAGCCGATCACGCTGAACTCGGTGCTCAATCCTTTCTCCAAGGCGCTGATCGGCGCGCAATGGCTGTTCTTCAAGACCGGCCTTGGCGCCACCAATCATTTCGAGGCGGCAGCCTTCGTGCGTTCGCAGGCCGGCATCGACTATCCCGATATCCAGTACCACTTCATCCCGGCGGCGGTGCGCTATGACGGCAAATCGGCGGCGAAGTCGCATGGCTTCCAGGCGCATGTCGGGCCGATGCGCTCGAAATCGCGCGGTTCGGTGAGCCTGCGCTCGCCCGATCCGAAGACGAAGCCGGTGATCCGCTTCAACTATATGTCGCATCCGGACGACTGGAGCGAGTTCCGCCACTGCGTCCGGCTGACGCGCGAGATTTTCGGCCAGAAAGCCTTCGACGGCTTTCGCGGCAAGGAGATTTCGCCGGGCAGCCATGTGCAATCGGACGACGAGCTCGACGCCTTCATCCGCGACCATGCCGAGAGCGCCTATCATCCCTGCGGCACCTGCAGGATGGGCCGCGCCGACGATCTGACCGCCGTCGTCGATCCGGAATGCCGGGTGATCGGCGTCGAGGGGCTGCGCGTCGCCGACTCCTCGATTTTTCCGCGGGTGACAAACGGCAATCTCAACGCGCCATCGATCATGACCGGCGAAAAGGCCTCCGACCACATCCTCGGCCGCACGCCGCTGGCGCCATCCAACCAGGAACCGTGGATCAATCCACGCTGGCAGGTGGCGGACCGATAGGGCATTGTCGGGCAGACCGCCCGCTCGGCGAACAGACTTGGAGAAAGCCATGCGCGCCCAACCCACGGCATCGCATTACGTCAACGGCCGCTACATCGAGGACGAAGGCGGCGCGCCACTGCCCGTGATCTATCCGGCGACGGGCGAGACCATCGCCACGCTGCATTCAGCGACGCCCAACGTGCTGGAACTCGCCATCGAGGCGGCACGCGCCGCGCAGCCGGCCTGGGCGCGGCTGAAGCCGGTCGAACGCGGCCGCATCCTGCGCCGCGCAGCCGACATCCTGCGGGCGCGCAATGCCGATCTGGCCCGTATCGAGACGCTCGACACCGGCAAGGCGATCCAGGAGACGCTGGTGGCCGACGCCCCTTCGGCCGCCGACTGCCTGGAATATTTCGCCGGCGCGGTCGCCGCCTTCAACGGCGAGATGATCGATCTCGGCGGACCCTTCGCCTACACGCGGCGCGAGCCGCTCGGCGTGTGCGTCGGCATCGGCGCCTGGAATTATCCGATCCAGATCGCCGGCTGGAAATCGGCGCCGGCTTTGGCCATGGGCAATGCCATGGTGTTCAAGCCGTCGGAAAACACCCCGCTTTCGGCGCTGGCGCTGGCCGAAATCTACTCGGAGGCTGGACTGCCGGATGGGCTGTTCAATGTCGTACAGGGTTACCGCGATGTCGGCGCCGGCCTCGTCGATCATGATGTCGTGGCAAAGGTCTCGGTGACCGGCTCGGTGCCGACCGGCCGCAAGGTGCTGTCGCTTGCCGGCTCGAAGATGAAGCACGCGACGATGGAGCTCGGCGGCAAGTCGCCGCTGATCGTCTTCGACGACGCCGATCTCGAAAACGCCATCGGCGGCGCCATGCTCGGCAATTTTTACTCGACCGGGCAGATCTGCTCCAACGGCACACGCGTCTTCGTGCAGAGCGGCCTGCATGATCGCTTCGTCGAACGGCTGGTCGAGCGGACGAAAAAGATCCGCATCGGCGATCCGCTCGATCTCGAAACGCAGATGGGGCCGCTGGTCAACAAGGCGCAGCAGGACAAGGTCGTGTCCTATATCGAAGCCGGCAAGCAGGAAGGGGCCAGCCTCGCCTGCGGCGGCAACGTGCCGTCACTGCAGGGTTTCGACGGCGGCTTCTTCATCGAGCCGACGGTGTTTTCAGGCGTCACCGACACCATGCGCATCGCGCGCGAGGAGATATTCGGGCCGGTGATGAGCGTGCTCAAATTCCACGGCGAGGACGAGGTGATCGAGCGCGCCAACGACACCGAATTCGGGCTGGCCGCCGGCGTGTTCACGCGCGACCTGCCGCGCGCGCATCGGGTGATCGCCGAGTTGCAGGCCGGCACTTGCTGGATCAACGCCTATAATCTGACGCCCGTGGAAATGCCGTTCGGCGGCGTCAAGCAATCCGGCATAGGGCGGGAGAATTCGCTGGCCGCGCTGGCGCATTATTCGCAATTGAAGTCTGTCTATGTCGAGACGGGGGATGTAGTGGCCCCCTACTGAGCCTCTGCTGAAGGGCGCGATTTGCCGAGAAGGCAGTTCTCCTTGCTGCCGGCTTGCCGTAGGTTTTCTGACGGGGCAATCGAGGAGGCGAAAATGGCGGGCGAAGCCGAGGACAACAAGGCGGCCACGCTGCCGCTGCTGCTTAGCTTCAATGGAGGCTATGTCGATACCGCGGGCTTCCTGGCGCTGCAGGGACTGTTCACGGCGCATGTCACCGGCAATTTCGTCACGCTCGGCGCTTCGCTGGCGCTTGGCACGTCAGGCGCCTTTGCAAAACTTCTGGCTTTGCCGGTCTTCTGCTTCATGGTTATCCTTAGCCGACTTCTATCGTATCCGTTACAAAGCCGGAAGCTGCCGGTCTTCCGGTCATTGTTGGCAATCAAACTGTTGCTGCTGACGGCAGGTGCGATCCTGGCAATCCGCCTTGGCCCGTTCCCCGACGGAAACAGCTGGGCCGCCATCGTCACCGGCATGGTGCTGGTTTCGGCCATGGCGGTGCAGAATGCCGCGCATCGCGTCCATCTTCCCAGTGCGCCGCCGTCGACGCTGATGACGGGCACCACGACCCAGATCATGCTCGACCTCGCCGATCTCATCCACGGCGCACTGCCCGAGAGCATGGCCGCGTCCCGATCGCGCCTGGCGCGAATGTCGGTCGCCGTGTTCGTCTTCGCGCTGGGATGTGGGACAGCCGCTTTGCTCTATTCACAAGTCGGAATGTGGTGTTTTGCGCTGCCGCCGATCGTTGCGATCGTGCCCCTTGTCATGCAGGAAAGCGCACCCGCCACCGTGCAATGACGTCAAGGTCCGAGCATGGGGCAAACGGCCTACGACTTATCGCTGGTGCCATCCAGATACTGCGTCAGCGCATAGACCAGATGGTAGAAGATACTGGCCGGCACGTCGCTCGCCAGTGAGCGGCCGCGTTCGTCGATGCAGTCGATCCACAAGCCCAGCGGCGCCGGGTCGATGTGCCAGCGGAACAGCCGGCCGACGCGCGCCTCGATCTCCGGCTTGAGATCCGGGCCGCCAGACCCGTCGAGCGCGATCGCCGCCTTCACCGCTTCGGCCTGTGGCCAGCTGCGCGAGACCGTGTCGAGCGGCACGCCCTGGCGCGAGACGGCGCCATAGGCAAGGCCGGTGGCGCGGTTGAGGCCGTTGGCGATCGCCGAGGCATAGAGTTTCCTGGCGAAGCCGCCGAGCTCCGTCTGGCCGCTGCGGGCGGCGAAATCGATGAGCAGCGAGGCCCATTCGAAATGGTGGCCGGGCTCGGTCCAGGCGCCCTTGTCGCCGGCGGCGGGCTTCCAGCCGGCGTCGAAATATTCGCCCAACGTCCAGCTTTCCGGGTCGAAGAAATGGCTGCGGAAAAGATCGATGATGCGCGCGGCGCGGCGCAGATAGGCGCGGTCTCCGGTCGCCCGGTGCCAGGCAAGGAAGGCTTCGAGCAGATGCATGTGCGGGTTGGAGCGGCGCTCGCCCTCGCCGTCGGAGGTTTCCAGAAAGCCGGTCATGCGGGCATCTTCCAGATGCGCATCGAGGAAGGCGAACGTCTCCTCGCCGAGCCGCAACGCATCGGGATGGCCTGACATATGGGCGTGGGCCAGCGCCAGAAGCACGCAGGAATGGTCGTAGGCATCCTCGACCGGATCGGCGACCGAGCCGTCGATGTTGAGCGTGCGTACCCAGCCGCCTTTGTCGGTGCGGCCCTGACCTGCCATGAAGTCGATGCCGTGCGCAATCAGCGTGTCCGCCGGGCCATCCCAGCCGCGCTCCTTGGCGACCGCGAAAGCATAGACCTGACGCGCCTGCGTGCGCATGCGCTTGGGTTTCATCAGCGGCGAGGCGTCGAAGCCCAGCGCCTCGTGGAAGCCGCCATGGCGCTCGTCGACGCCAATGGTAGACCATAGCGGCAGCGTCTCCTCGAACAGCCAGTGGCGCACGCGCCGCCGCCAGGCGCCGCTCTCGATGACGCGGTCATGCGCCGGCGTGAACCTGGTTTCGAGCCGGCCGGATTTCTCCAACTGCTCGACGACCTTCTTGACGTGCTGGCTGTGGCTGACCGGCGCGACGAAAGTGGCGTCGGCGGTGGAGACGATCGCCACGTCCTTCATGCCGATCGCCGACAGCAGGCGCCCCTCGCTGCGGATATAGGAGTTCTCGCAATCGATGGCGACGACGTCTCCGACGATGACATTGCCCTGCCCATCGGACGGGCCGACATTGAGCAGCGACTGCCATGAACCGAGATCGTTCCAGCGGAAGCCGGCCGGCACCATGGCGATGTCTTTCGCGCGTTCCATGATGGCGTAGTCGATCGAGGTCGACGGGATCGCGGAATAGAGTTCCAGCGGCATGTAGAGGCCGGACAGATCGCTGGTCGCAGCCTTGTAGGCGGCCTCCGTCGCCCGCCAGATTTTCGGTTCATGGGCCGCGAAGGCGTCGCGCATGGCGCCGGCGCGGAACAGGAAGATACCGGTGTTCCAGTAGAAGCTGCCGGCGTCCAGATAGGCCTGCGCGGTGGCGAGATCGGGCTTTTCGACGAAGCGCGAGACGTCGAAGACGCCGTCCTTGCCGGCCCCGACCTCGATATAGCCATAGCCGGTCTCGGGCTGTGTCGGTTTCAGGCCGAACACAACGAGCCGGCCGGCATTTGCCGCGCCGGCGCCCGCCTCGATGCTTTGCCAGAACTGACGAGGCGTCGATATTTCGTGGTCGGACGGCACCACCAGCACCAGCTCGTCGCCATATTCGGAGAGCGTGCGCAAGCTGGCAAGCGCCGCCGCGGCTGCCGTGTTGCGACCTGTCGGCTCGAACAGCGGTCCGCCGCCGGCCAGATCGAGACCGGCAAGGTCGGCATGGACGCGGTCGGCGTGACGTTCCGCGGCGATCAGGAAAATCGGTGTCTCGCCTTGCGGGCGCGCCGCCAGCCGGCGCAAGGTCTTAGCCAGCATCGAGCCGTCGCCCGAGAAATCGTGGAACTGCTTGGGGTTGTCCTCGCGCGACAGCGGCCACAGCCGCGAGCCGACGCCGCCGCTCATGACGAAACTGACGATGCGCTGGCTCATGAACGACCCTGTCAAAAGTCTGGCTCCGATGGGACGGCCTTACGACAAAAGCCTTTAAGCCCCCCTTTAGCTGACAGCCAATCCTATGCCATTCGGGCAAGCTTCGCGAAAGAAAGGAAATGCGACACAAGTGCTGCCATTGCCGCTTGCAGGATCGGAAAGCGGCAGCTATAAGCCCGCGGTCTGGTCACGGAGTGTAGCGCAGTCTGGTAGCGCACCTCGTTCGGGACGAGGGGGTCGCAGGTTCAAATCCTGCCACTCCGACCAGAAAAAACAAGCACTTGGCTTTTCCCGAAATTGCTACCCGCCTGAAATCAGGACTGGCGTCAATCGTCGCCGTGGCTCTCCGGCAGATGACGCTGTAGTTCCATCGCGTCGTGGAGAACGCGGCCAATTCCGATGACCTGGAGCGTCATCCGATAGAGCAGGAAATGGCGCGGTCGTAGCACAATGCCATGTTCGGTCCGCGCGCGGTCCCGACTATGGCGCAGGTGGTAGCTGCGGATCTTGTTGCCCAGTTCCGCGCGGGCGATGCTGCCGGCCCGTTGGGGATCGGCGACAATGTCGCGCAGGGTCACCATCAGCAGCCGTTGGTAGCGAATACGCGCAATCTCGCCGAAATTGACTTCCGTGTAGGCGAGTATTTGAACGATGTCTTCCTTCGCGGCCGCGGAAAGCCGGTATAGGACCATGGCCTTACAAGCCGGTTTTTTTCGCGCGTAAGCTTGCCTGTTGCCCCAGGCCATCCATAAATTTTTCGACGCCGTCTTCAGTAACATCCTCGAAACGGCCTTGTTCGATGTCGTGGAAGCCGATGTTGGCGGCCTCCCTGAGCGCAGCGAGCTTTGCCTTCTCCCTCGCCTCGCGCTGCTCGACCAGCCGCAAGCCGTCACGCAACACCTCGCTGGCGTTCTGATAACGCCCGGTTTTCACCAGTCGGTCGATCACCTCTTCGAGGTGTTCCGTCAGGACAACATTGCGTGTCGGCATCGCGATATCAGCTCCAATTCAACAGGCACGATACAAGGACATGGCATATTATGCCAATGGTTATTGCGGTCAGCGCCGTCGAAGGATGGCCTGACCTTCGAAAACAGAATCGCGCGGCAACGCTCGACAACAGTTTCTCAGTTTGGCCTAATGGCAACCCGCTATGCTTTCGAGATGCGCGGGACTGTAAGACGGCGAACCAGGGTTGAGGGTATGAAGTTCACGCCGACGGCCATTGCACCGACACTCGTGTTTTTCCTGTTCGCGGCCGGCTGTTCATCGACCACGGCGTCGATCAGCCCGGCGAAGTACGACAAAATGAACTGCCCCGAGCTCAATAATGCGGTCGGCGACACCGCCACCGATATTTCACGCACCGCAATCGCCCGCGGCAAGGTCGCCAACACGAGCGTGCCGACGTGGCTGCTCGGCGGCGAGCGCGTGAAGACGGTGGTGGCCAATCGCGAAACCGCCCGGATCGACAGGCTGCAGCAACAGCAGCAGGCGATCGTCGCCACGCGGAGGCAGAGGTGCCCATCCTCGCAGTGAACCTGAAGCGCGTCGCGCCGAACGGATTCAGGCGATGCCGCCGCACACTTTTGGGCGACATGCATTAGCCTGGCTGGGCTCGCCCCGCCTCAAGCGCTCATGCGGAACTTTGTCGAATCGATCGCCGCGTTCATCAGCGTCTGCGTATAGGCTTCGCGCGGATTGTCGAAGATCTCTTGCGTCGGCCCTTCCTCGACGATCTTTCCCTGCTTCATGACGATGATGTAGTCGGCCATGGCGCGCACCACCGCGAGGTCGTGGCTGATGAAGAGATAGGACAGTTCGTGGTTGGCCTGCAGCTTGCGCAACAGCTCGACGATCTGCTTCTGCACCGAGCGGTCGAGCGCCGAAGTCGGCTCGTCCAGCACCACCACTTTCGGCTTCAGGATCATGGCGCGGGCAATGGCGATGCGCTGGCGCTGGCCGCCGGAGAATTCGTGCGGGTAGCGGTTGCGCGCGTTTGGATCGAGGCCGACCTCGCGCAGCGCCTCGGTGGCGCGCTGGTCGCGCTGCTTGCCCGTGAGCGAGGGCTCGTGCACCAAAAGGCCCTCGGTAACGATCTGTCCGACGGTCATGCGCGGCGACAGCGAACCGAACGGATCCTGGAAGACGAGCTGCAATTCGCGCCTGAGTGGCCGCATCGCCTGGCGGTCGGCCTCGGAAATATCGCGGTCGCCGAAGCGGATGACGCCGTCGCTGGGCAAGAGCCTGAGCAGCGCGCGGCCGAGCGTCGACTTGCCCGAGCCGGACTCGCCGACGATGCCGATCGTCTGGTTGCGCTTCAGCCGGATCGAGATCCTGTCCACCGCGCGCAGCATCAGCGGCTCGCCGCCAAGAAAGCCGCCGCCGATCTTGAAGACGACTTCGACATTGCGGCCTTCGAGCAGCACCGGCGAATTGGCGGGCGGCGCCGCCTTGGCGCCCGTCGGCTCGGCCGCGAGCAGCATCTTGGTGTAGGCATGCTGCGGATTGGCGAAGAGCGCTTCCGCATCGCCCTCCTCCACCACCTCGCCCAGGCGCATGACATAGACGCGGTCGGCGAAACGGCGCACGATGCCGAGGTCGTGGGTGATGAAGACGATGGCCATGCCGAGCTTGCGCTGCAGTTCGGCAAGCAGCATCAGAATCTGCGCCTGGATGGTGACGTCGAGAGCCGTCGTCGGTTCGTCGGCGATCAGGATGTCCGGATCGTTGGCCAAGGCCATGGCGATCATGACGCGCTGGCGCTGGCCGCCCGACATCTCGTGCGGATAGGATTTCATCCGCCGTTCGGGATCGGGAATATGCACCAGCCTGAGCAATTTCAGCGCCTCTTCCCGCGCCGCGGCCGCGTTCAGCCCGCGGTGTCGACTGATCGGTTCCATCAGCTGGTTGCCGATTGTGTAGAGCGGGTCGAGCGAGGTCATCGGCTCCTGGAAGATCATGCTGATCTTGCGGCCGCGCACCTGGTTCAGCTCGCTCTTTGACATCGTCAGGAGATTGCGGCCACGGTAGTCGACCTGGCCGGTCGCCTCGCCATTGGAGGAAAGCAGGCTCATCGCCGCCATCATCGTCTGGCTTTTGCCGGAGCCGGATTCGCCGACGACGGCGACCGTCTCGCCGGCGTTGACCTTGATGTTGATGCCCTTCACGGCCTCGACCGTGCCGTCGAGGGTCTGGAAGCGGACGCGCAGGTCCTTGACGCTGAGGATCGTTTCGGAAGCGGTCATCTCAGCGGTCCTTGGGATCGAGCGCGTCGCGCAGGCCGTCGCCGACGAAGTTCAGGGCAAACAGCGTCGAGACGAGGAAGAAGGCCGGGAACAAAAGCAGCCAGTTGGCGTAGCCGATGTTCTTGGCGCCGACCGAGATCAGCACGCCCCAGCTGGTCATCGGCTCCTGCACGCCTAGACCGAGGAAGGACAGGAAGCTCTCCAGGATGATGACCTGCGGCACCAAGAGCGTCATGTAGATGACCACCGGGCCAAGCAGGTTGGGGATGACATGGCGCAACAGGATGCCGCGCTGGCCGACGCCCATGGCCTCCGCCGCCTGGACATATTCCTGCCTGCGGATCGACAGCGCCTGGCCGCGCACGATGCGCGCCATGTCGAGCCACAACACAGCGCCGACGGCCAGGAACATCAGCACGAAGTTGCGGCCGAAAAACACCACCAACATGATGACGAAGAAGATGAAGGGCAGCGAATAGAGCACGTCGACAATGCGCATCATCACCTCGTCGACCTTGCCACCGGAGAAGCCCGCGGTCGCGCCATAGATGACGCCGATGACGCCGGCGACGACGCCGGCGAGCAGGCCGATGGCCAAAGAGATGCGTCCGGCCATCAGCGTGCGCGAAAGCAGGTCGCGGCCGGTGTTGTCGGTGCCGAAGAAGAAATATTGCTGCTTCACGGCCGAGCTCATCGTCACTTCGAGACCGTCGGGCGACTTGTTCTCGATCCTGGTGTCGTCGAAGGCGTCGGAGCGGTCGAGATAGCGGATGTTGCGGTCGTCGATCGGCTTGGTCGAGGTGACGGTGACGACGATGCGATTGCCGTCCTGGTGCCATTCCTTGATGTCGGCGCGCATGCGCTTGATGGCGTCGCCCAGCGCACCCTGGATCATGTCGGGTTTCGGATAGGCCGAAAGGCTCGGCGGCATGCGCACATAGTCGCCATAGATGGTGGTGTATTCATGCGGCACGACCCACGGACCGCAAATGCTGGTGACGGCGATGAAGGCCAGGTAATAGAGGCTGAGCATCGCGGCGCGGTTGCGCTTGAGCCGAGCCCAGGCATTGCCCCAGAGCGAGCGGCCGACGATCGGCTCGGGTACGGCGACGGCGAGGTCAGTCATAGCGCACCCTCGGGTCGACGACCGCATAGAGCAGGTCGACGATCAGGTTGAAGACGATGGTGAAAAGCGCGATCACCACCACGGTTCCCATGACCAGCGTATAGTCGCGGTTGAGGGCTGCATCGACGAAGTAGCGGCCGACGCCGGGGATGGAGAAGATCGTCTCGACGATGATCGAACCGGTCAACAGCGCGGCGGCCGCCGGGCCGCTGAAGGAGACGATCGGCAGCACGGCGCCGCGCAGCGCGTGCTTGACCACCACCGACCAGTCGGAGAGACCGAGGGCGCGCGCCGTGCGGATATGGTGCGAACGCAGGCTCTCGATCATGGAGCCGCGCATCAGGCGGGCGACGATGGCGATCTGCGGCAAGGCCAGCGTCAGCACCGGGCCGACCTTGTTGATGAAGGCGCCGTCGCTCCAGCCACCGATCGGCAAGAGCTTCCAGGACAGCCCGAAGACGAGCTGGATCACCGGCGCAATGACGAAGGTCGGGATGGTGCTGCCGGCGGTGGCCAAGGCGATCACCGAATAATCGCCTATTTTGTTCTGGTTGAGCGCGGCGATGGTGCCCAGGATGGAGCCCAGCAGCAGCGCCAGCACCAGCGCCGAGGTGCCGATCTGGATGGAGATCGGCAGGCCCTTGGCGAAGAGTTCGGTGACGGTGAAATCCGGCAGGTTGTAGCTCGGGCCGAAACTGCCGCGCAAAAGATTGCCGAGATAGTGAACATATTGCAGCCAGAGCGGATCGTTGAGGCCGAACTGGGCTTCGAGATTGGCCCTGATCTCGGGGCTCAGGCCCCGCTCCTGGTTGAACGGGCCGCCAGGGGCGACGCGGATCAGGAAAAACGCCACCGTCACGATGACGAATAGCGTGGGGATGGCGGTCAACAGCCGCCGGAAGACATAACGCAGCATCGGCGCCCCGCTTCAGCCAGGGCGACAGCTCTCCAGACGAGACCGTGGCGCGCTGGCATCTCTGATCTTCGCACCGGCATGCCCGAAAATCCAATCCGACTTTCGGCCCGGCACGATGACAGACCGAGGCCGCCGCTCCCAAAAAGAGAGCGGCGGCACGGCCAAGGTTTCTTGTCAGTCCTTGGAGATGAAGCGGGACGGATGAATGTCCATCACATTGTCGTCGAAGCCATGCAGCTTCGAGGAAACGATGTCGTGGTAGCTGTAGTAGAGAAGCGGGATCTCGCCGACATCGTCGACGAGGATGCGCTCGGCTGCGGCGAGGTCCTTCATGCGCTCCTCGGGCTTGCCGCCCGCGGCGGCCGCCTTGTCCATGGCGGCTTCATAGGCAGGGCTGTTGTAGTTCGAGTAGTTGTTGCCGCTTGCCTTGCGCGAGATGCCGAGGAAGGTCTCCGGATCCTTGTAGTCGGCGATCCAGGCGGCGCGGGCGACGTCGTAATTGCCCTTCTGCTCGAGGAAGCCGTAGTGGGTCTTGGTGTCGGTGTTGAGCAGAGTCACCTCGACGCCGAGCGGCTTCAGCTGTTCCTGGATGGCGACCGCCGTGTTCTTATGGTTCTCCGAGGTGTTGTAGCGGATCTCCATCTTCAACGGATGCTCGGGTGTATAGCCTAGTTTTTCCAGGATCTTCTTGGCCTCGTCCTCGCGGTCGATCTGCGGCATGTCGGCGTATTTGGCCAGTGCCGGCGTGTAGCCCTCGATGCCCGGAGGCACCATCGAATATCCGGGCAGCATCGAGTTCTGCCAGACCTTCTCGGCGAGGAAGTCGCGGTCGATCGCCATCGAGATTGCGTTGCGCAACTCGACATTGTCCCACGGCGCCTTGTCTGTCTTGATCGCGTAATAATAAGTGCCGAGATATGGCCCGACACGGACCTGGTCACCGAATTTGGTCTTGAGATCGGCGAGTTGCTCAGTTGGCAGGTCGCCATAGCTGTCGAGTTCACCGGCCTCGAAACGCTTCATCGCCGACGAGCGATCCTCGGTCGGGATGTAGTTGACCACGTCGAGCTTGACGCTCGCGGCGTCCCAGAACTTCGGGTTTTTGACCAATTTCATATGGTCGTTGGGAACCCACTCCGCCAGCGTATAGGCGCCGTTGGAGACCAGCTTGCCCGGCTTGATCCAGTCGGCGCCGAGCTTGTCGATGGAAGCCTTGTTGACCGGATAGGTCGCCTGGTGGGTCAGCATCTCCAGGAAGTAGGGTGTCGGAGCCTTCAGCGTGACTTCAAGCGTGTTGGCGTCGATCGCCTTCACGCCCATATCCTCGGCCTTGCCTTTTTTGGTGTTGAAGTCCTCCGCGCCCTTCACCGGATAGAGCATCGAGGCGTATTCCGCAGCGGTGGCCGGATCTTCCAGCCGACGGAACGAATAGACAAAGTCGTCCGCCGTCACCGGGGTGCCGTCCGACCAGAGGCCGTCCTTGCGCAGCTTGAAGGTGTATACGGTGCCGTCATCCGATACCGTCCAACTTTCGGCGGCGCCCGGAATGAGGTTCGTCTTCTGGTCATGCATGGCCAGGCCCTGGAACAGGTCGCGTATGATATCGGCTTCATAGACTGTCGATGTCTTGTGCGGATCGACCGTCTCCGCCTCGGCGGCGGCGCCGCGGTTGTAGATGGTCTCGGCGAAGGCCGGCGTGTACAAGGTGCCGGCGGCCAGAGCCATGGTGGTGGCGAACACCGTCGCCTTCAGCATGTTTTTCAGCATGAAGTCTCTCCCTGTCGGCGCAGCCCCTCAGCCGCGCCTTTTTAAGTTTTGACACCCCGGAACCGTTGAAACGGCCCGTTTCAGGCGTGCCGCCGGTCCGTTCCGGCGGCTGGTGGCAGGAGACTAGACAGAGCGAAATCTTATTTCAACCATTGCCTGCTTGACGCAGAGTGAGCGTCATCACGCTAAAACAGCGAAACCTAAAGCTTATAGCTTGCCTTCAACTTGGCACACCTGCCGGTTGTTCGATGTGTTTTCTGTTTTTGCAGGCAGGTGTTGGCATTCTCCGCAACATGCTGAAAAACCGAAAATTCCCTGTTTCTTGGTCTCGTTTCCGGGCGGACGCCTCGGGCACGTCGGCAATCGAATTCGCCATGCTTGCGCCGATCTTCATCCTGCTTCTGCTCGGCATGGTTGCATATGGAATCTATTTCGGTGCCAGCCACTCCGTGCAGCAGATCGCCGCCGATGCGGCGCGCACGGCCATTGCCGGCCTCAATCAGACCGAGCGGCAGGCACTGGTCACCGATTTCATCGCCCACGACGTCGCGGGGTACCCCTTCGTCGATCCCAACAAGCTGACCATCAACGCACAGGACAGCGTCGCCGACGGCAGCCAGTTCGTCGTCTCGGTCAGCTACGATGCGCGCAACCTGCCGATCTGGAACCTGTTCCGGACACTGCCGCTGCCGGGCACGACGATCCAGAGTCAATCGACGATCCGCGTCGGAGGCATATGATGCCCGTCAAGGGGGGATTGATGGCGGCGACGCGGAGACTGCTCGCCGACCGTAACGCGAATTTCGCCGTCATGACGGCGCTATGCACGCCGGTGGCGCTGGCGCTGACCGCCTTCGCGATCGACGAAGGCTCGCTCTACAACGAGCGCCGCGCCGCGCAGTCGATCGTCGACCTTGCCGCCATCACCGCGGCCTCGAACATCACCAATGCCGAGCAGGCGGTGCTGACGACGCTCAGCGACAACGGCATCACCTCGGTCGCCGTGCAGCAGCAAGGCACCACCGTGGCGCCAACCGCCAGCAAGGCGGTCGTCCAGATCGTGCCGGGGCGCTACACGGGCGTCAGCACCATTGCCGCCGGCAACCGGTTCGAGGCGGGCAAGCTGCCCTACAATGCCGTGCAGGTGTCGCTGAAGAAGCAGGGCACGCTCTATTTCGCCGGCTCGATCATGTCGCCGCCCACTCTTGGCACGACCGCTATCGCCAGCGCGCAGCCGCAAGCGGCCTTTTCGGTCGGCTCGCGGCTTGCCAGCCTCAATGGCGGCATTCTCAACGCGCTTCTCGGCGGCCTTCTCGGCGGCAACATCTCGCTCAGCGTGATGGATTATAATTCACTGGTGTCGGCCGATGTCGATGTTCTTTCGTTCACCGATGCGCTGGCCACGCAATTGCATCTGACTGGCGTCAGCTATTCCGACGTGCTCGCCTCCAAGGCAACGATCGGCCAGATCGCCACCGCCATGGCCAATGTGCCGGGGCTGGACCGCACAGCCAAGATCGCCCTGCAGACCATGGCCTCCAGCGCCACCAATACGGTCAAGATTCCGCTCGGCAGCCTCGTCGACCTGGGCTCGGTGGGCAGCCTCGGCCTCGGGCAGAAACCCGCCGGGCTGTCGGTCGACGCCAGCGCGCTCAGCATGCTGACGGCGGCGGCGGCGCTTGCCAACGGCACGAACCAGGTCCCGGTCAATCTCGGCGCCACGATACCGGGGCTGGCATCGACGACGCTTGCCATCGCCATCGGCGAGCCGATGCAGAACTCGCCCTGGCTCGCGGTCGGAGAAGCAGGCACCGTGGTGCGCACGGCGCAGACTCGCATCAAGCTCAACGCCAGCGTGACACTTGGCAATTCCAATCTCGGCGGCGGCGCCAGTCTTGTCGCCGTCCACCTGCCGCTCAATGTCGAAGTGGCCTATGCCGAAGCGAAGCTGACCGATATCAGTTGCCCGACGGGTCCCTCCAGCATCAAGGTTTCGATCGCCGCGCAGCCGGGCGTGGTCTCAGCCCATCTCGCCAGCAGCAGCGCAAGCGGCTTCGCGGATTTCACCAAGCCGCAGTCCTTCTCCGACGCCGATATCGCGGACCTGAAGCTGTTGCTCATCCCGGTGCTGCAGGTGACAGGCTCGTCGGCCTTCTCGGTCACCAACATGACGCCGACCACCCTGACCTACAACGCCACCGACATCGCCAACAAGGCGATCAAGACGGTGTCGACGAAGAACCTGACGCAGTCGCTGACGACATCGCTGATCAACAACCTGTCGCTTTCGGTCAATGCGCTGGGGCTAGGCCTCGACGTGACCGCCGTGCTCGGCACAGTGAAGCCGGCGGTGACGACGCTGCTCAACGGCGTGACCGCGCCGGTCGACAGCCTGGTCTACAACGTTCTTGGGGCGCTTGGCGTCCGCGTCGGCGAGGCCGACGTCCGGGTGACCGGCGCGACCTGCGGGCGCTCGGTCCTCGTCCAGTAAGCCGCCTTTCAGGCAATTCTCCCGACGAAGCACCCCACGGGCGGCAGTGCCAGGGCAACCTCCTCGAGAACACCGCCAAGAACGCCGGCGACCTCAACGGCAAGAGCCGTTATCTCGGTATCCCTGATCTCGGCCGGCAGCGACCAGTTCGCCGGCTCCGCGGCGAAGTTGAAGACGCACAGCAATTTCTCGTCTTCGTGCTGGCGGATGAAAGCCAGCACATCGCCCTCGGCCTCGAGGAAACGGATAGAGCCTTGGATCAGCGCCGAATGGCGCCTGCGCAGGGCAAGGATCGAGCGATAAGTCGCCAGCACGGAACCGCCTTCGCCATGCTGGACATCGACCGCACGCACACGATGTGCTTGCGGCACCGGCAGCCAAGGCTTGCCGGTGGAGAAGCCGGCATTGTCCGCCTCCGCCTGCCACACCATCGGCGTGCGGCAGCCGTCCCTGCCCTTCACGCCCGGCCAGAAGCGGATGCCGACCGGATCGCGCAGATCCTCATAGGCAAGCTCGGCTTCCTCCAGCCCCAGTTCCTCACCCTGATAGAGGCAGATCGATCCGCGCAGGCATGACAATAGCGCGATCGAGAACTTCGCCACCGCGTCCGGGCTCTCGCCGGGCCGTGTCCAGCGGCTGACGTGGCGCACGACGTCATGGTTGGAGAAGGCCCAGCAGACCCAGCCGTCCGGGGCGGTCGTCTCGAACGCCTCCACGCAGCCGCGCACATGGGCGGTGGAAAATTGCGGGCTGAGCAGGTCGAACGTGTAGCACATCTGCAATTTATCGCCGCCGGATACATAGGCGGCGAGCGTCTGCAAGGAACGCTCCTCGTCACCCACCTCGCCGACCGCGGCGCGGTCGGGATATTCGTCGAGCAGCGCGCGGAAGCGTTTCAGGAAGTCGAGGTTTTCGGGCCGCGTCTTGTCGAAGAGATGCTCCTGGAAGCCATAGGTGCTGGTCGAACCGTTGGTGCCGGCGACGCTTGATGCCAAGGGCGGGTTGTCGCGCAGCCAGCGGTCATGGACATAGTAGTTGACCGTATCCAGCCGAAAGCCGTCGACGCCGCGCTCCAGCCAGAAGCGCACGGTGTCGAGCAGCGCGTCCTGAACGTCAGGATTGTGGAAGTTCAGATCCGGCTGCGCGGCCAGAAAATTGTGCATGTAATATTGCCGGCGGGTGGCGTCCCATTCCCAGGACGGGCCACCGAAGACGGACAGCCAGTTGTTGGGGGCATTGCCGTCCGGCCTGGCGTCGGCCCAGACATACCAGTCGGCCTTGGCATTGTCGCGGCTGGCCCGGCTTTCGACGAACCATTCGTGCTTGTCCGACGAATGCGAGATCACCTGGTCGATGATGAGCTTCAGGCCGAGCCGATGCGCCTCGGCGACCAGCGCGTCGAAATCCCCCAGCGTCCCGAACATCGGATCGACGTCGCGGTAGTCGGACACGTCATAGCCCATGTCGGCCATCGGCGACTTGAAGAAGGGTGACAGCCAGACCGCGTCGACCCCGAGCGAAGCGATATGGGCGAGCCGCGCGGCGATGCCCTTCAGGTCGCCGCTGCCGTCGCCGCTCGTATCCTGGAAGGAGCGCGGATAAACCTGATAGATGGCGCAGCCGCGCCACCATTCGGCGCCTTGCTCTGGATTGTCGCCAGCCATCACGACCCCTTCCTGCTGCGCGATTTAGCGGCTCGCCGCTCGATCATGAAACCGACGCTGCGGCCGGGCAACGGCCGCGCCAAATCGACCGGCTGCGTCTCGATTGCCGGGCGCCATTCAAATCCGTCCCGCGCGGGCAGGCTGAAGACACATTGGCGGCGGTCGCCGTTGATCACCACTGCCAGGCGCCTGCCCTCGGCATCGCCGAGCAGCATGACGAGGCGATGTCGGCCGGGATCGTTCCAGTCCGTATCGCCGAGCGGCGCGCCGGTCTCGGTCAGCCAGGCCACGTCGGGGATTTCCGATCCGTCGGCAGGCTCGCCGGTCAGGAAGCGCGTATCCGCCAGCGCAGGAAAGGCCCGGCGCAGCGCAGCGAGCGACGATGCGTATTGCTCGAGCGCTCGATCGCGGCCGGCCCAGTCGAGCCAGGTGATGGCATTGTCCTGCGCATAGGCGTTGTTGTTGCCTTTCTGCGTGCGGCCGAACTCGTCGCCGGCGGTCAGCATGATGGTGCCGCGCGAGGCAAAGAGCGTGGCGAGCAGCGCGCGCTGGTCGTTGAAGCGGGCCATGGCGATCGCCTCGTCGTCCGTCTCGCCCTCGGCGCCGTTGTTCCAGGACAAATTGTCGTTATGGCCGTCGCGATTCTGCTCGCCATTGGCCTCGTTGTGCTTGCGCTCATAGGCGACGATGTCGGTCAGCGTCATGCCGTCATGCGCGGCGATGAAATTAACGCTGCGGCTCGCCGGTTGGCCGTCCCTGCCGAAGACATCGGAGGAACCGGCAAGCCGGGTGGCCAAAGCGCCGATCGCGCCGGTATCGCCGCGCCAGAAGCGCCTGACATCGTCGCGGTAGCGGTCGTTCCATTCCAGATATGGCGGACGGAAACTGCCGAGCTGGTAACCGTTCGGACCGATATCCCAGGGCTCGGCGATCAGCACGCGATCGGCGAGCGCAGGATCGCCGGCGATGGCCTGAAGCAGCGGTGCCTCGGGATCGAAGGCGCCGTCGACGCGCCCGAGCACGGGCGCCAGATCGAAACGGAAGCCATCGACACCGGCGAGGCGAACGAAGTGGCGGAGCGTGTCGAGCACCATCTCGCGCACCACCGGACGGTCGCAGGCGACGGTGTTGCCGGTGCCGGTGTCGTTGACCAGCCTGCCGTCCGGCTGATGCCGGTAGTAGCTTATCGCATCCAGTCCGCGCAGCGACAGTGTCGGCCCGAGCCGGTCGCTTTCGCCGGTGTGATTGAAGACGAGGTCGAGGATGGTGCCAATGCCCGCCTTGCGCAACGCGGCGACGGTATCGCGCAGTTCCTCGAGGCCGGCGGGCGCGAGACGCGGATCGAGCGCCATGAAGGTGACGGGATTGTAGCCCCAGGCGTTGCTCAGCCCCAATGGCGGCAGGTGCCGCTCGTCGATCGACGCGGTGACCGGCATCAGTTCGACGGCCGAGACGCCGAGACGCTGCAGGTGCGCGACGACAGCCGGATGGGCAAGCGCCGCGATGGTGCCGCGCTCAGCCTCCGGCACGTCCGGATGCAGCTTGGTGAAGGAGCGGACGTTGAGCTCGTAGATCAGCCCGCCGGGCTGGAACAGCGGCGGCTTGGCCGGCTGCGGCTTGGGCAGCGGGCGCGCAATCGCCTTCGGCATCAGCGAGGCGGTGTCGGCGCTTTCGTTGCGCTTGGCTGCGAGCCGCCAATGGTATTGGTATGGACGGTCCAACTCGACGGCGTAGGGGTCAGTGAGAAGCTTGTTCGGGTCGAACCACAGGCCACGCTCCGGCGCATAGTCGCCGTCGGCGCGAAAGCCGTAACGCGTGCCCTCGCCAAGGCCGGGGACGAGGAGCGCGTGCACGCCCTCGCCTTCCGGATTGAGCTCCAGCCGGTCGAGTTCGCGCGCGCCGGTGTCGTCGAAGATCGAGACCCAGAGACGCCGCGCCGATGAAGACCAGACGGCAAAACGTATGCCTTCGGAGGTGATGGTAGCGCCGAGCTGGGTCATGCGAGCGCCTCCCCTTCTGCCCTTGGAGGAGAAGGTGGACCGGCGCGCGGCGCCGAGACGGATGAGGGGTGTTGGAAGAAATGAGGTGCCGGCGGTGCCAACGCCGGTTTGCGCCAAGCTGGAGCACCCCTCATCCGTCGCCTTCGGCGACACCTTCTCCCACAAGGGGAGAAGGGGGAGCCGCGCTGCGCCGCCACCCTCAAGTAATCACGCTCGGCTTGTTGCGGCCGGTGTGGCTCTTGATGCCGGCGATGTCGTCGGCGGCGGCGATGAGATCGGCGAGCGCTTCCTGGGTGTCGAGATCGTGCCTGGCCTTGTCCGGCTCGTAACGCTCGATATAGACGCGCAGCGTCGCCCCTGATGTGCCGGTGCCGGAGAGGCGCAGGACTACGCGCGAGCCGCCCTCGAACAGGATTCGTATGCCCTGATGCTCGCTCACGGAGCCGTCGACCGGATCGTGATAGGCAAAATCGTCGGCCTTGGCGATCTTGAGGCCGCGCACGCCGGTGCCGGGGAGCGAACCAAGCTTGGCGCGCAGTTCGTCGACCAGCGCGTTGGCGCGGTCGCTCTCGACCTCCTCGTAATCGTGGCGCGAATAGTAATTGCGGCCGTACGTCGCCCAATGCTCGGTGACGATCTGCTTGCAGCTCTCGCCGCGCGCGGCGAGGATGTTGAGCCACAAAAGCACGGCCCACAGACCGTCCTTCTCGCGCACATGGTTGGAGCCGGTGCCGGCGCTCTCCTCGCCGCAGATGGTCGCCATGCCTGCGTCGAGCAGGTTGCCGAAGAACTTCCAGCCGGTCGGCGTTTCGTAGATGCCGATGCCGAGCTTTTCGGCGACGCGGTCGGCCGCGCCGCTGGTCGGCATGGACCGGGCGATGCCTTTCAGGCCGTCCTTGTAGCCCGGCGCCAGTTTGGCATTGGCGGCAAGCATCGCCACCGAGTCCGACGGCGTGACGAAGATGCCTCTGCCGATGATCAGGTTGCGGTCGCCGTCGCCGTCGGAGGCCGCGCCGAAGTCCGGCCCGTCCGGCCCCATCATCTCGTCATAGAGGTGTTTTGCATGCACCAGGTTCGGATCCGGGTGATGGCCGCCGAAGTCGGGAAGCGGCTTGAAGTTGCGGCAGGTGCCTTCGGACGCGCCGAGGCGATGTTCGAGAATCTCCTTGGCATAGGGGCCGGTCACCGCGTGCATGGCGTCGAAGCGCATGCGGAAGCCCGACTTGAAGAGCTTCTTCAGCGCATCGAAGTCGAACAGGCTTTCCATCAATTCGGCATAGTCCTTGACCGGATCGAATATCTCGACCGTCATGTCGCCCGCCTTGACGGTGCCGATGGTGTCGATGTCGATGGCGCCTATATCGGCGATCTTGAAGCTCTTGATCTCCTTCGACTTGGCGAAGATCGCGTCGGTGATCTTTTCGGGCGCCGGGCCGCCATTGCCGGCATTGTACTTGATGCCGAAATCCTCGTGCGGGCCGCCGGGATTGTGGCTGGCCGACAGGATGATGCCGCCGAAGGTCTTGTATTTGCGGATGATGTTGGAGGCGGCGGGGGTCGACAGGATACCGCCCTGCCCGACCATCACCTTGCCGAAGCCGTTGCCGGCGGCGATCGCGATGGCTTTCTGGATGACCTCGCGGTTGTAGAAGCGGCCGTCGCCGCCGATCACCAGCGTCTTGCCCTCGAAACCGTCCAGCGCGTCGAAGATCGCCTGGATGAAGTTCTCGGCATAGTGCTCCTGCTGGAACACCGGCACTTTCTTGCGCAGGCCGGAGGTGCCGGGCTTCTGGTCGGTATAGGGTTTGGTGGGGACGGTTCTGATCATGCCTCAGGCAGCCCTTTTCGAAAGCAGCAAGCGATAGAGTTCGACGTATTTTTCGGCGCTCTTGTCCCAGGAGACATCGGCCTTCATGCCCTGGCGCTGGATCGAGGCCCAGGTCGCCGGCCGCGCATGCTGCTCGACCAGCCGCTGGATGGCATGCACCATCGCGCCGCCATTGTTGGGCGCGAACTGGAAGCCGGTGGCGACGCCTGCCGACAAGGCGGCTTCATTGGCGTCGATGATGGTGTCGGCCAAACCGCCGGTACGGGCGACGACCGGCACGCAGCCATAGCGCAGGCCATAGAGCTGGGTCAGGCCGCAGGGCTCGAAGCGGGACGGAATGATGATGGCATCGCAGCCGCCCTGCATGACGTGCGAAAGGCCTTCATCGTAACCGACGACGACGCCGACGCGGCCGCGATGACGGGCGGCGGCGGCAAGCAGCGTGCCTTCGAGACCGGCGTCACCAGAGCCCAGGATGGCGAGGCGCGCGCCGGCGGCGACGATGCCGTCGACGACCGCGGCCAGGATGTCCATGCCCTTCTGCCACGTCAGCCGGCTGACGACGCAGACGATCGGGCTGCCGTCCGCCTCTAGGTTGAAGCGCTCTTCGACCGCCTTGCGGTTCTTGGCCCGCGCAGCAAGCGTCTCGGCCGAATAATTGGCCACCAGATGCTTGTCGGTCTCGGGATTCCAGATGTCGACGTCGATGCCGTTGACGATGCCGTAGAGATCGGTGGAGCGCATGTTGATCAGCCCGTCGAGACCCATGCCGAATTCCGGCGAGCGGATTTCCTGCGCATAGGTCGGGCTTACCGTGGTGATCGCCCAGGCGGCTTGCAGGCCGGCCTTGAGAAATCCGACGCCGCCATAATATTCGACGCCGTCGAGTTGCATAGCCACGGCCGGCAGGCCGAGCTCGCCGAAGATGCCGGCGCCGAACTGGCCCTGGAAAGCAAGATTGTGCACGGTGATCAGCGACGGCACGCCGACCGCCTTGCCGTATCGCATATAGGCAAGCGTCATCGCCGACTGCCAGTCGTGGGCATGAACGATGTCCGGCTGGTAGCCGGAGATCGCGCCGCCGGCAATGTCGCCGCCGACCTGGCTCAAGGCCGCGAAGCGGCGCCAATTGTCCGGCCAGTCGGCGCCGGAGGCGGTGCCGTAGGGGCCGCCCTGGCGATCGAAGAGATGCGGCGCGTCGAGCACGAAGAGATCGAGCTCGCCGATCTTGACGGCATGGACCGAAGCCTTGCCGCCTTGCAGCAGCGGGTACTGGTAAACGGCCTTCTTCTTGGCGAAGGCCGCCATCACGACAGGATAGCCGGGGACCAGCGTGCGCATCGCCACGCCCTTCCCGACCAGCGCGATCGGCAGGGCGCCGGTCACGTCGGCAAGCCCGCCGGTTTTGACCAGCGGAAAGATTTCGGGCGTAACCGACAGAACCTGCATGCGCTCCACATTCCGATCTCAACGTGACAGGTCAAAGTGACAATCTGTTGATCAAGTCATCAGCTTGCTGATCGACCCGACAGCTTGCTGATCGACCCTATCAGGTCGACAGCTGATCAACCTTATCAGGTTGACAGCTTGTTGATCGACCCTACGGGGTCGACAACTTGTTGATCATGTCCTGGGTGATCAGGCAGATGCCCTTCTCCGACACGCGAAAACGCTTGGCGTCCAGCGCCGGATCCTCGCCGACCACCAGCCCCTCGGGGATCTGCACGCCATGGTCGATGACGACGCGCTTGAGGCGCGCCTTACGCCCAACAGTAACGTCGGGCAGCATCACCACTTCCTCGAGCTTGGAATAGGAATTGATGCGGGCGCCGGTGAAGATAAGGCTGCGGCGCAGCGATGCGCCGGAGACGATGCAGTCGCCCGACACCAGCGAGGAGATCGCCTCGCCGCGGCGCCCGTCCTCGTCATGCACAAACTTTGCCGGCGGCTTCAATTCGGCATAGGTCCAGATCGGCCAGTCGCGATCGTAGAGGTCGAGCTCGGGCGTGACGTCGGTGAGGTCGATATTGGCCTCCCAATAGGCGTCCACCGTGCCGACGTCGCGCCAGTAGGGCTCGGACTCGTGCGAGGAACGCACGCAGGATTTGGCGAAACGGTGGGCGATCGCCTTACCATGCTGGACGATGTAAGGGATGATGTCCTTGCCAAAGTCGCGGCTGGAGCCGGGCTCGGCCGCGTCGCGGCGGAGCTGTTCCATCAGGAACTTGGTCTTGAAGACATAGATGCCCATCGAGGCCAGGGCGAATTCCGGCTTGTCCGGAATGCCCGGCGGATCGGCCGGCTTTTCGACGAAAGCGATGATGTTGTCCTTCTTGTCGACATGCATGACGCCGAAGCCGGTCGCCTCCATGCGCGGCACTTCGAGGCAGCCGACGGTGACGTCGGCGCCGGCGTCGACATGCTGGCGCAGCATCAGCTCGTAATCCATCTTGTAGATGTGGTCGCCGGCGAGGATCACCATGTATTCGGGTCCGTAGGCCTCGATGATGTCGATGTTCTGGTAGACGGCGTCGGCCGTGCCTTCATACCACTGCGTTTCGGACACGCGCTGCGATGCCGGCAGGATGTCGAAGCTTTCGTTTCGCTCGGGCCGCAGGAAGTTCCAGCCGCGCTGCAGGTGGCGGATCAGCGAATGCGCCTTGTACTGGGTGGCGACGCCGAGGCGGCGGATGCCGGAGTTGAGCGCATTTGAGAGGGCGAAATCGATGATGCGCGTCTTGCCGCCGAAATAGACGGCGGGCTTGGCGCGCCGGTCGGTCAGCTCCCTGAGGCGGCTGCCGCGGCCGCCGGCCAGCACATAGGCCATGGCATCGCGCGCCAGCGGCTGGGTTCTTTTGATCTCTGCCATTTTGTTACCCTCCCAAACAAGCTGCCCGGACCGTTGCAAGAGCAGGATGAGACATCATCTGCTTCAATCCGCGACGAATTCCAGCATGATCGTCGACAGCGGCGGCAAGAGCATCGTCGCCGATATGCCTCCCCCTTCCCCGCTCGCCTCGACCACGCCGCGATTGCCCATGCCGGAGCCGCCATAGACCTCGGCGTCGGTATTGATGATTTCGCGCCATTTTCCCGCCTTCGGCAGCGGCACGCGATAGTTCTCGCGCGGCACCGGCGTGAAATTGGAGATGACGGCGATCGAATTGCCATCCGGCGCGCTGCGCAGCCAGGCGAAGACCGAATTGTCGCGGTCGTCGACGATCAGCCAGGAGAAGCCCTCCGGCTCGCAATCGCGCGCATGCAGCGCCGGGCGCGAACGGTAGAGGTAGTTCAAATCCCGCACCGCCTGCCAGACGCCGCGATGCGGCGCGAATTCGAGCAGGTCCCAGTCGAGCGCGCGTTCCTCGCTCCACTCGCGGCGCTGGGCGAATTCCTGGCCCATGAACAGGAGCTTCTTGCCGGGATAGCCCCACATGAAGGCGTAGTAGGCGCGCAGCGTGGCGAACTTCTGCCAGTCGTCGCCGGCCATCTTGTTGAGCAGCGTGCCTTTGCCGTGCACGACCTCGTCATGCGACAGCGGCAGGACGAAGTTTTCCGAGAAAGCGTAGACCAGGCCGAAGGTGATGTCGTTGTGATGGTGCTTGCGGAAGATCGGCTCCTTGGAGAGATACTCCAGCGTGTCGTGCATGAAGCCCATGTTCCATTTGAAGCCGAAGCCCAGGCCGCCTTCATGCACGGGACGCGACACTTTCGGCCATGAGGTCGATTCCTCGGCGATCGTCATCACGCCGGGGTGGTGGCCGTAAAGCTCCTTGTTCATCTTCTGCAGGAACGAGACGGCCTGCAGGTTCTCGCGCCCGCCCTTCTCGTTGGGGATCCACTCGCCGGCCTTGCGCGAATAATCGAGGTAGAGCATCGAGGCGACCGCGTCGACGCGCAGGCCGTCGACATGGTACTTCTCGGCCCAGAACAGCGCGTTGTTGACGAGGAACGACACCACCTCGCGGCGGCCGAAATTGTAGATGGCCGTGTTCCAGTCGGGATGGAAACCTTGGCGCGGATCGGCATGCTCGTAGAGCGCGGTGCCGTCGAACTTCACCAGCCCGTGCTCGTCGACAGGGAAATGCGCCGGCACCCAGTCGAGGATGACGCCGATGCCGGCGCGGTGCGCGCCGTCGACGAAGCGGGCGAAGCCGTCGGGGTCGCCGAAGCGAGCCGACGGCGCGTAAAGGCCGGTGGTCTGGTAGCCCCAGGACGGGTCGTAAGGGTGCTCCGAGATCGGCAGGAACTCGATATGGGTGAAGCCGGTGTCGACCACGTATGGGATGAGCCGCGCGGCCAGCTCGTCCCAGGACAGGAACGTGCCGTCGTCGCGGCGCTGCCAGGAACCGGCATGGACCTCGTAGATCGAGATCGCCTCGCGCCTGGGATCGGCCTTGCGCCAGTAGCCGCGATGCGCCTCGTCGCCCCACTGATGCGCGATCGGCGGCGCCGTCACCGAGGCGGTCGCCGGGCGCAGCTCCGACTCGAAGGCGAACGGATCGGCCTTGAGCGGCAGGCGCACGCCGTCGGGCGCGATGATCTCGAACTTGTAGGGCTGGCCCGCGCCGAGATCGGGAATGAACAATTCCCAGATGCCGGTGTCCTTGCGGTCGCGCATGGTGTGCCGGCGGCCGTCCCAATCGTTGAAGGCGCCGACCACGGAGACGCGCCTGGCATTGGGCGCCCAGACGGCGAAATGCACGCCGGTGGCGCCCTCGTGTTCGACGATGTGGGCGCCGAGCTTGTCGAAGAGCCTGAGATGCGAGCCTTCGGCCATGTAATAGTCGTCCATCGGACCGAGCACCGGACCGAAGGAATAGGGATCGGTCAGCCACCAGTCGCCGCCGGCATTGCTGGCGTGATAGCGCAGCGGCTGGCGCTTGCGGATCGAGACCTTGCCCTCGAAGAAGCCGGCATCGTCGCGGCGGGAGAGCTCGCCGACCTCCTTGCCGGTCAGCGTATAGGCGGTGACGAATTCGGCGTTGGGCACGAAGCAGCGGGCGACGAAGCCTTTGCCGGCTTCCTGCACGCCCAGGACCGAGAAAGGATCGCCATGCGTTCCGGCGACAATCGCCGCGACATCGCCGGCTGGCGCCAGTCCGTCCGGCCCGCTTGTCGCAGCGGTCGCGCGCGGCTTCCTCATCAGGCGGTGTTCCCTCCCCGGGAGTTATTTTGTTTTGTGCATGTCGCTGCCCCAAAACCGCTCCGCACTTTTGGGCGACATGCACGACACCACATTGTTCGTGATCTCATGCAATCATATCAGACGGGTACGTTCCAGATTTCTTTCGCATATTGGCGGATCGTGCGATCGGACGAGAACCAGCCCATGCGGGCAACGTTTCGGATGGCGCGCGCGTTCCAATCGGGGCTGTCGCGCCAGACGCGGTCCACGTCGCGCTGGCAGGCGGCGTAGGAATCGAAGTCGGCCGCCACCATGAACCAGTCGCTGCTGTAGAGCCCGTTCATGAGGTCGCGGTAGCGATTGGGGTCATCGGGCGAGAAGACGCCGGACGAGATCGCCGCGACGGCCTGCGACAATTCAGGGGACGCCTCGATGATGCCGCGCGGGTTGTAGCCATTGTTGCGCCGATCGGCGACCTCGGCGGTGGTGAGGCCGAAGATGAAGATGTTGTCGTCGCCGACATGTTCCTTCATCTCGACATTGGCGCCGTCGAGCGTGCCGATGGTGAGCGCGCCGTTCATGCCGAACTTCATGTTGCCGGTGCCGGATGCTTCCATGCCGGCGGTCGAGATCTGCTCGGAGAGGTCGGCGGCGGGCATCAGCACCTCGGCCAGGCTGACATTGTAGTTCGGCACGAACACCACCTTGAGCAGCCCGCGCACCGACGGATCGCCGTTGATGACTTTCGCGACGTCGTTGGCCAGTTTGATGATCAGCTTGGCGTTGTGGTAGCTCGGCGCCGCCTTGCCGCCGAAGATCTTGACGCGCGGCATCCAGTCCCGCTCGGGATGCGAGCGTATCTGGTCGTAGAGCGCGATCGCCTCGATGATGTTGAGGAGCTGGCGCTTGTATTCGTGGATGCGCTTGACCTGGATGTCGAACAACGCCGACGGGTCGAGCCGAACGCCGAGCCGATCGGCGATCAGGTTGGCGAGCTTCACCTTGTTCTGCCGCTTCACGGCGGCGAATTTCTCACGGAACGCCGCGTCGTCGGCGAGCGGATCGAGATCCTTGATCGCCTCGATGTCGTCCATGAAGCGGTCGCCGATCGCCTCGCGCGCAAGCGAGGTCAGGCCCGGATTGCATTGGATCAGCCAGCGCCTAGGCGTGATGCCGTTGGTCTTGTTATTGATGCGGTCGGGATAGAGCTTGTGGAGATCGGCGAACACCGTCTCCTTCATCAGCTCGGTGTGCAGGGCCGAGACGCCGTTGATCGAATGCGAGCCGACGAAGGCCAGATTGCCCATGCGCACGCGGCGGTCGCCATTTTCCTGGATCAGCGAGATGCGGGCGATCTGATCGCCCGAGAACTGGTTGGTGGCGCGGGCCTCGAGCAGCACCTGCGCATTGATGGCATAGACGATCTGCATGTGGCGCGGCAGCAGACGTTCGAACAGCGGCACCGGCCAGCTTTCCAGCGCCTCGGGCAACAGCGTGTGGTTGGTGTAGCCGAAGGTGCGCTTGGTGATGTCCCAGGCCTGGTCGAAGTCCATGCCGTGGACATCCATCAGGAGCCGCATCAGCTCCGCCACGGCGACCGCGGGATGGGTGTCGTTCAAGTGGATCGCCGCCTTGTCGGGCAACGATTTCAGGTCGCCATACTGGCTGAGATGACGCTGCACGATGTCCTGCAGCGAGGCGGTAGAGAAGAAATACTCCTGCCGCAGTCTCAACTCCTGTCCGGCCATGTGGGAATCTGCCGGATAGAGCACGCGCGACAGCGCGTCGGCCTTGTTGCTTTCGGCCAGCGCACCGATGTGGTCGCCGGCGTTGAACTTGTCGAGCAGGATCGGATCGATCGGCATGCCGGACCAAAGTCTCAGCGTGTTGACGCGCCTGGCATGCCAGCCGGCGACGGGCGTGTCGTAGGCAACTGCCAGCACATGCTCGGTCGGCTTCCAGACGTGGCGTTCGAGCCGGCCGTCCTTGGAGGTGATCGATTCCACCGAGCCGCCGAAGCCGACCTCGAAGGAGCGCTCGCGCCGTTCGAACTCCCAGGGATTGCCGTGATCGAGCCAGGTCTCCGGCAGCTCGACCTGCCAGCCGCCGTGGATTTCCTGGCGGAACATACCGTTGGCGTAGCGGATGCCGTAGCCATGGGCGGGGATATCGACGGTCGCCATGCTTTCCATGAAGCAGGCGGCGAGACGGCCGAGGCCGCCATTGCCGAGCGCGGCGTCCGGTTCGAGCCCCGCGATGAGGTCGAGGTCGACGCCGAGGGAGGACAGCGCCTCGCGCATGTTCTCCATCAGGCCGAGATTGGAAAAGGCGTCACGCATCAGGCGCCCGATCAGGAATTCCAGCGAAAGGTAATAGACGCGTTTTTCCTGCTGGTCGTAGGCTTCCTTGGTTGCCTGCATCCAGTGGTCGACGATGCGGTCGCGGACGACCTTGATCGAAGCCGTCAACCAGTCATAGGGCGTGGCGACGGTTGTGTCCTTGCCGACCCGATACTTGAGCGACATCAAGACCTCCTCAGCGAGGGTCTTGGGATCGGGATTGTCGAGAACAGGGGCTTCGATCGTCATGGCGGATGTCATTTCGCCTCTCGTTCAACTGGCGTGATCATAACGGCTTGTATCGTTCCTCCCAGCCCATCCTAGTGCATTGCAACATATACTCAATCGATTTAGACGGCTGGCCAATGGTCGTGTGCCGGAACAAGACGGCCCAATCAGGCCGTCTCCAAAACTTCCGGCGGGGCCTTGGCGCCGGTCATGAAAGCGACAGCGTCGGACATTGTATATTGCTTCGGATCGATGACGGCGAGGCGACGGCCCAAGCGATGTATATGGATGCGGTCGGCCACCTCGAAGACATGCGGCATGTTGTGCGAGATGAGCACGATCGGCAGGCCGCGCTTCTTGACGTCCAGCATCAGCTCCAGCACGCGGCGGCTTTCCTTGACGCCGAGCGCCGCGGTCGGCTCGTCCATGATAACGACGCGGCTGCCGAAGGCTGCCGCGCGGGCGACAGCAACACCCTGGCGCTGGCCGCCAGACAGCGTTTCGACCGACTGGTTGATGTTCTGGATGGTCATCAGCCCAAGCTCGGACAATTTCTCGCGGGCGATGCGCGCCATGGCCGAGCGGTCGAGCCTCCTCAGCCATTGCCCGGCAAAACCCGGCTTGCGCAGCTCGCGGCCGAGGAACATGTTGTCGGCGATCGACAGCGCCGGCGACAGAGCCAGGTTCTGGTAGACGGTCTCGATGCCGGCCATGCGCGCCTCGATCGGCGAGCGGAAATGCACCGGCTGGCCGTTGAGCTCGATCGCGCCGGAGTCCGGGATAACCGCGCCGCACAGCGCCTTCACCAGCGTCGACTTGCCGGCGCCGTTGTCGCCGATGACGGCAAGGATCTCGCCCGGCATCAGGTCGAAATCGGCATTGTCGAGAGCGACCACCCTGCCGTAGCGCTTGTTGAGGCCTTTGGCCTGAAGAATGGGGACCTGATGAATCGACTGCGTGCTCATGCCGAAATCTTCCTGATCCACTGATCGATGGTGACGGCGAGGATGATGAGGATGCCGACGGTGAACTCCTGCCAGAGCGAGTCGACGCCGGCGAGCGCCAGGCCATTGCGGAAGACGCCGACGATCAACGCGCCGAACAATGTCCCGACGATCGAGCCGCGCCCGCCGAACAGCGAGGTGCCGCCGATCACCACGGCGGTGATGGCATCGAGATTGGCGGTCTGGTTGCCGAGCGGGCTTGCGGCGCCGATGCGGCCGATAAGCGCCCAGGCGGCGACGGCGCAGATGAAGCCGGCCAGCGTGTAGACGGCAATGAACACGCCGCGGGTGTTGATGCCGGCGAGGCGTGCGGCTTCGTCGTCGTCACCGGTGGCGTAGACATGGCGGCCGAAGGCGGTGCGGTTCAACACATACCAGATGATCAGAGCCGTCAGGATCATGGCGATGGCGCCGTAGGTCAGCACCGCGCCGCCTCCCAACCTGATCGTGTGGCCCAGCCACTGCAGCAGCGGTCCCGCCGCCTCGATGTCCTGGGCGCGCACGGTCTCGGAATGCGAGACGTAGATGACCATCGCGCCGTAGACGCTCCAGGTGCCGAGCGTGACGATGAAGGGCGGCAGCTTGATCACCGCCACCAGCACGCCGTTGATCAGGCCGCAGACAAGACCCGTGAGCAGGCCCAGCACGAAACTCAATTCGACCGGCACGCCGTAGGTGACGGTCAGCCTGCCCATGACGATGGACGACAGCACCATCATGGCGCCGACCGAAAGATCGATGCCGGCGGTCAGGATGACCAGCGTCTGGGCAATGCCCAGAAAGGCGATGATGGTGACCTGTTGCAGGACAAGCGAAAGATTGAACGGCGCAAAGAACCGTCCGCCCGCCGCAACCGAAAAGATCAGAATGCCGATGACCAGCACGATGAACGGGATGGCCGTAGGGTATTCGTGCAGGAAGCGCTGGATGCTCTTCAGCACCGAGCCCCGGTCTTCGTCGAAGCTCGCCACGGACTGATCGCTGCCGTGAAGGCCGCGCTCGGCCGAGACCGAGCCGGTTGCGTCGTCGCTCATCTTTATCCCCTCCCAGGATCCCGTGTTTCGGGAAAGGGCGGCCGGAGCCGCCCTTTCGGTGAGTTTAGTCCGTTGTTGCGGGTATTAGGAAGGGCATCAGCCCCAGCAAAGTTCCGCGCCCTTCTTGCTGTCGATCGACTCGACGCCGTTGACGGGCTTGTCGGTGATCAGCGTGGCGCCCGTATCGAAGAACTCCTTGCCGGGGGTCGGCTTCGGCTTTTCGCCGGTCTTGGCGAACTTCTCGATCGCTTCCATGGCCATGGCGGCCATCTTCAGCGGGTACTGCTGCGAGGTCGCGCCGATGACGCCGGCCGCGACGTTCTTGACGCCCGGGCAACCGCCGTCGATCGAAACCACAAGGACCGAGCCGTCATCCTTGCCGGCCGCCTTGAGCGCCTGGTAACCACCGGCCGCCGCCGGCTCGTTGATCGTGTACATCACGCTCACGTCCGGGCACTTCTGCAGCAGCGTTTCCATGGCGGTGCGGCCGCCATCCTCGGCGCCGCCGGTCATCTCATGGCCGCAGATGCGCGCGTCGTCCTCGTCGCCGTATTTCTTCGGATCCTTGATGTCGATGCCGAAGCCCTTCATGAAGCCCTGGTCGCGCAGATAGTCGACGGTCGGCTGGTTGGTGGCGAGATCGAGGAAGGCGATCTTGGCGCTGGAGGCCTTGTCGCCCAGCGTGCCCTTGGCCCACTCGCCGATCAGCTCGCCGGCCTTGAAATTGTCGGTTGCGAAAGTGGCGTCCGCCGCGTCGATCGGATCGAGCGGCGTGTCGAGCACGATGACCAGCAGGCCGGCATCGCGCGCCTTCTTGATGGTCGGCACGATGGCGCTGGAATCGCTCGGCACGATGGCGAAGCCCTTGGCGCCGGCCGAGATCAGGTTCTCGATGGCCGCGACCTGACTGTCATTGTCGCCGTCGAACTTACCGGCAAAGGTCTGCAGCGTGAGGCCGAGCTCCTTGGCTTTGGCCTGCGCGCCTTCGCGCATCTTGACGAAGAACGGGTTGCCCTCGGTCTTGGTGATCAGGCCGACGATGTCGGCGGCATACGAGGCCGTGGCCATCGCGCCGTAAAAGGCAAGACCGGCAACGGCCGCCTTCAGGATAGTCCATTTACGCATGATTTCCTCCCAGTGAACCACTCCGGCGCCGGCCAACCGGCGCCTGCGGAGCGCCCACCGAAGTTCTCCCAGTGTGGGCGCGATGTCAAAGAGACACCAGTCCGTAACGGCTGTCAATAATTAAATCACTCTTATTTATTATTGACACTCTTGCGCTGTTCACTCATTCTGAACGAAAAGCATCGAGGGGAAACAGACGGGAGGAACAGGGTGGAGACCGGCATTGCGAGGCACGGTTCGCCCGAGGCTTTGGAAAGCCGGCTGCATCGCGGCACCAACCAGAGCGGCATGCGCGACCACAATGAGCGGCTCGTGCTGTCCCTGGTGCGCCAGCATGGCAGCCTGGCCAAATCCGACATTGCGCGCATGACCGGGCTGTCTGCCCAGACAGTGTCGGTGATCATGCGCGAGCTCGAGGAAGACAAGTTGCTCGTGCGCCAGGCGCCGTTGCGCGGCAAGATCGGCCAACCTTCGATCCCGATGGCGCTCAATCCGGAAGGCGCCTTTTTCATCGGCCTCAAGATCGGCCGCCGCAGCGCCGAGCTCGTGCTGATCGACTTCCTCGGCAATGTGCGCGCCATGCTGCAGCATTCCTACCGCTATCCCGCACCGCGCGAGACCGTCGAGTTCGTCACCGCCGGCATCAAGACGATGCGCGGCGCGCTGACGCCAGCTCAGGACAAGCGCATCGCCGGGCTCGGCATCGCCATGCCGTTCGAGCTATGGAACTGGGTCGACACGGCCGGCGCGCCGCGCGAGATCATGGACGAATGGCGCCATCGCGACATCCGCGCCGACATCCAGGGGCAGTGCGAGTTTCCCGTCTACCTGCAGAACGACGCGACGTCGGCCTGTGGCGCGGAGCTCGTCTTCGGGCGGGCCGGCGCGGCGCGCGATTTCGTCTATTTCTATATCGGCGCCTTCGCCGGCGGCGGCATCGTGCTCAACGGCCGCCTCTACAGCGGGCCGAAAGGCAACGCCGGCGCGCTGGGCTCGATGCCGGTGCCGGGGCCGGACGGCAAGCCGACGCAGCTCATCGACGTCGCCTCGATCGCGATGCTGGAAAGGGCGCTCTCCGCCAAGGGCATCGACGGCTCCTATCTTTGGACCTCGCCTCAGGAATGGGGCGAGATCGGCGCCGATCTCGACGAGTGGATCGCCAGCGCCTCGCGGGCGCTCGCCTATGCCATTGTCGCTGCCTCGTCGGTCATCGATTTCGAAGCGGCGGTCATCGATGGCTGGATGCCGCTCGACGTGCGGCGCCGGCTGGTCGATACCGTGACGGAAGCGATTGCCCGCATCGATGCCGAAGGACTGAAACTGCCTGTCGTGAGCGAGGGAACGGTCGGCATCCACGCACGCGCCATGGGCGGTGCCAGCCTGCCGCTCTCCGAGCGCTTCCTGATCGGACCGAACACGTCCGGGGGCGCCTGACATGCTGATCGGCATCCCGTCGCTGCTCGGGCCCCAGTTCCTGGCGACGCTCAGGGCAATGGGCCATGGCGACGAGATCGCGATCGTCGACGGCAATTATCCGGCCGAGGAACAGGCGCGGCGGCTGATCCGCGCGGACGGCCACCACGTCATAGCCGTCCTCGACGCCGTGCTCAGCGTGCTGCCGGTGGACGAGGCGGTGCCGGAGGCTTTGTTCCGTGCCTCGGTGCAGGGCGACCCGGCGCTCGCCGACCCCGTGCATCGCGAGATGGAAGCGGTTTGCGCCACGCGCGCGCCGGGCCACAAGGTGGTTGCGCTGGCCGGGCCCGACTTCTATGCACGCGTCAAGGCCGCGCACGCCATCGTGGCGACCAGCGAACCCAGGCTCTTTGCCAACATCATCATCCGCAAGGGCGTGATCCATCCGCCGGAGACCGAGACGACATGATCCTTTGCTGTGGCGAAGCCCTGATCGACATGCTGCCGCGCACCACAACGGAAGGCGAAGCGGCCTTCGCGCCCTATGTCGGCGGCGCGGTGTTCAACTCGGCGATCGCGCTCGGCCGGCTCGGCGCCCCGGCAGGCTTCTTTTCCGGCCTCTCCTCCGACCTGTTCGGCGGCCAATTCCGCGAGGCGCTCGGCGCCAGCAAGGTGAGCTCCACCTATGCGCACACCTCGCCGCGTCCAACCACGCTCGCCTTCGTACGGCTCACCAACGGCCAGGCGACCTACACTTTCTATGACGAGAACACCGCCGGGCGCATGCTGACCATCGAGGACCTGCCGAAGCTCGGGGCCGAGATCGAGGCGATGCTGTTCGGCGCCATCAGCCTGATCTCTGAGCCGGCGGGCTCGGCCTATGAGGAATTCATGCGACGCGAGCACCAAACCCGCGTCATGATGCTCGACCCCAACATCCGGCCGAACTTCATTCCGGACAAGGCCAAGCATCTCAGACGCATCCGCGAGATGATGGCGATGGCCGACATCGTGAAATTGTCGGACGAGGACCTGAAATGGTTCGACGAGGCCGGCTCGCACGAGGATGTGGTGCGCAACTGGCTGGAGCGTGGGCCGCAGCTGATCGTCGTCACTCATGGCAGCGAAGGCGCCGTCGGCTACAGCAAGGCGCACAAGGTCACCGTCATGCCGCAGAAGGTGAAGGTCATCGATACGGTCGGCGCCGGCGACACGTTCAATGCCGGCATCCTGGCCTCCCTGCACGAGCAGGGCCTGCTCACCAAGGCGGCGATCGGTAACCTTCCGGAAGAAGCGATCCGCAAGGCGCTGGAACTTGGCGCCAGCGCGGCGGCGGTAACGGTTTCGCGAGCCGGCGCCAACCCACCATGGCGGCACGAGATCGCCTGATCCGGCGCGGGGACGGCCGTGAGCCCGCCCTTCGCGGCCGATCACTTTATGTTTCCCATCGGTGGAACGACGCGATAAGAGAGGCCGGAAAACGCCTCTCAAAGCTCGGATTTCCGGCTTTTTCAGGCATTGCGCCGGCAAAGTCGGTAACACGCCGCGACACATAAGCAATTTGCGCCGGCCGCCGCCGGCTTTCTCAGCCGGTTCAAGTCTGTTACCAGCGGGCCGGTTTTACAGGCATTGAGGCCGACATGCAGTTCATCGATCTTGGCGCGCAGCGCGAACGTATCCGCGACCGGCTGAAGGTCGCTATCGACAAAGTCGTCGAGGACGGCCGCTATATCCTCGGCCCGCAGGTCGCCGAATTCGAGGACAAGCTGGCGGCCTATATCGGCGTCAAGCATGTGGTCGCCTGCGCCAACGGCACCGACGCGCTGCTTCTGCCGCTGTTTGCCGCCGGCATCGGCCCGGGCGATGCGGTGTTCGTGCCGAGCTTCACTTTTGCCGCCACCGCCGAAGTGGTGGCGCTAGCCAAGGCCGAGCCGGTCTTCGTCGACGTCGACCGCGACACCTACAACATCGACATCGCCAGCCTCGAGGCGGCGATCGAGATGATCAAGAAGGAAGGAAGGCTGAAGCCGAGGGCGATCATCCCCGTCGACCTGTTCGGGCTCTCCGCGGACTACGAGGCGATCATGGCGATCGCCAAGCGCGACAACCTTCTGGTGATCGAGGATGCCGCGCAGTCGATGGGCGGTTCCGCCGACGTCAAAATGTGCGGCGCTTTTGGCCATGTCGGCTCGACCAGTTTTTACCCTGCCAAGCCGCTTGGCTGCTATGGCGACGGCGGCGCCATGTTCACCAATGACGGCGCGCTGGCCGACAAGCTCCGCTCCTTCGCCTTCCACGGCAAGGGCGAGACGCAATATGACAATGTCCGCGTCGGCATCAATTCGCGCCTCGACACGCTGCAGGCGGCGATCCTGATCGAAAAGCTCGCCATTCTCGAGGATGAGATGGTGGCGCGCCAGATCGTCGCCGACCGCTATGCCAAGGGCCTCGGCGACATCGTCAAGGCGTCGCGCAATCTTGGCCATGGCCGCTCGGCCTGGGCGCAGTATGCGATCGAGACGCCGAAACGCGACGGGCTCAAGGCGCATCTCGGCGAAAAGGGCATTCCGTCGGTGATCTATTATGTGAAGCCGCTGCACGAGCAGGTGGCCTACAAGGATTATCCGCGCACGCCGACCGGCCTTGCCGTCTCGGAAGCGCTGCCCAAGCAGATCCTCTGCCTGCCGATGCACGCCTATTTGAGCGAGGCCGACCAGGACCGCATCATCGAGACGATCCGCAATTATATCGGGTCGAACTCGGCGCATGTGGCGGCGGCTTAAAGCCTGAAAGGTCGGCGCCGGACGCCCCTCTGTCCCGCCGGCATCGACAATTGGCAACGCTGCCCTAAGCCGCGCTCTTCCCCGTCGCGATGAAATGCGGGTTGGCGAAATCGCTGTCGCTCGCCTGGTTGCGCTTGCCGTAGACGAGCGGCTCGCCGTCCAGGGTGCGGGTCATGCCGCCGGCGGCGCGCAACACCGCGTCGCCCGCCGCCGTATCCCATTCCATGGTGCGGCCGAAGCGCGGATAGACGTCGGCTTCCGCCGCGGCGAGCAGGCAGAATTTCAGCGATGAGCCGACCGAGACGATCTCGGCGGCGCCAAGGTCGCGGATGAAGGCATCGGTCTCCGGCGTGTTGTGCGAGCGGCTGGCGACGACGGCGAGCGGCGAGCCGCCTGCCCGCACCGTGATCGGCCGGCGGCCGGCCACGCGATAGTCGGGATCGACCTCGAGCGCCTCGGCCTTGCCGGGTCGTCCGGAGAAAAAGCGCCCCGTGCACGGCGCGAAAACGACGCCGACTTCCGGCACGCCATGGCGGACCAGCGCGATGTTGACGGTGAAATCGGTGCGGCGGTTGACGAATTCCTTGGTGCCGTCGAGCGGATCGATCAGGAAGAACGCGCCGTCAAGATCAGGCGTTGCGATGCCTGCCGCAACCTCCTCCTCGGCCACGCAAGGGATTTCCGGATAGGCGGCGCGCAGGCCGGCGAGGATGATCTTCTCGCTTTCGCGATCGGCTTCCGTCACCGGCGAAGAGTCGGCCTTGCTGTCGACGGCGCAGCCCTCGTGGAAGACGCGCATCACCTCGCGCCCGGCTTCGAGCGCCAGGCGCTCGAAGACGCCCAACATCGCCTCGTCGTCAGATACCGCCGCCATTGTCGTACTGCTCCTCGGCAATGTCGCGTTCGGTCAGCCAATGTTCCAGGGCTTCCGCCATCTCCTGCGGGCTCCTGCCGAGAGTCTTCAGGTGAATTTCCGGATTCTGCGGCGCCTCATAAGGAGAATCCACGCCGGTGAAATTCTTGATCTCGCCGCTCAAGGCGCGCGCGTAAAGGCCCTTCGGATCCCGCCTCGCGCATTCCTCGAACGGCGTGTCGACGAAGACCTCGACGAACTCGCCCTCGGCCATCAGCTCGCGCGCCACGCGCCGTTCGGCGGCGAAGGGCGAGATGAAGGAGACGATGACGATCAAGCCAGCATCGGCCATCAGCTTGGCCACCTCGGCGACGCGACGGATGTTTTCCACGCGGTCGGCGTCGGTGAAGCCGAGATCGCGGTTGAGGCCGTGGCGGACATTGTCGCCGTCGAGGATGTAGGTGTGGCGGCCGGACGCGAACAGCTTCTTCTCGAACAAATTGGCGATGGTCGACTTGCCGGAGCCGGAAAGGCCGGTGAACCAGAACACCGCCGGGCGCTGGTTCTTCAGGTCGGAGCGGCCGCGCTTGCCGACGTCGAGCGACTGCCAATGGATGTTTTCGGCGCGGCGCAGCGAATGCAGGATCATTCCGGCGCCAACGGTGGCGTTGGTGATGCGGTCGATCAGGATGAAGGCGCCGGTGGTGCGGTTCTCGGCGAAGGGATCGAAGGCGATCGGCGCGCGGGTAGAGAGGTTGCAGACGCCGACCTCGTTGATGTCGAGCGACTTCGCCGCCTCATGCGCGAAATCGTTGACGTTGACCCGGTATTTGAGCTCGGTGACGGTGGCGCTGACCTGATCGGTCTCGGTGCGCAGGACGTAGGAGCGGCCGGGCAGCAGCGCCTGCTCGTCGAACCAGACGATGTTGGCGGCAAACTGATCGGCGACCTGCGGCCGTGCGGCCGGCGACACCAGCAGGTTGCCGCGCGACACCTCCACTTCGTCCTCGAGGACGAGCGTGACCGCCTGGCCGGCAACCGCCTGCTCGAGATCGCCGCCCTGCGCGACGATGCGCTTGACCCGCGACGCCTTGCCCGACTTGGCCACGACGACCTCGTCTCCTTCAGAGACCACACCCGAGGCGATGGTACCGGCGAAGCCGCGGAAATCGAGGTTCGGGCGGTTCACATACTGGACGGGGAAGCGGAAAGGCAACTCGACGGCGGCCTCGTCGACCGACACGGTTTCGAGATGCTCGATCAGCGATGGCCCAGAATACCAGGGCGTGCGCTCCGATCGGCTGGTGACGTTGTCGCCGAAGCGCGCCGACATCGGGATCGGCGCGATGCTGACGAAGCCGAGCTCCTTCGCGAACTCGCCATAGTCGGTGACGATCCGGTCGAACACGGTCTCGTCGAAGCCAACGAGGTCGATCTTGTTGACGGCAAGCACGATGTGCCGGATGCCGAGCAGCGAGGCGATGATCGAATGACGCCTGGTCTGGCGAAGCACACCCTGGCGCGCGTCGATCAGCACGATGGCGAGATCGGCGGTCGAGGCACCCGTAGCCATATTGCGCGTATACTGCTCATGGCCGGGCGTGTCGGCAACGATGAACTTGCGCTTCGGCGTGGCGAAGAAGCGATAGGCGACGTCGATGGTGATGCCCTGCTCGCGCTCCGCCTCCAGCCCGTCGACCAGCAGCGCGAAATCGATGTCGTCGCCGGTGGTGCCGTGCTTGCGCGAATCCTTCTCGAGCGCCGCAAGCTGGTCCTCGAAGATCTGCTTGGTGTCGGAGAGCAGCCGCCCGATCAGCGTCGACTTGCCGTCGTCGACCGAGCCGCAGGTGAGAAAGCGCAGCAGCGACTTCTTCTCCTGCGCGGCCATGTAGTCGCGGATCGAATCGGTCGGGGCGAGGCTTTTTGCCATGATGTGGCGCATTATCAGAAATAACCCTCGCGCTTCTTCTTTTCCATCGAGCCGGCCTCGTCGCGGTCGATGAGGCGGCCCTGGCGCTCGGAGGTGCGGGCGGTCAGCATCTCGCCGACAATGGCCTCCAGCGTGTCGGCGTCGGACTCGATCGCGCCGGTCAGCGGGTAGCAGCCCAGCGTGCGGAAGCGCACGAGCCGGTTATCGACCGCCTCGCCGGGGCGCAGCTGCATGCGGTCATCGTCCTTCATGATCAGCATGCCGTCGCGCTCGACCACCGGCCGCTCCTTGGCGAAATAGAGTGGCACGATCGGGATGTTTTCCTGCAGAATGTACTGCCAGATGTCGAGCTCGGTCCAGTTGGACAGCGGGAAGACGCGGATCGATTCGCCCGGCGCGATGCGGGTGTTGAAGATCTTCCACATTTCCGGCCGCTGGTTCTTCGGGTCCCAGGCGTGCTGGGCGTTGCGGAAGGAAAAGATGCGCTCCTTGGCGCGCGACTTCTCCTCGTCGCGGCGGGCGCCGCCGAATGCGGCGTCGAAGCCGTATTTGTCGAGCGCCTGGCGCAACGCCACCGTCTTCATCACATGGGTGTGGGTGTTGGAGCCATGATCGAAGGGGTTGATGCCCTCGCGAACACCATCCTCATTGACGTGAACCAGGAGGTCGAAGCCAAGCTTCTGCGCCATCTGATCGCGAAAGGCGATCATCTCGCGGAACTTCCAGGTGGTGTCGACATGCAGGAACGGGAAAGGCGGCTTGGCCGGATAGAAGGCCTTCATCGCCAGATGCATCAGCACGGACGAATCCTTGCCGACCGAATAGAGCATCACCGGCTTGGAGAAAGATGCCGCGACCTCGCGGAAGATGTGGATGGATTCGGCCTCGAGCCGCTGCAGATGCGTGAGCGCGATATTCATGGAGCGTCGAGCGTTCTTTCGTGCCGTGGAGCGGAAATCTTGCATCGCAGGCGCAATTCCATGCCCCCGGGCGCAGATTTCACTTCAGACAAACTGTTTCGTGCGGGCGTTCTAACAGATCGGCGCCGCCGATAACAATGCAAGACCCGCGCGGCGCGAGGTGATTAGAGAACGAATTTTCCAAGCGCGGCCGGCAAAGCGGAAAATCGTGCCGGAGCCATCGAAAACGCGGAAGCGGAGAAAGCCCGTGGCGTCCGGGGAATTCCGAGGCCGTCCGATCGTGGCCTGGATCGGGGATTTCTGCCGCAACATCGTCGACCGCACTATCGCGGAGCGGCGCCAGCCGCTATACGGGCTCGGGGAACGGGCAAGGCGCGGCAAACGGAGATCGGCGAGGCGGCCTCTGGCTGGCTCCATGGATCCGGGCGCAACCTGGAAAATTGCGAAGCAAGCATTTGAACCCGTTTACAACGCTCCGGCGCCACCTCACGCCCGCACAGATCAACATCTATTTCTCGATCGTCTGCTTTTTCTCGCCGCCGGTGCTTGGATCGCTGGTCAGCATCGCCTTCAATGCCGGTGGTGTGTGGTCCGCGATGCTTCTGGCCGCGAAACGCCGGCGCTTCAACATCGACCGGCCGATGCTCGCCGTCACGGTGGCGATCTACGCCTATTGCGCGGCCATGGTTCTGGCTTCGATCGTCAACGGCACGCTGGCCGCCGATTTGCGGTTTTTCCTGCCGTTGATCACCTTCCTGCTGTTCCCCATCTCCTATTCGACCTGGAGCATCACCGAGAAGAGCGCGCTGGCACGCATCGCCATTCTGGCCAGCACCGCGGCCTGCTTCGGCGCGCTGGCGATGGCCGTGTTCCAGTATCATCGGCTCGGCGTGAGGGCGGAGGGCGGCGCCGGCAATCCGATCGTTTTCGCAACCGTTACCTGCCTTGCCGTCATGACATGCCTTGCCGGCGCGCTGTCGGGCATCGAGAAACGCTGGAAGCTGCTGGTCCTGGCGGCGATCGCCGGAGCCATTGCGATTGTCTATTCGGGATCGCGCATGATCTGGGTGGCCGTGCCGATCGCCAGCATCGTCGTGCTTCTCATCAACCGTCGCCGGTTCACCGGCGCCAGCCTGGCACGCTTCGTGGCGATCGGCGTCGTGGTCGCCCTTGTGATCGCCGCCATCGGCTCCCGCGCCGTGCTGGATAGAACCGACTTCCTGGTCAGCGACTGGGATGCGCTGAACGCCAATGGTGACCATTCGACGGCGCTCGGCCTGCGCGTGGCGATGTGGGAAATCGGCTTTGCCGCGTTTCGCGACATGCCGATTTTCGGCCATGGCATCTCGGCGAGCCGGGCGCTGATGAAGCAGGGTTTTCACGAGCAGTTCGGCCTAAGCGCGGGTTTCAGCCATTTTCACAATGGCTTCCTGACCGCGCTGGTCGAGGCCGGTCTGCTGGGGGCGCTGGCCCTGGCGTCGATTTTCGTCGTCGCCGCCTGGAACGCGGCACGGACGCTGCGCCTCAGCGTCGATCCGGTGGAGCGGTTCGGCGCGACGATCGTCCTTGTCGCGGTCATCACCTATCTCACCGGCGGAATGGCCGGCATCCTGGTCGGCCACGACATCCTCGACGCGACGCTGATGGTGTTCCTGATCTCGGGGACCTACCTTGCATCCGGGCGGACGGCAGCGCCAACCGGGAGAAGCGCGCCTGCGGCGGCGCCGGACGCCAGCCTGCAACCATGAAGGTCCTGGTCACCGGCGCGACAGGCTTCATTGGACGCCGGGTCGTCAGCCGGTTGCGTGAGGCCGGATTCGGCATACGGATCGCCTCTCGCCAGCCGCAGCAACTGGCGGGCGCGGACGATGCCGTAGCGCTGCCCAGCGCCGATGCGCCGGACGAAGCCTTCCTGGAGCTGATGCGCGAGGTGACGCATGTCGTCCACTGTGCGGCGCTCAACAATGACCGCCGCGCCGGCGAGGCCGACTTCCAGGCCGTCAATGCGATGCTGACCGGACGGCTCGCCCAGGCGGCGGCCATGCGCACCGCCGGGCGCTTCATCTATCTTTCCTCGATCCGCGCCGTGGTGGGCGCCGGTTTCAGCGGCACCATCGACGAGGCCACGCCCCCTGCCCCGCAAGACGCCTATGGGCGTTCCAAGCGCGAAGGTGAGATCAAAACGCTGGAGGCTTTCGCAGCGGCAGGGCGCGCCGGGGCGACGGCGCTGCGGCTGCCGCCCGTCTATGGCGAAGGCATGAAGGGAAATCTGCGCGGGCTGACGCGCCTCGCTGCCAATGGCCTGCCGCTGCCAGAAGCCGCCCTGACGGCGGTTCGCTCGCTCGTCTCGCAAGACGCCGTGGCCGGCGCCGTGATGCATCTTCTGACCCGTCCCACGCCGCCGCACCCGATCTATGTGCTCAGCGATGCTTCGCCGGTTGCGATGTCCGAAATCATCACCGCGTTCCGGCGCGGATACGGCCGGCCGGCCCGGCTTTTCCCCATGCCGGCCTTGCCGCTGCGCCTGCTGGCCACGCTGCTTGGCCGGCAGGCGTCATGGCAAGCCTTCATGGCGACGCAGATCTGTGACCCGTCTCTGCTGGCCTCGGAAGGCTGGATGCCGGAAACCGATACGCTCGGCCGGCTTGAGGAACTGGCGCGGCAGGCCGGTCAGAACGATTCCGGAAAGCGGCCAGGTTCGGCGCCTTCGCCGTAGCTTTCCCTGCGGAAGCGCCTCAAAAGAACGTAGCCAGCAATATCTTGAGGTCCAGGCTGGTCGAGGCGGCCTTGATGTAGGCCGCGTCGGTTTCCGCGCAAAGTTTTGGATCGGACATGTCGATCCCCTTGATCTGCGCGAGCCCTGTAATGCCTGGAAGTGCGGTGAGCACGCCCAGTTCCCTGCGCCGTTCGATCAGTTCCGCCTGCGTCGGCAGGCATGGACGAGGGCCGACAAGGCTCATCTCGCCCTTGAGCACGTTCCAGAGCTGCGGCAATTCGTCGATCTTGGTTGCCCGCAGCACCTTGCCGACCGCGGTGACCGAACCGGCCGGCGCTTCGTGCGTGGGCAAGGAAGGCGTTGCGCGATACATCGTACGCAATTTGCGGCAGGCAAAGAGGGCTCCTCCCCGGCCGACGCGGATTTGCGAGAAGATGGCCGGGCCGGGCGATGTTGCCCGGATTGCCAGCATCGCGACAAGCAGGACGGGAGCCGCCACCACCAGCATCGGAACGGCGACCGCGAGGTCGAGCGCGCGCTTCGCGGTCATCGCTCAGATCCGTCGCCAAAGGGGGAACAAGAGCGGCACATCCAGCCTGTGTTCGGGTACACTTGGGTGGCTGCGCATGAACAAGTCAGGCTAAGCTGTTTGCCCTGCCGCTTTCGGCATGTCGCGATCTGGAATGTTCTGGTCCTGATGTAGCCCCGCCAGCACCGTAAGCGCGGCGGTCTTGTCGCGATCGTGCATCGCGGCCACCAACGCCGGCAGGGCCGCCTCGATCTTCGGCCATTCGATGACGCCGGTCCTGAGGCCGAAGATCTTGGCGGTGTCGAGCTTGACCACCTCCTCGTTCTCGGCATGCAGCGTCTCGTGCAGCTTCTCGCCGGGCCTGATGCCGGTGAAGCGGATCGGAATATCGGTATAGGGGCTTTTGCCGGCCATGCGGATCATGGTTTCGGCGACTTCGAGGATCGGCACGGGCTTGCCCATGTCGAGCATGTAGATGGCGTAGTCATCCGCGCCCCGGCGCTGCTCGGCATCGGCGGCCGACATGATGACGAGGTCGACGGCCTCGGCCACGGTCATGAAATAGCGGGTCATGCGCCGGTCGGTGATGGTGACCGGCCCGCCGGCCTCGATCTGCGCCTGGAAGATGGTCGCCACCGAGCCGTTGGAGCCGAAGACGTTGCCGAAGCGCACGGCGATGAATTTCGTGCCCGAATGATGCAGATCGGGGGCGCCGGCATGGTGGCCATTTGCCGCGCGGGCACGCGGCGGCGGTGAGGCCGCCTGGGCTTCATGCAGCGAGGAGACGACCTGTTCGGCCGCCCGTTTGGTGACGCCCAGCACCGAAGTCGGGTCGACGGCCTTGTCGCTGGAAATCAGCAGGAACTGCGGCACCCCGCATTCGGCGGCGATCTCGGCGCAGGCGAGCGTCCCGAAGACATTCGTCTCGATCGCCGCTTCCCAGTTCTCCTCGAGCAGCGGCACGTGCTTCAGCGCCGCGGCGTGAAAGATGATCGCGGGTTTGAACTCGCTGACGAGGCGCGTCATGTGAGGCCGGTCGGTGACGTCGACGATGCGGCTGGTCAGCCGGTCGCGTTCGCCGTCGTCGGTCTGCTGATCGAGCTGGAAGATGCCGAACTCGGAATTGTCGGCCACCAGCACCGCCTCGGCGCCCAGTTCCAGCGCGCGCTTGACCAGCACGCGGCCGATGGAGCCGGCGCCGCCGGTGACCATCACGCGCTTGCCGCCGACGAAGGCGCCGATGCGCGTGATGTCGGTGGCGACCGCCGAACGGCGCATGATGGTCGCCATTTCGACGGCATCGAGAACCAGCTTGCCGCCCTGCCCCAGTTCCGACAGGCCGGAAAACTGGACGACGGCGATGCCGCTGTGGCGGGCGACGCGCACCAGCTCGGCATAGTCCTCGATCTCGCGCTCAACCCCCTGGCCGAAGATCAGGAGGTCGAGGTTTTCCGTGCCCTTGACATATTCCTCCAGCACCTCGACCAGGCGCGGCCGCAGCGCCACGACCGGAACGCCCTGGATCCGCGTGCCGAGCGGCGCGTCGCTCTCGGTGGCCATGATGCCGGCGATGGCGTATTCGGCAGGCATGGCCGTGCGGGTGAAGCGGACGATCAGGTCCGCCTCGCTCAGCCGGCCGATGAACAGCGCCTGCTTGGTCGAGGCATCGCCGGCGGCGCGGCGCAGGATGCGCCAGCTCGCGCCGTCGCGCAGGAAGCGATAATAGAGCCTGGGCGCCGAAATGATGGTGAAGGAGACCAGGAAGAAGACGATGAACTGGCGCTCGTTGAGGCCGGCGACCGGCTGGAAGAAGAAGCGGAAGGCAAGCGAGGCCAGATAGAGAATCACCGTCAGGCTGCCGCAGCCCTTCAGGATGTTGAAGAAGTCGGGCGTGGAGGCAAAGCGCCAGACGGTGTTGTAGAGGCCGCTGGATCGGAACAGCAGATGGGCGATGAGCACGATGAGCGCCCAGCAGGCCAGCCCGCCGGAAGAGAACGCGTCGAAGGAAAGCCGCGACTGCGACAGGATGAGGCTAAGCGCAACCGCGACCAGGACCATGACGAGGTCCTGGACCATGATGATGGCGCGCCGCATCCTCGGTCGGAGTTCCGATACGGCTTCTACGTATGCGGTCATTGGGCAGTACTGGCTCCAGGCGCGGGATATGCCTACCAGAACGGCGCCGGCCCGACCAGCGTCCGGCACCACCCTGGATTGCAAATCCCCTACCCCCGTAACCCGGTTATCGCCTTAGCGCGGAGCGAGCGGGAGAGCCAGAGGTTTTTTGTTTGCATTGCGCTGTAGTGTTGACGAAGGGGCAGGGCATGGCCATTTGCTCCCCCGCGGTCATCTCAGAGCATCCTTCTACGACGCCTCGTTCATCGCATCGGACTGTCTCTATACGGCGCGCCAGATCGCTTCGGACCTATTCCATGGCACGGGCTGTCGATCAACGTCCCGAGGCCGAACGGTCGGCGACGATACGACCTACGGCAGCTCCGGTCGATTCCCGCCAATCCGGAGCGGTCCACCTGAATGCAGCCGCCGATTTCGCGCTCGATAGCCGCGAATTGGCCGGCCGCCTTGCCTTTGTCGGATAATCGGCGGTTGCGATGTCGAGGATACGGGCATGCGGACCGCCAAGGGCCTGGCTCGTATCCAGGATGTGACGGGCAAAGCCGCTCCAGTTGATCTCACCGGTGCCCGCCAGATGGTAGACGCCGAAGGCGGCGAAATTGCTGTCGTCGACCAGTTTCGCCGCCGCATGCAGGATCGCCTCGGCAATATCATGCGCGGATGTCGGATTGCCCCATTGATCGGCGACAACCGCGATCTCGTCGCGCTCGGACGCCAGCCGCAGCATCGTCTTGACGAAGTTTCTGCCGAAGGGGCTGTAGACCCAGGCGGTGCGCAGGATGAGGTGGCGGGAGTTAGCGGCCGCCACAGCCTCCTCGCCGGCGAGCTTGGAGGCGCCGTAGACGCCGAGCGGCGCGGTCGGGTCGGTTTCGACATAGGCGCCGTTCTTGGTGCCGTCGAACACATAGTCGGTCGACAGATGGATGACGGGAACGCCGAGCCTTGCCGCGGCTTCGGCCACCTTGCCGGCGCCGGTGGCGTTCACGGCGAAGGCCAGATCCTTCTCGTCCTCGGCCTGGTCCACGGCAGTGTAGGCGGCGGCGGAAACGACGATGTCGGGCCTCGCCGCTTCGAGGGCTGCGAACACCGTGTCTGGCCGCGCCAGGTCGAGCACCGGCCGGCCGACGGCGACGACCTCGACATCGTCGCGGCCCCGCGCCGCCTCGACCAGGCTTGCGGCGACTTGGCCCTCGCGTCCGGTGACGGCAAGCCTCACGTGGTCACCTTCCTGCTCTCGGCCGCGTTCCCGGCCGAGCTGCTTTCGACCCTTGCATTTTCGATCTGGGCGTTCTCGACCGGGGCGTTTTCGATCGGGCGCTTTTGCGCCGTAGCTCGGCCCAGCCGCGCGCCGTCGTAGCGCTGCTCGCGGATCGGCCCCCACCACCATTTGTTGTCGAGATACCAGTCGACGGTCCTTGCCAGGCCGCTGTCGAAGTCCTCCCGCGGCGCCCAGCCGAGGTCGCGCGCGATCTTGGAGGCGTCGATCGCATAGCGCCGGTCATGGCCGGGGCGGTCGGTGACGAAGGCGATCAGCTCGCGATAGCGCTTGCCGCCGGCGCGCGGCCGCCTCAGGTCGAGAAGATCGCAGATCGCCTCGACGACGCCGAGATTGGTGCGCTCGGAATTGCCGCCGACATTGTAGCTCTCGCCCGGCTGCCCCCTGGTGGCCACCAGTTCAAGGGCCCGCGCGTGGTCCTCGACGAACAGCCAGTCGCGCACATTGGCGCCGGCGCCGTAGACGGGCAGCGGCTTCTCGTCGAGCGCGTTGAGGATGACCAGCGGGATCAGCTTTTCCGGGAAATGATAGGGGCCATAATTGTTCGAGCAGTTGGAAAGCACCACCGGCAGGCCATAGGTCTCGTGCCAGGCCCGCACCAGATGGTCGGATGCCGCCTTCGAGGCCGAATAGGGCGAGGACGGCGCGTAAGGCGTCTCCTCCACGAACATGCCGCCGTCGAAAGGCAGGTCGCCAAAGACCTCGTCGGTCGAGACATGATGGAAACGGAAGCCGCCTTGGCGAGTCTCGGACAGTCCGCGCCAGTATTCCAGCGCGGCATTCAGGATGCGGTAGGTGCCGACGATGTTGGTCTCGATGAAGGCGCCGGGGCCGTCGATAGAGCGGTCGACATGGCTCTCGGCGGCGAGGTTCATGACGATGTCGATGTCGTCGCGGCGCAAGATCTCCAGCACCGCGCGCTCGTCGCAGATATCAGCCTGCTCGAAGCGGTAGTTGTGCGCGTTCTCGATCGGCCTCAGCGATGCGAGGTTGCCGGCATAGGTCAGCTTGTCGAGATTGGTGACGCGATAGGCCGGATTGGCGCACAGATGCCGGCACACGGCCGAGCCGATGAAGCCGGCGCCTCCGGTGACCAGAAAATTCATGCCGCCATCCCTCCTCACGCGAACACCTCCGCCAGGCCGAGCAAGGGCGCGTTGCGGTCCTTGTCCGAAAGCTGGAAGCCGCCCGCGATCGCCGGCCATTTTATGCCGATCGCCGGGTCGTCGAAGCGGATCGAGCGGTCGTGCCCGGGCGAGTAGGTGTCGGTCACCTTGTAGAGCACCTCGGTATCCGGCACGAGCGTGACGAAACCATGCGCGAAGCCTTTCGGCACCAGAACCTGGTTGCCCTTGTCGGCCGATATCTCCAGCGCTTCCCATTTGCCGAAAGTGGGCGAAGAACGGCGGATGTCGACCGCGACATCGAGCACGCTGCCCCGGATGACGCGCAGCAGCTTGGCTTGCGCGCGCGGCGGCAACTGGTAATGCAGGCCCCGCAGCACACCGGCCGCGGCGGAATAGGAATGGTTGTCCTGCACGAAGGCGAGATCGATGCCGGCTTCGGCGAAGCGTTCGGCATTCCAGGTCTCGCTGAAAAAACCGCGTGCATCGCCATGCCGCTTGGGCACGATCTCCAGCACGCCATCGAGGCCGAGCGGCCTGACCTCAAGCACCGCGTTCCTCCATCAGATCGGCCACCCGCCGGCGCAAATAGGCGGCATATTCGTTCTTGCCGAGCCGAAAGGCGCGATCCAGAACCTTGTCGGCGCTGATCCAGTGCTGCTCCAGCGCAATCTCCTCGGGGCACGCAATCTTGATGCCTTGGCGATGCTCGATCGTGCGCACGAAAGACGATGCCTCGAGCAGGCTGTCATGCGTGCCGGTGTCGAGCCAGGCATAGCCGCGGCCGAGACGGTGGACATGCAGTTCGCCACGCTCGAGGTAGACGTTGTTGACCGCCGTGATCTCGAGCTCGCCGCGCGCCGAAGGGCGGATCGTCGAGGCAATGTCGACCACGTTGTTGTCGTAGAAATAAAGACCGGTCACGGCCCAGTTGGACTTCGGCTTTTGCGGCTTCTCCTCGATCGTCAGAGCCTTGCCGGAGGCCTTGTCGAAGGAAACCACGCCATAGCGCTCAGGATCGTCGACATAGTAGGCAAAGACCGAGGCGCCGCCCTCGCGGGTCGCCGCCTCGCGGCAGAGTTGCGACAGGCCGCCGCCAAAATAGATGTTGTCGCCAAGGATCATCGACACGCTGTCCTTGCCAATGAACTCGCGGCCAATGATGAAGGCTTCCGCGAGACCGTTGGGCTGCGGTTGCTCGGCATAGGACAATTCCAGCCCGAATTCGGAACCGTCGCCCAGCAATGCCTGAAAGACCGGCAAGTCGCGCGGAGTCGAGATGATGAGAATCTGGCGAATTCCCGCGAGCATCAGCACGCTCAGCGGGTAATAGATCATCGGCTTGTCGTAGATCGGCAGTATCTGCTTAGAAATCGCTAATGTAAGCGGATAGAGACGTGTTCCGCTGCCGCCCGCAAGGATAATTCCTTTCAACAAGCTCTCCTTGAACTACCGCGGCCCCGCCTCGACGCCAAGTTGCCCGTGCTTAGTTTTCGGGCGCTGGCTTGTCAATGTCGGCTTCGACTGCTTCCCAACGTTACTTCATCGCTTTCTATCATCTGGCATAAGGCGGTTTCGAGCGAAATCCGACAGCGCCATGAAAAAGGGCCGGCGGGCGCTTGTCGCCCGCCGGCCCTTTTCTCGTCGATTGTTCTCAGCCGCGCTTGAGCAATGTCCACACGGCCGGCACCAGGCTGGCGGCCAGAGCCACCTTGATCAGATCGCCGACGATGAAAGGCAGGACGCCGAACTGCCAGGACTTTTCCGGCCCGATGAGGATCCCCAGCCAGGCAAAGCCGATGGCCATCATGACGACCTCCGCCGTCAGCATGGCGCCGAACAGCTTGAACGGATTGCGGTCCCAGCCGCGATCCGCGGCCCAGCCGGCGATCGCCGCCATGACCACGAAGCCGGCAAGATAGCCGCCCGTCGAACCCAGCATATAGGCGATGCCGATGCCCTTTTCCGGCGTACCCTGGAAAACCGGCAAGCCAAAAGCGCCTTCGGCGAGGTAGAGAAGGAGCGTGGCGACGGCCAGCCGCAGGCCGAACGCCGAGGCGATCAACAGCACGGCCAGCGTCTGCAGCGAAATGTCGACCGGGCCGAGCACCACTTTGGTCTTGGCCGAAAGCGTCAGCAGCAGGGTTCCGGCGAGTGCCAGGAAGAGCTGAGTCGCGAGCCGGGCAGCGCCCCGATCCGGCAGAGTGAGAGAAACAAGCGGGCGCATCGTGGTTGCAGTTGCCATGGTCTTCCCCATTCTGGCTAATCTATTGGGTGGCTGATTTGCTGGCTTGAAGCGCGCCGCGCAGAAACGGATTTCAGGCAACGCGCTTCAAACTTTGTGTCGCTGCATGTCGTTCTCCCAAAACCGCTGCGCACTTTTGGGCGACATGCACTAATTTTCCTATATTGGCTTCCGTATCGGGCGGCAATCACTTTGCCGCATTGCAACGGAGCCCGCCGGCATGGCCCTTGAATTCGACACCAGTTTCGATCCCGCCTATGGCCGGGCGGTTGCGGTTGCGCCGGATGTGCTGCGCATCACCGCCAGAAATCCGAGCCCTTTCACCTTCCACGGCACCAACAGCTATCTCGTCGGCCGCGAGACGCTGGCGGTGATCGACCCAGGCCCGGAAGACGACGCCCATCTCGAGACGCTGCTTACGGCGATCGATGGCCGCCCGGTCAGCCACATCTTCGTCAGCCACACCCATCGCGACCATTCGCCACTCGCGTCGCGATTGAAAGAGCTGACCGGCGCGCCAACGCTTGCCGAAGGCCAGCATCGACCGGCACGGCCTTTACGCATCGGCGAGGTCAATCCGCTCGACGCCAGCGCCGACCTTGGCTTCGTTCCCGATGTCGTGCTGGCCGACAATGCGCTGACCCAGGGCGACGGCTGGGCCATCCGCACCGTGCTGACGCCCGGCCACACCGCCAACCACGCCGTGTTTGCCCTCGAGGGAACCGGAACCCTGTTTTCAGCCGACCATGTCATGGCGTGGTCGACCTCGATCGTCGCGCCGCCGGACGGCGCCATGGCCGACTATATGAGCTCCCTCGACAGGCTGCTGGCGCGCGACGATCGCTTGCTTTTGCCGGGCCATGGCGGGCCAGTGACCGCGCCGCAAAGGTTCATGCGCGGCCTCAAGACGCATCGCAAGATGCGCGAAAGGGCGATCCTGGAACGCATCCGCGCCGGAGACCGGACGATCGCGGAAATGGTCGCTGCGATCTATCGCGACACCGATCCGCGGCTGCACGGCGCCGCGGGGCTTTCGGTGCTTGCCCATCTCGAGGATCTGATCGCGCGCGGCCTGGTCGTCACGGACGGCGATCCGGCCATAGACGGCGTTTTCGCGCCCGCTGCGTAGGTCCGGAGCGCGTCACCGTTTCACGGAAACGGCGAAGCGCTCCTTCTTCCTTCTTGGCGCAATTCCGGACGGAAAACCGCTTCACACTTTTCCGGGGAATTGCTCTATTCGACCGGCGCCGCGCCGACCTGCCCGGCGACTTCCTGGTCGAGCTCGCCGAGGAAATCCGTGATGCGGGCGGCGTTGTCGCCAAGGTCGTAGCGGCCGTAGCGCGAGGCCGAGCGCATGTCGACGACGACCTGCTCGCCGTCGTCTGTGACGCGGATGGCGACGTCGGCCGGCAGTCCGAGCACGAAGCCCTTGGCCAGCGCATTGATGGTCGCCTCGCTCTGGCCGTTGATGTCGGGATAAGGTGCCGTCAGCTGCCAGTCGCGGCGGTCGAGCACGGTTTCGACAGCGTCGACGACGGTTTCGAAAGGCAGGTTGTAGCTGCGCCCGCTAACTAACGGATAGGCGGCGGCCTGCAGGCTCTGTTCGCCCGGGGTGGGCGGCGACAGCTCGTTCATGTCGGCGGTGCGTTCGCTGGTGTCCAGCACCGGCGGATCGTCGAGATCGGTCGAGATGTCGCGCAGCGGCGGATAGATCGTCGCCCAGTAGACGGCGACGCCGTATGGCGCCAGCACCAGAAGCGCCAGCAGCGCGCCGATGGAGAGATCGCGGCCACCGCGATCGCCGAAACTCCAGACCCTGGACAGACCGAGACCGGCCAGCAACAGGGCAAGCGCCGCCAGCAGCGCCACGACCGCCAGCACCCACAGGAAAGGCGGTGTGTCGACGAGACCCAGCCTGTAGGCGGCAATGACGGTAAGCAAAAGGACGAGGGAAAATGCCCCGATCCGCCGCGACCAGCCGGCCGCCCTCGACGTCTGCCGTTCAGGAATAGATGCCATTCTGTGCCGTGTCGTCCCAACCCGCGCCGAGAGTTAGCGGTTTTTGACGCCGGCTTGAAGCCGAAAGATCAAACATTTTTGGTCAATCCGACGGCAAGCGGTAATCCTTGAACTGGTCGCGCAAACTGGTCTTCTGGATCTTGCCGGTGGCGGTGTGCGGAATTTCGCCGACGAAGGCCACGTCGTCGGGCATCCACCACTTCGCCACCTTGCCGCTCATGAAGGTGAGGATGTCGCCCTTGCTCGGCTCCCTGCCGGGCTTGCTCACGACGACCAGCAAGGGCCGCTCGCCCCATTTCGAATGCGGGATGCCGATAGCCGCCGCCTCCGCCACGTCGGGATGGCCAACGGCGAGATTCTCGAGATCGATGGTCGATATCCATTCGCCGCCGGACTTGATGACGTCCTTGGCGCGATCGGTGATCTGCATGTAGCCGCTGGCGTCTATATGGGCGACATCGCCGGTGTCGAACCAGCCATCGGCATCGAACTGCTCGGCGCCGGCGCCGCCATAATAGGCGCGGGCCACCGCGGGGCCGCGCACCTTGAGATGCCCGAAGGTCTTGCCGTCCCAGGGCAGCGCGTTGTCGTCGTCATCGGTCACTTTCATTTCGACGCCGAAGGGCGAAAAACCCTGCTTGCCCTGGACATCGAGCCGCGCCTCGCCAGTCAGCGTCTCATATTGCGGCTTCAGGGTGCAGAGCGTGCCCAGCGGCGACATCTCGGTCATGCCCCAGGCATGCACCACCTGCACATCGTAGTTGTCCTGGAACTTGGCGGTGATGGCGCGCGGACAGGACGCGCCGCCGATGACGACCTTCTTCAGGTGAGGCAGCTTCTTGCCGGTCTCCTCAAGATATTGCAGCAGCATCATCCACACGGTCGGTACGGCCGCGCTGAACGTCACCTTCTCGGTGTCGAGCAGATCATAGATCGAGGCTCCGTCCATCCTGCAGCCGGGCATCACCAGCTTGGCGCCGATCATCGGTCCGCTCTGGCCAAGACCCCAGGCATTGGCGTGGAACATCGGCACGACAGGCAGGATCACATCCCGGGTGGATATGCCCATGGCGTCGGGCATGGCGGCCATCATGGCGTGCAGGACATTGGAGCGGTGGCTGTAGAGCACGCCCTTCGGGTCGCCCGTCGTGCCCGAGGTGTAGCACATGCCGGCGGCGGTGTTCTCGTCGAACGCCTTCCAGGTGAAGGCGCCATCGGCCTCGACCAGCCATTCCTCATAGGCGACGGCATTCGCCAGCGACGTTTGCGGCATATGCGCCCGGTCGGTCAGCACGATCACCTTTCTCAGCGACGGGATCGCGCCGGCGATCTTTTCCAGGAGCGGCACGAAGGTCAAATCGACGAAGATCGCCTTGTCCTCCGCATTGTTCATGATCCAGGCGATCTGCTCGGGAAAAAGCCTCGGGTTGAGCGTGTGATAGATCGCGCCGATGCCCATGATGCCGTACCAGGCCTCGATATGGCGGGCCGTGTTCCAGGCAAGGGTTGCGATGCGGTCGCCGAGCCTGAAGCCGTCACGCTCCAGCCGCTGCGCCACCTTGAGCGCCCGGTGATGGATTTCGGCGAAGGTGGTGCGCACGATCGGGCCTTCGATCGAACGCGACACGACCTCCCTGCCGCCGTGCTGGCGTTCGGCATGGTCGAGCAGCTTGTGGCAAAGCAGCGGCCATTCCTGCATCAATCCAAGCATCTGTTCCTCCCCTTTGCGCATTCGCGTCGTTTGTTTCACGCATTGTGGAACGAACCGGCGGTTTGTCCAGCCGCCATAAGTCGAAGCCCGTGGATGGATCGAAGAACCTGAAAAACCGCCATAATCCGGCCATCGTCGCCGTTAAGCTTCATTAACGGGCTGGGTGAGATTGGCGAATGGAGTGGTTCGCATGGACGCGCAGCTCGACGATAAGGCCCTCGAAAGCACGCTTGCCGAAAGTCTGGACGTTCTGACGCCGGACACCAAAACAGTTTCCGAAGATGAATTTGCCGAAGTCGTCGGCGGCGCGCTGGAGGCCGTCGGCGGAACGTTGCTGTTCAAGATGCGCGTCGAAAACGGGACCGAGGGTGAACATGTCGCCGCGGCCTGTGTCGGCAACGCCGACAATCGTCAGTTCCTGCTGCTGACGCTGCCGACCAGCGGCGGCGCGCTGAAGGTCGAAACCGCGGCGAGAAGCACCAATCCGGTTGCGGGCATTGCCGCCGCCTATGCCAGCCTCATGGATGCCTTCAAGACGGCCGCCTGACGGCTGCGTGACAGACATTCAATGAATGGTGATGACACCTCGCACCGCGCGGGCTTGCGCGACGCGCTTGTCCGACACATGTAAATTTCCCCCAAGGAGACCATTCATGGACAAGCTCGCCAACCCCGCCCCCGGCTTCCAGCGCAACCCGGACAAGGCGATCACCGTCGAACCCTATCGCGGCAGCGTCATCGTGCGCGCGGGCGACACCGTCATCGCCCGGTCGACCCGGGCCAAGGTGCTGTCGGAGCCGCCCTACGCGGATGCTTTTTACATCCCGTTCGACGACATCGATTTCAGCAAGCTGGCCGCCACCGAGCACTCGACGCATTGCCCGTACAAAGGGGATGCCAGCTACTGGAGCGTCCGCGAAGCCGGCGAGGTCGGCGAAAATGCAATGTGGGCTTATGAGACGCCATTCGACGAGATGGCCGAAATCCGCAATCACGGCGCATTCTATACGAGCAAGGTAACGGTCGAAGCTGAGCCGGGCTGAGCCTTTGTTGGCCCGCCAGAGGTGCCTTAAGATTCAGGTCAGGCCGAGCCGACAAAAGCGAGTTCCGAGAACCGGCCTACGCCGGCCGTAACCTTAACTGACGTGACATTCATGAGTGCTTCGGCTGGCGAAGGCCGGAAGCGCAGGAACTCGCTGTTCGCAGGCCGGCTTCACCTGAATATCATGGCAACTCAGTCCGTCGTGCCGTCGTTGCCTATGCCCTCGGCATCGTCGAGGCGCACGAAGGTCATGCCCTTCTGCTTCAAGGCGAGCAGCCCCTGAACCACGCCCTCGCCGGCCGCATGGGTCGGCTGGTTGATGTGGGCGATGATGACGTCGCCGTCCTTGGCGGCGGCGATGCGGCGCGCGGTTTCCTTCGCGCCGAGCAGCGAGCCGCCGTCGCCATTGACCGAGAAGCCGGCGATCTTGAAGCCCAGCCTGCGGATCATGGCGATCGCCGAGGGGCTGTATTCGGCGGTTGCGCCGCGAAACCATTTTGGCGCGGGCCCGCCTGCGCCGGCTAGCGCGGCGGCGCCGGATTCGACCTCGGCCTGCACGGCGTCCGGGCTGCCGGCGCTGCGGATGCCGTAGATCTTCTGCGGCGTATCGACCGCCGGAATGTGGCGGCCGCCGTGGTTTTCGAGTTCGAACAGATCGGGATGCGCCCGCATGATCTCGACGGCTTCGGCATTGCGCTTCAGCCAGATGCCGGTAACGAAGATCGTCGCCGGTATCCTGTTGTCGACGAGCGCCGAAAGTATCCTCGTGTCGGTCTTGCCGCCGCAGGCATCGAGCGTCAGCGCGACGCGCCCGCCGCCGACCTCGAGGCCCTGCGGCTTCACATGCAGCGTCGGCTCGAGCAGCGTCGCGGCATTGCCCGCCGACGCCGCGAACAGCGACAGCGCCATCGCGCAAAGGGATTTCGGAAGCACGCCCATCATTCGTTCCAAACCGGCACGTTCGGGCATTCTCCGCGCCGCGCCAACAAAACTCGCCTCTACAAAGCCCGCATCTAGGCGAAAATCGGGACGGCAAACAGCGCAAAAAGCAGCAGTCGCGAAAATTTGCTTTCGCTTAGACCGCGGCCTCCAGCGCCAACTTCGTTCGCGCCAGCAGCTGGAGCACGGCATCGACGACCGTGTCGACCTCCAGGCGCCAGGCGCAACACGCTTTGTTGGGGTCAGGCCGTTCGCACAGGTCACCGCCGACGCAATCGCAAGGCATGGCCGGGCGCACCGCGATGCTCGGCACGCCGACCGGTCCCCAGTGGACCGGGCTCTGCAGGCCGAACAGGCCGACGACCGGAGTGCCGACCGCGGCGGCCATGTGCATGGGGCCGCTGTCGTTGCCGAGAAACAGCCGCGCCTGCTTGAACAGCGCCGGCAGCGTGTCGAGCGGGAGCGCTCCGACCAGATTGACGATCGGCGTCTCCGCAGCCGCCAGGATCTTTTCGACCACCTCGTTCTCGTCCGGGCTGCCGACCAGGGCGACGTCCAGACCTGTCTCAGCCGATATCCGGTCGATCGCGGCGGCAAAGCGCTCCGGCTGCCAGCGGCGCCCGGGGAAGCTTGCACCGGCATGCACCGCGACGAAGGCGTTCGGCCGAAGGTGGAACTTGTCCAGCAGGGCCAAGGCTTTCGTCGTCTCGAACGGCAGCGGCCGAATGTCGGGATCCCGCACACGCAACTCTATGCCAAGCGCCTCCAGTGGCGAAAGGTAACGATAGAGAAAATGCTGCTCGCCATAGCCGAACGGCTTTGCCTTGACATTGGCAGGTTGGCGCTCGAGCCAACGCGGGGGCCTTTCCGACGGGTGATATCCGACGCGAACCCGTGCACCAACCAGTCCTGAGATGAATCGCGACGTCTTCGTATCGGTGATGTCGACGACCATATCGAAATGGCCGCGGCGTAACTTAAGGAGCGTGAGAATGAGCTCCTGCGTGCGCCGCAGCGGCGTGCCGCGCATATGGGAACGGCGGAATGTCACGACCTCCGAGGCGATGTCGTTGGCCGTGAGGAGGCCGGCGAAGCGGCCATCGCAGAGGAAGACGATGCGCACGCCGGGATATTCGAGCTGCAGATTCCTCGCCAACGCGGAGGAAAGAACGAGATCGCCAATGTGCTTCGTTTGCAGGATCAGGATCGACCGGAGAGGGCCGGAGAGAAGCTGCGACACCCGTGTCCGGGCGCCGGATGGATCGGAGTCCACGAAGCTGGGCTGAGACGTCGACATGTGGAGCCGTCATGCGCTTGTTTCACGTGGCTCTCATATACAAGATGGCAAGATCGTGGACCAGAGTGACTCGCGCGCCGACAGGCGCCTTCCACCGTTTCACGGAAAGGCGAAGGGGCCGCGCCCAACGTTTCATACCTTCCTGGGATTGGTCCAAAAGGGCGCGCCGCCGACGGGCAACTTTCCGGCGAATGTCAGACCGCGGCCTCCAGGAGCATCTCGGTGCGCGCCAGCAGTTCGAGCGTAGCGTCGACGACCGGATCGACCTCCAGGCGCCAGACGCAGCATGCCTTACGCGGGTCGGTCCGGCGGCAAAGGTCGCCGCCGACGCAGTCGCAAGGCATGGATGGCCGCAACGAAATGCTGGGCACCCCGATCGGCGCCCAGCGAACCGGGCTGGTCAGGCCGAACAGGCCGACGACCGGCGTGCCGGCCGCGGCCGCCATATGCATCGGCCCGCTTTCGTTGCCGAGAAACAGCCGAGCCTCCCTGAGCAGCGCCAGCAGCGTTTCCAACCGCAGCGTGCCCGCCAGGTTGACGACTGGCGTCTTGGCCGCGGCCATGATCCTGTCGGTTGCCTCGTTCTCGTCCGGGCCGCCGACCAGAACCACGCGCAGGCCGGTTTCGCGGACGATCCTGTCGATTGTCTCGGCAAACCGCTCCGGCTGCCACCGGCGGCCCACGAAGCTTGCTCCGGCATGGACCGCAACAAAAGCGTTTGGCCGGATCTGGTGCCTGGCGAGCAAGGCCAGGGCGCGCGTCGTCTCGAAGGGCAGCGGGCGAATGGCCGGCGCCCTGACGCGCAGATCGACGCCCAGCGCCTCCAACGGAGACAGATAGCGGTAGAGATAATGCGTCTTGCCAAATCCGAAGGGCTTCATCCTGACGTTGGCGGGTTGACGCTCGTGCCAGCGCAAAGGCCGCTCCGTCGGAAAATAGCCGACCCTGACCGGAGCGTTGACCAGTTCGGAAATGATCCGCGAGGTCTTGGAATCGGTGATGTCGATGGTCATGTCGAAACGGTGCTGCCGCAATGTGCGCACCATGCGGAAGAGCTCGCGACCCCGCTCGAGCGGCGAGCCACGCATCTTGGCACGGCTGAAGGGGACGACCTCGGAAGCTATGCCATGGGCAGTCAGGAAGCCGGCGAAATGCGCTTCGCAAAGAAACACGATCCGGACGCCCGGATATTGAAGCCGCAGGTTCTTCGCCAGCGCGGAGGCAAGCACGATGTCGCCGATGAACTTGGTCTGCAGGATCAGGATCGAGCGGTAAGCGGATGGGGAAATCTGCAACATGGATTTTCCGACACCAATAAATTCGGTGTCGGAAGGTCGCTTGAAACGGTGTCGAGATTCAGGGCCGTCACGCGCACGTTCGCGTGACATTGCATACAAAACCGTAAGGTATCCGAATGCCCCTTGAGCGCGCCGCGCTGAAACGAATTCAGGCAGCGCGCTTCAAGTCTTTGTCTTGATGCATGTCGTTGTCCCAGAACCGCTGCGCACTTCTGGGCGACATGGTTCTTTGCTTCGATGCATGTCGTTGTCCCAGAACCGCTGCGCACTTCTGGGCGACATGGTTCTTTGCTTCGATGCATGTCGTTGTCCCAGAACCGCTGCGCACTTCTGGGCGACATGGTCTTTGCTTCGATGCATGTCATTTTCCCAGAACCGCTGCGCACTTCTGGGCGACATGATTCTTTGCTTCGATGCATGTCGTTGTCCCAGAACCGCTGCGCACTTCTGGGCGACATGCATCAGGAAGCGCGTTTTGCAGCGCCCTTCGCCGCCGCCACGGCCGCCTGCGCGGCCGCCAGCCGGGCGATCGGCACCCGGTAGGGCGAGCACGAGACGTAATCGAGGCCGACCTCCTCGCAGAAACGGATCGAGGCCGGATCGCCGCCATGCTCGCCGCAGATGCCGAGCTTGATACCCGGCCGCGTCGCCTTGCCTTTTTCGGCCGCGATCCGCACCAACTCGCCGACGCCGTCGACATCGAGCGACACGAACGGATCCTGCTCGATGATGCCCTTCTGCCGGTATGTTTCGAGGAAGGATGCCGCATCGTCGCGCGAGATGCCGAAGGTGGTCTGCGTAAGATCATTGGTGCCGAAGGAGAAGAATTCGGCCGCCTCGGCGATGACATGGGCGCGGATCGCCGCCCGCGGCAATTCGATCATCGTGCCGGTCAGATAATCGATCTTGGTGCCGCTCTCCTGCATCACGCTTTGCGCGACCGCGTCGATGCGCGCCTTGACATATTCCAGCTCCCTCACGAGGCCGACCAGTGGCACCATGATTTCCGGCACGACAAGCGCGCCGGCCTTGTGGCCGGCCTCGACCGCCGCCTCGAAGATGGCGCGCGCCTGCATCTCGGCGATCTCCGGATAGGAGACCGCGAGCCGGCAGCCGCGATGGCCGAGCATCGGGTTGAATTCGTGCAGCGCCTCCGTGCGCTGCCTGAGTTTGTCCGCCGACACGTTCATGGCCGCGGCGACCTCGGCGAGCTCGGCCTCGGTCTTGGGCAGGAATTCGTGCAACGGCGGATCGAGCAGGCGGATCGTCACCGGCAGGCCGGCCATGATCTCGAACAGTTCGAGGAAGTCCGAGCGCTGCATGGGCAGCAGCTTGTCCAGTGCCGCACGCCTGTCCTTCTCGGTATCGGCCAGGATCATCTCGCGCATGGCGACGATGCGGTCGCCATCGAAGAACATGTGCTCGGTGCGGCACAGCCCGATGCCCTCGGCGCCGAAAGAGCGCGCCATGCGCGCGTCGAGCGGCGTTTCGGCATTGGTGCGCACCTTCATGCGGCGCGCCGCGTCCGCCCATTCCATGATGGCGGCGAAATCGCCCGACAGCTCCGGCTGCAGCATGGCGACCGCCCCTTTCAGCACCTGGCCGTTGGCGCCATCGATGGTGATGATGTCGCCCTTGCGGAAGGTCTGGCCCATCGAGAGCAGCGTGCCTGCCTTGTAGTCGACACGCAGCGAGCCTGCGCCCGACACGCAGGGCTTGCCCATGCCGCGCGCCACCACTGCGGCGTGGCTGGTCATGCCGCCGCGCGTGGTGAGGATGCCCTCCGCCGCATGCATGCCGTGGATGTCCTCGGGGCTGGTCTCGATGCGCACCAGGATTACCTTGCGGCCTTGCGCCTTGGCATCCTCGGCATCGCTGGAGGAAAAAACGATCTCACCGGTGGCCGCACCCGGCGAGGCCGGCAGGCCCATGCCGATGACGTCACGCGCGGCCTTCGGGTCGATGGTCGGATGGAGCAGCTGGTCGAGCGAAGCCGGATCGATGCGGGCGACAGCCTCCTCCTTGGTGATCAGCCCGTCCCTGGCCATCTCGACGGCGATCTTCAGCGCCGCCTTGGCGGTGCGCTTGCCGGAGCGGGTCTGCAACATCCACAATTTACCGCGCTCGATGGTGAATTCGAGGTCCTGCATGTCGCGGTAATGCTTTTCCAGCCGGTCGGAGATGTCGACGAAAGCCTGGAAGGCGTCGGGCATCAGCTTCTGCAGCGACGGCTTGTCGGAGCCGGCGGCGATGCGCGCCGCTTCGGTGATGTTCTGCGGCGTGCGGATGCCGGCCACCACATCCTCGCCCTGGGCATTGACCAGGAACTCGCCGTAGAGCTGCCGGTCGCCGGTCGAGGGATTGCGGGTGAAAGCGACGCCGGTCGCGGATGTGTCGCCCATATTGCCGAACACCATGGCCTGGACGTTGACGGCCGTGCCCCAGCTTTCCGGGATGTCGTGCAGGCGCCGGTAGGTGATGGCACGGTTGTTCATCCAGCTCGAGAACACTGCGCCGATCGCGCCCCAGAGCTGCTCCCGCGGATCCTGCGGGAACGGCTTGCCGAGCTCTTCCTCTACCTTGGCCTTGTAGAGGCCGATCACGCCTTGCCACTCCTGGGCCGAGAGCCCGGTGTCGAGCTCGTGACCGAGGCTCGCCTTCTCGTCCTCGAGGATTTCCTCGAACACTTCGTGGTCCAGGCCCATCACGACGTCGGAATACATCTGGATGAAGCGGCGGTAGCTGTCATAGGCAAAACGCGCATCGCCGGAATCGGCGGCCAGGGCCTCGACCGTCTCGTCGTTGAGGCCGAGATTGAGCACCGTATCCATCATGCCGGGCATGGAGGCCCGGGCGCCGGAGCGCACGGAAACCAGGAGCAGCTTCGACGGGTCGCCGAAGCGGCGGCCAGTGATGCGGCCGATATGATCGAGAGCGGAGACGACGTCCGCCTCGAGTGCGTCGGGATAGGTGCGGCCGTTGGCGTAATAGGCGTTGCAGACTTCGGTGGTGATGGTGAAACCGGGCGGCACCGGCAGCCCGAGGCTGCACATCTCGGCCAGATTGGCACCCTTGCCACCGAGAAGGTTGCGGTCGCCGGCACGGCCTTCGGCAACGCCGTCGCCGAAGGTGTAAACCCACTTGGTCATGCTTGCCCTCCAGTTCGTGGAAGATAGAACATCCGGATGATTGCCCGGTTCCCCGCCTTCCCCGATCCGAGCGATAGGATGCTGCAGTGCGAAAGGCAAGGCACCGGCCAGCGGGCATCGCAACTACAATCGATTAAGCAAAAGCTGCGTCAAAAAGACTTGCGGGAGGGGGCAGCGCGATATAGAACATAAAGGGAACATAGTGGAGTAGCGTGATGAAACTCAACGGAAAACTCGACTATCTCGAACTGCCGGCGACAGGCGGCAGGCTGGACAGCGTCAAGTCCTTCTACAGCGCCGCCTTTTCGTGGTCGTTCACCGACTACGGCCCGACCTATGCCGCCTTTGCCGAAGGGCTCGACGGCGGCTTCCAGGCCGATGGCGGCGAAGCGCCGGCCAAGCCGCTTCCGGTCATCTACTGCGAAAACCTCGAGGAAGCGCTGGACGCTGTCGAGAGTGCCGGCGGCACCATCATCAAGCCAATTTTCGCCTTTCCCGGTGGTAGACGGTTTCATTTCACAGATCCGGCCGGTAACGAACTGGCTGTATGGGGATATTAGGAAAGACGCGGATTTCAAGATATCTTTTGCTGTTGACAGTCTTGCTCACTCCAATAAGTAGCGGCGATCTTCCAACGGCAAAAGCAGACTGATGAAATTCGGCTCAAGCGGCGTTCGGGGTTTGGCTTCCGAATTGGTTGGGAGGCCAAGCGGGCTTTATACCGAGGGTTTCGCCCGGCGCTTGCGGTCGACCGGGTTTCAGCAAGGCAAGGTCTTCGTCGGACGCGATCTGCGCGACAGCAGTCCGGCAATTGCAGAGGACTGCATGGCGGCCCTGGCGGCAGCCGGCTTCCAACCGGTCGATTGCGGCCCCATCCCTACACCCGCGCTTGCCTTTTATGCCCGCCTGCACGGCGGCGCGGCGCTGATGGTGACCGGATCGCATATCCCCGCCGACCGCAACGGCATCAAGTTCTACGGGCCGAAGGGCGAGATCGACAAGGCGGACGAGGCAGCGATCACCCATCATGTCGCTGAACTGTCGGACCAGTATCCGTGGCCGCCGGCTCCCGCCGACTGGCAGACCGCCCACGAACAGGCGCGTGTGGCCTTCCGAGACCGGGTCGGCGGCATTCTCCCCCCTGGCGCCCTTTCCGGAATGAGGCTCGGCGTCTACCAGCACAGCACCGTTGCGGCGGCGCTGCTGGTCGAGGTTCTGCGATCCTGCGGCGCCGATGTGATCCCCTTGGGCAAAACGGAAACGTTCGTGCCGGTCGATACCGAGGCCGTCAGCCCGGAAACGATGGCGAAGATGAAAGCCTGGGTGCGCGAATTCAAATTCGACGCCGTGCTCTCGGCCGATGCCGATGCCGATCGCCCTCTCGTCATCGACGACAAAGGCGAGTTGTTCCGCGGCGATCTGATCGGGCTGGCGACGGCGCTGTTCCTCAAGGCCGACATCGTGGTGACGCCGGTCACCTCCAATTCAGGCATCTCCGAGGCTTTCGGGTTCAACGTCAGGAGAACCAAGGTCGGGTCCCCCTTCGTCATAGCGGGCATGGAGGGCGCGCAATCGGCCCGCGGCACCGTCGTCGGCTTCGAAGCCAATGGCGGGGTTCTTCTGGGGTCGGACTGCCTGGTGAACGGCAGGGTCTTGTCCGCGCTGCCGACGCGGGATTCGTTCTTGCCCATCCTGGCGGTTCTGGGCACGGCGGCATCGACCGGCAAATCGCTGTCGGGCCTGCGCGAAAGTTGGAACCTTCCGGTCTGTGCCAGCGAGCGGCTCGAGAACTTCCCTGTCGAGGCATCGCGCGGCTTGATGCGCAAGCTCGCCGACCGCGATGCGTTGCGGCAATTCCTTGCCCCCTTCGGCACCGTCACGGACGTCGATGAGACCGACGGCCTCAGGGCACGGATGAGCAGCGGCGAGATCATCCATCTGCGGCCTTCCGGCAACGCCCCCGAATTTCGTTGCTATGCCGAGGCCGCCAGCCATGACAGGGCGACCAAAATTGTGGCAATGGCGCTGGAACGGGCGCGGGACAGCACAGTATCAGACGAGCGAGAGGCTATCGAATGAAAGTGGTCCCCGTCATCATCAGCGGCGGCGCCGGATCGCGGCTCTGGCCGGCGTCGCGGCAGTCGCATCCAAAGCCTTTTCTCAAGGTTGCGGATGGGCACTCGCTGATTCAGCACACCGTGCTGCGTGCCGCTTCGCTGAAGGATGTCGCGGAGCTTGTCGCGGTAACGTCAAGGGATCATCTTTTCTTGACAAAAGACGATTTCGACGAACTTTCTCCGGCAATACCGCCGCATACTTTCCTTCTTGAGCCGGAAGCGCGTGACACGGCCGCCGCGGTTGCTGCGGCTGTTGTTCACGCCAATACAACGCAGGGTCCGGACGCAATTTTGTGCGTCTTCCCGGCGGACCACATGATCGGCGACCTGCCCGCATTTACAAATGTCATGGGCCGGGCCATCGAGCATGCGCGGCAAGGGCTGATCGCCACGCTTGGCATATGGCCAAGCCGTCCAGACACCGCCTTCGGCTATATCGAGGCCGACGGCGAGAAGGTCATCCGTTTCGTAGAGAAACCGGACCTCGACACGGCTAAGACCTACCTAGCGTCAGGGAGTTTTTTCTGGAACGCCGGCATCTTCTGCTTCAAGGCGCAAACCATGCTCGATGCTATGGCCGCACACTGCCCTGCCGTCCTCAAGGCGGTTGCCGCGAGCTATGAGCAGGGACAATTCAACAACGGGCAGTCCGACAAGATCGAACTTTCGTCCGAGCATTTCGCGCTTGCGCCCCGCATCTCTCTCGATCACGCGGTAATGGAGAAGACGCGCAATCTTGCGGTGGTTCCCTGCGAGATGGAGTGGAACGACATCGGATCGTGGAACGCCATGGCGGAACTGACCCCGGCGGACGATCGCGGGAACAGGATACGGGGGGATGTCCACACGGTGGACACGGCCGGCAGCTACATCAGCTCGGACAAGCGCGTCATCGGCACTGTCGGCGTGAACGATCTGGTCATCGTGGATTCCCCGGACGCATTGCTGGTGGCATCCCGCGACCGCGTCCAGGATGTCAAGAAACTGTTCGAAGGACTCAAGGCTTCAGGACATGAGGCGCACCTGCTGCACTCGACGGTGCACCGGCCATGGGGTACCTACACGGTTCTGGAGGAAGGCGACCGGTTCAAGATCAAGCGCATCGAAGTGAAGCCCGGACGGCGCCTAAGCCTGCAGATGCACAACCATCGTTCGGAGCATTGGGTCGTGGTCAGCGGCTCGGCGAAAGTGGTCAACGGCGATCAGGAACTGTTCCTGGCGACGAACCAGTCGACCTACATCCCTTGCGGCCACAAGCACCGGCTGGAAAATCCGGGCAAGATCGATCTGGTGATCATCGAAGTTCAGAGCGGCGATTATCTTGGCGAGGATGACATAGTGCGCTTCGACGACGTATACGGTCGCGCATAGCGATTCATTGGTGCCCGCAGGGCTGGGGCGGGCCGCGACGCAACAGGGCTTGGGAGAGAATCACCAAAACATACTGAGAGCATTGATGACAAAGACAGCATTGATAACCGGCATTACCGGGCAGGACGGCGCCTATCTGGCTGAGCTCCTGCTCGCGAAGGGCTATGAGGTCCACGGACTTGCGCGGCGTTCGAGCACGGCGGACGTCAACACCACACGCCTGAAATGGCTGGGCATCGAGAAAGACGTGCGGATCGTGGACGGCAACCTGACGGACCTGTCGGGCCTTGCCCGAACCATGCGCGACATAAGGCCGGACGAGGTCTACAACCTTGCCGCACAATCCTTCGTCAAATCCTCGTGGCAGCAGCCGATACTGACGGGCAACGTCACCGGCATCGGCGTCACCAATGTGCTCGAGGCGCTGCGCCTCGAAATCCCCGAAGCGCGCTTCTATCAGGCTTCGTCGTCAGAGATGTACGGCCTTATCCAAGAGCCGATGCAGTCGGAGACGACGCCTTTCCATCCCCGCTCCCCCTATGCGGTGGCGAAGCTCTACGGTCACTGGATCACGATCAATTATCGCGAGAGCTTCGGCCTGCACGCTTCGAGCGGCATCCTGTTCAACCACGAATCGCCGCTTCGGGGCATCGAATTCGTGACCCGCAAGGTCACGGACGCCGTCGCGCGCATCAAGAAGGGCCTGGCAAAGGAACTGCGCCTGGGCAACATCGACGCCAAGCGCGACTGGGGCCATTCGAAAGACTATGTCCGCGCCATGTGGCTGATGCTGCAGCAGGACCAGCCCGACGACTATGTGGTAGCCACGGGCAGGACGACGACGGTTCGCGACATGTGCCGTATCGCCTTCGAGCATGTGGGGCTGAAGATGGATGACCATCTTGTGATCGATTCCGACTTGTTCAGGCCGGCGGAAGTCGAAATCCTGCTCGGCAATCCTGGCAAGGCCAAGGCGAAGCTCGGATGGGAAGCGACAATCTCCCTGGAAGAGATGATCCGCGAAATGGTGGACGCCGATCTCGTGCGGCATTCGCATCCATCGAGATACTGAGTGATCAGAAAAGCATTCTTATCGACATGATCGAGCCGTCTCATCGCATCCTTGTAACCGGCGCCAGTGGGTTTGTCGGCACGGCGCTGTTGCAACTGCTGGGGCGCGAGCACGCTGGAAGCAAGGTTTTCCCGCTCGGGCAAGGCCCAGGGTGGCGGAACCCAATCGACCTGCGAGACAAGGAGGCAGTCGATGGCGCCGTTTCCGAAATCCAGCCAACCGCACTTATCCACCTAGCAGCAGTCGCCGCGCCGTCCGATGCACGTGAGGCGCCCCGCCATGCCTGGGACGTCAACGTGATGGGAACGATGAATCTGGCGGAAGCCGTGATGCGTCACGCACCTCAAGCCCGGTTCGTCTATGTTGGCAGTTCAGAAGCTTATGGAGCATCGTTCCAGAACGCAGCTGGTCCTATCACTGAGAATGCACCGCTGCGGCCGGTAAATGTGTACGGAGCAACCAAAGCAGCCGCAGACCTTATGATTGGGCAGATGTCCTACGATGGCCTGCGCGCTATCCGCTTTCGCCCATTCAATCATACCGGCCCGGGTCAGTCCGACACTTACGTGGTTTCCGATTTCGCGCATCAGGTCGCGGACATCTTGTCAGGTAAGGCCGAGCCAGTCATTCACGTAGGGAATCTGGAGGCCGCGCGTGATTTCCTTGACGTCCGCGATGTCGTGCGCGCCTATGCGACCGTCGCGGTCCAGGACTCGGAAACCGGGGCTGATTGTGTCTACAACATCGCGTCCGGACAGCCTCGCAGAATTCGAGATGTTCTAGACGCGCTTATCTCACAGTCGGGTGCCAATATCGACGTGCGCACTGATCGGGAGAAGCTTCGTCCAAACGAGATACCCGTTGCTTGCGGCGATGCGTCAAAGGCGCGCGCCAGGCTAGGCTGGACGCCTCTGATCCCGTTTGAGCAAACATTAGCCGATGTTTTGGACTATTGGCGTCGGGTATGCAGCGCGCATTGACAGTGATGTATAATGGACTGACTCCGGTAAAGCTATCTCTAAGGAACCTATCCACGTGAAGCTTGCGATTATTTCGAGTTACCATCGCGATTGCGGCATCGCACAGTATGTCGAACATCTCGAGGGGCCTCTGCGTGAATTGCTCGACGGCAATCTTTCGATCGCTCCCCTACCTGTCGACCTATTGCGCGCGTCGGGACCGATGGCCCACTCCATGGCTCAAAAGGCACTCGCCCAATCATTGGTAGTGATAGCTGACGCTGACGTTGTAGTGGTAGAGCTCGAGCCTGGTCTTTTCGGTCGGTCGCAGAGGCAGATATGGTCGACTTTGAAGTCAATATTTGAAGCAAGCAAGCGGGTGGTGATCACCTATCATACGGTGCCTACGCTTCCGCCAGCACTCCCGAAAAGCCTTCGAGCTTTGGTGCATTTGGCCAGGCACAGCTACGGCCAAACAGTTTTCCGCCGACTGCTGAGGCTGGTTCGGTCGTCACAGAACAAGTTCGCTCACATCGTCCAAACTCGTCGCGAAAAGACTCGGTTGACATTATTGGGCGTAGATCCAAAACGCATTTTCGACATGCCCCTCTCCTATTTTACTCGCGAGGAGAAGGCAGAGTTCGATCACCAACGTTATCGTCAGAAATTGGACGACGTATACGGAACCGCGGGACAGAAAGTATTCGGCGTCTTCGGTTTTCTGGGCGGAATCAAGGGCACCAAAGTCGCCTTGCGCGCGCTCGATCATCTACCATCAGAGCATCATATCCTTATAGTCGGAGGTCTCCACCCTGAAGCTGTGGTGCACGCGTCTAGCGAGCAGCCGGCTATAAGAGATATAGCCAAGCTTCTCGAACCAACGTTCGATGCCGGAGAGCGAGATGGAGCGGACACGAGGCGCGCCGACTTGCTAAAGCGGGTTCATTTTGCCGGCGCGGTGGATAATCGAACATTCGCAGAGCTTATGGCAGGCTGCGACGCTATTCTGTTGCCCTACGAGGAAGTCGGCCAGACGTCATCAGGCCCAGCCTCACAGGCACTCGATCTACAGCGCCCCATCTATTGTACGAGAACTGGTGCCTTTCGTGAGCTAGGCAAATATGCCAAAGACGCCCTGAGCTTCTTCGAAATAGGCAATCACCTCGAACTCGCCCAGAAGATAAGTCGTGGTGACGCAATGTTGCCTATGCGCGCGCAAGCTCGGGAGCGCTATGCAAATACCGTAACGGTCGAAGTTCGGGCGGAAATGTATGTAACTGCAGCCAAATCCACGCTAAAATCTGACGGCTCATGAGCGCTCATCATTCACGCAACTATTCGGCCGTGCTCGAGCATTATTCTGCGATTGCAAAACTGGTCAAGGATTTCGCTTGAGTGGGAGGCCAGCACAACAATGCTGGCGCGCTCGACAAATTCGGCCATTCTCTTCCGCGCCTTGGCTTGGAACTCGGCATCCCCCGCCCCAAACACTTCGTCGATAACCAGGATCTCGGGGTGAACGGCGGTGGCAACGGCAAAAAGCAGCCGCGTCGTCATGCCTGCGGAATAAGTCCTTATCGGGACATTCAAAAAACCGCCGAGTTGCGTGAAAGCTTCAATGTCGGGTATCGATGCCTCCGCCTCGTCAAAGGTGGCGCCAAGTAGCATGGAAATCCGTCGGATGTTTTCGTAGCCGCTCAATTCCGGCAGCGCGCCAGTTCCCAAGCCGAAAACGGTTGCAATTCGCCCTCTAACCGCAATTTTCCCAGCGGTCGGCTCGAAGATCCCCGCGATTGTTTTTAGCAGCGTCGTCTTACCGGACCCGTTGTGTCCGACGAGCCCAAGACGGGCTCCGTTTCGCAACTCAAGGGACACGTCACTTAGCGCAGTCACCTCGACGGTCGTTCTTCCCTCTCGTGAGAGCAGTCCCCCGGTGCTGACGGTGATTAACTGGTTTCGAAGAGAGTTAGCACCCACACCGTAGATGGGGTACCTGACGGTCACATTCTCAAGCAAAACTTCAGCCATCAGACCCAATACGGCAAACGCGCCCCTTTTGCTCCGGTTATCCAAAGAGCGAAGATCCACAGTACGATACCAGTGCTAATGACCACCGAATAACTCAAAACGCTTGGAACGTCGCCCATCATCGGGTCTCGCACCACTGATATCCAGTGAGCCAACGGGTTGAAAAGCATTACTTCCCTTAGTGGACCTAACTGCTTCGATTCATAAAGAACAGGCGTCAGAAAGAACAACATCGGCATGACAGCGACTACCAATGGTTCGACGTCTCGATATCTGGCTCCAACAAAGCCGATCACCTGCGCCAGTGCCAATAAGTTGCCAACCACGAGCAGCAGCGCCGGCAATGCAAGTAGCATCGTCCAACTCCAGTGATATGGGATCACGATCCACACAACGGCTATAACAATTGCGTTATGGCCAAGCGTCACAAGCTGCCGCAGCAAGAGCTCGCTTGAGAACGAAAATCGAGGCGCATAGATACTGGTCAGCGTCCCGGAATTCCGCTGAAATACTCCACTGGCTTCAGTGATCGTTCCAGATATAAACTGCCAAGTGATCAGACTTACGGTAAGCATCGGCACGAAGCGCTGGATCGGCATCTCCAAAAGGACGCTCCAGACTAGGCCCAAACCAACAACACCAACAGCTGTGCCCAAAACGAGCCACAACGGTCCAAGCACGCTTCGCCGGTACCGCGCAACAGTGTCCGTCCATGCGAAATAGAGCGCGGTACGCCTTCGCGACCAAGCCCCGTGGAGATCGCTTGCACCGCTCGATACCGCTTTAGGAAACGATTTTGTTCGCCCACCGGCCTGAGGCATTCCTATATCCAATTTGTATTCCAGCCCCGCGCCGTTGGCGGCCGTACCTATAGCCACAGCCAGATCATGAGTCGAGCCCGCTTATCGCCGCAGAATCTGGCATGAATCGGGCGCAGCACCGTAAGGCGAATAACAGTTTAGCGATGGTTCGATATTTCACATGTTGCAGGTAATGGCGAATGGGTGATAAGAACACAATTAGAATGGAGAAATTATGTGCGTTCGGTAGACCAGAAAATTGTTGATGACTTCATGAGGGAGCTGGATGCAATTGAGAAATTTGCACCGATGCTTGGTTCGTATTCTCGCCTAGACCCCGAAGTCATAGAACATGAACAGGCTGGGCACCGCTTTCGTTTCGTGACTTTCCATCAAGAATCGAGAAATTGGTATCCACCGGGATTTCAGGAATGGTCCCTGATTCGGATGGACGCGACGAATTTTGTTCGCGATCGCGATGTAGTGTTCGATCTGGGGTGCAACGCAGGTTACCTAACCACTTGGTTCGCACTTCGCGCGCGGCACGGCCACGTGCACGCTTTCGATCCCTATCCATGGAATGCCGCAGCCACACACGCTCAAGCAAAGCTGAACGGCCTCTCGAATGTCACTGTCCATGCGGTTGGCATCGGCCCAGAACGCAAGACGATAAGAGCCCCTGTCCTGTCGTCGATGACTGTCAATGTCCAGGTCACAGGCGAAAGTCCGAAGGTCGACCTGAGGATTGAGCCACTCGCTGCCTTCGCTGGCGCTAGGCCGACTTTCGCGAAGATCGATATTGAAGGCGCCGAGCATGAATTAGGCCATTCAATCGTCCAGAGCGGCGTGCGGCGTGGATATGTTGAAATGCATCCGCCTATGATTGAGGCAGCTGGAGGCAGTTCGGCCTTGCTTTTGGAGCAATTGTTGGCGGCCAATTATGCAGTTGCCTCGCACGGGCCTGGTGTAAGGCCGTGGGCGATGGGGGCCGAAGTTCAACCGACCGGCTACTATTTTGAACGATCGTCACCGAAATGGTGGTGGCCATTTCGGCGATAAAAAGCCGAGAAACGAATCTCGCAACTTATCCGTCCCTTTTATATTTGAAGCTGCCCAAATAGAAATCTGGCAAGCTGGGGGCATTGGGGAAATCGAGGGCGGTTGGAAATATTTCGGTTGATTCATTGAAGTGATATAGCGACTTTCTCGCGAAAGTAACCTCAATAACACTTGGAAACGGCACACCGCCAATAATCAACCACGGCGCACTATTATTGGCGTGAACGTGAACCACGGAAAATAGTAATTGTAAATTCTTCAAAGCTCTTTCCATATTTATATGTAATTCGTCATTGACTATCGATCCAAACCCGTGAAACTCACAGACTATCTGAGAGAACCTCTCTAAAGTTTCATTATCTGCAGTACTAAAAACATCCCACTCTGATCCTTCTATATCGCATTTCAAGACCAGTTTTTTACCCCGCTGCCGCAATACGGCATCTCTTAACGACACCCCGCTTGAATCATATGGAGAAGTTATTTTCTCTTTAAAAAATTTTAATTTCTCTTTGATGGTAGGCGATCCATCTATAGTATGGTCATACTGGTGAACTTCGATTCCAAGATTGGAAATGTCCGCATCCCAACTGTCGTCGTCGTTGATGCCCAGCGACAACGCACCTTCGACCTCCTTAAAATCGTCAAGCATCACATACCCACCGTCAGTCCGACCACCTATTCTCCTCTTAAGCACCCCTGATACGGCGACAGGAGACAACAATGATCCTATGCCAATTACCCTTTCTCTTAGCTTATCATTCGATGAATTAATCACCAAAGATCCTATCATCAGCTGAGATTGTATTCTATTAATACCATCCTCGATGGATAATATTTTGCTATTTATACTGTATGCGCTAGGTAAAATACTATCGTATTTATCTATTTCCAAGCATACTTTGGCACAATTTTCAGAAAAATCCAGAAAAACTCTTTTGTTTACGCTAAAATCTGATCCATTTATTATAATGGGAAGATTTACACCTGCTCTTTCTGAAAAATAATCTACGTGCTTTTTGAGCTCTAAAAACAAGGACTCGTCAAGCAACGTCTCTGCCCTGTACATTCTCTCAAGAATGAAGGCCGCAAGACCAGAGATCGATCTCGCACCCCAAGACGACAACGCCGCCAGGACTTCAGTGTCAGTCTCTAATGCCTTCCGACTATGCATACGAATGATTGTTCCCGTTTTCCGTCGACAGCCGCGCACGAACGCTATTCGCACCTCAGGTACTAATCCACCACCTTCCTACGCAACAGTCTTCACGATTGGATTTTGACGCGTTAGGGTCAAATGGTTACCCGGATTGACGGGAGAGTCTACCGACAAACCACCGCGTAGACAGGGGAGATTTAGATGGATCTGTGCGCTACGGGTTTGCCGTACAAGCGCCAGCGTTGAGCATGGGGCCTTGCAGTTGTTCGCTGGTGGTTTCACAAAAATCTTTCATTTTCATCTAAAGAAATGCAGCGGCACGTCGCTCAACAGTTGGCTAAACTGGCAACAGCCAGACGACCGCCTCTGGGATGAAGCCGAAGTGCTGAAGCTACTGAGGCGGGTCGAACTGTTCAATCAACCCATAAAGAGCGCGGCCCTAACCGCATTCTCCACATCGTATGCATTCGGCACCCATCTGCCGATTCGCGCGTTCGCCGCGGATGACGTTTTCTGCTGCACAGTTTTGAGAGATCCGAGGCAACGTATCCTTTCGCAAATTGCCGATTGGCGCCGCGAGGCGCGGGTGACATCGCATTATATCGGATCACCCGAGGATGACGCCCTCCGCGACTCTGTCCAGCTTTCATTGACTTCATTTCTAAAGAAGCACTCCCGATCTGGGGTGCGCTTCCTGCTCGACAATTATATGACCAGAGCGCTTGCAGCTGGTTATACAGCCGAAATTGTTGAAGAAATGGAGGACGTCGCCTCATTGTTACCAATCGCCCTAAGGGCGCTCGAACGGCGCTATCACGTGGTTGGACTTAGTTCACGACTGTCCGAAACGAAGGCAGCCATTGCATCGTCGCTTGGATTAGTTCACGACGTAGGCCAGGAGGTCGCGTTGAATGTTACGGAGTCGAGCCGCCTTTTCGCCTACGAGGTAGACGAGGATGCCAACCGTCTTCTCGAACGTTTCACCGCTCACGATCAGGTTCTCTACAACCGAGCCAATGAGTTGTTCGAAGAGCGCCACAGCATTACTGCAGCCAGATACAACGAGACCGAATTCGAGACTTACCATTCCCCACTTGCAACGAAGCGCTTGCGGCCCTTCGCACGTGACGGCTTCTCTGTCGTTTCTGTCAAGGACACAATCCTCGGCTCGGGCCATTGGGGACGAGATGCTGCGGGCACGGCTCAATGTTGCGTATGGACCGGGCCGCACACAAGAACAGTTTTGTATCTTCCATGTCCAGCCGACGTCGACCTGTCTATTAGAGTATGGATACGCGGCTATGCGGCTGCGCACTTGCGACGGCAACTTCGTTTCGAGATTGACGATGTGGCGCGCACGCATTCTTTCCAACATGCAGAAGGTTGGTTGGAAACGGCGACGATACAAGCGCGCTCGAAGCGAGCATTCTTGAAAATAGCGATGCTAGTGGACGAAACTGTCGCAGATACGGCAATTGGAGAAGACAGGAGGCGCGGCGTGGCCTTCGACTCTTATGGGTGGGCTATTAATTCTAGTTCACTCCTCTGAGCCCGAGGAGCGATTCACAGCAGGTTGCATCGGCGTACTTCGTCATACGGAGTGCGGTTTTTTTCGTATCGCGAAATAGCTGGCATCTTTTAGAGTTCTGCTCCCGGAGAACCCATTGAGAATCGGCGTCGACGGCAGGAACCTCTTATCGGCCACGGATGGTATCGGCCGGTTCGTCCATAAGTCGATCAAGGCGCTGTCGGGACTCGGCGCGAAGGTTTGCGTCTACGCTCCGGCCCCGATCAATGCCGATTACGAGTTGCCGCGCGCCGTTACCTTGCGGACGGATCGATACCGGTCGCTTTCAGGCCGGGCCTTGTGGGGGCAAGCGATCCTGCCGGCCTGGGCCGCGCGCGACGCGGTTGAGGTTTTCTGGGGGCCGTCCCACCGGCTGCCGCTGGTGCTGGACAGCCGGATCGCGCGGGTGGTGACCATCCACGATCTAGTCTGGCTGCATGCGCCGGAAACCATGCGTATGCGGACTTTGCTCGGCGAGCGCCTGCTGATGAAACCCGCGCTACGCCGGGCCGATGTCGTGGTGACCGATTCCGACGCCACGGCAAGCGCGTTAAAAACAGCGGTTCCGTGGCTGCAGACGCCGATCCGCACGATCGCTCCCGGCACCACGCCCCTGCCCGCGCCGGGCGGCTTTTCCAGCCTAGCGCCTCTCGGCATCGCGAGACCCTACGCGCTTTTCGTCGGCACGCTGGAGCCCCGGAAGAACCTCGGCAACCTCATCAAGGCCTACGGATTGCTGCCTGAAAGCGTCCGCTCGGGCTGCGATCTCGTCATCGTCGGCGGCACCGGCTGGAAGCAAACCGGCCTGGCGGACGAGGTACGCCGCGGCAGCCTCGAGGAACAGATCTTCTTCACCGGCTTCGTCGACGACAGCGTGCTGTCGACGCTTTATGCGAACTGCCTCTTTCTGGCCATGCCATCGCTCTACGAGGGCTTCGGCTTCCCGATCGTCGAGGCGCAATCCTACGGCAAACCGGTGCTGACGTCGAACACGTCGTCGATGCCGGAAGTGGCCGGCGAAGGCGCCGTTCTGGTCGACCCCAGCGATGCTGCGGCGATCGCCAGTGGCTTTCGTCATCTTTGCCTCGATGCGCAATCGCGCCAAAAGCTTGCTTCCGGCGCGCGCCGCAACGTGGAGCGTTTCACCTGGAAGAATCACGCCGAGGGCATGCAGCATATCTTCGAGCAGGCCATCCGGTTAAGACGAAAGACGCCTGTTTGAAAGTCCTGCATTTCTTCAAGACATATTGGCCGGACAGCTTCGGCGGCGTCGAGCGGACCATCCATGCCATCGCCGAAAGCACGGCCGGCTATGGCATCGAAACGCAGGTGCTGTCACTGAGCAGCGCGCCTGAGGAAAACACCGGGCGGATCGACGGCCATATAGCCGTCAAAGCGAAGCTCGATTTCGAGCTGGCATCGACAGGGTTTTCGCGCGAGGTTTTTCGTAAATTCGACAGGCTCGCACGGCAATCCGACCTGGTGCACTACCATTTTCCGTGGCCGGTCATGGACATAGCGCATCTCAGATCGCGCCACGGCAAGCCGGCCGTCGTCACCTACCATTCCGATATCGTCAAGCAGCGCCTGCTGCTGCCGTTCTACAATCCGCTGATGCAGCGCTTCCTTGGCGATGTCGACGCGATCGTGGCGACATCGCCCGATTATCTGGGCTCGAGCGCGACGCTGAGAAAATTCAAGGCCAAATCGCAGGTCATCCCGATCGGCATAGACCAGAGCGCCTATCCCGTGCCGACGGCTGCAGACAACGCCTGGTGCCAATCGATGGTGTCGGAGCCTTTCGTGCTCTTCGTCGGTGTGCTGCGTTATTATAAGGGGCTGGATATCCTTGTCGAGGCCGCGGACCGGGTGCGGTGCAAGATCGTCATCGCCGGGTCGGGACCGATCGGGCAGCAGTTGAAACGCCAGGCCGAAAGACTCGGCCGCGACAACGTTATCTTCCTCGGTGAAATTTCCGAACCACAGAAGATGGCCCTGCTTCACACCTGCAGCGGTTTCGTCTTCCCCTCAAACCAGCGTTCCGAGGCCTATGGCGTCTCGCTGGCGGAAGCGGCGATGTGCGGCAAGCCGATGATCTCATGCGAGATCGGAACCGGAACCTCCTATGTGAACAAGGCCGGCGTCACCGGCCTTATCGTCCCGCCTTCCGACCCCGCCCGCCTTGCCGAAGCGATCGACCGCCTGCTCGATTCGCCCGAGGAAGCGGAAAAATGGGGACGGGCGGCGCGCGAGCGGTTTTCCAACCTCTTCACCGCCGACAAGATGGGACGAGCCTATGCCGAGCTCTATCTTCGGCTAATCAATCGCCGCGCCTGAGCAGCCGGGACGAAATTGCCGTCGTGTTTCATGCACAGCCGGCATTGAGCTTTGCTCCGCCTCGTCCTATAAGGCCGCGCAGCGGGCATGCCCCGCCTGCTGGGGCGTCGCCAAGTGGTAAGGCATCGGTTTTTGGTACCGACATTCCCAGGTTCGAATCCTGGCGCCCCAGCCACTGCCATCGGCCAGTCAAACGGATGGTATGGTTGTTGGCGCCGTGGCTTGTACTCGTGCGTTTCACCGTTTCACGGAACCAACGAACCGCCCTACCTCTTTGTTTTGACGCAATTCCGAACGGAAAACCGCTCACGCTTTCCTGGAATTGCTCTCGTCAGCCGGTGGAGGCCGGTTTCGGAAGCCATCGCTTTTCGATCAGGCAAACCATCGTATAGGCAGGGTCAAAAACGTTTCCGACGTGATACCGGACAACCTGTCCCATCAGATGCGATGCGGCAGCGGCGGACAAGCCGTGGTCACTGGTCAACCAGTTGAACATATCCGTGGTCGCGTGCTGGAGAGCCTGATCAAGCGGACGAGCATTACCAACAGAGAAAATGTGGGTCTCGTTCTCGCCACGAGGCCATGTCAACCGTCTGTTTTTTTCCACGGTCAAGCGAAGCTCAACTTCAAAGCAGGTTTCGATCCCGGTTCCAACGATCTCCCCATCGCCCTGCGCCGCATGGCAATCGCCCGCGAAGAAGAGCGCACCCTCTGCCGCAACGGGGAACCAAACGGTCGCGCCGGGCCGAAACCCGCGGTAATCCATGTTCCCGCCATTTTCTGCACTGGTCGCGGTGGAGAAAGCCTGGCCCATCGATGGCGCCACGCCGAAGCAGCCGATCATCGGCTCGACCGGCAAAATGAAGTGCTCGAGGCCTGGCGGCGGCTCCTGCAACACCACAGTTCGCGCTTCCAGGTCGATCTGCCAAGTGACTTTGTCCCTGGCAGGCAGCCCACGAGCAGCCTCCGGATCGACAACGTTTGCAGCCAGTGACGAGATCGTCCAGCCGGAAGAGCGGATCGGGTCCATGCGCAGGATCTCCACACGCAGCGCATCACCAGGTGCGGCTCCTGTCACGAAGACCGGGCCGTTCATAGGGTTCGGCCCTCGTGACCGCTGCACACCGTTCTTGTCGAAGCCCTGAGCGTCGAGCGTTTCCGTCGTCACGACATCGCCGGATGCAATTGTGAGCGCCGGCGCGATCGTACCAAGGACATTGTGCCAAGTGGTGTTGGTAAGTTTGTGCGTCGCCATTAGATCGCAGTAACGAAGGCGTCGAGGTACGGCAAGTGGGCGGATTGAGCTCTTCCTGGCCGATCGTTTCGTTCGCATGGGCGAGTCGCTGCGATGCGCGACGGCCTAATGCCGGCCCGAGAAATCCAGTGCTCGACCTAAACCTTTTCCGCCTCCAGGCGTTGTTGTCCGCCGAGCCGGATACTGCCGGCGGGCGCGAAAAACAGCCGGCGGAGAGGTTAAACCGATGTATTTCATGGCATTGGCCACCGACTATGACGGCACGCTGGCGCATGATGGCCTGGTCACGGCCAGCACGATCTCGGCGCTGGAAAAGCTGAAGAAATCAGGGCGCAAGCTCATCCTGGTCACCGGCCGCGAACTGCCCGACCTCAAGGAGGTTTTTCCCGAACTTTTCCTGTTCGACAAGGTCGTCGCCGAAAACGGCGCGCTGATCTACACGCCGGCCAGCGAGGAAGAGCGCACGATCTCGCCCTCGCCTTCCGTCGATCTCATCGACGGGCTCAAGAAGCGCGGCGTGAAGCCGCTGTCGGTTGGGCGCTCGATCGTCGCCACCTGGGAGCCGCACCAGGTGACGGTGCTCGACGTCATCAAGAAGCTCGGGCTGGAGCTGGAGATCATCTTCAACAAGGGCGCGGTGATGATCCTGCCCTCGGGCATCAACAAGGCAACCGGACTGGCGGCTGCGCTCGAGGACCTGAAGCTGTCGCCGCATAATGTCGTGGCCGTCGGCGACGCCGAGAACGACCACGCTTTCCTCAGGGCCTCGGGCTGCAGCGTCGCTGTGGCCAACGCGCTGCCCGCGGTCAAGGAAACCGCCGACCTCGTCACCAAGGCGCCGCGCGGCAAAGGCGTCGAGGAACTGATCCGCAGGCTGACCAAGCGCGATTATCCGCTGGCCAAAAAGCGCTCGCGCGGCGTGCTGCTCGGGACCTCACGCGGCAAAGACATCTACTTGTCGCCGATGGAAACAGTGCTGATCGCCGGCAGCTCGGGCATCGGCAAATCGACCTTGGCCACGGCGCTCACCGAGCGGCTGGTCGAAAAAGGTCTGCAATTCTGCATTTTCGACCCCGAGGGCGACTATGACGGACTGAAAGGCGCGGTGCCGCTCGGCAACGGCTCGACCGCGCCGAACAAGGAACAATTGCTGGAATTGATCGAGAAACCGCAGAACAATGTCGTGGTCAATGGCCTGGCGCTGAAGGTCGATGAGCGTCCCGATTTCTTCGCCGAATTGCTGCCCGGCCTCGGCAATGTCCGCTATCGCACGGCAAGGCCGCACTGGCTGATCATCGACGAGGCGCATCATTTGATGCCCAAGCGACGCGGAGATACGCGGGCGGTGCTTTCGATCGAGCTGCCTGGTACCGTGCTGATCACCGTCCACCCCGAAGCAATCTCCACCGATGCGTTGCGGCTAGTGACGGCAGTGATCGCACTCGGGCCCAACGCAAAGGACGTGATCAGGACCTTCTGCAAGGAAACCGGGCTCAAGGCGCCGAAGGACATTCCTCTGCCCAAGGGCGACCGCGTGCTGTTCTGGCGGCCGCATGACGGCAAGAAGCCGTTCACGGTCAAGGCGATCGAGCCCGACCAGTCGCTGAAGCGGCACAGCCGCAAATATGCCGAAGGCGAGCTCGACGAGGCGGGCAGCTTCTATTTCACAGGGCCGAAGAAGGCGATGAATCTGCGAGCTCACAATCTCATCATCTTCGCCCAGATGGCGGAAGGTATCGACGACAAGACATGGGAATACCATTTGCGCGCCGGCGATTATTCCAAATGGTTCCGCCAGCAGATCAGGGACAAGGAACTCGCCAACGAAACAGCAGACGCGGAGAAGAACAAGGCGTTGTCGGCCGACGAGAGCCGCAAGCTGGTGATCGACGCCGTGCGCCGCCGCTATACGGCGCCGGCGACGGCGCCGGAGAACTAGGATTGGTCGTTGAACGTGAGAAAGGCGAGCTCAGCTCGCCTCGCGCATCGCCTCGGCCGCTTGCAGGTCGACCGAGACCAGCTGGCTGACGCCTTGCTCGGCCATGGTGACACCGAACAGCCGGTCCATGCGCGCCATGGTGATGGGGTTGTGGGTGATGATAACGAAGCGGGTTTCGGTGGTCTTCGACATCTCGTCCATCAAATTGCAGAAGCGCTCGACATTGTGGTCGTCGAGCGGCGCGTCGACCTCGTCGAGCACGCAGATCGGCGCGGGGTTGGTGAGGAACACGGCGAAGATCAGCGACATCGCCGTCAGCGCCTGCTCGCCGCCGGAAAGCAGCGTCATGGTCTGCGGCTTCTTGCCGGGCGGACGGGCGAGGATTTCCAGCCCCGCCTCCAGCGGATCCTCGGACTCGATCAACTGCAACTCGGCCGTGCCGCCGCCGAACAGATGCGAGAACAGCCGCTGGAAATGGCCGTTGACCACCTCGAAGGCCGACAGCAGCCGCTCGCGGCCCTCGCGGTTGAGGCTCTGGATCGCCTGGCGCAGTTTTCTGATCGCCTCGATGATGTCCTCGCGCTCGGAAACGATGGTCTCCAGCCGCTCCGACAATTCCTTCTGCTCTTCCTCGGCGCGCAGGTTGACGGCGCCGAGGCGCTCGCGCTCGATCTTCAGCCGGTCGAGCTGGCGCTCGATCTCGGCCATGTCGGGCATCGGGTCGTCGGCTTCGAGGCCGGTATGCTTGATGACCAGATGCGGCGGCGTGTTGAGCGCTTCCTGGATGCGCGCCTCGACCTCGGCGCGGCGTTCATCGGCCGCGGTGAGCCGCTCCTCGGCGCGGACGCGGGTTTCGCGCGATTCGGCGAGCGACTGGATGGCGGCGGTGGCCGCCTTGTCGAGCTCGGCCTGCTTGCTCTCCGCCTCCTGCAGGCGGTCGCTCGCCGCCTGGCGCAAAGCTTCGGCCTCGGAAAGCTGCGTCAGCAGGGCGCGGCGCTTGGCGTCGATCTCGTCCGGCGCGTCGGCCAGCCTTTCGCGCTCGGCCTCGGCTTCGGCCTTGCGCTCGCCGAGGGCGGCGATTTGCGTCGAGGCGTTCTCGGCGCGCTCCAGCCAGTTCTTGCGTTCGGCACCGATGGCGTCCAGCCGGCGCATGCGCGCCTCGGCTTCGCGCCGCAGCCCTTCGTGCACGGCGCGCGCATCGGCGAGCGTGGCGCGGTCGCGCGAGACATTGGCGGAGGCCTGTTCGAGCTGCAATTGCAGGTCGCCAAGATCGGGCGCGTCCTGCAACATCGCCTCGGCTTCGAGGAAAGCGGCCTGCGTCTCCTCATGGCTGTCAACAATGCGAGCGCGTGCCTCTTCAAGCGCGGCGCGCCGGCTCAACAGCTCGCCGCCGGCCTTCTCGGCCTCGGCCAGCGCGTTGCGGGCGGCATCCAGAGCATGCTGGGCGTCGCGGCCGGCCTGGCGCGCATTGCGCTCGGCATCGCTTGCCTGGCGCATCGCCTGCTCGGCATGCGTCAACGCCTCCTCGGCCTCGCGTACGACAAGCGTCGCCTGCACGGCTTCGGCATCGAGCTCCGCCAGGCGGTTCTTCTGCGCCAGCCGCAGCGCGGCGGCGGTCGGAGCGTCGGCGCTCGCCGTCAAGCCGTCCCAGCGCCAGAGCGCGCCATCGCGGCTGACCAGCCGCTGGCCGGGGGCCAGAAGCGCCTGCAACCGGCGGCCATCGACGGTGTCGACGATGCCGATCTGCGCGAGGCGGCGGGCAAGCTGCGCCGGCGCGCGAACGACGCTGGCCAGGCTCTTCACACCTTCGGGCAGCGACGCATCGCCGGGCTGGACCGAGCTTTCGCCCCAATGCACCGGAGCGCTGCGGTCGAGCGGAACGTCGAGGTCCTCGCCAAGGGCCGCGCCAAGCGCGGTTTCGTAGCCGCGCTCGACACTGATCTGGTCCAGCACCGAAGGGAAAAGATCGCCCCCGCTGGTGGCATTGAGGATCTTCGCCAGCGTGCGCGCTTCCGTCTCGATGCGCGCCAGTTCGGCCCTTGCATCCTGCAGCGGAGGCCTTGCGGCGCTTTCAGCAGTGCGGGCCTCGGCGACGGCCTGCTCGGCGGCAATGGCGCCGGCCTCGCCCTCTTCCAGCCGGGCAAGCGCATCCTCGACCAGAAGCCGCTTCTCGGCCGGATCGGGCAGGCCGGAAATGCGCGCGACGATGTCGGAAAGCTCGCGGTCGACCTCGGCGAGCTGACGGGCGAAGCGATCACGGCGCTCGGCGGTCTCGCGCAGCGAGCGCTCGATCTGGTGGCGCGAGGCGGCCGCCTCGGCGCGCTCGGCGGTCAGCGCGGCAAGTTTTGCTTCGCTCTGCGAGAGCGTCGCGCCGGCCTGCTCGAAGGCGGCGCGCGTGGTCGCCTCGCGCTCGGCGGCACCGGCGTTTTCCGAATTGAGCTCGGCTTCCTCGGTGCGCAGGCGCTCCAGGATGTCGGCATTGTCGCGCACCATCCGCTCCTCGCGGGCGATGTCGGCGTCGAGCTGCTGCAGGCGGCGTTCGAGCTCGGTCTGGCGGGCGCGGATGCGGCCGGCCTCTTCCTCGATCTGGGTCTTGGCGATCGACAGGCGCTGGAAGGCGGCAGCAGCGGCGGCTTCCGCGTCGCGCAGGTCCGGCAGCCGGTGCGCTGCGATGCCCTGCTCCCTGGCCGCCGCCATCTGGGCGGCGGCGCGGTCGCCGACCAGCGTGGTGGCGACGGCAAGCGCGGAACGCGCCTCCCCTTCCTGGGTTTTTGCCAGCGTCCAGCGCAGATGCAGCAGCGTCGCTTCGGCCTTGCGGATATCGGCCGACAGGTTCTTGAAGCGCGACGCCTGGCGGGCCTGGCGCTTCAGACTCTCGATCTGGCCTTCCAGCTCGCCGACGACGTCGTCCAGCCGCTCGAGGTTCTGCTCGGCCGCCTTGAGCCGAAGCTCGGCCTCATGCCGGCGCGTGTGCAGGCCGGAGATGCCGGCGGCTTCTTCAAGCAGCGCGCGGCGCGCCTGCGGCTTTGCCTGGATCAGCTCGCCGATGCGGCCCTGGCCGACCATGGAGGGCGAGCGGGCGCCGGTCGACTGGTCGGCGAACAGAAGCTGCACGTCCTTGGCGCGCGCTTCCTTGCCGTTGATGCGGTAGAGCGAGCCCGCCTCGCGCTCGATGCGGCGCGACACCTGCAGTTCATCGGCGTCGTTGAAGGCTGAAGGCGCGGTGCGGTCGGTATTGTCGAGGAAAAGCGTGACTTCGGCGGTATTGCGCGCCGGCCGCGCACCGGAGCCAGAGAAGATCACGTCGTCCATGCCGGACGCGCGCATGTTCTTGTAAGAGCTTTCGCCCATCACCCAGCGCAAAGCTTCGACGAGATTCGACTTGCCGCAGCCGTTCGGCCCGACAATGCCGGTCAGCCCGCGTTCGATGACGAACTCGCCGGGCTCGACGAACGATTTGAAACCGAGGAGGCGAAGGCGCGAAAATTTCATTCGCGCCGCCCAACACTACAGGCGTGCGCGCCGAAGCCGGACCGCTTCGGCGCGGCCTGGATGTCAGAGCAGAGGGTCGATGATGGCCGACATTTCCTCAATCGACATCGCCCCTTTGTAGGTCTTTCCGTTGATGAAGAAGGTCGGCGTCGAGTCGACCTTGAACTCGTCCGCTCCGCGTTTCTGGACTGCTCTCACATCGTCCAGAAGTTTCTGGTCCGTCAAGCAGGACTCAAAGGACTCCTGTGTAAAACCGGCCAGCTTGGAGATCTGCAGCAGCGCTTCCTTGGTGTTGTTGACGCCGACCCAGCTCGGCTGCTGCTTGAACAGCACGTCGACCATGGCGAAGTAGTTGTCCTTCGAGCAGCGCGCCAGCATGAAGCCGGCCTCGGCGCTCGGGTCGAACGGGAATTCGCGCAGAATATAACGGACCTTGCCGGTGTCGATGTATTTCGACTTCAGCTGTGGGAAGGTGGTGTCATTGAAATGCGCGCAATGCGGGCAGGTCATCGATGCGTATTCGACGATGGTGACCTTGGCGTCGTCCTTGCCGAGCTGCTTGTCGGGCAGCGCGCCCGGCTTGAGCAGTTCCGTCATGTCCACGGTGCCCTGCGCCTCGGGCACCTGGACCGCCGCCGGCGTGGCGGCCGGCTTGGCAGGCGTCGACGGGTTGGCCGGCTTCACGTCGGCTGCCTTCGCCTCCTCGCCGGAGTCGCTGCATGCGGCAAGCAGCGCCACCGCAGGAACAGCAGCCAGCGCGGTCAGAAGGTTTCTGCGAGACAAGCTTTTGCCAGACGGGGCACGGTTCATGCGAATCACCTGATATCGGTTGGATTTTGCAATGCAAGGGCTAGAAAAGGCGAGAGTTGGCGCGAATTAAGGCATCGCGATCCCCAATCCAATCGCGAAACTTGATCATAAGCATCACGAATGCGCGAGATTGGTGACGCATTCATGACGCTTCTTACGACCCTTTGAGCTTCCTTTCACCCATAATCGTGGCGCCGAGCCGCTCCAATGAAGCGCGCAGGCCGTCATCCTCGATCTGGCCGACCAGATGCGAAAGCTTCGACTTCTCCGCCTCGCTCAGAGGGCGCGGCGCCGGCTTCGGCCGCGCCTTTTGCGAAAGCACCGGTTTTTGCAGAATCTTGATGCGGCCGACCGCGTTGAAGCCCAGGAAGGCATTGACGCGGTTGATCACCTCGCCGGCCTCGTGCTGCAGATGCAACGCCGCCATGCCTTCGCAGGCGATGATCAGCGTCGCCGGCTCGAACGGATCGTCCTCGTGCAAGCGGCGCGGCCACTGAATCTTCTCCGGCCGCGAGTGGGCGGCCAGGCGCGGCCCGGCGATCTCTTCCCAGGACTGCACCAGCCCGATCGAGATACCGGCGCGCTTCTTCAGCACCGGGTCGAGGATCTCGGTGGCGAGATCGCTCACCGGAACGGGATTGCCGAAGGGCCTTTTCCCTGCCATGTGCGTTCTCCAGTTCCCCAGCTCATCCGATCAATGGCACCGCTCGATCAGACCCGCAAGGCATCACAGAAGACCGCATCCGGCGATATCGGATCCGGCGATACCAGCAAAGCTGGATCCCCGGATATCGCCTCCCGCCTGCTTGCCTGGTATGACGCGCATCACCGCGACCTGCCCTGGCGCGTCACGCCCGCTGCGTTTGAGCGCGGTGTAAGGGCCGATCCCTATCGCGTGTGGATGTCCGAGGTGATGCTGCAGCAGACCACGGTCGAGGCGGTGAAAGCCTATTTCCGCAATTTCGTCGAGAAATGGCCGACGGTCGAAGCACTGGCGGCGGCGCCCGCCGAGGATGTGATGAAGGCCTGGGCCGGTCTCGGCTATTATTCCAGGGCGCGCAACCTCAAAGCCTGCGCCGACCTCGTGGCGCTCCGAGGCGGCCGCTTTCCGGACACCGAGGCGGGCCTGCGCGAATTGCCCGGAATCGGCGCCTATACCGCAGCGGCGATCGCCGCGATCGCCTTCGACCGGCCGGCGGCGGTCGTCGACGGCAATGTCGAGCGGGTCGTGACCCGTCTCCATTCGATCGAAACGCCGCTCAGCGAGGCCAAGCCGCATATCCGCGCGCTGGTCGAAAAACTGGTGCCGCAGACGCGGCCCGGGGACTTTGCCCAGGCGATGATGGATCTCGGCGCGACGATCTGCACGCCGAAGCGGCCGCGCTGCATGCTCTGCCCGATCCGCGAGGATTGCAGCGCCATTCTCACCGGCGATCCTGAACGTTTCCCGGTCCGGCTGCCGAAAGACGACAAGCCGCTGCGCAAGGGTGCCGCATTCGTCGCCGAGCGCGAGGACGGCGCCATCCTGCTCCGCAAGCGGCCCGAGAAAGGCTTGCTCGGCGGCATGACAGAAGTGCCGACCACGGGTTGGACGGCGCGAGTCGACGGCGCCACGACGGCCGAGGCCGCGCCTTTTGTCGCCGATTGGCGCCGCGCCGGGCAGATCGGGCATGTCTTCACCCATTTCGCGCTCGAGCTCGAAATCTTCCATGCCCGCGTCAAAGGCGACGCACCGGACGGGCATTTCTGGTCGCTGGCTCATGAAATTTCCGGGGAAGCGCTGCCGACTGTCATGAAAAAGGCAATCGAGGCGGCGATACCGGGCGCGACGAAGAAACCGTCGCCGCACAGTGCAAAGAGGCCTGCATGACCGAAATCCGCCATATCGTGTTCGACATCGGCAAGGTGCTGATCCATTACGATCCGGATCTTGCGTTCAGCCGGCTGATACCGGATGCCGAAGAGCGCAAATGGTTCTTCGACAATGTCTGCACCAGCGAGTGGAACATCGAGCAGGATCGCGGCCGCACATGGGAAGATGCAGAGGCGTTGCTGATCGCCGAGCATCCCGATCACGCCGAGAACATCCGTAACTTCCGCCGCCATTGGCACGAGATGGTGCCGCATGCCTATGACGACAGCGTCGCCATCATGCTCGGCCTGATCGAGCGCGGCCACGATGTGACCATGCTGACCAACTTCGCCGCCGACACGCTTGCCGAAGCACGGCAGCGTTTCGACTTTCTCAACCGGCCGCGCGGCGTGACCGTGTCGGCCGACATCCGCCAGATCAAGCCGGACCGCGCCATCTATGATCATCACGTGACCGCGTTCGGTCTCGAGCCATCCGCCACATTGTTCATCGACGACAGCCAGAAGAATGTCGACGGCGCCAGGGCCGCCGGCTGGCATTCGGTGCTGTTCATCGACGCCAGGACGCTTAAAGCAGACCTTCAGCGGTTCGGGATTGCGGCCTGAACTGAATCGCTTGCGGCGATCCGTTGAGGTGTTGATTCAAGAGGGGCCGGCGGCTCAGGCCCCTGCCCGCTCCATGCCGAGGCGGGCGATGCGGCGCAATTCGTCGATCGGGGTCAGGCCGCCGCTGCGCTCATAGTGCCAGAAGGTCCAGCCGTTGCAGGCATCCAGCCCCTGCACTTCGGCGCCGATCTTGTGGATCGAGCCGGCGCTGTCGCCAATCGCCAGCGTGCCGTCGGCGCGCACTTTCGCCGCCCAGCGCTTCTTGGCGTCGTAAAGCGTGGCGCCCGGCGTCACCAGGCCGTTGTCGATCAGGCTGATGAAGGCGACGCGCGGCTCGGCACGCTTGCCCGAAAGCACGGTGAGATCGGCGTTTTCCAGCGGACGCACCGCGGCGATGCGCTCATTGGCGGCGTCGATATAGGCCTGCTCGCGCTCGATGCCGACAAAGTGGCGGCCAAGGCGCTTGGCGACGGCGCCAGTGGTGCCGGAGCCGAAGAAGGGATCGAGCACGACGTCGCCCGGCTTGGTCGAGGCCATCATGATACGGGCAAGCAGCGCTTCCGGCTTCTGCGTCGGATGCAGCTTGTTGCCGTTCTCGTCCTTCAGCCGCTCGCCGCCGGTGCAGATCGGGAACAGCCAGTCGGAGCGCATCTGCAAATCGTCGTTCGAGGCCTTCAGCGCTTCGTAATTGAAGGTGTAGCCCTTGGCCTTCTGGTCGCGCGAGGCCCAAATCATCGTCTCATGCGCGTTCTGGAAGCGGCGGCCGCGAAAATTCGGCATCGGGTTGGTCTTGCGCCAGACGATGTCGTTGAGAATCCAGAAGCCGAGATCCTGCATGCGGGCGCCGACGCGGAAGATGTTGTGATAGGAGCCGATGACCCAGATGGTGCCGCTGGGCTTCAGCACGCGGCGCGCCGCGAGCAGCCAGGCGCGGGTGAAGGCGTCATAGGCCTCGAAACTCTCGAATTGGTCCCAGTCGTCGTCGACGGCGTCGACCTTGGACTGGTCGGGCCGGCGCAGGTCGCCGTCGAGCTGCAGATTGTAGGGTGGGTCGGCGAAGATGATGTCGACCGACTTTTCCGGCAACTTGTCCAGCGCGGCGACGCAGTCGCCCTTCAGGATCGTGTCCAGCCATTCGGACTGCTGGGGAGCTTGGGAAAGCTCGTCGATAAGACGCACGGCAGACATCAAAACACCCAAAAGAACGCGTTACGGTTTACTGGCTGTTATGGTTACCGATCAGCGTAAACATTCGGTGAAGGCTCGCCGCCCGGCCCACGCGGTTTGCGCAGGCCGGCGCATTGGTGTATGCCGCGCCGCCTAGATCAAAGAAATAGAGCATGATGTCGTCCGAAAACCGCTCCACACTTTTCGGCGTCACGCTCTAAGCCAATAGGCCTTTTCCCCAACGTTTCCCGGATTGCCATGCCCCAGCCAGATCTTGTCATTTTCGATTGCGACGGGGTGCTCGTCGATTCCGAAATCATCGCCGCGCGGGTCGAGGCCGAGCTTCTGACGTCGGCCGGATTCGAGATTTCGGCCGAGGAGCTTGCCGAGACCTATGCCGGTCTCACCTTCAAGGACATCATGCTGCGGGTCGAGGAGAAGTCGCAGATTCCGTTCCAGGCCTCGCTGATCGACCGCGCCGAGGAACTGGTCGACCGCAAGCTGCGCGCAGACGTGCGCATCATCGAGGGTGCCCGCGAGGCGGTAGCCGCAGTCACCGCGCCGCGCGCCGTCTGCTCCAATTCGCGCACCGAACGGGTCGAATTCATGCTGGAGAAGGTGCGGCTGCTGCCGTTCTTCGCCGGCCGCATCTTTTCGGGGCTGGACATTCCCAGCAAGAAGACCAAGCCGGCGCCGGACGTGTTCCTCTACGCCGCCGAGCAACTCGGCGCCAACCCGAAGAACACTTTCGTCATCGAGGATTCCGTGCATGGCATCGCCGGCGCCAGGGCGGCGGGCATGCGCGTCATCGGCTTCACCGGCGCGGGACACAGCTATCCGGGCCATGCCGATGCGCTGACCGAGGCCGGCGCCGAGACGGTCATCCGGCGCTGGGCGGAACTGAACGGCACCATCGCCGCGCTGTCGGAGTGGTCCGAGGACGCCTAGGCTAGTTCGTGGCCGGAGCGCGCTTCTTCCTCTTGCCCTTGGACTTTTCGGCGGCCGTAGCCGGCGTGTTCTCGTCATAGCCGGCATAGGCCTGATAGTCGCGCGCGGAAGGCTCCGGCACCACGACATTGCTGTCGACGAAGACGAACTGGGTAGCGGCCGAAGGGTCGGTGACCTGCACCTGGTACTGATGCAGCTGCGAATAAAGCACCTCGTCGCCCCGCTGAACCGCGATGCGGATCGGCATGGTGACGGTGCCGGGTGTGAAGACTGGCCCCGGCACGACCTTGCCGGCGACGGCGATCTTCATCGACATCTGGCCGTTGGCATGGGTGCAATCGCGTGTCACGTCGGTGATCGAGGCCTGGTAGATGACCTTCGACGGATCGTGATTGGGGTCGATCGGCTGGCCGTTTGGTCCGGTCTGGGCGGCCGCGGCGGCTGCCTCGGCCTCGGCTTCCGCCGCGGGATCAAGCTTTTTTTTCTTCGGCTTCGCCGCGGTGCCCTTGGCGTAGGTGTTGAAATAGGCGGTGCCGTCGCGCAGCGTCACTTTCGGGCAATAGGCGCGCAGCTGGCTGGCGAGGATCTTGGGATCCGGCGGCGGTGGCGGCGCGGTCGGATCCGTTTTCTTGCCGAAACCGAGGTCCAGGATGCCATTGTCGCTCGATTGGCAGCCGGCGGCGGCAAGCATAAAGCCGGTGAGCGCCAGACCCGCGACAAAACGACGGTTGACCGAATAAAACGCCATGAAACTGCACTTCCCTCTCACAAAGCCGGTGACGTATAGCAACCGCGCGGCAAAAATGCGACTGAGCCGGCTCGGAAAATTAACCAATTGCCGTGGATGACGCGACCGGCAACAATGGGCCTTTGAAGATGCAATATGTGAGTACCCGCGGGGATGCGCCCGCGCTTGGATTTTCCGACGCGGTGCTGGCCGGCCTGGCGCGCGACGGCGGGCTTTACGTGCCGCGCGAGTGGCCGCAATTTTCGGCCGCCGAGATCCGCGCCATGCGCGGGCTTGCCTATCCCGACCTTGCCATTCGCGTGCTGACGCCGTTCCTCGGCGGCGAGATCGCGACGCCCGTCTTCGAGCGGCTGGTGCGGGAGGCTTATGCGACCTTCCGGCATGAGGCCGTCTGCCCGCTGGTGCAGACCGGGAAAAACACCTTCATCCTCGAGCTGTTCCACGGCCCGACGCTGGCCTTCAAGGACGTGGCGATGCAGTTGCTGGCGCGACTGATGGACCATGCGCTTGCCGAACGCGGCCAGCGCGCCACCATCGTCGGCGCGACCTCTGGCGACACCGGGGGTGCCGCGATCGACGCCTTTGCCGGCCGAGACCGCACCGACATCTTCATCCTTTTCCCGCACGGCAAGGTCTCGCCGGTGCAGCAGCGGCAGATGACGACGTCGAGCGCGGCAAACGTCCATGCGCTGTCGGTCGAAGGCAATTTCGACGATTGCCAGGGCCTGGTGAAGGACATGTTCAACGACCACGCCTTTCGCGACCGGGTGTCGCTGTCGGGCGTCAATTCGATCAACTGGGCCCGCATCATGGCCCAGATCGTCTATTATTTCTCGTCGGCCCTGTCGCTTGGCGCGCCGGACCGGCCGGTTTCCTTCACCGTGCCGACCGGCAATTTTGGCGATATTTTCGCCGGTTACGCCGCCAAGCGCATGGGCTTGCCGATCGAGCGGCTGATCATCGCCACCAACGACAACGACATCCTGGCGCGTACATTGGCGAGCGGCGAATACCGCACCAAGGGCGTGTTCGCCACGACCTCGCCGTCGATGGACATCCAGGTGTCTTCGAATTTCGAGCGGCTGCTGTTCGAGGCGGCCGGTCGCGACGCCGAGACGGTCAGGCGCTACATGAACGGCCTGAAGCAGTCGGGCGCCTTCACCATCGAGGAAGGCCAACTCAAGCGCATCCGCGCCGAATTCGACGCCGGCCGCGCCAGCGTCGACGAGGTCGCCGCCACTATCCGCGCGACGCTGGAGGCGAGCAACTACCTGCTCGATCCGCACACGGCCGCCGCCGTTCATGTCGCGGCCGCCCACGCCTCCGGTCCGGTGCCCATGGTGGTGCTCGGCACCGCGCATCCGGCGAAATTCCCGGCAGCGGTCGAGGCAGCGAGCGGCGTCACCCCTGCCCTGCCCGCATGGCTAGGCGGCTTGATGACAGCCGACGAAAAATACACGATACTTCCATCCGACTTGAAAATGGTGGAAGATTATGTGAACCGCCACTCGCGGGCGGCGCGTTAGGGAGTACTTGCCATATGGGTGTTGAGGTAAGCCGTCTGTCGAACGGCCTGACAGTCGCCACCGAAACCCTTCCAAGCATCGAATCGGTTGCCCTCGGGGCCTGGGTCAAGTCAGGCGCCCGCAACGAGCGCGACGAAGAGCATGGCATGGCCCATCTGCTCGAGCACATGGCGTTCAAGGGCACCAAGCGCCGCAGCGCCTTCGAGATCGCCTCGGAAATCGAGAATGTCGGCGGCGAGATCAACGCCGCCACCAGCGTCGAGACGACGTCCTACTATGCAAGAGTGTTGTCCGGCGACGTGCCGCTGGCGGTCGATATCCTGGCCGACATCCTGCAGGAGTCCGAATTCGATCCGGAAGAACTGGAGCGCGAGCAGCATGTGATCCTGCAGGAGATCGGCGCCGCGCACGACACGCCCGACGACATCGTCTTCGACCGCTTCACCGAAACGGCCTTCCGCCACCAGACCATCGGCCGCTCGATCCTGGGCACGCCTGAGACGGTCAAATCCTTCACTTCCAAGCAACTGCACGACTTCATCGAACGGCAATATGACGCCGAGCGGATGGTCATTGTGGCCGCCGGCGACGTCAAGCACGACAATTTCGTGCGCGAGGTCGAGAAGCGGCTCGGCGGCTTCCGCGCCAAGGCGGCCGGCAACATCCCGCAATACGCGCAATATGTCGGCGGCGACTTCCGCGAGGATCGCGACCTGATGGATGCGCAGATCGTGCTCGGCTTCGAGGGCCGCGCCTATCATGTACGCGATTTCTACGCCTCGCAGGTGCTGTCGATGATCCTGGGCGGCGGCATGTCGTCGAGGCTGTTCCAGGAGGTGCGCGAAAAGCGCGGCCTCTGCTACTCGGTCTATGCCTTCCACTGGGGTTTTTCCGACACCGGCATCTTCGGCGTGCATGCCGCGACCGGCCAGAGCGACATCGCCAAGCTGGTGCCGGTGATCATCGGCGAGTTGCAGAAGGCCGGCGAAAGCATCCTGCAGGAAGAACTCGACCGGGCCCGGGCGCAATACCGCGCCGGCCTCATCATGTCGGCCGAAAGCCCGGCCAGCCGGGCCTCGCAGATCGCAAGGCAATTGCTGTTGTTCGGACGGCCGATCGCCAAGGAGGAATTGATGGAACGGCTTTCGGCGCTGACCGTCGAGCGGCTGACCGACCTCTCCTCGCGGCTGTTCTCGACCAAGCCGACGCTTACCGCAGTCGGCCCTGTGGGCACGCTTGCGCCCTACGAGGCGATCCTCGAATCGCTTGCGGGCCCGCAGACGACGGCCCGCCGGCTCGCCGTCTGACCCTAAGCAGGTTCCGCAAAAGTGTCCCATTTTGCGATCAGAGCCTGCGAAAAACCAGGGAATCTAAGCAGATATTCGTGGGGCATCCCACGAATATCTGCTTAGAACAAGCGCCGTGTTCGCGCTCCCTTTCTTTCGCCGTGACCTGCCGGCACTGAAGGGCGACAAGGTCACGCTGCGCGTGCCCTTGACCAACGACTACCGCGAATGGGCGGCGGTGCGCGGCGAAAGCCGCGCCTTCCTCGAACCCTGGGAGCCGCGCTGGCAGCCGGACGAGCTCGACCGCACCGCGTGGCGCCTGCGCATCAGCCGCTACCGTGAGGATTACGCGCAAGGCACGGCGATCGCCTTCTTCATCTTCGAGAAATCGAGCGGCAAGCTTGCCGGCGGCATCACGCTCGGCAACATCCGCCATGGCGTCGCCCAGAGCGGCCATATCGGCTACTGGATCGGCGAACGATTCGGCGGCCGCGGCCTGATGACCGATGCGGTCAAGCTCGTCTCGCGCTTCGCCTTCGATACGCTGCGGTTGCACCGGATCGAAGCTGCCTGTATTCCCGAAAACGCCCGGTCGATCCGCGTGCTTGAAAAAGCCGGATTCCGGCGCGAAGGACTTCTGCGATCCTATCTCAGGATCAACGGCATCTGGCAGGATCACTACCTCTACGCCCGGATCGCGGACGATCCGCCGGGCGATGGAACGAAGGGCTGACTGTGACGAATTTTCCGCGATTAGCGTCGCTGTTCGCCCTCCTCATGACGGTCGTCGTCACGCTTTTTTCGGCCATGCCGGCTTTCGCCGTCGAACCGATCAAGATCGCGCGCGACGACAAGGCGCTGGACCTGTCCGGCGCCGTCGAGATCTACCGGAACCAGGGTGAGAATTTCCAGGTCTCGACCGCGCCCGGCCCCGACGGCATCGTGCGGCGCATCGAGGTGGAGGCCAATGACGCGCGCTCGAGCGGCGACTGGGCCGTGTTCGCGCTCGCCAACACCACCGACCAGCAGCTCGACCGGCTGATCGTCGCGCCGCACTTCCGCCTGGTGAATTCCGGCATCTTCTGGCCCGACCTCGGCTCGACCCGCATCGCCGCGATCACGCCCAGCGAGGGTTTCGCGCTCGACCGCCAGACAAGCCCGGACGCCGACGTGTTCCGGGTGACGCTGAACCCCGGAACGGTGGTGACCTTCATCGCCGAGCTCGCCTCGCCGAAACTGCCGCAGGTCTATCTCTGGGAACCGGACTCCTACAAGGACTCGGTCAATTCCTACACGCTGTTCCGCGGCATCGTCATCGGCATTTCGGGGCTTCTTGCGCTGTTCCTGACGATCCTGTTCGTGGTCAAGGGAACCTCGATGTTCCCGGCGACCGCGGCGCTCGCCTGGGCGGTGCTGGCCTATATCTGCGTCGACTTCGGCTTCCTCAACAAGATCATCGAGATATCGCCCGGCAACGAGCAGATATGGCGGGCCGGCACGGAGGTGGCGCTGGCCGCAACCTTCGTGGTGTTCCTGTTCGCCTATCTCAACCTCAACCGCTGGCACGGCCATTTCAGCTATGGCGCGCTGGTCTGGATCTTCGGACTGCTGTTAATCGCGGGCGTGGCCATAGTCGATCCGGCGGTCGCCGCCGGCATTGCCCGCATCTCGTTCGCCGCCACCGCGCTCACGGGTCTCGGCCTCATCATCTTCCTCGGCATTCGCGGCTATGACCGCGCGATCATGCTGGTGCCGAGCTGGGTGATGGTGCTCCTATGGCTATGCGGGTCGTGGATGGCGATCACCGGCATGCTGGACAACGACATCGCCCAGCCGGCGCTGGGCGGCGGGCTGATCCTGATCATCCTCTTGATCGGCTTCACCGTCATGCAGCACGCCTTTGCCGGCGGCGCGCTGCACCAGGGCCTGTTCTCCGACCTCGAGCGGCAGGCGCTCGCCGTCGCCGGCTCGGGCGACATCGTCTGGGACTGGGATGTGCTGCGCGACCGGGTGGTGACCAAGCCGGACATCAGCCTGCAGCTCGGCCTTGCGCCCAACAGCCTTGGGGGTGCGGCGCGCAACTGGCTGCCGGTGCTGCATGCCGACGACCGCGACACGTTCCGCACCACGCTCGACGTGGTGCTGGAGCATCGCCGCGGCAAGGTGGCGCAGAACTTCCGCCTGCGCGGCGCCGACGGCCACTACCACTGGTTCTCGCTGCGCGCCCGACCGGTTATCGGCTCCGACGGCGAGGTGATCCGCTGCGTCGGCACCATGGTCGACGTCACCGAACAGAAGAAATCCGAGGAAAGGCTGTTGCACGATGCCGTGCACGACAACCTGACCGGCCTACCGAACCGCGAACTGTTCATGAACCGGCTGGAGGCGATCATCTCGATCGCCCGCACCGAGGAGAAGGTGCGCCCCACGGTCTTCATCATCGACATCGACCGCTTTAAGCAAGTCAATGACGGTCTCGGAATTTCGGCCGGCGACACCATTCTGCTCACCGTCGCGCGCCGGCTGCACCGGCTCTTGAAGCCGAAGGATTCGCTGTCGCGCTTTGCCGGCGACCAGTTCGCGCTGATGCTGCTTTCGGAGCAGGACCCTGCCCGCATCGCGGCAATCGCCGACGCCATCAAACACGCAATCAACAACCCGATCACCTTCGCCAAGCGCGAGATCGTGCTGACCGCCTCGATCGGCCTGATCACCTGGACGACGGCGCAGACCTCGGCCGAGGACATGGTCAAGGACGCCGAGCTTGCCATGCACCAGGCCAAGCGCTTCGGCGGCGACAGGATCGAACCGTTCCGGCCCGCCTTCCGCACCGTCGGGACCGACCGGCTGCAATTCGAATCCGACCTTCGCCGCGCCATCGAGCGGCGCGAGTTCACGCTTGCCTACCAGCCGATCGTGCGGCTGGAGGACGGCAGCGTTGCCGGCTTCGAGGCGCTGCTTCGGTGGGACCACCCGCGCCGCGGCATGATCCCGCCGGGGGACTTCATCCCGGTGGCCGAGAATTGCGGGCTGATCGTGCAGCTCGGCCTGTTCGCCATGCAGCAGGCGGCCGAAGACCTGGCCTCCTGGCAGAAGCAGATCGGCGACGCGCCGCTCTCGGTCTCGGTCAATTTGTCGAGCCGCCAGCTCATCCGCCGCGACCTCGTCAGCGACGTCCGCTCCGTCATCGCGCGTGCCAATCTGAAGCCGCGCTGCTTCCGGCTGGAACTCACCGAATCGCTGGTGATGGACAATCCCGAGCAGACGGCGCATGTGCTGAGCAAGCTGAAGCAGCTCGGCATCGGGCTGTCGCTCGACGATTTCGGCACCGGCTATTCCTCGCTTTCCTATCTGACACGCTTCCCCTTCGACACGATCAAGATCGACAAGAGCTTCGTCGACGACGCCACGCCGAAGCGCGCGGTGCTGCTCAAATCCATGGTCAACATGGCGCATGAGCTCGGGCTTTCGGTCGTGGCGGAAGGCATTTCGGACGAAAGCGACGCGCTGGAGCTGCGCCAGATGGGCTGCGAATATGTCCAGAGCTTCATGTTCGGCGCGCCGATGCCCGGCGACCAGGTGCTGAAGACGCTGAAGGAGCAGTATCCGCTGACGCAGGCTTAAAAGCGCGTCGCGCTGAAGCGGATTCAGGCGACGCGCTTTAAGGCTTGTTTTCATGCATGTCGTTATCGCAAAACCGCTACACACTTTTGCGCGACATGCATTAGAGGCCCATCGCTCGTCATCCTCGGGCTTGACCCGAGGATGACGAAGTCGCGAGCGTTCCTGCCAACCGCGAGCGTTGGGCTTCAGGCGTGTCCCGCGGCGGCGCTGAGATGGGCAAGGTCGATACCGATCGAGGCAAGGATACGGCCGTATTTGCGCTCGATGTCGGTGTCGAAGAGAAGCTCGGGCGTCGCCGGACAGGTGAGCCAGCCGTTCTCGGCGATCTCCGTTTCGAGCTGGCCGGCGCCCCAGCCGGAATAGCCGAGCGCCATCAGCGCATGGCGCGGGCCACGGCCGGTCGAGATGGCACGCAGGATATCGACGGTTGCCGTCAGGCAGACGTCGTCGGAGACGTTGAGCGAGGATTCCACGCGATAGTCGCCCGAATGCAGCACGAAGCCGCGGCTGCGGTCGACGGGTCCGCCGTTGCGCACGACGAAATCGCGCGTATGCGCCGGCAGGCGGATCGCTTCCTGCTCGTTCATGATGCCGAGCTGCACAAGCAGGTCCGGAAACAGCATCTGCTGCGTCTGGTTGATGATCAGGCCCATCGCGCCCTCGTCGCTGTGGGCGCAGATGTAGATGACGGAGCGCGCGAAACGGTCGTCCTTCATGCCAGGCATGGCAATCAGGAACTGGTCGTCGAGAAAACCGCGTCCGGCGGTCGACTTCTTGTGGCGCAGCAAGTCCATGGCTTGAGCGTAACGCGTTTCGGCTGCGCCGAAAAGATGGTGCCAGTCCCCGATGTAACGCAAATATGATACCGGGAGAGCGATGAAGTCATTGCGCGGCCAAGAACGGACGGTCAAATCACCGCCATGCGATACGTGAAAATACTGGTTCTCGGCGTCGTTTTCGGGTGGGCTGCAAGCCTCCCGGCAGAGGCCTCCTCCTCAATCTGGTACAACAGTGAAGGCGGCAAGGTTCGGCTGGTGACCACCGGCAAGCCCGACGAGGCCGGCAAGATCCACGGGGTGCTCGACATCGCGCTGAAGCCCGGCTGGAAGACTTATTGGCGCGATCCGGGCGACGCCGGCGTGCCGCCGCAGCTCGACATATCCGGCAGCACCAACATCTCAGACGCCCAATTGTCGTTCCCGCCGCCGCAGCGGCATGACGACGGCTACGGCAAATGGGCCGGCTACGACCGTCCGGTGTCGCTGCCGGTGACCTTCACGCTGTCTTCGCCCGACCAGCCGGCGACCATCGACGCCCATGTCTTCCTGGGCATCTGCGAGACGATCTGCATTCCGGTGCAGACCCGGCTCAGCGTCGATCCTGGGGCCGATCCCGACAACGCCACCGACGCCGCATTGGTGAAAACCGCGCTCGCGACGTTGCCCTCTCCGGCCCGGTCCGATTTCGGCGTCAGCGTGCTGCCCGGCGACCACGAAACCCTTGTCGTCCAGGCGCAGTCGCCAGGCAATCCGGAATCCGTCGACTTCTTCATCGCCGGCGAGCGGGACTACATGTTCGGCGCGCCGGTGCGCAGCGAGAAGGACGGCAAGCTCGTCTTCACCGTGCCGATCCTCGACCGGCCGTCGGCGACGCCGACCGATGGTGGGCTCTATTACACGCTGACCAGTGCCGAGGGTTCGGTGGACGGGCTGCTGCCTTTCCCTTGATCCAGCGCCTCTTTAAGCAGCAATTCCCGACGGAAAACCGCTACACACTTTTCCTGGACTTGCTCTTTGAGCCGCAATTCCGGACGGAAAACCGCTACACACTTTTCCTGGACTTGCTGTGAGAGGTTGCTGGCCGCCGCGCAGTCCGATATCGAAGGCGTCAGTCCTTCCCATCTCCCCCAAGCGAGGCTCCCCATGACCATTTCGGTTGGCGAAAAACTGCCCGACGTGACCTTCAAGACGATGACCGCTGATGGCGCGAAGGATATAAAGGGCAAAGAGATCTTCGCCGGCAAGAAGGTCGTGCTGTTCGGCGTCCCCGGCGCTTTCACGCCGACCTGCAGCAACAACCATTTGCCGGGCTATCTGGAAAACCATGACGCCATTCTTGCGCGCGGCGTCGACACGATCGCCGTCGTCTCGGTCAACGACGTGCATGTCATGGGCGCCTGGGCGCGTTTCACCGGCGGCGAAGGCAAGATCCTCTACCTCGCCGACGGCAGCGGCGATTTCGCCAAGTCGGTAGGGCTCGACAACGACCTTTCCGCAGCCGGCATGGGTCTGCGCTCCAAGCGGTTTTCGATGATCGTCGACGACGGCAAGGTCGCCGCGATCAACGTCGAAACCAAGCCGGGCGTCGACGAGAGCGGCGCGGCAAAAATCCTCGAGCAGCTCTAGATCAGGGTGACGTTTCGTTGACCCGCCATCCTGATCTCACTCTTTGTTGGAGCATGATCTTGTCCGAAAACCGGTTCCCACTTTTTGCGTGCGCTGACCTCCGGTTCGGGATCATGCTCTGATGCTCGACACAATCTGGCGCGCGGTGGCGATCGGCATCGGCGCCACGGTATTCATGGATATCTGGGCGATCATCCTCAACAAGGCGATCGGCCAGCCTTTGCCCAATTGGGGCATGGTCGGGCGCTGGGTTCGGCATCTGCCCGAAAAGGTTTTCCATGACGATATCGGCAAGGCCGCGCCCTATGCGCGTGAAAAGGCGCTGGGCTGGGTTTTTCACTACCTGGTCGGCATCCTTTACGGCGTAATCCTTGTGGCGTTGGCGGGCGCGGGCTGGCTGGCGACGCCGACCTTCCTGCCGGCCTTCATCCTCGGCATCGTCACCGTCGGGGCCGGCTGGTTCCTGCTGGCGCCCGGCATGGGCGCCGGCTGGGCGGCATCCAAGCTCCCCAATCCGACGAAGGTGCGCGCGCTCAACCTCGTGGCGCACACGGTGTTCGCGCTCGGCATGTTCTCGACGGCGCTGCTGATACGGTGATTGGTCAGAAGAGACGGTTCAAATCCCTGCGACCGTCGACAACGCGTACGATCTCCACCAAATCGACCGGACCGCTGTCCGTATCTGGGACCGTTTCGTAAAGGAGCAAAAACGGAGCCGCGACAAGCATTCGCGCCGAAGGGCGAATGTCGGGGCGTCTGACGCCCATGCGTGGCTGATCCACGAGTTGTGCAACTCGATCCTCGATCCATTCGTAGTAGTGGTCCGCTGCCTTTAAGTTCTCGGCGCCTATAGTGGTATAGATCGATCAGGTCGGCTTTTGCCGTTGGCGACCAGACTATCCTAACGACCATTTGGTGAAGCGTCCTTCAGCTTCTGCCGCGCTTCCCTTCGCAAGGTATCGAAGTCCAAAGTCTCCGGTTTTCCGCTTGCCTTCCCTTCGTCCCACAAGCGCTGAAGCCGCCGCACATCCTCTTTCCGAAGTTCGCGCTTGGCCAACCAGTCCCGCATCGCTTCGCGCACGATTTCGCTGGCTGTCGCGTATTCGCCAGCTTCCACAGCTTCGCGCATGACGGCCGCCTGTTGCGTCGTGACGGCTACGCTTAACTTTTCCACGTTTGGCATGGGGTGCTATCCTTGCTCTATGGTAGTAAATAATACTCCCTTTTCGGAGATGCAATCAATGGTGCTGCTGCTTCTCTGAGTTCAGCCGACAATCAGAGGCTCCGCGCTGCTGGCCAGTCGATCGGCAGCCAACCATGGATCAAGCGGCGTGAGCTGATATCCCAGGCGAAGTAATTGCCGCCGCCTGCCGGCTGATCCGCCTCGCGGCTGATTTCTTGTCCACTGAGATGGAGGAGCAACAGCGTTCCGACGCCGCCATGGCCGACGAAGGCGATGTCGGCTTCACCGGTCGTAAGCGCCGCTTCGACCTCGCTGACGATCCGGCCCTGCGCATCGATAGCCCGTTCCCAGCCTCGGATGCTCTCGTGCGGCCTAGCGAAGAACCGATCGGCGACCGCTTCGAATTCCGGCGGCGGCAGGAAGCCGGTTGCCGACCGGTCGTTCTCGTGCATCCGCTCGCGCACCTCGACCGCAAGATGAAGACGTTCCGCCAGGATTTCCGCGGTTTCGATCGCCTTGCGTTCGGCGGACGACACGATGCGGCCGATCGAGCCGACCCAGGGCTGGTCGAGCATGGCGACCGCCCTCGCTCGGCCGACGTCGGACAATCTCCATCCAGGCACCGGAACGTCGGCGTCGATGCGCACCTGCGGGTGTGTGATGTAATAGGCTATCGGCACGACATGCTTCTCCGGTCAGAGTGCAAGCTAGCCCGCCGAAATCAATAGCTCTGTGTGGAACGACGTGCCCTTGGGGTTGCCGGCTGCCTTGCCGGTGTGGCCGGTTTCGGCGCCGCTGCCGGCTTCGGCGTTGCAGACACTGACGAGCCCTTCTTGAACGGCGCCATGCCTTCGCGCGCGAGTTCGTCGGCGCGTTCGTTTTCGGAATGGCCGGCATGGCCCCTGACCCAGTTCCAGGTCACCTTGTGGCGGCGGTTGGCTGCGTCGAGCGCTTGCCATAGTTCGCCGTTCTTCACCGGCTTCTTGTCGGCGGTCCTCCAGCCGTTTTTCTTCCAGCCATGGATCCATTTGGAAATACCGTCCATGACGTATTTGCTGTCGGTGTAGAGATCGACTGTGCAAGGCTCCTTCAGCGCATCGAGCGCGGTGATGGCGGCAAGCAGCTCCATGCGGTTGTTGGTGGTCTCGGCTTCGCCGCCCGACAATTCCCTGGTAACGCCATTGAAGCGCAGGATCGCGCCCCAGCCGCCCGGCCCCGGGTTGCCGGAGCAGGCACCGTCGGTGAAGATTTCAACGTGCTTGCTCATGTCAGCCCGTATTCGGAAGGAGATCGGATCGCGCGGTGAAAGCGCATGCGGCGGATATATTCGGTCGGATCGCGCTTCATCACCAGCCCGCCATCCGGAATGGTCAGCCAGTCATAGAGGCGGGTCAGCATGAAGCGCAGCGCCGAGCCGCGCGCCAGCATCGGCAGCGCCGCCTGCTCGTCACCCTGAAGCGGCCGCACCGACTGGTAGCCGGCCAGCAGCGCCGTCCCCTTGGTCAGGTTGAAGGAAAAATCCTTCTCGAAGCACCAGGCGTTGAGGCAGGTGGCGACATCATAGGCGTAGAGGTCGTCGCAGGCGAAATAGAAGTCGATCAGCCCGGACAGCTTCTCGCCGAGAAAGAAGACATTGTCCGGGAACAGATCGGCGTGGATGATGCCCCGCGGCAGGCCGGTCGGCCAGTTGCGCTCGAAATCGCCAAAGTCGGCATCGACCTCGGCCGCCAGGCCCGGCTCGACCTCGTCGGCGCGGTCGCGCGAGGCCGTCCAGAGCTTGCGCCAGCCGTCGATCGCCAGCGCGTTCGGCCGTCTCATCTGAAAATCCTGGCCGGCAAGATGGAGGCTGGCGAGCGCCTTGCCGACTTCCGCGCAATGCGCGGCCGTCGGCCGCCGCAACGACAGGCCTTCGAGGAAGGTGATGATGACGGCGGGCCGGCCGGCGAGCGTGCCGATGACGGTGCCGTCATCGGCGGTGACCGGCAGCGGGCAGGAAATGCCCTTCCTGGCGAGATGGCCCATCAGGCCGAGAAAGAACGGCAGGTCGGCCTTGTCGACGCGCTTTTCGTAGAGGGTCAGGATGTAGGAGCCGGTCGAGGCGTGGACCAGGAAATTGGAATTCTCGGTGCCTTCGGCGATGCCCTTGTAGGAGAGCAATTCGCCCACCGGATAGGCTTTGAGGAACGCGCTGAGTTCGTTCTCGTTGACGTCGGTGTAGACGGCCATCCGGTTTCACGCCGCTCCATTGACGAAGGCCATGTCGGCCGCCGTCAGTTCGACATCGCGCAAAACCCGCATCACCGGAAAATCCTCCGTTTCCGTGGCCGTGATGGCCAGATCGATGGTGACGTCGAAACGCTGGCGGAACGCGTCGATGATCTCATCGACGATGATCTCCGGCGCCGAGGCACCGGCCGACAGGCCGAGCGTCCTGATCCCGGCGATCTCATCCCACGGAATTTCGGCGGCGCGCTGCACGAGAAGCGACATCGTGGCACCCGCGCGCTCCGCCACTTCGACAAGGCGACGCGAATTGGACGAATTGGGAGCGCCGACGATAAGGAAAAGATCGGCTCCCGCCGCCGTCTTCTTCACCGCTTCCTGGCGGTTGGTGGTGGCGTAGCAGATCGATTCGGCCGCGGCCGCGTGCAATTCGGGAAACCGCTCCTGGAGCGCCCGGATGATGCCGGCGGTGTCCTCGACCGACAAGGTTGTCTGGGTGACGAAGCCAAGGGCCGAAGCGTCGATCGGAACGAAGCGCGCCGCATCGGCCTCGGTCTCGATCAGCGTCACGGCGCCTTCCGGCAACTGGCCCATCGTGCCGATCACTTCGGGGTGCCCGGCGTGGCCGATCAAAAGCACATGGCGACCGAGCCGCTGGTGGCGCATCGCCTGCTTGTGCACCTTGGAGACGAGCGGGCACGTGGCATCGAGATAGAAAAGGTTGCGCGCCTCGGCATCCGCCGGCACCGATTTCGGCACGCCATGCGCGGAAAAGACCACCGGCGACTGGCGATGCTCCGGCGGAATCTCGGACAGTTCCTCGATGAAGACCGCGCCCAGGCTCTGCAGCCCTTCGACGACGTAACGGTTGTGCACGATCTCGTGGCGGACATAGACCGGCGCGCCGTATTTCTTCAGCGCCAGCACGACGATCTGGATGGCACGGTCGACGCCGGCGCAAAAGCCGCGTGGCTGGCAGAGCCTGATCGTCAGCGGTGGCTTTTTCTCAGTCATTAAAACGGGCCGGTTTGGTCGGAATCGATCTCTTTGTTTTGACGCGATTCCGGACGGAAAGCCGCTCACACTTTTCCTGGAATTGCTCAAGGCGAAATGAGGTGCACATCCCTGTCCTGTCAAGAGCAGGAGGCTTCACGCTTCATTCGCTGGGCGGCGAAGCCTGAGGATCAGCACCGCCGCAAGGGCGGCGGCCAAGCCATACCAGGTGACCGCGTATTGCAGGTGGTTGTTCGGCAGGTCGATGATGGTGACGCCTCCGACCGGCAGGCCGCCAGGGTTCGGCGTCTTGTCGGCATCGATGAAGAACGGCACCAGCACGAACCCCGCCGGCAGGCCGGCGGTCGCCGCCATGACGTCGCGGTCCTTCCAGTAGAAGATGTTCTTGGCGACGTCATTGTCGGGAAGCATCATCGACGGTTTTCCGGGCAGCGGATTGCGGGCAAGCCCGGTCAGGGTCACCTTGCCGGCAATTTCGCCCTGTCGGCGCTTGGAAGGATCCTTGAGATCGTAGGGAACGAAGCCGCGGTTGACGAGCACGAAGCGGCCATCCTCGAGCTGCAGGGGCGTGTAGACGTTGAAGCCGCTGTCGCCTTGCCAGGTGGAAAAGAAGTGCCGCTCGCCCTGGTGCAGGAAAGTGCCGGTCACCGTCACCGGCGTGTAATCGACATCATGGGAAGTGGCGAATTCCTTCTCGACGTCCGCTAGAGCCAGCGGTGCGGAATGCGTGCGCTTATCGATGGTTGCGAGCAGGCCTTCCTTCCAATGCAGGCGCTGGACCTGCCAGGTGCCGAGCCCGATCAGGACGGCGAACAGGACAAGGCCGAGGCCAAGCAGCAACGCCGTGCGGGGCCGTGAACGGCCGGCAACCAAACTGATCGTCTCGCTCATTCGTTGGAATCCAGCCTGCCCTCGGAGGCTCTCTTCGAATACTGCAAGGTGATCAGCACGCCCTTGATCAGGCGCAGCGCCGTCAGGCACAGCACCAGCGCCAGCGGTATCCACAACATGAAGTGCAGCCAGAGCGGCGGACTGAACGTCACCTCCATCCACAATGCGAGGCCGACGACGACGAAGCCGATGATCAGGATGACGAACACCGCCGGTCCGTCGCCCGCATCGGCGAAGGAATAGTCGAGCCCGCAATTGTAGCAGCGCTTGCCGACGGTGAGGAAACTCGAGAACAGCTTGCCTTCGCCGCAGCGCGGGCAGCGGCCATGCAGGCCGGCCGAGATCGGATCTATGGGTGGCCAGATCGCCTTGTCTTCACTCATTTTGGAGATCTTCGCTCATTTCATGATCTCGATCGGTGTGCCGTCGGCCACCCTTGTCCAGATTTCATCCATATCGGGGTTCGTAACTGCAATACAGCCGTCGGTCCAGTCGACCATTTGAAGCAGCCTGCCCAGCCAGCCGAAACCGTTCGGCTGGCCGTGGATCATGATGAGGCCGCCTGGATCGACGCCCAGCGCTTTCGCCGCCACCTTATCGTCGGCATTTGGATAGGAGATATGGATCGACCTGTGCGCGACGCTGTTGGGATTGCGCCAGTCGAGCACATAGCGCCCCTCCGGCGTTCGCCCGTCACCCTCGCGGTGCTTGTGGCCGACCGGATCGCCGCCGAGCGCGATGCTGTAGCGGCGCAGGATTTGGCCGCCGCCGATCAGTTGCAACTGCCGTTGCGATTTCTCGACACGCACCAGATCGACCGTCTGTCCGGGCCACATACCCCTGTCGAGCAGTGAGCCTGTGATGATCAGATACGCGCAGATGGCCAAGGGAATTTTCGCCCACATGACCTACCGATGGCCGGCCATTGCGCCGAAAAGAAGAAGGCGGCCACGTCGCCGCGGCCGCCTTCAAAACTCCTGAAAACAAATTCCGGAAAAATCGCTACGCGCTTTCCCGGATTGCTTTTTATCAGTGGCCTTCGATCAGCGCGCCGTTCGAGGCCCAGACATAGATCGCGCTGAACAGGAACAGCCAGACCACGTCGACGAAGTGCCAGTACCAGGCGGCCGCCTCGAAGCCGAAATGCTGCTTCGGCGTGAAGTCGCCGCGCATCGCACGCACCAGGCAGACGAGCAGGAAGATGGTGCCGATGATGACATGGAAGCCGTGGAAGCCGGTCGCCATGAAGAAGGTGGCGCCGTAGATCGAATCCTTGAACGCGAACGGGGCGTGCATGTACTCGTAGGCCTGCACCATGGTGAACAGCATGCCGAGGCCGACGGTCAGCACCAGGCCGTTGATCAGACCCTTGCGGTCGCCATGGAGCAGCGCGTGATGCGCCCAGGTCACCGTCGTGCCCGACAGAAGCAGGATGATGGTGTTGTAGAGCGGCAGGTGGAAGGGATCGAGAACCTCCAACCCCTTCGGCGGCCAGACGCCGCCGGTGAAGGCGGCGCGGGCATATTGCGAGGCTTCGCCCGGGAACAGGCTGGCGTCGAAAAAGGCCCAGAACCAAGCGACGAAGAACATCACCTCCGAGGCGATGAACATGATCATGCCGTAGCGCAGGTGCAGAGACACGACGCGCGTGTGATGACCCTCATGCGCTTCCTTGATGGTGTCCGACCACCAGGCGAACATCGTGTAGAGCACGATGATCAGGCCGATGAAGAACAGCCATGGATTGGCGATGTTGTGGCCGAAGACCGGGAAGTTGCCGGCCTTCAGATACTGCATCAGGCAGACGCCGCCGATGGCGGTGACCAGCGCGCCGATGGATCCCAGGAAAGGCCACGGGCTCGGGTTGACGAGATGGTAGTCGTGTTGTGGTTTTGCGTGCGCGTCTGCCATATCAACCCCCGAGGCTTGCGTCGGAATCTGGAACTTTGTTGCTGCTGCCAGCGGCCGGCGCCGACGAGGCGACCGGCTGTTTCTTTTCGACCGGGAACATCGTGTAGGACAGGGTGATCGTCTTCAAGTCCTTGAGTTCCGGCACGTTGACGATGTCTGGATCGACATAGAACACGACCGGCATGTCCAGCGTCTCGCCGGGCTTCAGCGTCGTGTCGGTGAAGCAGAAGCACTCCACCTTGTTGAAATAGGCACCGGCCATTTCCGGCTGCACGTTAAACGAGGCGCGGCCGGTGATGGTGCGGTCGAATTTGTTGGTGGCGCTGTAATGCGCCTGCGCCGTCGCGCCGATCTTGATCGTCACCGAGCGGGCGACAGGCTCGAACCGCCACGGAATGCCGTTGGTGTTGGCGTCGAAGCGGATGGTTATGTCGCGGTCGAGCACGCGGCCGGCATATTGCTTTTCGGCGCGCTGCGTGGTGCCGCCATAGCCGGTGACCTGGCAGAACATCTTGTAGAGCGGCACCGCCGCGTAGGCCATGCCGACCATGCCGGTGAAGAAGGCGAGGCAGACGGCGGCGACGATGCCGTTGTTCACCTTGCGGGGCTTGCTGCCGGTCTCGCCGCCCATCAGCCGCCTCCCAACAGGCCGGAGCCGGTGATGCTGGCCCCGGTGTGGCCGAAGCGCACGATGGTGGCGGCATAGAAGATGACGACCAATGCCGCCAGCGCGACGCCGATGGCGATCGAGCGGTTGCGGCGCGCCTTCTGCTGGCGTTCGGTCAGCGTGACCAGTTCGAGTTTCTTGTCGGCCACGATCATACTCCCCCCATCATAAGGGCGCGCCCGACCACGCAGTCGACGAGATAGGCGGCAAAGATCGCGAAGAGATAGAGCAGAGAGTAGCCGAACAGGGCCTTGGCCGGCTTCATCGCGCGGTCGTCGTCGGCCATGGCAAGCACTTTCCAGGCATACCAGACGAAGCCCGCGCCGAGGACCGCCGAGACGACCCCATAGCCGGCCGTGGTGTAGCCGAGCGCCCAGGGCAGCACGCCGACCGGCGCCAGGATCAGCGCATAGGCAAAGATCTGCCGACGGGTCGAGGCCTGGCCAGCGACATTCGGCATCATCGGGATGCCCGCGCGGGCATAGTCGTCGGACTTGAACAGCGCCAGCGCCCAGAAATGCGGCGGCGTCCACAGGAAGATGATCAGGAACAGGATCACGCTTTCGAGGCTGACCGAGCCGGTCACCGCGGCCCAGCCGATCACCGGCGGGATGGCGCCGGCGGCACCGCCGATGACGATGTTCTGCGGCGTCCGGCGCTTCAGCCACATGGTGTAGACGACGGCATAGAAGAAGATGGTGAAGGCGAGAAGCGCGGCCGACAGCCAGTTGACCAGCACGCCCAGCGTCATCACCGACAGCACCGACAGGACCAGGCCGAAGCTCAACGCCTCTCCCGGCGTGACGCGGCCGGCCGGCACCGGGCGGCCGGCGGTTCTGGTCATCACCGCGTCGATGTCGGCGTCGTACCACATATTGAGCGCGCCGGAGGCGCCGGCGCCGATAGCAATGGCCAGGATGGCGATCATCGCCAGCAGCGGGTTGATGGCGACGGGCGCCGCGACCAAGCCGACAAAGGCCGTGAAGACGACCAGCGACATCACGCGCGGCTTCAACAGGGCGAAGAAATCGGCTGCGGTCGCTTCCGACATGCGAAAACCCGCTTCCTCCATCAATCTGTCTTCGGCAAGGGCCATGCGTACTTAAAGTCCATCATTCCGTTGGCCAAGACCGCCGGACAAGCCGGCGGCCTCGTGTGCGTCGGGACGCTGCTTACTTGATCTTCGGCAGCTGTTCCCACTGGTGGAACGGCGGCGGCGAAGGCAGCTGCCATTCGAGCGTGGTGGCACCCTCGCCCCACGGATTGGCGCCGGCGACGCGCTTCTTCTGGAAGGCCTCGAACACGCCGTAGAGGAAGATCGCAACACCGACGGCCGAGATGTAGGAGCCGTAGGACGAGACCATGTTCCAGCCGGCGAAGGCATCCGGATAGTCGACGGTACGGCGCGGCATGCCGGCGAGGCCGAGGAAGTGCTGCGGGAAGAAGATCAGGTTGACGCCGACGAAGGTCACCCAGAAGTGGGTGTTGGCGATCACCGGCGAGTACATGTAGCCGGTCATCTTCGGGAACCAGTAGTACCAGCCGGCGAAGATCGCGAACACCGCGCCCAGCGACAGCACGTAGTGGAAGTGGGCGATCACGAAATAGGTGTCGTGCAGCGAGCGGTCGAGGCCGGCATTGGCCAGTTGAACGCCGGTGACGCCACCGATGGTGAAAAGGAAGATGAAGCCCAGCGCCCACAGCATCGGCGGCTTGAAGGAGATCGAGCCGCCCCACATGGTGGCGATCCAGGAGAAGATCTTCACGCCGGTCGGCACCGCGATGACCATGGTGGCGAACACGAAGTAACGCTGCGTGTCGAGCGACAGTCCGGTCGTATACATGTGGTGCGCCCACACGATGAAGCCGACGGCGCCGATCGCGACCATGGCGTAGGCCATGCCGAGATAACCGAACACCGGCTTCTTCGAGAAGGTCGAGACGATATGGCTGACGATGCCGAAGCCCGGCAGGATCAGGATGTACACCTCGGGATGGCCGAAGAACCAGAACAGGTGCTGGAAGAGGATCGGGTCACCGCCATTGTCCGGCACGAAGAAGGAGGTGCCGAAATTACGGTCGGTGAGCAGCATGGTGATGGCGCCCGCCAGGACCGGCAGCGAGAGCAGCAGCAGGAAGGCGGTGATCAGCACCGCCCAGGCGAACAGCGGCATCTTGTGCAGCGTCATGCCGGGAGCGCGCATGTTGAAGATGGTGGTGATGAAGTTGATCGCGCCGAGGATCGACGACGCGCCGGCGATGTGGATCGACAGGATCGCGAGGTCCATCGCGGGGCCGGGCTGGCCGGAGGTCGAGAGCGGCGGATAGATCGTCCAGCCGCCGCCGACACCGAAGGCGCCCGGCGCGCTCGGCACGAACATCGAGGAGAGCAAGAGGATGAAGGCCGGCGGCAGCAGCCAGAAGGAAATGTTGTTCATGCGCGGGAAGGCCATGTCCGGCGCGCCGATCATGATCGGCACCATCCAGTTGGCGAAGCCGCCTATCAGCGCGGGCATGACCATGAAGAAGATCATGATCAGGCCGTGCGCGGCGCCGAAGGCGTTGTACATGCTCTTGCCGCCGTCGATGGCGGCGTCGCCCTGCATGCCATAGACCATCTGCGCCAGGCCGCTGAAGATCTGGATGCCCGGCTCCTGCAGCTCCATGCGGATGGCGACCGAGAGCGCGCCGCCGATGATGCCGGCAATGATCGCGAAGATCAGGTAGAGCGTGCCGATGTCCTTGTGGTTGGTCGAGTAGACCCAGCGGACCCAGCCATGCGGCCTGTGGTCGCCGTGATCGTGAGCTGCAGCCTCTGCCATGTTCCGCTCCGTTCCCTAAATCTTGCTAACCCGCGGCATCAGTTGCCGGCGGCCGCTACCTTGTTGGTACCATCGATCTCGGCCATCAGCGCCTTGTTGGCAGCCGGCACGTCGGTCTTGGCCGTATCAAGCCAGGTCTTGAACTGCGCGTCGGACACGACGCGGACGGCGATCGGCATGAAGGCATGGTCCTTACCGCAGAGCTGCGAGCACTGGCCGTAGTAGAGGCCTTCCTTCTCCGCCTTGAACCAGGTCTCGTTGGTGCGGCCGGGCACGGCGTCCATCTTGATGCCGAAGGACGGCACGGCGAAGGAGTGGATGACGTCGGTGGCGGTGATCAGCACGCGGGTCAAGGTGTTGACCGGTACGACAAGCTCGTTGTCGACCGCGAGCAGGCGCGGATAGAGGCCGCGATCTTCCTTGCCGGCCTTGGCGCGGTCGGCATCCTGGAGAACCGCCGAGTTGAAGGAGAAGGTCTTGTCGACCTGGTATTCATAATCCCAGTTCCACTGGTTGCCGGTCGCCTTGACGGTGAGCTTGGCTTCTTCCGGCGGGGTGTATTGCGCGGTGAGCAGTTGGAAGGAGGGAATGGCGATAAGCAGAAGCACGATCACCGGCCCGACCGTCCAGATCACTTCGATCAGCGTGTTGTGGCTGGTCTTGGACGGCACCGGATTGACGCTGGCGCGGAACTTGACGATGCAAACCAGCAACAGCAGCAGAACGAGGATGGTGATCGGGACGATGAACCACATGGTGTAGTTCCCGAACCGCTCGATCTGCCGCATCATGTCGGTGGCCGGAGCCTGGAAGGTCATCTCCCATGGCCGCGGCTGGTCGGCACGGGCCGCCGCGCTGGAGAAGAGCACGGCCGAAGCTGCCGCACCTGCCAAGAATTCAGCGCTTGCCAGGAATTTCCTCATCGCCCTCTCGTCTCCCACTTCCCGCGATCCGATCGCACCAATAATCGACGATGCCGGGATTGGGAATCCCGGTCTGTCCCTAGGGTGGTTCAAACCATACTCTATTTCCCTCCGCAAGGAAGGAGCGGAGGAAACCGTGCGGCATTTTTGCGCGCAAGCCGAAGGCCGTGTTCGGCGCTCGCCGCGCTATATGCGCCACGGTCGCAATTCGGGCGAATTTGCTTTGGAAAAGCATGGAATTGCCGGTATCGGGGCGGACCGGCGGCGGTCTCGTCCTTTACTTGGCCCCGGCGCGGCTTAAAGTGCCGTGATTCGCAATGGAGCCGTTATGACTTCCTGGCTTTCGAGAACCCTGGCGAAGGTCGTCCTTGCCCTCGCCTTGCTCGGTGTCGGCGTAGCCGTTGGCGCCGCTGCCTCGCCGAACAACGCCACGCCGCCGAGCGGCACGGTGAAGTCGACGCATGGCGCGTGGTCGATCATCTGCGATACGCCTGCAGGCGCTACCTCCGAGCAATGCGTGATGATGCAGAACGTCGTCGCCGAGGACCGCCCTGAAATGGGGCTTTCGGTCGTGGTGCTGCGCACCGCCGATAACAAGGCCGAGATCCTGCGCGTGCTGGCGCCGCTCGGCGTGCTGCTTCCCAACGGCCTCGGTCTCAATGTCGATGGCAAGGATATCGGCCGCGCCTATTTCGTGCGCTGCTTCCAGGATGGCTGCTATGCCGAGGTGATCCTCGAAAAGCCGCTGCTCGACACGCTGAAGAGCGGCACCTCGGCCACCTTCATCGTCTTCCAGACGCCCGAGGAAGGCATCGGCATTCCCGTCGACCTCAAGGGCTTTGCGGAAGGCTTCGCCGCCCTACCTTGATCTTCTTGCCCGTGCGCCGCTCCTGACGCTGAGGTCGGTGGCGAATGCGCATTTGGCGGCAGGAGGCTCAATGCGCGCGAATTTATCCGCTTTCATTGCCGGTCTGGCGCTGATTGGCACGGTTTCGGCCGTACGGGCCGAGGATGCCGAAATCCTTCAGACGCCCGACCCTGCGGCGATCCTCGACATCGCCAAGGGCTTCGGCTCGGCCAGGATGGACAAGGACGACAATGGCGATCCGATGCTTTCCGGCCGGATCGAGGGCGTCAAATACGTGATCTATTTCTATGGCTGCGAGGATCACGAGAACTGCAAGTCGCTGCAATTCTCGACCGGCTACACCGACCCGCTGACCGCCGACCAGGCCAATGTCTGGAACGCGAAATACCGCTGGGTAAAGGCCTATGCCGGCGACGGTTCGAATTTCAGGATGGATGTCAGCTTCGCCGGCGGCATCACCAGGGCCAATCTCGAGGAGCAGTTTTCCAACTGGAACGCGATGGCCGCCAACATCAAGGACTTCGTCAACGGCAAGTGATGGCGGGGTAATCGCCGACTTGGCCTTGTTGACGATTGTGCGACGGCGGCTTCGCGCCTACATGCCGAGGAACGATTTGTTTCCAAGAATGGATTTGCCATGAACAGCCTGATCGGCCAATTCGACATTTCCGACGATCGCGTCAAGGAGATCGTCGCCGAGACCGTCAAGGGCGCCGACGACGGCGAGTTGTTCCTCGAATACAGCGAAAGCGAAGCGCTGATGTTCGACAACGGCCGGCTGAAGACGGCCAATTTCAACACCGACCAGGGATTCGGCCTGCGCGCCGTGGCAGGCGAGGCCAGCGGCTATGCGCATTCCAGCGATCTCTCCGAAGCCTCGCTGCTGCGCGCGGCCGACGCCGTCTCGGCGGTCAAGGGCGGCTATTCCGGCACATTGGCCGGAGCGCCCGCCCGCACCAACCGCCACCTCTATGGCGACGAGAACCCGATCCCCTCGCCTTCCTTCGAGGCCAAGGCCAAGCTGTTGCAGGAGATCGACGGCTGGCTACGCGCAAAGGATGCGCGCGTGCGCCAGGTGACGGCCTCGCTCGCCGCCTCGTGGCAGCATGTCGAGATCGTGCGCGGCGACGGACAGATCGTGCGCGACATCCGCCCGCTGGTCCGGATCAATGTTTCCGTCGTGGTCGGCGATGGCGACCGGCAGGAGAGCGGCTCCTACGGCATGGGCGGCCGCAAGAGTTTCGGCGAGTTCGTCAGCGAGGAGAGCTGGAAGCATGCGGCAAACGAGGCGCTGCGGCAGGCACTGGTCAATCTGGAAGCGGTCCCAGCGCCGGCGGGCACCTTCGACATCGTGCTCTCCAGCGGCTGGCCGGGGGTGATGCTGCACGAGGCGGTCGGCCACGGGCTCGAAGGCGACTTCAACCGCAAGAAGACATCGGCCTTCGCCGGCCTGATGGGTAGCCAAGTGGCGGCGAAAGGCGTCACGGTGGTCGATGACGGCACCATCCCCGAGCGGCGCGGCTCGCTCACCGTCGACGACGAAGGAACGCCGTCGGCGCGCAACGTCTTGATCGAGGACGGCAAACTGGTCGGCTATATGCAGGACCGCCAGAACGCGCGGCTGATGGGCATGAAGGCGACGGGCAACGGCCGACGCGAGGGCTATGCGCACCAGCCGATGCCGCGCATGACCAACACCTACATGACCGCGGGCGACATGCAGCCGGAGGAGATCATCGCCTCGGTCAAGAACGGCATTTACGCCGTCTCCTTCGGCGGCGGCCAGGTCGACATCACGTCGGGCAAGTTCGTGTTCGGCTGCACCGAGGCCTACATGATCGAGAACGGCAAGGTGACGCAGCCGATCAAGGGCGCGATGCTGATCGGCAACGGGCCGGACGCCATGCACCGCGTCAGCATGATCGGCAACGACCTGAAGCTCGACAGCGGCATCGGCATGTGCGGCAAGGCCGGACAGGGCGTGCCGGTCGGGGTCGGCCAGCCGCATCTGCGGATGAACCAGATGACGGTGGGCGGGACGAGGGTTTGAGGGGTTGGCGCCGTTCCGGTAGAATCGTCTGCCAAAGACATTTCACTCGAGCGTGTAGCCATCATATCCAAATCCGAGAACGCGCCAGAGGGCGTTGATTTGAAACCGGTGCCGGCCTTTGCACCGATGCGGCCGCAGGACGTGTTTGGAATCCTACAGCGTGCTGGCGGGCCAAAAACACTTGAAGATATGGACGCGAGCGTACTCGCCGAAGCGCGGCAGTGCCACGCTCGGATTGATGCCAACTCCGGAAGAGGGGCAGCCTCTGCCTTACGCCAGACACAATCGTGTTAGGACATTATTAATTGTTTAATTGGCGGGGCGGGCGTTTGCGCATTAGCTTCTCGCCAGTCTTCTCGTTGCGGTGGTGTCGGCAATGCAGCGTTCCCCTGGTGTCCTGACCTCTTCCCTCCTCCTTGGTTTTGTTTCGTTGATAGGTGCGACTTCGCTGCAAATAGGCCCTGCAGCGGCGCAGTCGTCGCTGTTCAAGCTAACGACGACACGACCTGCTGCGAGCTACGCCACGGTCGGCGCAAGCACCAGCGTCCCCTACGGCTGGCTCGATTTCTGCCATCGCCGGCCGAAAGAGTGCAAGGTGCGCGCTTTGCCTGCCACGAGCGTCAAGCTGACCGCGCAGAACATGAGCATCCTCAAGCAGATCAACCAGAAGGCGAACCGCTCCATCAAGCCCGTCAGCAATTACGACCACTGGGGCACGATGATGGACCACTGGGACTATCCGGTGGACGGCAAGGGCGATTGCAAGATCTACGCGCTCTACAAGCGCAAGCTTCTCCAGGAAGCGGGATTTCCCCGGCAGGCGCTGCTGATGACGGTGGTGCGCGACCTTCACGATGAGGGCCACACCATCCTGACGGTGAAGACCGACAAGGGCGATCTCGTCCTGGACAATCTGGTCGACGAGATCCGCCCCTGGAACGCCACCGGCTATTATTTCCTGAAACGGCAGTCGCAGCAGAACCCGAACAGCTGGGTTTCGATCAACCAGCGCGGCGGCACGGCGAAACGTTTTCCGAGCTCGTAAGGCAAGTCGCCATTTGAGTGAAGTCAGCTGCAACCGGCAAGGCTATCTACGCCGCTTCGGCTTCTCCAAAAGCGCCACGGCCTCGACATGCGGCGACCACAGAAACTGGTCGATTGGGCTGACACTCTTCAGCGTGTAGCCGCCATCGAGAAGAATCCGCAAATCCCGCGCCAGCGTCACCGGATTGCAGGAGACGGCGGCGACCAGCGGCACGTCGGAACGGGCGATCTGCTTCGACTGGTCCTCGGCGCCGGCGCGCGGCGGATCGAAGACCACTCCGTCGAAAGCGTTCAGTTCCTTGAAGGTCAGCGGCCGGCGGAAAAGGTCGCGGCGTTCGCTGGTCACCCGCTTCAGGCCACCGGCGAAACGAAAGGCGCGGTCGAGTGCGGCGAGCGCCGGCGCATCGCCTTCGACGGCATGGACCTCCGACTTCACGCCAAGCCGCAGCGCGAAGCTGCCGCAACCGGCAAACAGGTCCGCGACTTTCCTGGCGCGCGACAGGTGCTGGCCGACAAGGTCCGCCATCGCCTGCTCGGCGGCTTCCGTCGCCTGCAGGAAGGCGCCGGGCGGCAGGGCGACGGCGACGGATCCGAACTGCACCACCGGCTTCTTCGGTTCGACGACGATCTCGCCGTCGACGGAAAGCCGCGCCAGGCCCTCGGCCATGACGAAATTCGACGCGATGCGGCGCTGGTGGTCGCCGAGCTTGCCGGCATCATGGACGGCAATGTCGAGGCCCGAAGCCGTGACGGTCACCGTCATATGGAACGCTTTCGGCGTGGCGCAGACCAATCCGGCCAGAGCACGCAATTTATCGAGCGCCGAAACAATCGCCGGCAGCGAGATCGGGCATTCGTCGATCGGGATGATCTCGGAGGACAGGGCGCGCACGAAGCCGAGCAGCATGCCGGCATCGGTGCGCCTGGCGCTGAAGGTGACGCGGCGGCGGGTGTGCGGCGCGCACGGCACCAGCGCAGCGATCTCGCAAGCTATGCCCTTGGCCTTCAGCGCCTGCACGACCTTCTCGCGCTTCCATTGCCGGTAGGCTTCGGCTTCGAAATGCTGCAGCGCGCAGCCGCCGCATTCGGTGAAATGACGGCAGGCGGGATCGATCCTGAGCGGCGAGGCTTCCAACACCGACATCAACGTAGCGCGATCCCTCTGGCGCGCGGCCGTGACGGTTTCGCCTGGCAGCGTGAAGGGGATGAAGACCTCGCCGCCCTCGGCGTTGGCGATGCCGTCGCCTTGCGACCCCAGCCTGGCGATGGTGAAGCGTGTGCTCATCGCGACCCCGCATCCTTTATGGCGGCGAGCAGGAACTCGCGGTTGCCGTCGCCGCCTTCGATCGGCGACGGGTGCAGCCCGAGCACCCGCCAGCCGGGAATGCCGGCAAGCCAATCAGCCAAGCTGACAGCAATGCGCTCAGCGTCTTCTGGCTGCCTGAGCAGGCCGCCCTTGCCGATGGCCTCGCGCCCGGCCTCGAATTGCGGCTTGACCAGAAGAATTGCCCTGGCGCCCTCGCCCGCCAATTGCAGCGCCGGCGGCAGCGCCAGCTTCAGCGAAATGAAGCTGACGTCGCAGACCAGGAAAGCGGGAACGCGGCCGCCGAGATCGGCCGCCGTCAGGTCGCGGGCGTTCAGCCCTTCGATCACCGTCACACGCGGGTTACCGACAATGTCGGGATGCATCTGGCCGTGGCCGACATCGATCGCCGTGACATGCGCCGCGCCGCGCTCGAGCAGCACCTGGGTGAAGCCGCCGGTCGAGGCGCCGATATCGAGCGCCTCGCTGCCGGAAGGATCGAGGCCGAAACGATCGAGGCCGGCGATCAGCTTCAGCGCGGCGCGCGACACATAGGCCTGCGCCGGATCATCGATGGCTATCAGGCAGTCCGGCGCGACAGGCTGGCCGGGCTTGCGGGCAACGATGCCGTCAACCGTTACCGTGCCGCGCTCGATCGCGTCGCGGGCACGCGAGCGGCTGGCGAACAGGCCGCGCTCGACGAGCAATTCGTCGAGCCGCTGGCGCTGGCTGGCTGGCAAAGGGGAACTCATCGGCCTTCATTGGCGAAAGCCGGGCGCGAACGCAATGGGTTTGAATATCGGGCGACAGGCTGCAGAATGTGGACAGGAACGGGCCGTTCGTCAGTCGGTGGAGGTGGCGATGCTGAAGGGTACCTGTCATTGCGGCGCGGTCCATTGGACGCTGGAAGGAGATCCCGGCGGAATCACCGCCTGCAACTGCACGCTTTGCCGCCGCTACGGCACGCTCTGGGCCTATGACTATGTCGACGAGCGCATTCGCGTCGCCGGGCCGGTGAAATCCTATACGCGCGCCGGGGTGGCCGAACCTTCGCTGGAGATCCTGTTCTGTCCGACCTGCGCCTGCGTCGTCGCCTGGCGCGGCCTGCGTTCCGGCAAGAGCGGCCGCACGCGCATCGCCGTCAATGTCAGGCTGGCGCCGCCCGAGGACGTCGCCGACCTGCCGATCGACCATTTCGACGGCCTCGATACCTATGACGACCTGCCGCGCGACGGCCGCTGCGTGCGCGATATGTGGTTCTAAAATACGGTTCGCGAAACCCGGCGCTCGACGGCCGGCGTCAGGCCATCATTGCCGGAAGCTTCCCTGCGCGACGGCTCGACCGGCGCCGGCACAGCCGGCGTCGTCGCTTCCGGCACCATGACGAGTTGAGGAACCTGCCTGTAGGAGAAGGCGCCGCGGATGTTGCCCATCTTGCCGGCGACGATATCCAGCACCGCCTTTTCAAGGTTGCGGTCGTAACGCGTTTCGGCTGTCGCCGGCGCGGCCATGCCCGCCAAAAGCGCCATGCCGCACAGAAGCGTTTTCATTTTTGTTATCTCCCTGCCTGGCTCGAGCTTCTAGCAGGGCGCCGTTGAAAATCGGCCAATAGACAGGGTAAGCGAACCGCCAAACGGGAGCGTTAACAGATGGTTACATCCGGAAGCCGGCAAAACGATTCAGGGTCTTGAAGTCCTGATTCAGGCACGCTGCGCCTGAACGCCACGGCCGAGCGTCGCGAAGACCGTGCGCACGATACCCACCGAATCCAGGCCGGCATCGGCATACATCTTTTCGGGTTTCGCGTGGTCGGTGAACGCGTCCGGCAGTACCAGCGGGCGCACCTTGAGGCCGCTTTCCAGCAGGCCTTCGTGGGCAAGGAAGTGCAGCACCTGGCTGGCGAAGCCGCCGATGGCGCCCTCTTCGACAGTCACCAGCACCTCATGCGAACGGGCGAGCCGCCGGATGAGATCCTCGTCCAGCGGCTTGGCGAAGCGGGCGTCGGCAACCGTGGTGGAGAGACCAGCCGCGCCGAGCTCCTCAGCGGCCAGAAGGCAATCCTGCAGCCGCGTGCCGAAGGAAAGCAGGGCGACCTTGGTCCCTTCCTTGAGAATACGACCCTTGCCGATTTCGAGCAGCGAGCCGCGCTCCGGCATGTCGACGCCGACGCCGTTGCCGCGCGGATAGCGGAAGGCGATCGGGCCGTCATCATAGGACGCCGCGGTGCGCACCATATGGCGCAGTTCCGCCTCATCGGCGGCGGCCATGACGACGAAGCCCGGCAGCGCAGCGAGGAAGGTGGTGTCGAAAGCGCCGCAATGGGTGGCGCCGTCGGCGCCGACGAAACCGGCGCGGTCGATGGGAAAGCGCACCGGCAATTTCTGGATCGCAACGTCGTGGACGACCTGGTCGTAGGCGCGCTGCAGGAAGGTGGAATAGATGGCGGCGAAGGGCTTGTAGCCTTCGGTGGCCAGCCCGGCGGCGAAGGTCACCGCATGCTGCTCGGCGATGCCGACATCGAAGGTCCGCAGCGGAAATATCTCGCCGAACAGGTCGAGGCCGGTGCCGCTCGGCATGGCGGCGGTGATGGCGACGATACGGTCGTCCTCACGCGCTTCCTGGATCAGGCTTTCGGCGAACACCTTGGTGTAGGCGGGGGCGTTGGCCGGCGCCTTGGCCTGCGCGCCGGTGATGACGTCGAACTTGTTGACGCCGTGATATTTGTCGGCCGCGGCCTCCGCCGGCGCGTAGCCCTTGCCCTTCTGGGTCACGACATGGACCAGAACCGGGCCTTTGCCGTTGTCGCGCACGTTCTTCAGCACCGGGATCAGATGTTCGAGATTGTGCCCGTCGATGGGGCCGATGTGATAGAAGCCGAGTTCTTCGAACAGGGTGCCGCCGGTGACGTAGCCGCGCGCATGCTCGACCGCCCGGGTGATGGCGCGGTCGGCGCGCTTGCCGAGATAGGATGTCAGCTTCTTGCCGAAATCGCGCAGGCCGAGATAGGCCTTGCCGGAGGCGAGCCTGGCCAGATAGGCGCTCATGGCGCCGGTCGGCGGCGCGATCGACATGTCGTTGTCGTTGAGAATGACGATCAGCCGGGCATCGAGCGCGCCGGCATTGTTCAGGGCCTCGAAGGCCATGCCGGCCGACATCGAGCCGTCGCCGATGACGGAAATCACATTGTTGCGGCCGCCCGACAGGTCGCGCGCCATGGCCATGCCGAGGCCGGCCGAGATCGAGGTCGAGGAATGCGCGGCGCCGAACGGGTCGTATTCGCTCTCGGCGCGCCGGGTGAAACCGGAGAGGCCGCCCTCCTGGCGCAGCGTGCGGATGCGGTCGCGGCGGCCGGTCAGGATCTTGTGCGGATAGGCCTGGTGGCCGACGTCCCAGATCAGCCGGTCTGCCGGGGTGTTGAAGACATAATGCAGGGCGACCGTCAGCTCGACGACGCCGAGCCCGGCGCCGAGGTGGCCGCCCGTCTGCGAGACGGCGTCGATGAGCTCGGCGCGCAGTTCCGCGGCAAATTGCGGCAGCGCGGCCTCATCGAGCGTCCGCAAATCCGCCGGAATGCGGACCTTGTCGAGCAGCGGCGTGTCTGGCTTCACTCGGGCGCGTCCTGCCTTATCGATCGAACACGGCGCTATCAGCAGATTGCGCCATAATCATGCGCGGAATAGGCCGCCGGCGGGCGAATGTAAATGCGCGTCAGTGACGCGCCGACGACGCCTATCCTAACCTTCGGGCAACGGGATGAACTCTTCCTCATCGCCGGGAACGATATCGAAGCGGCCTGTCTTCCATTCCTGCTTGGCCTGCTCGATGCGTTCCTTCGAGGACGAGACGAAATTCCACCAGATGTAGCGCTTGGAGCCCAGCGAAGCGCCGCCGAACAGCATGAAATGCGCGCCGCGCTCGGAGGAAACGATGATCTCCTCGCCCGGCTTGAACACGAGGAGCCGCTCGGCCGGGAAAATATCGCCGGCGATCGAGACGTCGCCTTCCAACGTGTAGATGGCGCGCTCCTCGGCATCGGCCGGGATCTTCACGCTCGCGCCCGCCGCCAGCCTGAGATCGGCGTAAAGCGTGTCCGAAGCGGTCGCCACGGGCGAGCGCAGGCCTGAGAATTCGCCGATGACGACGCGGCCGCTGACGCCCTCGGCATCGATCTGCGGCAAGCGGGCCACCGACGTGTTCGCGAACACCGGGGCAATCTCCTCCTTGCCGTCGGGCAGCGCCAGCCAGGTCTGCAGGCCGGAGACCGACATCGGCGCGCCGCGCAACTCCTCCGGCGTGCGCTCGGAATGGACGATACCGCGCCCGGCTGTCATCAAATTCACGTCGCCCGGCGCGATCACCATTTCGGTGCCGAGCGAATCGCGATGCCTGATCTTGCCGTCGAACAGGTAGGTGACGGTGGAGAGGCCGATATGCGGATGCGGACGCACGTCGAGCGCATGGCCGGCGCGCAGGATCGCTGGCCCCATGCGGTCGAAGAAGATGAACGGCCCGACCAGACGGCGCTTCGCCGTCGGCAGGGCGCGGCGCACCTCGAAGCCGCCAATGTCCTTGGCGTTGGGGACGACCATCAGCTCGATCTGGTCGCAGGCGAAGGCATCGCCCGGTTCAGGATCGTTTCCCGGAAAGAAGCTCATGTCGGATCCTCAGGCGAAACGCAGCGCCGACCTGGCCTTCGCCTTGGCAGCTTCTTCCTCGCGGTTGCGCGGTTCCTGGTTGGTTTCGAGCGAATCGATCAATTCGCGCGCGACAGCTGTGATCGCCTCGACCGCATGGTGGAAGGCATGTTCGTTGCGCTTGGAGGGCTTGGTCGAGCCGCTCAGCTTGCGCACGAATTGCAGCGCTGCGTCATGCACTTCGTCATTGGTCGCCGGCGGCTCGAAATTGGCCAGGGTCTTGATGTTGCGGCACATAGCTTGAACTCCTTACCTGCTTTCTTTGCCCACCGTCGTCCAAATTACTCTGCGTCGTTACTCTGCGTCGAGCGGCTCCGTTCCTACCGGCTTGCCGTCGCGCGACAGCCTGATCTTCTCGACCTTGTCCTCGGCCGCTTTCAGCAGCCGGTCACAATGCGCCTTCAGCGCTTCGCCGCGCTCATAGATCTTGATCGACTGGTCGAGCGGGACGTCGCCGCGCTCAAGATCATCGACGATCTTCTCCAGAGCGTCTAGCGCCTGTTCGAAGCTCATCGCCTTGACGTCCTCATTGTCTTCCAATGCCATACCCTATCCCTTCATCAGCCGCCCGACATGGGCGGCGACTGAAAATGCCAGTCCCTGCAGATCGTAGCCGCCTTCCAGCAAGCTGACGAGCCTGTTGGAGCTGTGGCGTCCGGCGCGCTCCATCAATTGCCCGGTCGCCCAGTCGAAATCGTCCTCGGTCAGGTTGATCTCGGCCAGCGGATCGCGGTGGTGCGCGTCGAAGCCGGCTGAAATGATGATCAGGTCCGGCGCAAACGCATCGATGGAGGGCAGCACGCGCGACAGGAAGGCGTCGCGGAACAGGTCGCTGCCGGTCTGCGGCGCGAGCGGCGCGTTGATGATATTGCCGGCGCCGGTTTCACTTTTCGCTCCGGTACCGGGATAAAGCGGCATCTGGTGCGTCGAGCAATAGAGAACCGACGGGTCGTCCCAAAAAATGTCCTGTGTGCCGTTGCCGTGGTGGACGTCCCAGTCGACGATGGCGACGCGCTCGGCCTGATGCTTCTTCTGCGCGTAGCGGGCGGCGATCGCGGCCGTGTTGAACAGGCAGAAGCCCATCGCGGTGGTCTTTTCGGCGTGGTGACCCGGCGGACGGGCGGCGACGAAGACGTTGGCGGCACGGCCCTCGAAGACGTCGTCTACCGCCGCGTTGGCGCCGCCGATCGCCGTCACCACGGCCTGCCAGCTTTTCGGGCTGGCGCTGGTATCGGCGTCGATCGAGACGATGCCGTTCTCAGGGATCGCCGCGCGCACGCGCTCGACGAAATCCTCGGGATGCGCATAGAGGATCGTTTTCTCATCGCCTTCGGGCGCCTTGACGCGGTCGAGCGCCGAAAAAGCCTCGTCGTCGAGCACGCGTTCGATGGCGCGCAGGCGGTCGGGCCGCTCGGGATGGCCGGGCGGCGTGAGGTGTTCCAGAAAGATCGGGTGCGTGTAGAGACGGGTGGCCATGGCGCCTAATCTAGGCACCGGCGGCGCGGATGACCATGTTTGAAAGCCGAATGGCTGGGGAAAATTGCGCCAGCCCGTGTCGCTGGCGCCATTGGCGCGGCGCAAGCTTCGCGGTAAGGTTCTTCGCTGCCTGGTGCCCGCGACGCGGGAGAATCGGGAACACGGTTGAACTCCGTGGCGTGCCCAACGCTGTGAGGGGGACCGCGCCGGCAAAGCCACTGTCGATGACGGGAAGGCGCCGGATGCGGGAGGATCCCGAGCCAGAAGACCGGCCCGGCAGACATGGTTTTCCGCTTGGTCAGGCGGGGGACTGCTTGTCGCAAGGGGAAAAGCGATGACGGCAGCAGCGATCGCCGCGAGCGGCGACGACTTTGACCAATTGGCGCGCGACGCGGTCTATCGGGCGATGTTCACCAGGCGTGACGTGCGCAGCCATTTTGTCCCCGACGACCTCGATGACAGCGTGTTGGCGCGGCTCATCACCGCCGCGCATCATGCGCCGTCGGTCGGCTACATGCAGCCGTGGAACTTCATCGTCATCCGCGATCCAGGCAGGCGTCAGCAGGTGCGCGACCTGTTCCTCGCCGCGCGCGAGCAGGAGCTGCCGGCGATCGAGGCGGAACGGCAGGCGCTTTACCGCAAGCTGAAGCTCGAGGGCATCTGCGAAAGCGCGCTCAATCTGTGCATCACCTGCGACCGGCAGCGGTCGAAGGACTCGCCGCTCGGGCGTTGGCATAATCCGGAGATGGATCTCTACAGCACCGTCTGCGCGGTGCAGAATTTCTGGCTGGCGGCGCGTGCCGAAGGTGTCGGCGTCGGCTGGGTAAGCATCATCGAGATCGAAGCGCTGAGGCGGCTTCTCGCAATCCCCGAACATGTCACGCCGATCGCCTATCTCTGCGTGGGCCGCGTCTCAGCCTTCGCGCCGAAGCCCGATCTCGAGGCCCATGGCTGGGGCAAGCGCCTGCCGCTGCCGGAGTTGGTGATGAGCGAGACTTTCCGCGGCGCCGGCGAGGCGCCGCTCAAATCGGCGATCGCAAGGCTAATGCATGTCGCGCAAAAGTGACCTCGGTTTTGCGACAACGACATGCATCAAGCAACGACCTAAAAGCGCGTCGCGTGAATCCGTTTCGACGCGACGCGCTTTAGGCGGTCCTTCGAAATCCTGATCAAGCGGCCCGGGGCGTATCCCAGCGCGAGCCGCCGCCGAAGGAGCCCAGCGCCTTGTCGCGCAGTTCCCTGAACTTGGACGAGGCCTCGGCCAGCCGGTGGTCCCATTCGGGATTGGGCACCTGGCCCTCGATGGCTTCGAAATAGACCTGCATCAGCGATGCAATGGCGAAGGGCTCGATGAAGGCCGCCTTGAAGGCCCAGGCAAAGACGATGGCCAGCACGAAAGCCCAGCCGGCAAGCTGACCCGGCATGACCCAGAGGATCGCCGCGGCGGGCGCCAGCATCAACAGGAAGATGACGAAGGACACGCCCCACATGATCGCCGCCAGCCAGACGGCGTTCTTGACCATGTGCTTGCCGTTCTGGGCGTAGAGGACGACGCCTTGCCTGGCCGTCTCGAAGGGCGAGTTCGAATTGATGCGGATGTTGTAGCCGAGGATGATCTCGTCGACATAGGTCAGCGAGATACGGATGATGGTGTTGATGAAGCTGACGATGCCGCTCAGGCCCGGGATCGGCAGGAAGGCGGCTATGCCGCCGATCAGGCCGGTGATGGCGCGGATGGCGCCCTTGACCAGTTGGTCGACGACGAAAAGGATGTTGGCCTCGGCGAAACGCTGGGTGACCACTTCCTTGGCATAGGCGATCTGGTTCTGGCCGTCAGGGACATCGTGGCCGTCGATCAGATGCACCATGACGGCGATATGGCCCGCCTTCAGCACGTAGAGGATGTATTCGCGGATCCAGTAGACGGCGATCGACACGACGCCGAAGCCGACCACGCCGCCCCAGAGCGCGAAGGACATCGGCCCGTCGGGATCGGTCGAGATGTGGCCGACGCCGTAGCCGACGCTGGCCCCCGTCCCAGTCGCCATGATGTAGGCAACCGTGATGCCGAAATAGACGATCATGCGAAAGACGATGAACGGCCATGTCCGCATCATGATGGACACCGACCTGGCGATGCTGAAGTCCCACATGCCCCGACTCTCCACACCCCCGCGCATGATCCCGAAAATCGGAATGGATTTTCGGAGAAGAGTCATGCGCTGAATCAAAGTTTTTACAGCGTCCTTTGCGCGTTCAAAGAACGCGCGGCGCTGTAAGAGTTGGCGGTGGAGGATGCGCTCGCCCCATTGATTGTCAATCGCGGCGGGGTTGCGTCGGCCGGAAAGCGGTGCACAACCCGGTGGCTTGGTTACCCAAGCGTGCCGTCAACCCTCTTGCGCAAGCCTTCGAGCAGTTGCTTGAACGCCGCGATCGCCTTCTTCGACGTCGCTTCGGGATCCTTCGAATTGGCGATGCGCTGCGCGGCCTGGCTGCTGGCGCCATTGATCAGCCGTGAGGTCGTCTCGGGATCAAGCTCTGGAACGACCACCCCCTCGTCCTGCAGCTTCGTCAGATGGTCGGTCATCGAGGCGATGCAAGCGCTGGCATTCGGCCACTGCGCCGGGTCGCCGAGCACCGCCGGACCGTCGCGGAACATGATGCGCTGGATTTCCGGCTCCAGCGCCATTTCGATATAGCTGGTGCATTCATCGACGAAATGCTGCCAGCGGGTCGGCGCCTTCGAAGCCGCCTCGTTCACCCGCTCGGCCATTTCGCCGTCGATCTCGGCGATCACCGCCTGCAGCAGCCCCTTCTTGTCGCCGAAATGATGGTAGAGCGCGCCGCGCGTCAGGCCGGCCGACGCGGTGAAATCGTCCATCGAGGCCTCGGCGTAGCCGACCGTGCCGAAGGCGTGGCGGGCGGCCGCGATCAGCTTGGCGCGCGTTTCGGCGATCATCTCCTTGCGCGGTCTGTACATGGCTCTGGCCCTACTAACATACGCCTCGTATGCCAATTGACATACGCAGCGTATGAACTATCTCACATTCATACGCAGCGCATGTAGTTTTAGTATGCGCTCTTGTCGAGGAGCAGGATCATGCGAAACCCCTATGCGGACATCTTTCGGGCTCCCGGCACGAAAGGCTTTGCCGCGGCCGCCTTCATCGCGCGGCTGCCGATCGCCATGGCGCCGATCGGCATCGTGGCGATGCTCTCGCAGACGCATGGCGAATACTGGCTGGCCGGGGCGGTCTCGGCGACCTACGCCCTTGTGAATGCTGTTTTGTCACCGCAGATCTCGCGATGGGTGGATCAGCTTGGCCAAACCGCGATTGCCCTGCCGACCACGCTTGTCTCGGTGCTTGCCTTCACGACATTGATCGTGGCGGCCAACCAGCACTGGCCGGCCTGGACCCTGTTCGGGTCGGCGCTGCTTGCCGCCGCCATGCCCAACATCCCGGCGCTGGTCAGGGCTCGCTGGACCGAGATTTTTCGCGATCGTCCCGAGTTGAGCACCGCCTTCGCGTTCGAATCGGCTGCGGACGAATTGGTCTATGTCGCCGGAGCCTCGCTGTCAGTGGGCTTGAGCGCAGCGCTGTTTCCCGAAGCCGGCATGGTGGTCAGCACGTTGCTGCTCGCGCTCGGTTCGGCGGCATTCCTGCTGCAGCGCTCGTCCGAGCCACCGGTACGTCCGGCGGAACATGGCGCGGCCGGTTCGGCGATCCGCCTGCGGCCGGTGCAGATCATCACCTTCGCGCTGATCTTCGTCGGCGCGACCTTCGCCACCACGGAAGTCACCACCGTCGCCATCACCAAGGCGCTCGGCCAGCCCGAGGCTGCAAGCCTCGTCATCGGCGTCTATGCGCTTGGATCCTTCGTGCTCGGCATCATCGTCGGCGCGCTCAGCCTGAAGGCGCCGCTGCAGCGGCAACTCGTGGTCGCGGTCACGGTGATCGCGCTCACCACGCTGCCATTGCTTTTCGCCGACACGGTGCCGACGTTGGCGCTGGCGGTCTTCGTCAGCGGCGTCGCGATCTCGCCGACCTTCATCACAGCCTTCGGCCTGATCGAGCGCCACGTGCCGCCGGCAATGCTCACCGAAGGCGTCACCTGGATAACCACCGGCATCGGCATCGGCATGGCGCTGGGCTCCTTCGCCGCCGGCTGGATGGTCGACAATTTCGGTCCGCAGAACGGGTTCTGGGTGTCGGTGGCGGCCGGGGCGATCGCGCTGGCCACGGTGCTTGCCGGGCAGTGCCGGCTGGCGACGGGCGATTGCGATGCGGACAGGGGCGAAGCGGCGGTGCCTGCGGAGTGACGATTATTCGGCCGTCCGATCATCATCGCAGACGTTGGAAGTTAGCCGAGACCTACGCGACTTCGTCATCCACGGTCGGAGCGACTCGAAGCGGGATAGACCCGAGATGACGACGTCGCGGAGGCCCCGGCCAATCGCCTCCGCCGCGGAGGCTTCGGTCAATCAGCAACGCCGGCGGGGCTGCCGCCAGGACCTTCGGCGCCCCCGGCAGCCTAAAGAATCTCGGTCTTGGCGATGTGGATGCCAAAGCCTTCGAGGCCGACATAGTGGCGCTCGCGAGAGGCGATCAGGTTGATCGAGGAGATGCCGAGGTCCTTGAGGATCTGGGCGCCGAGGCCGATCTCGCGCCATTCGTTCTCGCGGCGGCGCGCTTCTTCATGATCTTCGCGCTCGCCGCTCGCGGGACGCTTGCGCTCCTGATGGGCGACGCCGACCGAGCCCTCGCGCAGATAGACGATGACGCCGCGCCTGCGCTCGCCCATCGCCTTCATGATGTCGTCGAGGCGATGGCTGGTGCCGAAGACGTCGGTGACGACATCTTCCGAATGCAGGCGCACCGGCACATCCTCGCCGTCGCGGATGTCGCCGAAGACGACCGCGACATGGTGCATGGAATCCCAGGGCAGCGTGTAGGTGAAGACCTGCGCCTTGCCGCCGGGCGTGTCGATGTCGGAGCAGGCGACGCGCTCGACCAGCGTTTCCTTGCGCTGGCGGTAGGCGATGAGGTCTGCGACCGAGACCTGCTTCAGGCCATGCTGTTCCGCGAAGGCCTGCACCTCAGGGCCGCGCTTGACCGTGCCGTCGTCGTTGACCAGTTCGGAGATGACACCGACGGGGGGCAGGCCGGCAAGCTTGCAGAGGTCGACCGCGGCCTCGGTGTGGCCGGAGCGCATCAAGACACCGCCTTCGCGCGCGATCAGCGGGAAGATGTGGCCGGGACGCACGAAATCGGACGGGCCGACATTGCCGTTGGCAAGGTTGCGCACGGTCAACGTGCGGTCGTCGGCGGAAATGCCGGTCGTGGTGCCGTGCTTGAAATCGACGCTGACCGTGAATGCGGTGGTGTGGGCGGAGTCGTTGTCCGCCACCATCGGCGCGAGGTTCAGCCGCCTGGCATCGTCACGCAGCATCGGCGTGCAGACGATGCCGGAGGTGTTGCGGACGATGAAGGCCATCTTCTCCGGCGTGCAGTGGACGGCGGCGACGATCAGATCGCCTTCGTTCTCGCGCCCGTCATCGTCCATGACGACGACGATCTCGCCGCGCTCGAAGGCGCGGATCGCTTCGACGATCTTCTTCTGGTCGTATGGCATAAGTGCTCGCTTCGCTCGCAGGAATTAGGCAGTAGGCAGTAGAAAACGGCTGTGTCGGGCGGTCTACTGCCTAATCCCTACTGCCTACTGCCTTCCCTGTCTGTCCTCTGTGCCGCAGATAATGATCGGCGACCGCGCAGGCAACCATGGCCTCGCCGATCGGCACGGCGCGGATGCCGACGCAAGGGTCGTGGCGGCCCTTGGTCATCACCTCGACATCCTTGCCGTCCTTGTCGATCGACTGGCGCGGGGTCAGGATCGACGAGGTCGGCTTGACGGCGAAGCGGGCGACGATCGCCTGTCCGGTCGAAATGCCGCCCAGGATGCCGCCAGCATTGTTGGATAAAAACACCGGCTTGCCGTCATTGCCCATGCGCATCTCGTCGGCGTTCTGTTCGCCGGTGATGCGGGCCGCCTCGAAGCCGTTGCCGATCTCGACGCCCTTGACGGCGTTGATCGACATCAGGCCCGACGCGATGTCCTGGTCGAGCTTGGCGTAGATCGGCGCGCCGAGGCCCGGCGGCACGCCATCGGCGACGATCTCGATCACCGCGCCGACCGAGGAGCCGGCCTTGCGGATGCCGTCGAGATACCGGGTGAAGACAGGCACCGAAGCAGGATCGGGTGTGAAGAACGGGTTTTCGGCATCGCCTACGAAATTCCAGTTCCAGTTGGCGCGGTCGATCGATTTCTCGCCCATCGAGACCAGCGCGCCGCGCACCATCATGCCGGGAACTATCCTGCGCGCCAAGGCGCCCGCCGCCACTCTGGCCGCCGTCTCGCGCGCCGAGGAACGGCCGCCGCCGCGGTGATCGCGCAGACCGTATTTGACGTCGTAGGTGTAGTCGGCATGGCCCGGCCGGTACTGGCGGGCGATCTCGCCATAGTCCTTGGAACGCTGGTCGACATTCTCGATCAGCATCGAAACCGGCGTGCCTGTGGTGATCATCGTCTCGCCGTCCTCGTCGAGGATGAAGCCGGACAGGATCTTGACCTCGTCCGGCTCGCGGCGCTGGGTGACGAAGCGCGACTGTCCAGGGCGGCGGCGGTCGAGCTCGGCCTGGATATCCTCGCGCTTGAAGCGAATGCCAGGCGGGCAGCCATCGACAACGCAGCCGAGCGCGGCGCCGTGGCTTTCACCCCAGGTGGTGACGCGGAAGAGATGGCCGAATGTGTTATGAGACATGGAAAACGCCCTGCCCGGCGGCGGAGCCGGCAACCTGAAGTGGTGCAGCATCCCCTGCGCATCTAAAAGCACGCGCGGCGCTGCCGGCTTGCCTTCTATTGGCGTTTTCCACAGTGGTCAAACGGCTGCATCAAACTGTGATCTGGCGGATTTAGTTTTGACACATTCGGTTGGTTTCTGCTCTCTTCCCATCCGCCGTTGAGGATCCGCCGCTGACCAGCCGGCGCAATGACCAAAGAGGACGACGATGCGTACCCTGATTGGCGCCGCCTGCGCCATGTTGCTGATTTCCACCGCCGTCGCGTTCGCCGGCCAGACCGAAGGCCTGATCAAGAAGGTCGACAAGGACACGCTGACGCTGACGCTTGACGACGGCAAGGCCTACAAGCTCAACGCCGAGACCGATATCGACTCGCTGAAGCCCGGCATGGACATCGTCATCGCCTATGACGTGACCAATGGCGAGAATGTCGTGACGGACATGCAGTTGCCGGACAGCGACCAGAATTAGCTTTCGAGTTGGAGGCTGAAGCGTCCGTGTTTCGTCATTCTAGGGCGAAGCAAGGAGCGTAGCGACGCGCGCAGACCCTAGAATCCATTCCGTTACGTCGACGCTTTGCAGCGGTGCAGAACGAGTTTTCTTCTGCACCGTTTTTCCCATTTGACCTAGGTCGCGGCATGGATTCCAGGGTCTCCGCGACGGAGCTTCGCTCCTGCTTCGCCCTAGAATGACGAGCAGAGGCGTCTTCCTCACAACCACTCCAAGCTCCGGCCTTCCAGTCGCAGCAGTCGGTCCTGCGGCACCTCGAGGCCGGCGGCTTCTTGCTTGGAAAGGCCGGCGACGAAGCGGAAGAAGCAGCGGATGACGCCGCCGTGGGTGACGCAGACGGTGGGCTGCCGAAGTTCGGCGAACCATGGCTTTATCCGCTCCAGCAGCATTTCGTAACTTTCGGCGCCCTCGCCGGGCGGCTGGAAGTCCCACTTGGCGTGGCGGCGGCCGTCGGTTGAACCGGGGGCGCGTTCCTCGAGCTCGGCGAAGGTAAAACTCTGCCAGTCGCCGAAGCTTATCTCCACCAGGCGCGCATCGGTGCGGTAGGCGGAAGGATCGAGCCCCATCACTTCGCGCATCAGCTCCATCGTCTCGCGGGTGCGCCGCATCGGGCTGGCGACGAAGTCGAAATCCGCAGGATTTCTGACGAGCTCCGCCAGCCGCTGGCCGTTGAGCCTCGCCTGCTCGCGGCCAAAGTCGTTGATGTCGGTGTCGGCCTGGCCCTGCAGGCGGTGTTCGGCATTCCACTCGGTCTGGCCGTGGCGCGCGATGTAGACGAGCGGATACATCAGGTCTTCCGTAGGTCGGGCCAGGGCCTGGACGGATGATAAGCGGAGGCGATCAGTCCTTGACGGTCGAGATATCCGGCGCGTCGACCGCCTTCATGCCGACGACATGGTAGCCGGAATCGACATGATGGACCTCGCCGGTCACGCCGCGCGACAGATCCGACAGGAAGTAGACGCCGGAATCGCCGACCTCTTCCTGCGTCACCGTCTGCTTGAGCGGCGAATTGTACTCGTTCCACTTCAGGATATAGCGGAAGTCGCCGATGCCGGAGGCGGCCAGCGTCTTGATCGGACCGGCCGAGATCGCGTTGACGCGGATCTTCTTGGCGCCGAGGTCGACGGCTAGATAGCGTACGCTCGCTTCGAGCGCCGCCTTGGCGACGCCCATGACGTTGTAGTGCGGCATCACCTTCTCGGCGCCGTAATAGGTCAGCGTCAGCAGCGAACCGCCATCGGTCATCAGCGGCTCGGCGCGCTTGGCGATGGTGGTGAAGGAATAGACCGAAATGTCCATGGTGCGCAGGAAATTGTCGCGCGTCGTCTCGACATAGCGGCCGGTCAGCTCGTCCTTGTCGGAGAAGGCGATGGCATGGACGAGGAAGTCGAGCTTGCCCCAATGCCCGGCGATGTCGGCAAAGACGGCGTCAAGGCTTTCCGGGTCGGTCACGTCGCAATGGCCCGCGACATGCGCGTTGAGCTCGGCCGCGAGCGGCTCGACGCGCTTCTTGAAGGCCTCGCCCTGATAGGTCAGCGCAATCTCGGCGCCATGATCGACGCACGCCTTGGCGATGCCGAAAGCGATCGACCGATTGTTGGCGACGCCCAGGATAAGGCCCCGCTTACCGGCCATCAGGCCCTGTCCACCTGCCATGTGCAAGCTCTCCGCAAGAATATCTGCTTTGTGGAGAGCCCTATCGCACAGGCACAAGGCCCCTTCAAGCGCCCAAAAGACACTGCAACAGGAACAAAATTCCGCCGATCAGCCTTTTTGACGGCGCATAAGGGCCTCAAGCTCGGCATCGCCGCCTTCCGGCAGCATCAGCCGCACATGGGCATAAAGATCGCCATGGCCGCCGGCCTTTTCCGGCAGGCCCCTGCCCTTGAGGCGCAGCACCTTGTCGGAACTCGACCATGCCGGAACGTTGACCGCGAGCTTGCCGGTCGGCGTCTCGACCGCCACCTTGGCGCCGAGCACGGCGTCGGCCAGATCGACAGGCAGATCGACATGCAGGTCGCGCCCTTCGATGCGGTAGCGGGCGTGGCGGCGGATGTGGATCTTGACCAGCGCGTCGCCCGGCTGGCCCGGGCCCTGCTCGCCCTGGCCCTTCAGACGAATCGTCTGGCCGTCCTCGACATAGGCTGGCAGCTTGACCGCCACCTTGCGGCCGTCCGGAAACATCGCCGTCACCTTATCGGCGCTGGCTGCCTCCTCGATGCTGATGTCCATGGTGACGTTGAGGTCGGCCGCCTGGACCGGCTGGCGGCGATCGCCCCGGCCGGCGCCGCGGGCGCCGGAAAAGGCATCGCCGAATATCTGGCTGAAGATGTCGCTGTTGCCGTCGAACGGATCGCCGCCCGGGCGCCCGGTGCGGAATTCGAAATGCGCGCCGCCCGGGCCCTGCTGACGGCGGAAACCGGCGAACGGGTCGCCGCCGGCCGCGCCTTCAAAACCCTGGAATTTCGGCTTGCCGTCGGCGTCGATCTCGCCGCGATCGTAGGCGGCGCGCGTCTTCTCGTCGCCGACGATCTCGTAAGCCTGGTTGGCGGCCGCAAAACGGTCCTTCGCCTTGGGATCATTCGGATTCTGGTCCGGATGATGCTTCTTGGCGAGCTTGCGATAAGCCGATTTTATGTCCTTGGCCGATGCGTTCTTGGCAACGCCCAGCACCTCATAGGGGTCGCGCATGCTTCCTGCCTGCAAGAGAGATTGAATTCACGGGTCGCCCCCTATATGCGCTCGCATAGGAAGAAATTCCAGTGCCGCAAGGGGAATTGGCGCCCGAAAATCAGAGCGCCCGAAAATCAGAGCGCCTTGAACTCCTGCATGCGCCAGCCGCCGGCGCCGGCCAGGCACAGTTCGCCCTTGTAGAGGGCAACGCCGTCGAAACTCTCGCGCGTGGCGCTGAAACGGCGACAGGTCAGGCCGCCATCCTTCAGTTCCAGCAATTCGGTGATGGCGCCGCGCGAGCCGGTGTCGGCATTGGCCCATGGCACGGACTGGCCGCCCAGTTCCTTGATGTCGGCGGAGGAAACGGCGTTGCCGATGGTGGTCTGGTCGGAGTCCTTGTCGGCCGCCGCAGGAGCCGCGGGCGAGGACGGCGCGCTGGAGGTGATGATCGAGCGATCGACCTCCGCCTTTTCCAGGCTGAACCCGCCGGCGCCGCAGGCGGCAAGAGGAAGCGCCAACGTCAACAGCGCAGCCTTGGCACTGGCCGAAGCGATAACGCTCCATTGCCCGCTGTCAAAAGCTTGCGCGATACGCGACAATCGGCGAACTCCTCCCGCAATATTAAAAATTTGGAAAACTATGAACGAAACCGAGTTAACAAGCAGTGACTTCACAGAGGCTGCGGAGCCGTTCCGGCTCTTTGCCGCATGGCTGGAGGACGCAACCAAAAGCGAGATCAACGACGCCAACGGCGTCGCCCTGGCAACCGTCGATGCCGACGGCATGCCGGATGTGCGGATGGTGCTGCTCAAGGGGTTCGACGAAAAGGGGTTTGTCTTCTACACGAATTTCGAGAGCGCCAAGGGCCGCGAGATTCTTGGCAGCATGAAGGCGGCGATGTGCTTCCACTGGAAATCGCTGCGCCGCCAGGTGCGTATACGCGGGCGGGTGGAGATCGTCAGCGACGCCGAGGCCGACGCCTATTATGCGACCAGGCCGCGCGGCAGCCGCATCGGCGCCTGGGCCTCGAAACAGTCGCGGCCGCTGGAGGGCCGCTTCGCGCTGGAGAAGGCGGTGGCCGAATACACGGCGCGCTACGCCATCGGCGAGATCCCGCGGCCGAAACACTGGTCGGGCTTCCGCATCCTGCCGCAAACGATCGAGTTCTGGCACGACCGCCCGTTCCGCCTGCATGACCGGGTCGTCTTTTCGCGCAACGCGCAAGGCGGTTGGGACAAGGTCAGGCTTTATCCCTGAAGCACTGTGGCATTGCCCCTATGTGTTGCCAGCCGCCTGCGGCACATTGAAGGGCGTGATGATCTGGATGTTGGCCATGCCCGAGACCGGCGATTTCGGCAGCAAACCATGCGCGCGCATGACATGCAGGCAGGCGTTTCGCATGTCGTGGCCGAGATCGTGATGCAGCACGGCGCTGACACGTCCGGCGCGTAGGAGCGCGAGATTGTCGGCGTCGAGGTCATGGCCGACAAAGGCGCGGCACGTGCGGCCGAGCGCGGCGAAGGCTTCGACGATGGCACGGTTGCCGCCGCCGATCGAATAGACGCCGGCAATGTCGGGGTTAGCCCGCAAGGCCGCGAGCGCGAGCATGCCGGTGTTGCGGTCGAGGCCATGGCCCTCGCTGACCTCGATGATGCCGAGCGCCGGATAGCGCTCGCGAAGCGCTTGCCGGAAGCCTATCTCGCGCTCCTCCTCGCCGCGAAACCGGTTGCTGCTGATGGTGACGAGGATGCGCGCCGGTCCGCCGCCAAGCCACTCGCCGAGAAGATAGGCCGCGGTCTCGCCGGCCGCCCGGTTGTCCATGCCGACATAGGCCTGCCGACCCGTGTCGGGAAGATCCGTTACCAGCGTGACGACGGGGATGCCGGCGGTGACCAGCCCGGCCGTCGCGCCCCTCACCTCCGCGACATCGGGCGCCTTGAGGAACACGCCGTTGCTGCCGCGCCGCCGCAAGGCCTCGATGATCGCGACCGTGTCGCCGACGCCGCGCGTCTCGGCGACATGGTAGCGCGCGCGAAAGATCACCGGCTGCAGCGACGGCATCGCCTGCTCCAGCCCCTGCCGCACCGCCTCGCTGAAGCGCGACGGCGCTTCCATGACGACGTCGAGGACAAGCTTGCGGCCGGAAAGGCCGATCTGGGCGCGCTGCTTTTCAAGCTCGCCGATAGCCTGCCTGACCCGCCGTACGGTGTGCTCGCGCACGCCCGGCCTCTCGTTGAGGACGCGGTCGACCGTCGCCAGGCTGAGCCCGGCCTGGAGAGCGATATCCTTGACGAGAAAGGGGCGAGACATCTTCTGAGGTGTTTTTGAGGTGTTTTGGAGGCAACCGGCGCCGCAGATTGCGGTATACGGCAACGACAACCGGGATCGCAACAGGAGGATACGTCATGAAGGCCGACAACCCAGCCAAGGCCAGGTCCGAACGGGTCTGGCTGACCAAGGACCAGTGCGACATCGAAGGCTTCCGGGCGATCGTCGAGCAAGCGACCAAGCTCGCCGACTACCCCTTCGCCGCCGGCGTCGAAAAGAACGTGCTCGTCTATGACGGCGATGCTGTCCGCAAGGCGGCGGCCGAGCCCGAGACACGCAAGGCGCTGCTGGCGGAGTGGGTCGAGGCGATGACCAGCGGGCCTGGCGTCGTGGCCTTCAAGAAAGCGTTCGCCGACACGGCGCCGATCAATAGGGCGACCAGGCTTTTCAACGAGATGATCGCCGAGCAGCACGCCATCGGGACCGGCGGCGGCGACCATTTCGCCAAGCCGGGCGCCAATGATCGCATCTGGAATGCGCTGGAGAAATTCTGCCTGCGCGATCCGCAAGCCTTCGCCGCCTATTACGGCAACGACATCATCGCATTGATCTCGGAAGCCTGGCTCGGGCCGGCCTATCAGATGACCTCGCAGATCAACTGCGTTAATCCCGGAGGCGCCGCGCAATCGGCGCATCGAGACTATCATCTGGGCTTCCAGACCCCCGAAGTGATCGAGCGCTATCCGGTGCATGTGCACTCCATCTCGCCGGTGCTGACGCTGCAGGGGGCCGTCGCCCATTGCGATATGCCGCTGGAGAGCGGCCCGACGCTCTACCTCCCGTACTCGCAGGCCTATCTGCCCGGATATCTCGCCACCGGCCTGCCGGAGTTCAAGGCGTATTTCGCCGAGCATCACGTGCAGCTTGCGTTGGAAAAGGGCGATGCCGCTTTCTTCAACCCGGCGCTGTTCCATGCCGCCGGCAACAACCGCTCCGCCGACATCCGGCGCATGGCCAATCTGCTCCAGGTGTCTTCGGGTTACGGCCGCGCGATGGAGAGCGTGGACCGCACCAGGATGAGCCGCGCGCTCTATCCCGCGATCCAGACGATGCTGGCAGAAGGCGCGATCTCGAAGGCAGCGGCCGCCAACGCCATCGCCTCGACGGCGGAGGGCTATTCCTTCCCGACCAATCTCGATCGCGATCCGCCGATCGGCGGGCTGGCGCCGGAAACGCAGCAGGCGCTGCTTCACCGCGCGCTCGAGGCCGGCTGGACACCGGAGGCTTTCGGCAAGGCGCTGGACGAACAGGCGGCCAAGAAGCTAACGTGACAAGTCCGCGGGCGTCCGCCACAGAGGGCGCCCCTTTCCGGATGGGCTTCGCGCCTATCCCTTCTTGCGGGTCATGAAGGCAGTCAGCGCGGCGCGCGCCTCCTCGGATGTCAGCCGCTCGCGGAAATGCTCGCTCTCGACCTTGATGCGGGCGATCAATTCCTCGCGCGGCTCGCGCATCAGGTCGCGCGCGATCTTCAGCGCCTGCGGCGGCTTGGCGGCGATGTCGCCGGCGGCGGCCAGCACCGCGCCTTCCAGCGCGTCTTCCGCGACGACGTCGTAGATCAGACCGGCCGCCTTGGCGCGCTCGGCCGAAAAGCCTTCGCCGAGGCCGAGCAGCGCGAAGGCGCCCTGCCGGCCGAGGAGTTGTGGCGCGATCAGGCTGGAGCCGGCCTCAGGCACAAGGCCGAGATCGACGAAGGGCGTGCGGAACAGCGTGCGCGGCGTAGCGAAGGTCAGATCGCAATGCAGGTTGAGCGTGGTGCCGATGCCCACCGCAATGCCGTCGACGCCCGACACCATCGGCTTCTCGGCCTTGGCCAGCGCCATCAGGAAATCCCAGACCTCGTTGCCGCCCTCGCCGCCAGTGGCGATGACCAGGAAATCGGCGAGGTCGTTGCCGGCGGAAAAGGCGCCCGGAACGCCGAGGAACACATGCACGCGGACCGCCGGATCGGCATCGCCTTCGGCAAGCGCGGTCGACATCTTCGCATACATGGCGCGCGTCAGCGCGTTCTTCTTGTCCGGGCGGTTGATGCGGATGATCTGCACGGCGCCCTGGCGCTCGACGAGAATATGGTCGGTCACTATCGGTTCCTTCGAGTATCGGGCTATTCAGGCGGAGATTAGCGCCTTGCCGGCTGCAGCGAGGCTTTCGGCGCCGTCGATGACGCGCTCCTTCAGCGCGCGCGTCTCGCCAAGCAGGTTTTCGGCGAAGAAGCGGCAGAGCGCGATGCGGCCACGGTCGGCCAACCCGCCTTGCGCCAGATAGGCGCCGCCGGCGGCGAGCGAGATCAGGCGCAGATAGGGCGTGGCGCCGGCCATGGCGGCGTCCGCCTTGCCGCCGGCAAGCAGTTTCTGCAAGAAGCGGGTCGCTTCGTCGAGATCGGCAAGCGCACGGTCGAGATTGTCTGCGGTGCGGCCGAAACCATCGATGTTGGAGGTGCGCACGGCGTCGGCCACCGCTTTCAATTCGCCGATGTAAGAATGGACGTGCTCACCGCCGCCGAGCGGCAGCTTTCGCGCCACAAGATCGATCGCCTGGATGCCGTTGGTGCCTTCATAGATCGGCGCGATGCGGGCGTCGCGATAAAGCGCCGCGGCACCCGTCTCCTCGATGAAGCCCATGCCGCCATGCACCTGGACGCCAAGCGAGGCGACCTCGACGCCGACATCGGTCGAGAAGGCTTTGGCAAGCGGCGTCAGCAGGTTGGCGCGGTCGCGCCAATTGGCGGCGGCCTCGCCCTCGCCGACGCGCGCTCGGTCGATGGCATGCGCGCAGGAATAGCTGATCGAGCGGGCGATCTGGGTCAGCGCCCGCATGGTGAGCAAACTGCGCTGCACATCGGGATGATGGACGATCGGCGCCATGCCGGAGCCGGAATAGTTCGAGGCCTTGCCCTGGCGGCGCTCATTGGCATAGGCGATCGCCTTCTGCGTGGCGGTCTCGGCCACCGCCACGCCCTGCATGCCGACGGCAAGGCGGGCGTTGTTCATCATCGTGAACATGCAGGCCAGGCCCTTGTTCTCCTCGCCGATCAGCCAGCCGATGGCGCCGGGCTTGGCACCCTGGAAACCGTCGCCATAGATCATGGTGCAGGTCGGCGAGGCATGGATGCCTAGCTTATGCTCGAGGCCGGAACAGAAGACGTCGTTGCGGGCGCCGAGCGAGCCGTCGTCGTTGACGACGAACTTCGGCACCAAAAACAGCGATATGCCGCGCGTTCCGGCCGGCGCGTCGGGCAACCTGGCCAGCACCAGATGCACGATGTTGTCGGTGAAATCGTGCTCGCCATAGGTGATGAAGATCTTCTGGCCGAAGATGCGGTAGGTGCCGTCGCCGACCGACTCGGCACGGCTGCGCAAGGCCGCGAGATCCGAGCCCGCCTGCGGCTCGGTCAGGTTCATCGTGCCCATCCACTCGCCGGAGACGAGTTTTGCGAGGTATTTGGCCTTGAGTTCCTGCGAAGCGTGCTTGTCGAGCGCCTCGACCGCGCCCATGGTGAGCGTCGGGCCGATGCCGAAGGCCATGGCGCCGGAATTCCACATTTCGAGCGCGGCGACGCCGAGCATCGTCGGCAGGCCCTGGCCGCCGAATTCTTCCGGCCCGGACAGCGCGTTCCAGCCGCCGTCGATCCAGCGCCGGTAGAGTTCCTTCCAGCCGGGCGGCGTGGTGACGGCGGTGTCCTTCAGCACCGCGCCATGCTCGTCGCCGATCTTGTAGAGGGGAGCGACCTCCTCGCTGGCGAAGCGCCCGGCCTCGGCCAGGATCGCATCGACCAAGTCCTCGCCAAGATCGCCGAAGGTGCCGGCATCCAGTGCCGGCTTCAGCCCGGCCACCTGCTTCAGCGTGAAGGCGATGTCCTCGACCGGCGCGCGATACATATCTGTTCCTCCTGCGTTCCAGCCAATCCTAGTGCATGGCCGAAGCGAAACCATCCGTCGATCTCGCACCTTCTTTTTACGTAAACGTCAAACTTTGTCACGCGGATTTTGCAAGGGTGGACTTCGTCAACCACGAGCGAGCGACGCCATAGAATGACAACCTGACGAGCGTTCCGGCTAATCACGAACGTGATGGACACTTTTGCCCAACGAAGCGGATCGCGGACCTCAGAGATTAGCCGAAGCGCCCGAACTTCGTCATCCACGGGCAGAGCAAGGAGCGAAGCGACGCGCGCAGACCCGAGGATCCATTCCGTGACCTCGCGCGAGGGATGCAGCGGAGCAGAATTCTGGACCGTAGAAACGCCTCAATGTCACGGAATGGATTCTATGATCTGCGCCCCGTCGCTTCGCTCCTTGCTTCGCCATAGAATGACGAAATCGCGACGGCCAAGGCCAATTTTCAAGGCTGCAATTGCCGCTGAAAATTTCTACGACGAACTGCATCCGGCTGGTATTATCGGCGATTGCAGACCAAAGCGAACCGGACAACCATCCATGCTTGCCAGACCCGACGCCTATCGCTGCATCGAATGCGGCCTGCCTTACCGGGCGCCCGGGTTCTCGTACTATCACGGCATGATCGAGGAAGGCCCCGCCTACTGGACCGATCGCGGCATATTGTGCTCGCCGCAATGCTCGCTCGCGCATCACAAGAAGCGCAAGGCGGAAGGCACGCTGCCGCAGGAGCCGGCGCCCGATCCGTTCGAAGTCCCGTCGCTGTTTAGGCGCTGATCGATTCCTCAGCGTATGCTGCGGCCCACCGCCTGCAGCGCCAGAAAGGCCGCGTAGCGGCGATCGTGCCACGTCCGCATGGCGTCGGCCGCCGGCCTGAAAACATCACCAAGCCGGGACATGGCAGGCATGGCGGTCGAAAGGTCCGCATACCGGCCGGATGCCACCGCTCCGAGCATCGCGGCACCCAGCAGCACCGGCTCGGGCGACTGCGAGGCGGCGACCGGCAAGCCGGCAGCGTCGGCAAGCAGCTGGCGCACAAGCGGCGACTGCCCGGCGCCACCGCTGATGACGATGGTGTCGACGGCAAGACCGGATGAGGCCATCGCCGCCACGATCTGACGCACGCCATAGCCGAGGCCGCAAACCCCGGCGACATAAAGGCCGACGAGACTTTCGACGGAACGGTCGGTGCCGAGCCCGGCGATCAGGCCGCGCGCATCCGGATCGGCCAAGGGCGAACGATTGCCGAGGAATTCGGGTACGACATGGATGCTTCCCGCGAGCGTGGCGGCAGCCGACAGGTCGGGCGAAGCCGCCGTGGCGGCAGCGGCCAGCCAATCGACCAGCGATTTGCCTTCGGCAACGGCACGCGCGGAAGCCTCCGCTGCGGCCGGATGGAAACGCACCAGGAGATCGATCGCCGCGCCGGCCGCCGACTGACCGCCCTCGCTCAGCCAGAATCCCGGCACCATGGCGGAATAATAGGGTCCCCATACGCCCGGCACGAAGGCCGGACCTTCGCTGCTTGCCATGGTGCAGGCCGAGGTGCCGAGCACATAGGCCATGCGTGAGGCGATGGTACCGGCATCGCCGGCAGCGCCCACCGTGCCGACACCACCGGCATGGGCATCGATCAGCCCGGCGGCCACGATTGTGCCCGCAACCAGTCCCAGTTCGGCCGCGGCCGCCTGCGTCAGGCCGCCACCCACCGCCGTGCCGGGATCGACCACTTCGGTGCCGATGCGGGCAAAGCCCTCGTCGGCAAGCTCGCCGAGCCCGACGGCATGGAAATAACTGTCGTCCCAGCGCCGCTCATGGCCGAGATAGGTCCATTTGCAGGCCAGCGTGCAGACCGAGCGGGCAAGGCTGCCCGTGGCGCGCCAGGTCATGTAATCGGCAAGGTCGAAGAAATGCCGCGCTTTCGCAAAGGTATCGGGCAGGTTCTCCTTGAGCCACAAAAGCTTCGGAGTCTCCATCTCCGGCGAAATGACGCCGCCGACATAGTCGAGGACCGGATGCCGCGGGGCGTTGATGCGCCTGGTCTGGTCGAGGGCGCGATGGTCCATCCAGACGATGATGTTTCGATCGCTGTCTCCCGAACGGCCGACCGGCAAGGTCTCGCCATCGTCGCCGACCACCACCAGGGAACAGGTCGCGTCGAAGCCGATGCCGCCGATTTCCCGGGGATCGACGCCCGCCTTCCCGACCGCCTCGCGCACGCTGGCGCACACCGCCTGCCAGATGTCGCGGCTGGATTGCTCGGCGATCTCGCCGGGCTCGGTGAAGAGAGCAATGTCGCGCTTGGCGGAGGCGAGGAGTTCGCCGCGCTCGTCAAAGACGCCGGCGCGCGCGCTGCCGGTGCCGACATCGATGCCGAGGAAATGGGAAGGCATTTGGGGACCTCAGAAATTAGGCAGTAGGCAGTAGGCAGTAGGCAGTAGGCAGTAGGCAGTAGGCAGTAGGCAGTAGGAGATGGTCAGTGTTGAATGGCCGGACGCAAGGGCCTCTTTCCCTATTCCCTACTGCCTAATTCCTACTGCCTACAGATCGTTGCTCTGCGGCAGGATCACCAGATCGCGAATGGTGATGTTTCTCGGGCGCGTGAGCATGAACAGGACGGCGTCCGCGACCTCGGTGGGCTGCATCAGGCCACCGGCCGCCAGCTCGTCCTCTAGCTTCTGCTTTGGCCAGTCGCTGATCAGCGCCGTCACGACCGGCCCTGGCGCGACTGCGCCGACGCGCAGGCCGTGCTTGGCCACCTGCCGGCGCAGCGTGTGGACGAAGGCCTGTATGGCATGCTTGGAGGCCGTGTAGACCGGCTCCCAGACGACAGGCACAAGACCCGCGATCGAACTGGTGACGATGATGTCGCCGGTCTTGCGCCCGACCATGTGCGGCAGCACCGCGTGCACCGAGCGGAACACCGAGTTGATGTTGAGGTTCAGCATGCGGTCCCAGGCATCCGGATCGCCGTTGAGTATCTCGCCGCCGACATAGGAGCCGGCATTGGCGTGGAAAATGTCGAGCTGGCCGGTCTTTTCGAGGATACCGGGCATCATGGTCGCCACGCTGGCCGGGCTGGTGAGGTCGACCACCAGCGGGATCGCGCCGGCGCCGAGCTCGCCGACGACCTCCTTCATCCTGTCCTCCGCCCGGTCGACCAGCACGACGCGGGCGCCGGCGGCAAGCATCGCTCTGGCGCATTCGAGGCCGATGCCCGATGCCGCGCCGGTGACCGCGGCGACTTTTCCCGAAAGATCTTGAGCCATGTGTACCCTTCTCGTTTGAACTGTTCAGGCGCGGCCGTGCGAAGCACGGGAACGGCGCGCGAGGGAGTCGACGATCACGGCGATGGCCAGAACGGCACCGGTGATCATGTAGCGAAGCGACGAGGACAGATCGAGCAGCGTCAGCCCGCTGGCGATCGACTGGATGACGATGATGCCGAGCAGCGCGGAATAGGCGCTGCCGCGGCCGCCGAACAGGCTGGTTCCGCCGATGACCGCGGCCGCGATGGCGTTCAGGTTGACGTCGCCGGTGCCGGCCTGCTGGCTGGCGGAAGCGAGCCGCGCGGCGGCCAGCACGCCGCCCAGCGCGGCGAAAAGCGAGCACAGCGCGAAGGCGCTGAGATAGATGGCGCGCACCTTGATGCCGGCGCGCCGCGCCGCCTCGCGGTTGCCGCCGACGGCGGTCATCGATCGCCCCCACTTGGTCCGGGTGAGCGCATAGTTCGTCGCCACGACGAGGCCGACGAACAGGCCGAACATCCATGGGATGCCGCGCGACTGGTTTAGGTAGGCGACGATCAGCTCGAGGCCGATGGTTATGACGGCGACGCGCAGGATGAGCCCGGCGGCGGACGGCGTCGACAGGTTTGCCGCGCGGCGGCGCGCGAAGGTGCGAAGCCCGCTGACCAACATCGCCAAGCCCGGGATCGCCGCCAGCAAGTGGGAGACCCATTTCGGCATCACCATCAGCTGGCCGAAATCCACCAAAGCGGAGCCATAGGGCAGGTTGATCGAGCCGGTGGAGCCGAGGATGTAGAGCTGCATGCCCAGCACCGCGAGCAGGCCGGCGAGCGTCGAGACGAAGCTCGGCATGCCGAGCCGGTTGAACAAAAGGGCATAGAGCGAGCCGATCAGGGCGCCGAAGGCCAGCGCCGCTAGGATCGCCAGCGCGACCGGCCAGCCCTGGTTGACCCAGAGCGTGCCGACCATCGCTGAAGCGAAGCCGCTGATCGAGCCGACCGAGAGGTCGATCTCGCCGACCATCAGCACGCAGACGATGCCGAGCGCGATGACGCCGACCGTCGAGCAGTCGAACAGCAGATTGACCAGGTTGCTGCTGGAAACGAAGACCGGATTGAGACTGGTGAACACGGTCCAGATGACGACGAGGCCGACGATGACCGGCAGCGAGCCGAGATCGCCGCTGCGCACGCGGTCGAGGAAGGCGCGGACCGCCCCACTGAGGCCTGCCTCATGCTTCACGCGCGCATCGGCGCGGTCGAGCGCCAGCGGGGCGGAGGTGCTTTTCTCTGCCGTCATGGGCGCTGCTCCCCAGCCTGTGCGTTGCCGCTGTGATCGCGCTCCATGCGCAGGCGCTCGGCGCGCCGCGACACCGCGTTGTTGGACGCGCCGGTGATGGCGCTCACCAGGTCCTGGTTCGAGGCATCCGGTTCGAAGACGCCGTTGTTGCGCCCCAGCCTGAGCACCACGATACGGTCGGCGACGGCGCGGACATCCTCCATGTTGTGGCTGATCATCACGACGCCGAGGCCGCGCGCGCGGACGCGGTCGATAAGGTTGAGCACCTCCGCCGTCTGGGCGACGCCAAGTGCGGCGGTCGGCTCGTCGAGCAGGATGAGTTTCGGTTCGAGCAGCAAGGAGCGCGCGATGGCGACGGTCTGGCGCTGGCCGCCGGACAGCGAGGCGACCGCCTCGCGCACGCTCGGAATGCGCGCCGACAATTCGTTGAGCAGCGTCCAGGCGTGCATCTCCATCGCCACCTCGTCCAGCCGCAGCGGGCTGAGCTCGTTGCCAAGGAAAATGTTGGCGACGACGTCGAGGTTCTCGCAGAGCGCGAGATCCTGGAACACCGTGGCGATGCCGAGCGTCAGCGCCGCGCGCGGGTCGGGCAGCGTCACTGCCCTGCCGCGGAAATTGATCGTTCCCGAGCTCGGCTGATGCACGCCCGCGAGGATCTTGACCAGCGTCGACTTTCCGGCGCCGTTGTCGCCGACCAGCGCGACGACCTCGCCGGCATGGACGTCGAAATCGATATCGGTCAGCGCCGAGACGGCGCCGAAATTCTTCGATATGCCGCGCAGGCTGAGCACCAGCTCGCCGACGGAAGCCGATCTTTCGGAACTCTCACTCATGCGCCGCCTTTCGTGACAATCGTTCCCTGGACATCCGGCCGCCGACGGGCGGCCGGATGCCCTATGATCAGTTGGTGATGCCGAGCTTCTTGCAACCCTCGGCATAGCGGTCGACGCAGAGCTCGGCGGCCGTGTTGATCTTCTTGTCGATGATCTCGGCCTTGAGGTTCTCCTGGGTCACCACCGCCGGCGTGAAGAGCTGCGAGGGCGTGTCGTAAAGCGTCATCTCGGCCTTCGGCGTCTCGCCCGACAACAGCTTGACGGCAACGTTGGCCGCAGCCGCGGCGACGATCTCGCTCGGCTTGGAGATGGTGTTGTACTGGTCGCCGGCGATGATCAGCTGCAGGGCGGCGATGGTCGCGTCGTTGCCCGTCACCGGCGGAACCGGATCGACGCCGGCCGCCTTGAAGGCCGCGATCGCGCCGCCGCCGGTGCCGTCATTGGCGGCGACGACGCCGAGGATCTTGGCGCCAAAGCGCGTGATCTGGCCGCTCGCCCACTGCTGTGCCTTCGGCGGCGCCCATTCCGGCGTGTCGAACTCGGCCAGGATCGGATAGCCGCTATTGTCGAGGCCCTCGTGAATGCCCTTCTTGATCAGGCCGGCGGCGGCGTCGGTCGGCGAGCCGTTGATCTGCAGCAGGCCGCCGCCGGCCGGGTCGACCTTCAGAGCCTTGAGGTGCTCGACCAGCGAATCCGCGATGGCCTTGCCGATGCCTTCATTGTTGAAGGACACGTAGAAATCGGCGGGCGCGGTCGGGATCGGCCGGTCATAGGCGATGACCTTGACGCCCTGGCTCTGGGCGAGCTTCACCAGCGAGGCGGCGGCGGTCGAATCCACGGGATCGAGGACGATCGCCTTGGCGCCCTGCGAGATCACAGAATTGAACTGCTGCTGCTGGCGCGCCGCATCGGCATCAGCGTTCTGGTAGATCACCTTGCAGCCCGGGCAGAGCTTCTTCATCTCGGCGACGAAGCCCGGATAGTCGTGCTGCTCGTAGCGGGTCGATGCCTGGTCGGGCATCAGGAAGGCAATCGTGGCGTCGGTGACCGTGTCGGCGAATGCCGCCGTGGTGCCGAGCAGCGAGAGCGCGAACGCGGCCGCGATTGTCGATTTCAAGGCAAACGGCGATTTCCATGCATATCTGGTCATTCGAATGTCTCCGTTTTCAAGCAATGGTTTCACGAGGACCTGCGCGATGGCTGGCGCGTCAGGCCTTAACTGCATGTCGAACTGTTGGAAGGAGTATGATCAGCGGCGGCCAAGGATCGATCCGATCCCCATAAGCCGCGCAAACATCCTCCTGAACGTGCTGGATCTCGGGACAAGCGATTCCCAGCACAGGGTGACCTGCACCCCGCGTCCTTCCTTCCCTGAATGTCTCTTTGTTTGACGCAATTCCGGACGGAGGCTACGGCAAGGTCGCCGCGTTCAACCGCTTCGTAATTGCTCTAAGCTCCTCCCGCTTCCTCCCTGTTAGGCGGCAATCTCCGCGTTGATGTTCTCAGCCAGCAAGGCCCTGAAGCGCGAAGGCGACATGCCTTTCTGCGCCAGGAACTGGCGGTTGAAATTCGAGATGTTGTTGTAGCCGGCGGCGTAGCAGATTTCGGTGATCGACATCTGCGCCTCGCTCATCAGCAGCTGGCAGGCGAGGTTGATGCGCAGCCGGTTGACATACTGCACCAGCGCCATTCCGGTGTGCCGGCGGAAGCTGCGCGAGAAGGCGCTCGGACTGCGCCCGGCGATCTCGGCCAGAGTGCCTTCGCTGAAGGGCTCGGTCAGGTGGCAGTTGATATAGGCGAGCGCCTGGTTGATGCCGGCCGACATGAAGCCGGACGGGTCGGGCAGATAGCCGGCGCTGGCCAGCGTGCGGACGTCGCCGGCGCGGTTCAAGATATCGAGCACGGCCATGAACAGCGACAGGCGGCGCACGCCCTGCGCCTCGGTAAGCTCCGCCAGCAAGGGCGCCGCGAGCTCAGCCGTCGCCGCCGAGAACAGCGCGCCGCGTCGGCTGGTTTCGAGGATGCCGGCGCAGGCGGCAAGTTCGGGCAGCGCGGCGGAAGCCTCGGCGATGAATTCTTCGGAGAACTGCACGACGCGGCCGCGCAGCGGCACGGTCTCGCCCGGCGGCACGTCGCTGACCCAGTTGTGCGGCAGGTTGGGCCCGGTGAGCACCAGATTGCCCGGCTCGAACTCGCCGATGAAGTCGCCGACGAAATAGCGGCCGGTGGTGGCGACGACCAGATGCAGCTCGTATTCAGGATGGAAGTGCCAGCGCACGGTGCGGAAAGGATAGCCGTGGGCCCAGGCCTTGAACGACTCTCCCTGTCTGATCTGGACGACTTCCAGGTCCGGATTCATCTTCATTTCCTCCCCGCGCGGGTCCGGTCTTGTGACCGGTTGCTGCGCTTCGTTGGGCAACCCGTGTATTCCCACTGGCCGCCGCGATTGAAAGCTTAGGCGGCAATTGAAGCGCCTGCCACCACGGCTTGTCCACCCGACCGATACTTTTTTGACGTTTCGGAGCAGATGGAGAACGGCTCACGAACATAAACAGCAACGGATGCGGTGTGCGGCGCGCACCGAGAAACACCCCGCACTCAGACCGATCCCTGCTCCTCGCCACGCACCCGGAAAGCGTCGACGGCAATCGCCAGCAGGATCATCGCGCCGCCAATCATCTGAATGTAATAGGCGGACACGTTGATCAGCTGCAGCCCGGTCTGGATGACCGTGATGAGGAGCGTGCCGCCGAGAATACCGAGCACCCGTCCGCGCCCGCCAAGCAGGGATACGCCGCCGATGACAGGAGCCGCGACCGCGTAGAGCAGGGTCGTGCTGCCCACGGTGACGCTCACGCCGCCGAGATAGGACGCGTAGAGGAAGCCGGCGAGACCGGCAAGGAAGCCTGACGCGGCGAAAGCGCCGAGCCGAGCGCGCCGCACGTTGATGCCGGCCGCATGCGCGGCCCGCCGGTTGCCGCCGGTGGCGTAGAGATTGCGGCCCCAGGCCGAATAGGCAAGCACGATATGCGCCGCCAGATAGATAACGAACAGCGCGACCGGCATGATCGGCCATGTGCCGATCGTCGCGCTGCCGATATAGGCGTATCCTTCATCGGCTATGACCAGCGTGCGGGCCTGCGTGGCGCCGAGCACCGCGCCCTGCAGGAACAGCCCCATGGCCAGCGAGGCGATGAGCGAGTTCATCCGCATGTAGGAGACGAAATAGCCGTTGACGGCGCCAATAAACGTGCCCGTCAGCACGGTCACCGCGACGGCGACGGTCCAGTGCGCGCCGTATTCCTGCATGGCATAGGCGCCGATCATGCCGGAAAAGACGAGATTGCCGACGACCGACAGATCGATTTCGCCGATCAGCAGCGTGAAGGACACGGCCAGCACCAGCACGCCCAGCGTGGTGGCCTGCACCAGCACGTTCTGCAGGTTGCCTTCCGACAGGAAGAACGGATTGAGGACGCCGGCAAGGAGGCTGAAGACGATGATCAGTATCCACACCACATTGTCGAGAAGGAATTTCCTGCCGTTCATGTCGTCCTGCGTCCTGTCATGGTTTTTCCCTCAGGGACCTGGCGTCGGCGATGGCGCCGACCGTCAGGCCCTCGGCCGAAAGCGAGCGTTCGATGCGGCCCTTGGAAAAGACGACCACGCGGTCGACCAGCCGCTGCATCTCGTCGGGATCCTGCGCGATCAGCAGGACCGCGACGCCGCGTTTGGTGGCGTCATCGATGAGGCGATGGATGTGTTCCTTCGCCGCCACGTCGACGCCGATCGTCGGTTCGTCGAGCAGCAGGATCGCCGGATTTCGCTCCAGCAGGCGGCCAAGCAGGATTTTCTGTTGGTTGCCGCCACTGAGCTTGCGGATTTCCTGATCCGGCCCGTCCATCACGACGTCCATTGCCGCGCGCGCCCGGCGCACGCGGCCGAGCATGCCGGAGCGGCTGATCGCCCATCCGGCCTGGCGAGGCCAGTTGCCGAGGCTGAGGTTTTCCGCGATGGACATCGAAGCGACATGCCCTTCGCCGATACGGTCATGCGTCAGATAGGCGATGCCGGCGGCAAGGCTGTGGGCCGGCGAACCGAGCCGGACCGGGCGGCCGTCGACCAGAACGCGGCCGGACATGACCGGGAGGAGCCCGCCGAGCGTGCGCAGCAGCTCTTGCGGGCCCTCGCCAAGCAGCCCGACAAGCCCGACGATTTCACCGCGACCGATGGTGAGATCGACCGGGCCGCCGCCGGGGAAGCACAGATCGTCTATCTTGACGACCGGGGGCTTTGGTGCCGCCGACCTGTCGCGCCGGAATTCCTTCACATCGCTTCCGGTGATCAGCCGCGCCATGCCGTCGGCGGACAGCGATCCTGCGACGCCGCCTGCTGCGACCTTGCCGTCGCGCAGCACGGTGTATTCGCTGCAAAGCTGGCGGACTTCGTCATTGTGATGCGAGATATAGACGAAGGACGTGCCTTGGGCGGTCAGCGCCTCGACCCATCCCATGAGATGCTGGCGCTCGCGCGCCGCAAGCCCCGCCGTCGGTTCGTCGAGGATGATCAGCCTGGCATCGCCGGCCACGGCCTTGATGATGGCGAGCCGCCTGCGGTCGCTGGCATTGAGATCCCCCGCGCGCCGCCGCGAGGGGACGTGCATGGCGTGACTTTCCAGGAGAAGGGCGGCCTGCCGGTGCAGTTTGCCCCAGTCGACCAGGCCGCGGCGGCGCGGTAGGTTCGGCAAAAGCAGGTTCTCGCCGATCGACAGGTCCTCGAAAATCTCGGAGTGCTGCGACAGCAGATACAACCCACGCTTGTTGCGCGCGGTGAGCGACAGCGACGAGACATCCTCGCCGTCGAGCAGGATATTGCCCGCGTCGGCGCGCACGAAGCCGGCGATGACATTGGACAGCGTCGATTTGCCGGCGCCGTTCTTGCCGAGCAGGCCGTGGATCGCGCCCTTGCGTACAGACAGCGACACGCCGTCGAGCGCCGAAACCGGCCCGTATGCCTTGAAGACATTGTCGACGACCAGCACGGGCCGGCCGGACGGCGTCGCCGCAGCAAACGGCCCTTCGCGTGTCCCGCGTGCGCCGTCTGCCGGCTCGCGATCTGACTGCGTCATCGGCCGCCTCCCCATTCCAGGTCAAGGAGGGCGCGGCCGATACCGCGCGCCCTCGCCCGCCGGTTCTCAACCGGCGTTCTGTTCCATCTTCCAGACCTTGGTGACGACGTTGGCCCAGTGGCGCGGATCGTCGGCGTTCTCCTTGGTCAGGAAGTAGGGTGGTATGGTCAGGAGCGGCCCGGACGGGCTGTCGGCGATCGTTCCCTTCTCCCAGAAGTACTTCTTGTTCTCATACGGTCCGGTCGGCACCCGCTGACCCTTGAGCGTGTACTGCTCCAGCAGATCCACGACGATCTCGACATAGGCGATCGGATCCTGGGCGATGTCGGCATCGATCTCGCCGGCCTTGACCCATTCGAGCGCGTTGGGCGAGGCGTCGATGCTGGTCAGGATGATGTGCTTCTCATGACCGACCGGGAAGAGCCGCTTCTGCGTCTCCATGGCCTTGCGGGCATCGACGACGAAGATGTCGGTGGGCATGTGGATGGCGTCGAGGTCGGGGCGCTCGCGCAGTGTGGCGGAGACGACGGCCAAAGCCTCTTCATGCTGGTTGTTCTGCGGCCGCGAGATGATCTCGATGTCCTTGTATTTGGACTGCAAGGTCTCCTCGAAACCCTCCTTGCGGTTGCGCAGGGCGACCGCCGTCAGCGAGCCGTAATTGTTCAGCACGCTGCCCTTGGGCGAACCATATTTCTTGGTCAGCAGTTCGGCCGTCTTTTCGGCCGCCATGACGCCCGACTGACGATTGTCGAAGGTGACCGAAGCGGCGACGGTGCCGCCGGTGAGCGGCGTGTCGACCATGCCGACCGGAACGCCAAGCGACTTGGCCTTCTTCGTAAGCGGGATGAGCAGTTCGGAATCGAGCGCGTCCGAGATGAGGTAGCGCGGCTTCTGCAGCAGCAGGCTGTTCCAGTCGTTCACCTGCGCGTTGGAATCGCCGTTGGCATCCTTGCCGACGAATTGCAGTCCCAGGCTTTCGGCCTTGCGCTTCAACGCCTCCTGCAGGACGACGAAAAAGAAAAAGCCGAGATAGGGCGTTTCCCAGGCCACCACTTTCGAGAGCTCCTGCGCGCCGGCGGAACCGCTTCGGGCCATTACGCCAGCGGCGGCGCCCGCCGCGGCGCTTGCGAGCAAAGCTCGGCGGCTCAGTCTGAAATTCATGATGTTCGACATGGTTATCCTCCCTTCCCAAAGGCAATTGACCGGTCGCGGGTGCGACACGCACCAGCCCGCGAAACCGCTCGCTGGCCGGCAAAGGCTCCTCCACTGCCGGCTGCTACGACGGAAAAGCTAACCAAGCGAAAATGGCGATGCCACCACGCCCCTGACGCGTGACCGATACTTTCTTGTGCTTCGAGCGCGACCGTGATGGCGGCGGTCCTGCGCTGGATGCAGAGGCAAGCCGAGAGCAAGAAAGTACCAGGCAGGCATCGGATTTCTGGTGGTGAAGCCAACCGCGCGTTGCTAGCGTTGCCGCTGCTCGATCCACGAGGAGGCGACGGGATGACCGGACATTGGATGGGAACGTGGGCCGCCAGCCCGATGAATGTCTGGCCGGGCGATGCCGTTCTTTACGGCTTCCACAACCAGACGGTCAGGCAGGTTGTGCGCATCAGCAAGGGTGGCACGCGCTTTTGTGTGCGGCTTTCGAACGAGCATGGCAGCGACCCGATCGACATCGGCGCGGCATCCATCGCCAGGGCCGCCGACGGCGGCAGCATCGAGGGCGGGAGTTTGCGCCGGTTGACCTTCGGCGGCTCGCGCGCAGCCAGGATCTTGCCCGGCGCGCCGCTTTTGAGCGACCCGGTCGAGCTCGCGGCCGGCGACCTCTGTGACGTCGCCGTCAGCCTATATTTCAGCGGTTTCGCGCCGATCCAGACCTATCACTACGAGGCCCAGCAGACCGCCTATATTTCCGATTACGGCGAGTTCGTTCACGCCGAGCGCATGCCCTTGCAGCAGACCTCCACCAGCCGCTATTTCCTGACGGCCGTTCTTGTCGAATGCGAGGCCGACAGCCGCTCGATCGTCTGCTTCGGCGATTCCATAACCGACGGCTTCGGATCGACGGTGGATGCGAACGCCAGATGGCCGGATCGCCTGGCCGAGCGGCTTTCGGCGGCCGGATTGCTTGGCCGTCTCGGCGTTCTCAACCATGGCATCGGCGGCAACCGGGTGACCGCGAGCCGGGCACGCGGCGCGAGCGCGCTCGCTCGTTTCGACCGCGATGTGCTCGGCCTGCCCAATGTCGGCCAGATGGTGCTACTGGAAGGCATCAACGACATCGGCTGGCCGGGAACGATGCTGGCAGGGCCGGCCGAGGCCGTCTCGCTGGAGGATCTGGTCGGCAGCTACCGGCAACTGATCGCGCGCGCCCACATGCGCCGCATCAAAGTCATCCAGGGCACGCTCACGCCCTGTGCCGGCGCGTTCGCGGGCGAGGCCCTGCGCACGTTCCACTCGCCCGAGAAAGAACGGGTGCGCCGCTCCGTCAACGATTGGATAAGAGCCTCCAGTCCCGCCGATGCCGTCATCGATTTCGACCGGGCGCTGGCCGACCCGAAAGACAGCTCCCGCATTCGTCCGGAATTCGACTGCGGTGACGGCCTGCACCCGTCCGATGCCGGCTACAAGGCGATGGCCGATCTCTTCGACCTCGATCTTTTCGGCCCGCCGACGACACAGGCGATCGAAGCACTTCCTTAACCATAGCGGTTCAGGATCGATCCCTGGTCAGTGGGGACACCCTGATTGAAAAAGCCGGCGCGCCCTCTTCGCCGCCTGGCGCTTCTCGCGGCGGCGGTTGCGCTGGGCACGGTGGCACAGGCCTCGGATTTCTCCGAGCCGTGGAAGAATGCCGACCGCCCGCTGGTGATCGACGCCTACGAATACAATTCGATCGACTGGCAGCAACTCGTCACCGACAAGCGCATCGCCGGCTTCATCAACAAGGCGTCCGACGGGCTGCCGCCGCCCTATTTCTGCTTCGGCGCCGAGGCCGATGTCAAACTCTGCAAGGCGCAATGGAAACGCTATGCGGTGACGCGCGAATTGTTCCAGACGCGCAAGGTGGTGGCCAAGGCGCTTGGCCTGAAATGGGGCGCCTATCACCTCGCCCGCCCCGGCAACCCGGTCGAGCAGGCCAACAATTTCATCGATTTCGCCGAGCCGGCGCCGGATGAGCTGATGGCCCTCGACATCGAAGGCATCGATGCCACGCAATGGATGTCGCTGGAGGACGCCGAGGAATTCGTGCGCCAGGTGCATCGCCGCCTCGGCCGCTTCCCGGTGCTCTATGTCAACGGCAAGACCGCCCAGTACATCGCCGAAAATCGCTACCAGTATCGGCTCCTGTCACGGCTGCCGCTGTGGTACGCGCGCTACAAGCCCGACATCGACGTGCATTTCCCGATGGGCAACTGGCAGGGCTACGCGCTGTGGCAATTCTCGGCGCAGGCCAATTGCGGCCGTTTCTCCTGCCCTTACCGCGTGCCGGGCACGCCCCACGACATCGACGTCAACGTCGCGCCGATGAGCGCCGACGAATTGCGCCAGCAGTGGGCCTTCGGCGGCCTGATCGACGTGCCGTCCGATTACCTGGCTTCGATCCCGGTGCCGCTGTCGCGCCAGGCGGCGCTCGCCGGGAAAGCCACCATCACCTATGCCGATGTGGCGACGCCGCCGACCGTCGAGGAGATGGTCGCGGTGCTCGGCGCGCGCTGGGAGAAATTCCGCGGCGGGTTCCGCATGCCGGTGGTGAAGACGGTGCCGACGCGGCCGGGTTTCGGCATCGTGCAATATGTTGCCTGGAAACGGTCCGGGCAGCGCACGCCCGAGCAGATCGCCGCAGCGTTTGCCGCGGCGGCCGACCCGGTGAGCACCGCCTCGACAACGCTTGAGGCCAAGCGCTGATATGCTTCAGCGGTGGTTGCCCAGGCTGGCATACATGCCGGTGGTGCGGAACTGCGTCGGATTGATGCCGTAACAGCGGCGAAAGACCTTGGAGAAGTAGTTCGCGTCCTCGAAGCCGCACAGCACCGCGACTTCCTTGACCGGCAGGAAATCCGCCTTGGTCAGGAGTTTCGCCGCCCGCTGCAGTCGCTGCTGCAGGACGAATTCAGCCGGGGGCAGTCCTTCGCTCTCGGCGAAGCAGCGCGAGAAATGGGCGCGGCTGAGGCCGCTGATTTCGACCAGCTCCGCCACCGGCAGCGGCTTGTCGAGATTGGCGTTGATGTGGTCGATGACCGGCTGCATGGCGCTTTGTTTTTCGGCGAAGGCGTGCGAGCCGAAGACATCGTCGTAGAGCGCCATCGCCGCCTCATAGGCGATCGCCGAGGCGGCGCCGGGCGAAGCCGCACCCTTGATCAGGCGCAGGCTGCAATCGGCAAGGTGATCAATGGTCGCCTGCTGCAGCCGGAGCACCGGGCCTGAGACGCTGAGGATGGACTTGTGGATGCGCAGCGCCTCCTCGCCATTCATCGAGATCCAGAAATATTCCCAGCGGTCGCCCTTGGCCAACCAGTAGCGATGGTTGTGCGGCACCAGAACCAGCAGCGTGTCGTTCGCCTGCAGACGGTAGTTGCGGCTCTCGTAGCGCAATTGGCCGGTGCCGCTGATCGTATGCTGGAGGACCGTGAACGGGGTCTGGCCACGCTTCCTGCCGTCCCAGTCGTAGGTCTCGCCCTCGCGCAGCTCGTAGCCCGTGCTGGTCGGCATGGCATGCAGGCGCTGGCGGCCGCGCGGCAGCGAGATCGTGCGCATCAGCTTTCCGTTGGCGATCAGGTCCTGCAGCACAAAATTACCCTCGAAAGCATAATCCTTCTCTGGCCGCGCCGACGAATAAGCGCATAATCCGGCCCTCAAGACGCGAAAGACCCGCGGTCGAGGAGCGGGCGGGAGGAGAAAAGAGCCGGATTTCCGGCTTTGAGTGGCGGGCGCGCTGTTGCGTGCGGCCATATCCTCCCTTGCTGCTCCTTGCCTAGCATTCGATTGGATCGAGGTGAAGGTGATGAGTTTCAAAATCGCTATTATCGGCGCCGGCAGCGTCGGATTCACCAAGAAGCTGTTCACCGACATCCTGTGCGTGCCGGAATTCAAGGACATCGAATTCGCGCTGACCGATGTCAGCGAGCACAATCTGGCGATGATCAAGGCGATCCTCGACCGGATCGTCGAGGCGAACAGATTGCCGACCAGGGTGACGGCGACCACGAACCGCCGCGAGGCGCTGGAGGGCGCGCGCTACATCATCAGCTGCGTGCGCGTCGGCGGGCTCGAAGCCTATGCCGACGACATTCGCATCCCGCTCAAATATGGCATCGACCAATGCGTCGGCGACACGATCTGCGCCGGCGGCATTCTCTACGGTCAGCGCAACATTCCGGTGATCCTCGACTTCTGCCGGGATATTCGCGAGGTCGCCGATACCAACGCCAAGTTCCTCAACTATGCCAACCCCATGGCCATGAACACATGGGCGGCGATCGAGTACGGCAAGGTCGACACGGTCGGGCTCTGCCACGGCGTCCAGCACGGCGCCGAGCAGATCGCCGAGGTGCTCGGCGCGAAATCGCCCAAGGAGCTCGACTATGTCTGCTCCGGCATCAACCACCAGACCTGGTTCATCGAGCTCAGGCTGAACGGCCGGCCGATCAGCAAGGACGAGCTGGTCGACGCCTTCGAGGCGCATCCGGTCTATTCGAAGCAGGAAAAGCTGCGCATCGATGTGCTGAAGCGCTTCGGCGTCTACTCGACCGAAAGCAACGGGCATCTGTCGGAATATCTGCCCTGGTACCGCAAGCGCCCCGAGGAGATCACGCGCTGGATCGACATGTCCGACTGGATCCATGGCGAGACCGGCGGCTATCTGCGCTACTCTACCGAGACCCGCAACTGGTTCGAAACGGAGTATCCGCAATTCCTCGAAGCGGCGTCGAAGCCGATCGATCCGGCCAACCGCTCCAACGAACACGCCAGCCACATTCTGGAAGCGCTTGAGACCAATCGCGTCTATCGCGGCCATTTCAACGTCAAGAACGACGGCGTGATCACCAACCTGCCACAGGACGCCATCATCGAGTCGCCCGGCTTCGTCGACCGCTTCGGCATCAACATGGCCGCCGGCATCACGCTGCCGGAGGCCTGCGCGGCGACTTGCATGGCCTCGATCAACGTCCAGCGCATGTCGGTGCACGCGGCGATCGCTGGCGACATCGACCTGCTCAAGCTCGCCGTGCTGCACGATCCGCTGGTTGGAGCCGTGTCGACGCCGGAAGAGGTCTGGCAGATGGTGGACGAGATGGTCGTCGCTCAGTCCCAATGGCTGCCGCAATATGCGCATGCCGTTCCGGCGGCAAAGGAGCGGCTTTCGAAATCCAAGGTCAAGACCCGCGAATGGGCGGGCGCGGCGCGCCGCAGCGTCCGCTCGATCGAGGAATTGCGCGCCGAAAAGGCGGCGCTGAAACAGGCCGGCTGAGATCCCGGCAAGCAGGCGGACGCGCAGGAGGCGCGTCCGGCGGATCAGCCGTCCAGAAACAAGAGGCGGGCAGCAGCAGGCGTCCAAACAACTGGGAGGAGACGATGAGGACCTTACGCAGAATTGGCTTTGCCGCCGGACTGGCGATGAACGTTGCCGTTCCGGCATACGCCTTGGCATCCGAGCCGACGATCCCGCCCGAGCCGGCGACGTTCCCGGCCGAGGGCAAGATCCACTATGTGGCGCGCGACTCCATCCTGGAGTTCAAGGCGCTGCCCGAATATCACGAGCCGGACTGGGTGACGGAGAGATACGTCAAGACCGGCAAACTGCCGCCGGTCAAGGACCGGTTGCCCAAGGAGCCGCTGGTCTTCAAGACGGGCAACATGCCGGACGGCATCGGCGTCTACGGCGACACGATGCGTCACGTCATCGGCGGCAGGCCGGAGGGCTGGAACTACGGCGCAGGCCAGACGCAGGGTTGGGGCGGGATCGATATCGGCCTGTCCGAATGCCTGACGCGCACGGCGCCGCTGTTCCAGGTCGAGGCCAAGGACACCGAGCCGCTGCCGAACCTCGCCAAGAGCTGGGACTGGTCGAGCGACGGCCACAAGCTCACCATGCATCTGATCGAAGGCGCCAAGTGGTCCGACGGCGCGCCCTTCAACGCCGACGACGTCATGTTCTACTGGGATGACGAGGTCGTCGATCCCAACGTCTCGCCGCTGAACGGCGCCACGCCCGAAACCTTCGGCGTCGGCACGACGCTGAAGAAGATCGACGACTACACCGTCGAGTGGACGTTCAAGGAGGCGTTCCCGCGGCAATATCTCTACGCGATGGCCTACGGCACCTTCTGTCCCGGCCCTTCGCATATCCTCAAGCCGCAGCATCCGAAATATTCGAAGAACACCTACGACCAGTTCAAGAATGCCTTCCCACCGGACTATATGAACATGCCGGTGATGGGCGCCTGGGTGCCGGTCGAATACCGGCCGGACGATATCATCGTCATGCGGCGCAACCCCTACTATTGGAAGGTCGACGAAAAGGGCAACCAGCTGCCCTATCTCAACGAGCTGCAATACAAGCTGTCGACCTGGGCCGACCGCGACGTCCAGGCGGTGGCGGGCTCCGGCGACTTCTCGAACCTCGAGCAGCCGGAAAATTTCGTCGCCTCGCTGAAGCGCGCGGCCGACTCGAACGCGCCGGCCCGGCTTGCCTTCGGCCCGCGCCTCATCGGCTACAATCTGCGCATGAATTTTTCCGCCAATGGCTGGGGCAACCCGGACGAGCGCAGTCAGGCAGTGCGCGAGTTGAACCGCAACGAGGACTTCCGCAAGGCGGTGACCATGGCGCTCGACCGCAAGGCGCTGGGCGACTCGCTTGTCAAGGGTCCGTTCACCGCCATCTATCCCGGCGGCTTCTCGTCGGGCACCAGCTTCTACGACCGCAAGTCGACGGTCTACTATCCGTTCGATCTCGAAGGCGCCAAGGCCGAGCTTGCCAAGGCCGGGCTCAAGGACACCGACGGCGACGGCATAGTCAACTTCCCGGCCGGCACCGCCGGGGGCAAGAATGTCGAGATCGTGATGCTGGTCAACAACGATTACACGACCGACAAGAGCCTTGCCGAAGGCGTGGTCGCGCAGATGGAAAAGCTCGGGCTGAGAGTCGTCCTCAACGGGGTCAACGGAACGCAGCGCGACGCCATCCAATATTCCGGCCGTTTCGACTGGCTGATCCGGCGCAACGAGACCGAGCTGACCTCAGTGGTTCAAAACACCGAACAACTTGCTCCCGTCGGCCCGAAGACCAGTTGGAATCATCGCGCGCCGGAAAGCGGCGAGGTCGACCTGATGCCCTTCGAGAAGGACCTCGTCGATATCGTCAACAAGTTCGTGACGACGCAGGACAACGACCAGCGTGCCGACCTGATGCGAAAGTTCCAGAGGATATCGACCGAGCATGTCTACAATGTCGGGCTGACCGAGTATCCGGGCGCGCTCATCATCAACAAGCGCTTCTCCAACATCCCGCAAGGCACACCGATCTACATGTTCAACTGGGCCGAGGATTCGATCGTCCGCGAACGTGTCTTCGTCGCCGCCGACAAGCAGGCGAAGCACGAATTGTATCCGGAGGAGCTTCCCGGCAAACCGGGTGACAAGGGTCCGATGTAAGGTTTACCTCCCCTGACGAAAAGACGTCCGGCCGCGCCGCGGCGCGGCCGGACAAACAGAATCTCCGAACGCACCTCAGGGAGCGACCGGCCAGAAAGGAAGCTGACCGTCCATGCTGCGATTCCTGCTTATGCGCATAGCGTCGGCGCTTCCCGTCCTCGCCATTTTGAGCCTCGTCACCTTCGCCATCATCCAGGCGCCGCCCGGCGACTATGCCGATTACATCCGCTCGCAGCTGATCAACCAGGGCGGCGCGTCCTACGCCGAGGCTGAAGCGCAGGCCCAGGCCTACCGCGTCGAGCATGGCCTCGATAAGCCGCTGCCCGTCCAGTACCTCAACTGGATCGGCGGCATCGTCACCCGCGGCGATTTCGGCTACAGCCTCTATTACAACAAGCCGGTGGCCGACGTGGTCGGCGAGCGCCTGCCGCGAACGCTCCTTCTGGCGCTGGTCTGCCATCTGCTCGCCTCGGTTCTCGGCATCACCTTCGGCATATGGGCGGCGACGCGGCAGTATTCCTGGATCGACTCGACGCTTTCGGCGATCTCGTTCCTCGGCATGACGGTGCCGCGCTTCCTGATGGCGCTGATCATCGTCTATCTGCTGGTCTTCCAGTTCAACGTCTCCGAGATCGGCTCGTTCTTCTCGGCGCAATATGGCGGCGCGCCATGGTCGTGGGCGAAGCTCGTCGACCTCATCAAGCATGTCTGGCCGGTCGTGGCGATCGCGACCTTCGGCGGCCTCGCCTACAATATGCGCGTCATGCGCGGCAATCTGCTCGACACGCTCAACGCGCAATATGTCGAGACGGCCAAGGCCAAGGGCCTGACCGGCGGCGCCGTGGTGATGCGGCATGCCGTGCCCAACGCGCTGCATCCTTTGGTGATGTATCAGGGCGTGGTGCTGCCCTATATGCTCACCGGCGAGATCGAGACGGCGATCATCTTCGCGCTGCCCACCGTCGGCCCGGCGATCGTCGGTTCCATGGCGGTCGGCGACGTCTATGTCACGGCCACCTTCATGATGGTGCTGTCGGCGACGCTGATCGTCGGCAACATCATCGCCGACATGCTGCTCGTCCTGCTCGACCCGCGCATCCGCCAATTCGGGGAGCGCTAGATGCTGGCCCGCGATCCCTCACCCCCGCCCCTTACGCCCTTGCCGGCCGAAGGCATAACCAAAGCCGAAGCCGCGCATGGCAATGAGAGCTACATCGCGCTCGTCTGGCGCCGGCTGAAGCGCTCCTGGACCGGCATGGCCGGGCTTTGGCTGGTCGTCCTGCTGCTGGTCATGGCGGTGTTCGCCGAATTCCTGGCGCCGATGGACCCCAAGGCGACCGACGTCGCCTTCGCGCCGCCGCAACTGCCCGCTTTCCACGACAAGGACGGCAATTTCGTCGCGCGGCCGCGAGTCTATGCGCTGGCCGATTCGGCCGATCTCGATCCGGTCACCTTCCAGCCGATCGTCGGCCCCGACTACGATCATCCGCGGCTGCTCGGCTTTTTCGTCGAAGGCGCGCCCTACAAGCTTCTCGGCCTCATTCCGGCGAACCGGCATTTCTTCGCCTCGATGGACGGCCAGCCGGTGCATTTCCTCGGCACCGACAAGTTCGGCCGCGACGTGCTGTCGCGCGCCATCCACGGCTCGCGCGTGTCGCTGATGATCGCGCTGACGGTGGTCTTCATCATCACGGTCATCGGCACCAGCGTCGGCATGATCTCCGGCTATTTCGGCGGCCGGTTCGACGTCTGGATGCAGCGCTTCGTCGAGCTTGTGCTCGCCTTCCCGCAACTGCCGCTCTATCTGGCCCTGACGACGCTGATCCCGGTCACCGCGCCGACGAATGTCTTCCTCGCCTTCGTCATCATCGTCATGTCGGCGCTGGGCTGGGCGCAGATGTCGCGCGAGGTGCGCGGCAAGACGCTGGCGCTCGCGCGCATCGACTATGTGCGCGCCGCCATGGCGGTCGGCGCCACCGACCGGCGCATCATCATGCAGCATATCTTCCCCAATGTGATGAGCCATGTGATCGTCGCCGTGACGCTGGCGATCCCTACGGTGGTGCTGCTCGAATCCTTCCTCGGCTTCCTCGGCTTCGCGGTCAAGCCGCCGCTGATCTCCTGGGGCCTGATGCTGCAGGACACCGCGACCTATTCGGTCATCGGCACCTATCCATGGATCCTATCGCCGGTCGGCTTCGTGCTGATCACCGTCTTTGCCTTCAACGCGCTGGGCGACGGCCTGCGCGATGCCGTCGATCCCTATTGAGGTGACCGGATGACGACGATCGCGCTCGCAGACAATTTCGCACCGGCCGTCCGGCATGATCATGGCGGTCGCCGTGATCAGCCTGTGATCGACGCCCGCAACATCGAGGTCGCCTTCAAGGTCGAGCACGGCACCGTCGAGGCGGTGAAGGACGTCTCCTTCCAGCTCTATCGCGGCGAGACGATCGCGATCGTCGGCGAGTCCGGTTCCGGCAAGTCGGTGACGGCGCGCACCGTCATGGGGCTGTTGTCGCGCCGCGCGACGGTGTCGCCGAGATCGAGCGTCGACTATCTCGGGCAGAACATCCTGAAGTTCCCCGAGAGCGCCCGGCGCAAGCTGCGCGGCAACCGCATCTCGATGATCTTCCAGGAGCCGATGAGCTCGCTCAACCCGATCTACACGGTCGGCGGCCAGATCGTCGAAGCGATCCGGGTGCACCGCAAGGTGGGCCGCAGGCAAGCCTGGGCGCGCGCGCTCGAACTCCTGCGGCATGTCCAGATCCCCGAGCCGGAGGCGCGGCTCAAGCAATATCCGCACCAGCTCTCCGGCGGCCAGCGCCAGCGCGTCATGATCGCCATGGCCTTGGCCAACGACCCCGACGTGCTGATCGCCGACGAGCCCACCACGGCGCTCGACGTCACCGTGCAGGCGCAGATCCTGAACCTGATCCGCAACCTGCAGAAGGAACTGCGGATGGCGGTGATCCTGATCACCCACGACCTCACCGTGGTGCGTAAGTTTTCCGACTACGTCTATGTCATGCAGCATGGCGAGATGCGCGAGCACAACGTCACCGAGCGGCTCTTCGCCAATCCCCAGCATCCCTACACGCAGCGGCTGCTCGCCTCCGAGCCGCGCGGACGGCCGAAGGTGCTGCCCGACAAGTCCCGCACGATCCTCGAGGCAAATGGCGTGCGCGTCTGTTTCATGCTGCGCCACGGCTCTTTCATGAAGCCGGACTGGCGCGAACTGGTCGCCGTCGACGATCTCGACCTGAAACTTTGCCGTCACGAGACGCTGGGACTGGTCGGCGAATCCGGTTCCGGCAAGACCACATTCGGCCAGGCGCTGCTCAGGCTGATCGACGCCAAGCGCGGCGAGATCCGCTTCGACGGACAGCCGATCGAGAAGCTGTCACGCGCCGGAATGCGGCCGTTGCGCTCGCGCATGCAGATCGTGTTCCAGGATCCTTTCTCCTCGCTCAATCCGCGCATGACGATCGGCCAGATCATCGAGGAAGGGCTGGTCGTCAACCGGTTGGGCGCGACGCGGCGCGAGCGGAACGAACGGGTGCGCGAGGCGCTGGCCAGCGCCGGCATGCCCGGCAACATCCTGTCGCGCTTCCCGCATGAATTCTCCGGCGGCCAGCGGCAGCGCATCGCGATCGCGCGGGCGATTGCGCTGGAGCCCGAATTCATCCTGCTCGACGAGCCGACTTCGGCGCTGGACCTTTCGGTGCAGGCGCAGATCATCGACCTGTTGCGAAAGCTGCAGGACGAGCGCGGCCTGAGCTATCTGTTCATCTCGCACGACCTCAAGGTGGTGCGGGCGCTGTGCCACCGCGTCATCGTCATGCAGCATGGCAAGATCGTCGAGCAGGGGCCCGTCGACGAGGTCCTTTCCAATCCCAAGACCGCCTACACCGAACGGCTCGTCAGGGCCGCTTTCGACGTGGCTTAGAGAAGTGCCGGAGGCTTTAAAGTGGCAAGAAATCCCAGGATCACGTTCATCGGCGCCGGCTCGACGGTGTTCATGAAGAACATCGTCGGCGACGTGCTGCAGCGGCCGGCGCTATCGGGCGCCACCATCGCATTGATGGACATCAATCCGCAGCGGCTGGAAGAGAGCGCTGTTGTCGTCAACAAGCTGATCGCGACGCTCGGCGTCAAGGCGAAGGCCGAGACCTATTCGGACCAGCGCAAGGCGCTCTCCGGCGCCGACTTCGTCGTCGTCGCCTTCCAGATCGGCGGCTACGAGCCCTGCACCGTCACCGACTTCGAGGTGCCGAAGAAATACGGCCTCCGCCAGACGATCGCCGACACGCTCGGCGTCGGCGGCATCATGCGGGGCTTAAGGACGGTGCCGCATCTATGGAAGATCTGCGAGGACATGCTCGCCGTCTGCCCGGAGGCGATCATGCTGCAATATGTCAACCCGATGGCGATCAACACCTGGGCGATCGCGGAGAAATATCCCGCGATCAAACAGGTCGGGCTTTGCCATTCGGTGCAGGGCACGGCGATGGAACTGGCGCACGACCTCGACCTTCCCTATGACGAGATCCGCTACCGCTCGGCCGGCATCAACCACATGGCGTTTTATCTCAAGTTCGAGCATCGCCAACCGGACGGTTCCTACCGCGACCTTTATCCCGACCTTCTCCGCGCCTATCGCGAGGGCCGCGCGCCGAAGCCCGGCTGGAACCCGCGCTGCCCGAACAAGGTGCGCTACGAGATGCTGACCCGGCTCGGCTATTTCGTCACCGAAAGCTCCGAGCATTTCGCCGAGTACACGCCCTATTTCATCAAGGACGGCCGCCCCGACCTGATCGAGAAATATGGCATCCCGCTCGACGAATATCCAAAACGCTGCATCGAGCAGATCGAGCGCTGGAAGGGCCAGGCGGAAGCCTACCGCTCGGCGGACCGGATCGAGGTCGAGCAGTCCAGGGAATATGCCTCCTCGATCATGAATTCGGTGTGGACCGGCGAGCCGTCGGTGATCTACGGCAATGTCCGCAACAATGGCTGCATCACCTCGCTGCCTTTCGATTGCGCGGCGGAAGTGCCGTGCTTGGTCGATGCTTCCGGAATCCAGCCCACTTACATTGGCGAATTGCCGCCGCAGCTCACGGCGCTGATCCGCACCAACATCAACGTCCAGGAACTGACGGTGCGGGCGCTGATGAGCGAGAACCGCGAGCACATCTACCATGCGGCGATGATGGACCCGCATACCGCGGCCGAGCTCGACCTCGACCAGATCTGGTCACTGGTCGACGAGCTGCTTGCCGCTCACGGCGACTGGCTGCCGGCCTGGGCACGCAACGGCAGCAGGAGCCAGGCCGCCTGATCAGCCGCCGCCCTTCTCGCGCTCGACGGCGCGCCAGCCGATGTCATGGCGATAAAAGCCTTGCGGCCAGTCGATGCGATCGATCGCCGCGTAGGCCTTTGCCTGCGCCTCGCCGACGGTGGCGCCCAAAGCGGTGACGTTGAGCACACGCCCGCCATTGGCGACCAGCGCGCCGCCATTGATGGCAGTGCCGGCATGGAAGACCTGGACGCCTTCCACCTTGTCGAGACCGCGGATGACGGAGCCCTTTTCCGGCATGCCCGGATAGCCCCTTGCCGCCATCACCACGGTCAACGCCGTCTCGTCGCTCCAGCGCACCGACATATGCGCGAGCTGGCCGTCGACGGCGGCGTTGAGCAGGACGAGCAGGTCGTCCTTCAGCCGCATCATCAGCACCTGGCATTCGGGATCGCCGAAGCGGGTGTTGTACTCGATAAGCTTCGGCCCGCTGTCGGTGATCATCAGGCCGGCGAAGAGGATGCCGGCGAAGGGCGCGCCGATATTGGCCATGCCGCGCATGGTCGGCTCGATGATCTCGCGCATGGTGCGCTCAGTCATTTCCGGCGTCATCACCGGCGCCGGCGAATAGGCGCCCATGCCGCCGGTGTTCGGCCCGGTATCGCCGTCGCCGACGCGCTTATGGTCCTGCGCGGTGCCGAAGGGCAGCGCCGTGGCGCCGTCGCACAGGCAGAAGAAGCTCGCCTCCTCGCCGGTCAGATACTCCTCGACCACCACCTCGGCTCCAGCGGCACCGAAAGCGCCGTCGAAACAGGCTTCGAGCGCGGCGTTCGCCTCCTCCAGCGTCATGGCGATCGTGACGCCCTTGCCGGCGGCAAGGCCGTCGGCCTTGATGACGATCGGCGCGCCGGTCTCCTCGACATAGGCCTTTGCCGAGGCAAGGTCGCTGAAGCGGCCATAGGCGGCGGTCGGGATGTTGAACTTCGCGCAAAGATCCTTGGTGAAGCCCTTCGAACCCTCGAGCCGCGCAGCCGCCTTGGAGGGACCGAAGACGCGGATGCCCCAGGCGCGCAGGTCGTCGGCGATGCCGGCCACCAGCGGACCTTCCGGACCGACCACGACCAGGTCGATCTTCTTCTCCTGGCAGAAGGAGGCGACGGCGGAGTGGTCGGCGACGTCGAGCTTGACCAGCTCGGCGACACGGCCGATGCCCGGATTGCCTGGCGAGGCGTAGAGCTTCGTCAGCAGCGGCGAGGCGGCCATCTTCCAGGCGAGCGCATGTTCGCGGCCACCCGAGCCGAGAAGAAGAACATTCATGGCCACCTCTTGCTGCCGATCGTCCTCGTCGAGAGAACCCGCTATTGGTCCGCGGGCGATGGGTCAAGGCATCTTGGCATTTTGGCGGCAATTGCGCACGGGAACATGGCCCGCATCGTGGGGAATGAGGCAAGTCCCGTCGCCGGCCGGGCCGGAAAAACGACTCAAGCCCGGAAGACGACTCTAGCTCTGGAAAACGACCGGGAACCAGTCCTCGCGCAATTTCTGGCCGGGCTTCATGTCGTGGCCGGTATAGGGCGGCGAGGTGCGGCCGGGACGCTCGACATAACGCGCGTCGTCGCCGACCCAGCGCAGCGACAGCGCCCGGCGGCGCGCCGAGGTCAGGTTGCCGCGCGCGCCGTGCGCCGTGCGGAAGTCGAACAGGATGGCGTCGCCAGGTTCCATCTCCCATTCCAGCACCTTCATCGAGGGGTCGTTGTCGGGATCCGGCACCGGCCGGTAGTCGCCCTCGCCGGCATAGAAGTTGTCGTCGTTCAGCCAACGCACCGGCAGCACCATCTTTTCCCATTTGTGCGAGCCGGCGATCAGCCTCAGCGTCGCTTCCTTCACCGGATCGATCGGGATCCAGAAGCTCACCGTCTGGCTGCCGTCGACGAAGTAATAAGGAATGTCCTGGTGCCACGGCGTCGGCTTCTGCGTGCCGGGTTCCTTGACCAGGACGTGATCGTGGAAGAACTGGGCGGTGCGCGACTGCATGACCGCGGCCGCGAGCTCGGCGGCCGGCGATTCCCTGACGATCCTGACGAATTCCGGGATGCGCTCCCAGTTGCAGTAGTCGTCGAAGAAGCTGCCCTTGCCGCCGGCAATGTCGGAAGCCGTGGCGCTGCGGTTCTCAATGTTGCGCTCGATGCCGTCGGCGATGACATCGACCCAGTCCTTGAAGGCACCGCGGATGCAGACAGCGCCGTCGCGCTGATAGTCGGCAATCGTCGAAGCATCGATCTTTGGGCTGGCCATGGCGCTCTCCTTGATTAGGCGAGCGACTATCGCAAGCGCTGGACATCGTGTAAAATAATAACTTGTCATCTAGTTTATAGTTTTTACCTATGAGACCGACCCTCGCCCAGTTGCGCTATGTCGTTGCCGTGGCCCGCTATGGCAGCGTGACCGCGGCCGCCTCGGCGCTCAATGTTTCGCAGCCTTCGATTTCGGTGGCGATCGACAATGTCGAGGACGCGCTTGGCCAGAAGCTGTTCGTGCGCCAGCGGGGAAGCGGCGTTGCGCTGACATCCTTCGGCCGCAGGGCCGTCGCCAAGGCAAGGCAGGTGCTGGGCGAAGCGGACGAGCTCGCGGCGCTCGGATCGCGCGATGCCGATGTCGGCGGCGAATTGGTGCTCGGCTGCTTCGAGGACCTGGCGCCCTATTTCGCGCCGGCGCTGATGCGCGCCTTCGCCGAGCGCTGCCCAGCCGTCACGGTCGTCATCGGCGACGAAACCTTCGACACGCTGGGGCGGCGGCTGGCCGACAGCGCCGTCGATCTCGGCCTCACCTACGATCTCGGCCTGCCCGGGTATTTCAAGCGCATTCTGCTGCATGAGCTGCGGCCGCACGCGCTTTTGCCGGCCGGCCATGAGCTTGCGGACAAGCATGCCGTCAGCCTGGCGGAACTGGCGCAGCATCCGCTGATCACCACTGACCAGCCGCACAGCTGGCAGCACATGCTGGACCTTTTCCTTACCCGCGGCCTGTCGCCGATAGCCCGGGCGGCGACGAGCTCGTTCGAATTGCAGCGCTCCATGGTGGCCAACGGGTTTGGCGTCGCGGTCAGCTATACGAGGCCGTATGGCGACCGCAGCTATGACGGGCTGCCGCTGGTCTGCAAGCCGCTTTCCGACCCGCTGCCCATGCAGCGCATCATCCTGACCCATGACACGCGCCAGCGCCTGTCGAAGGCGGCCGTGACCTTCATCGACGTCGCCAAGGCATGGTTTGCCAGTCACGATGTTTTCACCGCCTAGGGCTTCAACGCACAAGTTTTCAACGCTTGAGCGACAACGCGGCCGCTTGACGGCGCCTCTTGCTGCTGCCACTCCACCGTGATGGAAACCGTCCAGTCGAAAGCAGCACAGGGCCGGGTCGCCGACGCGCCGAGCGGCCATTGGGTCTACCGGGTGCTGCCGCGCTGGCTCTGGCCCTACGCGCAGCTAGCGCGCTGGGACCGGCCTATCGGCTGGCAGCTCTTGTTGTGGCCGTGCTGGTGGTCGGCGGCACTTGCCGCGGGCGCCTATCCGCGCCCGACCGACCCGCTGCTGACGCTGCTTCCGGCGCCCTGGTACCTGTTCCTGTTTTTCGTCGGCGCCGTGGCCATGCGCGGCGCCGGCTGCGCCTACAACGACCTCGCCGACGTGGACATCGACAACCAGGTCGAGCGCACCCGCTCGCGGCCGTTGCCGGCCGGCAAGGTCACGCGCCGCCAGGCCTGGGCTTTCGTCATCATCCAGGCGCTTATCGGGCTTGCCGTGCTGTTGCAGTTCAACAGCTTCGCCATTCCGCTCGGCATCGCCTCGCTGGCGATCGTGGCCGTCTATCCCTTCATGAAGCGCATCACCAACTGGCCGCAATTCGTGCTGGGGCTCGCCTTCTCCTGGGGCGCGCTGATGGGCTGGGCGGTCGAGTTCGGCGACATCGATGATCCGGCCATCATGCTCTATATCGGCTCGATCCTGTGGGTGATCGGCTACGACACGATCTATGCGCATCAGGACAAGGAAGACGACGCCATCGTCGGCGTGCGCTCGACGGCGCGGCTGTTCGGCGACAACACCAAGACCTGGCTGGTCGGGCTCTATGGCGGCGCGCTGGTCTGCTTCGCCATCGCCTTCGCCTCGGCGCAAGTGCCGGTGGTGGCGCTGGCCGGGCTGATCGCCGCCGGCGCGCATATGGCGCGCCAGATCATCCGGCTCGACATCGACAATCCGGACCAGTGCCTGAAGCTGTTCAAGTCGAACAACCAGGTCGGCTGGCTGATGTTCCTCGGCCTGATCGGCGGTTCGGTGTGGATATGGCTGAAGCCACTGGTGTAGTCTTCCTTCTCCCCGTTCCACGGGGAGAAGGTGGCGGCAGCCGGATGAGGGGCGGCGCCGACCTTGGAGGTTAAATGAAATATGCGGCGGCGCTGTCGCGAGTGATCGGGTTTTGAGGTCGCCAAACACCTAGGTCGGCGCTGCCCCTCATCGCCCTGCCGGGCACTTCTCTCCGTATAGTGACGGGGAGAAGGCTACTCCCTTGCGATAATCTCCTGGCCGTCGATGACCAGTCTCAGGCCAAGGTTGCCGGACTTGCGGCGGGCAAGGAAGCGCGGGCGGCGCATGTTGGAGACGCGGCCCTTGCGGCGCTCCTGCGGCGGCAGCGCCTTGATGGCGGCGCCGAGCGACTCTTCCAGCGTGCGGGCTATGCCGTCGGCCTCGATCAGAAGCATCGGCAGGCGATAGGCATCGGCCCAGGCGCGCCAGTCGGCGGCGACGTCGTCGAGGTCGTCGGCGACCAGAAGCGGCACCGACAGCATCGGATCATTGTGCAGCAGTTCCAGCGTCACCGTGACGTTGCCGTCCGGATCCTCCATGGCGCGGGCGGCGACGCCGCGGAACGCATTGGGGGGCAGTGCGATGATCGCCGGCACGCCGCTCATCTCCAGCACACGGCGGATGACCGCGCCGCGCTGGTCGATGGTGAAGGTAACATCGCCATAGTCGTCGCGCGTGGCATAGCTCACCATTTGCGGCAGGCGAAACGGGTCGAGACGCATGTTGCGTCCGGCCCAGACTGGCTTCAGCCCAGTGTTCATCGGTGTCTTCCCTGTTATTCCTGAGGGCCGTTTTCCGGTTCTCTCAGGGCCGGTTTTTCCGGCCTCGTTATGGGAAGAAACATTAGCGCTCGCTTCTTACCGGCGCGCTTAAGAAAGTCGGTTAAATTTTGCTGATCTGAGCCGATGGTTATCGGAATGCGACCGGCCACCTGATCGGGGAAGGATCAGATAACCTTACCGGGATTCATGATGCCGGCCGGATCGAAGGCCGCCTTTACCCGCCGCATCAGGTCGATCGCCATCGGCGGCGCCGTGGCGATCAGCTCGTCGCGCTTCAGTTGGCCGATGCCGTGCTCGGCCGAGATCGAGCCATGGAAGGAGCGCACGACATCGTGCACCGCCTTGTTCATGGGATGGTAGAGCTCGAGGAACGCCTCGTCCGCCCAATCCACCGGACGCGAGATGTTGTAGTGAAGATTGCCGTCGCCCATGTGGCCGAAGCAGACGACACGCGCGCCGGGGCAAACCCCTTCCACCACACCGGCCGCCTTTTCGATGAACTCGGGGATCGAGGCGATCGGCACGGAGATGTCGTGCTTGATCGAGGCGCCCTCGGGCTTCTGGCACTCGGGGAGCGTCTCGCGGAAATTCCAGAAAGCGTCGCCCTGGGCAAGGCTTGCCGAGACCACCGCGTCGCCGACGATGCCTTGCTCAAGGCCGGCTGAAAGAATCTCTTCGATCAGCGCCCTGCCGTCTTCTTCGGAACGGCCGGAAGAGACCTGCATCAGCACATACCATGGCCAGTCGTCGGCCAGCGGCCGGGTGATGCCTTGCCCGTGCTTGAGCGTGAAGTCGTAGGGTCTTTTGCCGATCAGCTCGAAAGCGGTGAGCGAGGCGCCGGCTCGATCCATCGCCAGTGTGAACAGCGAAAGCGCGTCGTGCGGGGACGACGGCAGGCCGGCAAAGGCGACCTCCCTGCCTTTCGGCTTCGGGAAAAGCTTCAGCACGGCGGCGGTGATGATGCCGAGCGTGCCTTCGGCGCCGACGAACAAGTTCTTCAGATCGTAGCCGGTGTTGTCCTTCTTCAATTTGCGCAGATCGTCGAACACCTCGCCGGTCGGCAGCACGACCTCGACGCCGAGGCAGAGCTCGCGCGCATTGCCGTAAGCAAGCACGCCGGTGCCGCCGGCATTGGAGGACAGATTGCCGCCGATCTGGCAGGACCCTTGGGCGGCGAGCGACAGCGGAAACAGCCGGCCAGCGGCGTCAGCCGCTTCCTGCAGCGTCTGCAGGATGACGCCGGCCTCGGCGGTCACCGTATTCGACAGGACATCGATCTCGCGGATGCGGTTCAGCCTGGACAGCGACAGCACGATGTCGTGTCCGGATTTGTCCGGCACCTGGGCGCCGACCAGCCCGGTGTTGCCGCTCTGCGGCACGATCGGCGTTCCGGTCTCGGTCGCAAGCCGCATGATGCGGCTCACTTCCTCGACGCAGCCGGGGCGCAGCACCAGCGATGTCCGGCCATGCCAAAGGCCACGCCGCTCGGTGATGTAAGGCGCGATGTCGGCCTGGTCGCGCAAGGCATATTTGTCGCCGACGATGGCCGTGAAGCGGTCGATGACGGCGGGATCGAGATCGAAGGGCTGGTCGTTCATGAAACAAACCCTAGGGCGCTCAGGCGAGCTTGTCACGCGGCGCGGCGGCGCGGGCAAGCCGGTCGTTGATCGCCTCGCCCAGGCCCTCCAACGGGATCGGCTCGACGGCGATGGTCGCGGCGCCGACACGATCGAGCGCCTGCATGAAGGCGAACAGATTGCTGGCTGCCTCGCGCAGGTCGCCCGTTTCGGAGAGGTTGCGCAACGCAGCGGCCCGTTCCCAGCCCTCGGCGCGATTGCGGCCGAACGCAAGCAAAGCCTCGCCTTCGGCAACGTCCCCGACATTAAGCCGCATCACGGCGCCCGGCGCGTAATGCGAGGCAAGCATGCCCGGCGCCTCGATGCCGCTCGCGCCGCGCGATAGTTTCGCGCCGGCCACCGCCTCGATCTCCTCGGCGCCGATGCCGCCGGGCCGCAGCAGCCGCAGCCTGCCGTCCTCGACCTTGAGAATAGTCGATTCCAGTCCGACAGGCGTCGCGCCACCATCGACGACCAGCCTGATCCTGTCACCGAGATCGGCGGCGACCGCGCCTGCCGTCGTGCCGCTGATCTTTCCGGAGGAATTGGCGCTGGGGGCCGCGAGCGGCCGGCCGAGCCGCGCGATCAGCCCGCCGCCGAACCCGCGCGGCATGCGCAGCGCGATCGTGTCCAGCCCCGCGGTGACCAGCGGATGGATGCCGCTGTCAGCCCTGTGCGGCAGCACCAGCGTCAGCGGGCCGGGCCAGAAGGCTTCGGCCAATCTTGCCGACAGAGGATCGAAGCCGGCGATACGGTCCGCCATGGCGCGATCCGCGACATGGGCGATCAGCGGGTTGAAGCGCGGCCGGCCCTTGGCCTCGAAAATGCGCGCCACGGCAACGCCATTGGTGGCGTCGCCGGCCAGGCCGTAAACCGTCTCGGTCGGAATGGCGACGACGTCGCCGCCTTCGAGCAGCGCCAAAGCCCGCTCCAGAGCCTCGCCGATCGCCAGTATCTCAGCCAAATTCGCCACCAGTCCTGAACATGCCGGTCCCGTAATACGGCCGCTTGCATCGGGCAAGTGCGGGCATTGGCGATTTATCAATCCCTAAAATGTTAAGTTTTCAAGCAAGCCGGCTTCAATGTGCCGGTCCTAAGGTGCGGGTTTGATGCGGTTGCGGGCTGGGGAGTTCTTGTGATGCGTTTGCTTGGAGCATTCGGTATCGGCCTTCTGGCGATGAACGGCGCGGCACATGCCTCGTCGATCGTCGTGGTCGGACCCTCGACCTCGACACCTTCCGTCGTCAGGCTGAATGCGATCGAGCCGACCAAGCTGTCCGCCGCCTCGACGCCGTCGATGATCGCGCTTGGCGACCCTATGCCCGCCGTCACCGATGAAAAGGTCGCGGCAATCCCCGAGAAATCCGGGCACCAGCAGGCCCCGATGATCATCCGGGGCGGTATTGTCGGCGGCGCTTTCGCAGCGCCGGCGGCGACCGCGTCGGCCAAGCCCGCAACAGCCACAACCACACCCGCCGCCACCGCGCCGGCAAACGGCACTTCGCCGGCAACGCCCGCGAACGGCACCGCGTCCGCTTCGAACGGCAGCGGCAAGACCGCCGCCCAGCCAGGCGCGACAGCCGATGCGCAGCCACAGGCGCAACCGCAAACTGCCCAGCCACTGCCGCGCGTCGGCAAGGCGATGTAGATCACACTGGATACCACCTCGATATGCTAGCGCTTGAACTTTGTCCGATCCCCGTCATGCGGATCGGGCACGATGGCGCTGGCGTTTCAAAAAGGGGGATTTCATGACTGTTTCGAAAGCAATCGCCGTCGCCGGCCTGATGGCGGCAACCGCGCTGGGCGCGGGCACGGCGAGTGCCGATGATATGCTTGGCTCTTACACGGCGCGGATTTCCGACCGCGATCACCGCGCCAGCGACGGCTATCCGCTCGGCAGCGCGGCGCAGATGGTGCGGCAGGACCGCGCCAACTGGCACAAGTTCCACCGGCGTGACGGCGACGACCAGGGCGATCCCTGGTTCCGCAGCGACGGCTCGCGCGCCGACCTGCAGCGCATGCTGGGACGCGGCGGCGCCATGAGCAACTCGACCTGGCGCGCGATCGTCAATGGCGAGCCGCTGATCGAGGTCGACGTCTATCCGGACAGCGTGCGGATCAGCATCGTGGAAGACTGACTAGGTCAGCTTCTGACGATTGACGGGTCAATCTTCCTGGAAGATTGACGAGCCTGACGAAAAAGGGCGACGCGTAACGCGCCGCCCCTCATGCTTCACACGACAGGAGACGGCTCAGGCCGCTTCTTCCTTGTCGTCATCGTCGGACTCGTCGGCGTCGTCTTCATCGTCCTCGCCATCTTCATCCTCGTCGTCGGACTGATCGTCGCCCGAGGCTTTGGCTTCTTCGTCGGCGTCATCGTCTTCGTCGTCGCCGTCTTCGTCGTCGTCTTCATCCTCGTCTTCCGACTCGTCGTCGGCCGAGGCAGTGGCCCCCTCGCCGTCTTCGTCATCTTCCTCATCGTCCTCGGACGGATCGGCAGATTCGACCGCCGCGGCAGCGGCGTGGTCGAGGAGGTTTTCGGAAGCGGATTCGATGGCCTCGGCGGCGGCCGGGGTCTCTTCAATCAGGTCGATATCGTCAACGGAATTCATGGCATGCCTCCGTGTTTGGGAACGTCTTACGGCGCGCCGCGGGAAACGATCTCGGGGAACGCGCCTTAAGTCTTTGGTTGATGCATGTCGTTGCCCCAGAACCGCTCAGCGCTTCTGGGCGACATGGACCAGTTCTCCCATGCGGAGGTCATCGCCGTATGACTGTAAGCCGGCTCCGGCGCATTAAATTTCGAGCGCCGAATTGTTCAAGCCTGCCCGCATCCTAGCGGATGCGACCGGTAGCGAGCCTACGATTTTTCGAACCGTCAGCCGACGATTTTGGAGAAGTCGGCGACCTGGTCGGTGGCGGCGCGGATGCGGGCAAGCAGCGCCAGCCGGTTGGCGCGCACGGCCTGGTCCTCATCATTCACGAGAACGCCCTCAAAGAATGAATCAACCGGTTCGCGCAACACGCTAAGCGCCAGCATGGCGGCGGAAAAATCTTCGTTTTGAATTGCTTGGCCGGCTTCCTTCTCGGCCTGATTCACCGCCGCAAACAACTTCTTTTCCGCATCCTCGCGAAACAGCGCCGGCTCAACAGTCTCGGCCACCACGGTTTTCTTCTTCTCCTCGGCAGCCAGGATGTTGGCCGCACGCTTGGTGCCGGCCAGCAGGTTTCTGCCGTCCTCGCTGTCGAGGAAGGAGCCGAGCGCCTCGACGCGGCGGACGATCTGGAGCAGATCGTCGGACGCAGGCGTGATGACGGCATCGATGAGGTCGTGCCTGGCGCCCTGGTCTCGGAGGTAGACTTTCAGGCGGTCATGGAAGAAGGCGAGGAGGTCGGACGACTGATCCGCGCCGCCTTTGAAGTTTGCAAAGGCCTTGGCGAAAACAGACGCCAGCGCCAGCCGGATACGGTTCTCGATGAGGATCCTGACCACACCAAGCGCTGCCCTTCTGAGGGCAAACGGATCCTTCGAGCCCGTGGGCTTTTCATCGATCGCCCAGAAGCCGGTCAGCGTGTCGAGCTTATCGGCGAGCGCCACCGCAACCGAGACCGGATCGGTGGGCACGCGATCGGACGGGCCCTGCGGTTTGTAGTGCTCCTCGGCGGCCGCGGCCACGGATGCATGCTCGCCCTGCAGCAGCGCATATTTGCGGCCCATGGCGCCTTGCAGTTCGGGAAACTCGCCGACCACTTCGGTCTGCAGATCGGCTTTGGCGAGCACCGACGCGCGGGCGACGAGCGCGCTGTCGGCGCCGACGACCAAGGCAAGCTCCTCAGCCAGCCGCTTGATGCGCGCGACCCTCTCCCCTTGCGTGCCGAGCTTGGCATGGAAGGTCACGTTCAGATGATCGAGCCGCGCCATGCGCTGGTCGAGCGGCTTCTTCAAATCCAGGTCGAATTTCGCCGCCGATTCCCCGAGTTGATCGAGGTCCGGCAGGTCGCCCTGATCGGTCTTCCAGAAATAGAGCGCGTCGGACAGACGCGCGCGCACCACCTTGCCGTTGCCGTAGGCGATCTCCTTGCCGCCATCCTTCGCCTCGATGTTGGCGACAAGAATGAAGCGGTTGGACAGATCGTCGGCCGCGCCCTGCGGCCGGGTGACAAAACACTTCTGGTTGGCGCGGATGGTGAGGCGGATGACTTCGCCCGGAATGGCGAGGAAATCCTGCTCGAACTCGCCCATCAGCACGACCGGCCATTCGACCAGGCCGGAGACTTCTTCCAGCAGGCCCTCGTCCTCGACCAGATCGAGGCCGTTGGCGAAGGCGATGTTGCGGGCGTCTGCCAGAATGATCTCCTTGCGCCGGTCGGCGTCGAGCACCACCTTGGCCGCCTCCAACTTCGCCACATAGTCGTCGAAGCGGCGCACGGTGATCGGGCCCGGCGCGTGGAAGCGATGGCCAAAGGTGACGTTGCCGGCGCGAATGCCGTCGATCTCGAAATCGACCACCACCGGCTCCTCGGTCTCCGGGCCGAAGGTGCAGACGATCGACTGCAGCGGGCGCACCCAGCGTAGCGAGCCGGGCTTGGCCGAGGCCGGCCCCCAGCGCATCGATTTGGGCCAGGGGAAGTTCCTGATGATGCCCGGCACCAGCTCGGCGATGATTTCTTCCGCCGCCCTGCCCGGCTTCGCGATATGGGCGACGTAGAAGTCGCCCTTCTTCGGGTCGGAATGGACATGCGCCTCGGCAATCGATGACAGGCCGGCCTTGCGCAGGAAGCCCTGCACCGCCTGCTCGGGCGCCGTGGTCGACGGCCCCTTGATCTCCTCGCGGATGTCCTTCGAACGCGCGGTCAGGCCCCTTATGTCGAGCGTCAGGCGCCGCGGCGTCCAATATTCACGCGCCGCCTCATAGGTCAGACCCGCCTCGACCAGACCGTCGGCCAGCATCTTCCTGAGGTCGCCGGCCGCCTTGCGCTGCATGCGAGCGGGGATTTCCTCGGAGCGAAGTTCCAAGAGCAGATCGGGCATAGTTAAGCTCCCCACCCTCCCCTTGATGGGGAGGGTCGGCGCGTAGCGCCGGGGCGGGGTGGCGGCCTCTCAGCCGCCAATACCTTCGGCACCATCGCGCAGATGCAGGTGTGATTTCCGTTCTTCCACCGCCGCATAAATTGTATCGAGCACAGAATCCAGTTCGTTTTTTATCTCATGGTTCCAGAAGCGGACGACGCGATAGCCCTGGCTTTCAAACCATCGTGTTCGAACTTCATCACGGCGCAGCTGATCGTCAGCGCTGTGGTGGGCGCCGTCCACTTCGACAATCAGCTTCAGCCGATGCGAGATGAAATCTGGATAGTAGGCGCCGACTGACGCCTGTCGGCGGAAGTGTGTCCCTTCGACCGGGATGCGCCACAGGTGCCGCCAGAGCAGCCGTTCTTCGTCGGTCATCGAGGCGCGGAGCCTTCGTGCTGACTGCAACTTGAAACGGTCAAGTTTTGGCATAGGGAAGCGCCAGTCACCCCCACCCGCCGCTTCGCGGCGACCTCCCCCATCAAGGGGGAGGTAAGAGCGCATAGCAACTCGGCCGGCCGCTGTCACCCCGCAAGCAGACCGCCTCCTCGATCGATTTCGCGGAATTTTGCTACCCACTGTCGGGTTGGCGCCGGCCCACCCGTCCTTGGAGCAGAACTTCCCATGAACCGAACGCTGCGCTGAAGCGACAAACGCTCAGGCAGAGACCTATTGGCTGAACGACGATGAAGACGGCATCGAGAACCCTGCAGATCCTGGCGCTCAGCGCCTGCTTCGCCGCCCAGGCGCATGGCACGATCACGATGCCGGGGGTCAGGCAGGCCATGCGTACGATCGACGGCGCAACGGCGCAGATCGCATTGCCGAGCGCCGCCGCCGCCGAGACCGTGAAAGCCGTGTCGGCTTAAGCCGCCGCCAGCCCGCCCGCCCGCGTCTTCAGGAACGCCTCGCCGCACGCCTTGGCCAGATTGCGCACGCGCAGGATGTAGCTTTGCCGCTCAGTGACCGAGATCACGCCGCGCGCGTCGAGCAGGTTGAAGACGTGGCTCGCCTTGATGCATTGGTCGTAGGCCGGAAAGACCATGCGGTGCATCGCCAGATTGTCGCTCGGCTTGGGCGTGCCGGCATCGAGCAGCGCCTTGCACTCGGCCTCGGCGTCCTCGAAGTGTCTCAGCAGCATCGCGGTGTTGGCGAATTCGAAATTGTGGCGCGAATACTCCTGCTCGGCCTGCAGGAAGACGTCGCCGTAAGTGACCTTCTCGGCGCCTTCGCGGCCGTTGAAGTTCAGGTCGTAGACATTGTCGACGCCCTGGACATACATGGCGAGCCGCTCCAGGCCGTAAGTCAACTCGCCCGCCACCGGCGCGCATTCGATGCCGCAGACCTGCTGGAAATAGGTGAACTGCGAGACTTCCATGCCGTCGCACCAGCATTCCCAGCCGAGCCCCCAGGCGCCCAGCGTCGGGCTTTCCCAGTCGTCCTCGACGAAGCGGATGTCATGCAGCAGCGGATCGACGCCGATCGCCTCGAGCGAGCCGAGATAGAGTTCCTGCAGGTTCGGTGGATTGGGTTTCAGGATCACCTGATACTGGTAATAATGCTGCAGGCGGTTCGGGTTTTCGCCATAGCGGCCGTCCTTCGGCCGGCGCGAGGGTTGCACGTAAGCGGCGTTCCAGCGCAAGGGACCCAGCGCGCGCAAGGTGGTGGCCGGATGGAAGGTGCCGGCGCCGACTTCCATGTCGTAGGGCTGCAGGATGAGGCAACCATAGTCCGCCCAGTAATTGTGCAAGGTCAGGATCAGCCCCTGGAAGGAGCGGCTGGGATGCATATGGGCGGGGATCTCGATGGTCACGGCGGCCTCGGAAAGCGCAGGATGACGCTTCCCTAGTTGCCGGGCCGGCAAGCGTCAAGGCGGCGGCTCGCGTCCCGCAAGTGGAAAGCATTGCGGCGGGCTGGCCCATTGCTGTCGAGCAGCGGCCACTGTTTGCTCCGTTGGTTCAACGACAAAGGTTTCGCCATGCAGCGGAGCAGAATTCTGCACCGCAGGAGCGCTCAGAAGTCACGGAATGGATCCTCGGGTCTGCGCGCGTCGCTTCGCTCCTTGCTCCGCCAGTGGATGACGACAGAGTGGCCGTTTCGGCCAATCTCCAAAGCATGCCACCTGCCAACGCCTAAGCTCGGCAGACGCCGAGCTAAACGAAAACGGGGCTCGACGGGCCCCGTTTTCTTGAACGCTGGCGAGCGGGCTAGCCTTTCGGCGCGGGCGTCGGCTCCGGCTTCACCTTCGGGGTTTCCTGCGCGGTGTTGGATTCGATCGGCGGCAGGCCCTTGAGCAGCTTCTGTTGCAGGGTGGCGAGCACATCCGGATCCGGCTTCAGGTCACGCGCCTGGGTCCACTGATAGGTGGCCTCGAGCTTGCGGCCGACGCGCCAGTAGGCGTCGCCGAGATGGTCGTTGAGGACCGGATCCTCGGGCTTCAGCGAGACGGCGCGCTCCATCTCGCGCACGGCGTCGTCGAAGCGACCCATGCGGAAATAGGCCCAACCAAGCGAATCGACGATGTAGCCGTCGTTGGGCCGCAGATCCACGGCCTTCTGGATCATCGCCAGGCCATCCTTGAGGTTCATGTTCATGTCGACCCAGGAATAGCCGAGATAGTTCATGACCTGCGGCTGGTCGGGCTGCAGTTCCAGCGCCTTGCGGAAGTTCGGTTCCGCCTTCGGCCATTCCTTCAGCCGCTCATAAGCGATGCCGCGCTGGTAGAAGATGTTCCAGTTGGCGGCGGTCGGCGTCTTCAGCTGCTCGACGGCCTTGTCGTAGAGATTGGCGGCCGAGCGGAAATCTTCCTTCGAGCCATAGACGCCGCCAAGCGCCAGATAGGCGCGCATGTCCTCCGGATGCTTGTCGAGATAGGCCTTGAGGTGGGAAATCGCTTCGTCGTGCTTGTCGAGATCGGCAAGGTTGAGGCCGATCTGCAGGTCGGAGAGCTCTTTGAGCGGCGAGGACGCCGGAATACGGCGGTATAGCGCGACCGCGCCTTCGCCGTCCTTGAGCTGCTCGGCAACGGCGGCAAGCTGCACCAGGGCCGCGTCGCTGTCGGGCTTCAGCGCCAGCGCATATTGCAAATAGAGGCGCACGAAAGGCTCGCCGCCGCCGCGGTTGAGCGCGGTGGCAAGGTCGAGCAGGATTTCGGACGCGCCGTCGGCCGGGCCGGCCACCAGCGGCTCGATCTTGTCGCCCTTGGCGATGCGGTCGCGCAGCGTGGTGATTTCGAGCTTGCCCGGCGCGAAGGCCTCGGCCTGGTTCAACACCGCCAGCGCCTTCGACTTGTCGCCCTTGCGGACGAGGAAGGAGGCATAGGCCTGCGCATTGCGCATCCAGGTTTCGGGCGCGGAGCCGCCGGCCGTGGTGTCGGCCAGGGTGGCGGCGTAGAGTTCATCGGCCTTGTCGTTCAGGCCGGCGGCGTCGGCGATCAGCGCGCGGTGGAACGATTTGAACAGGCCGAACCAGTCCGGGCCCTTGAGCTTGTCAACGGAATCCATGGCCTCGGACGCGTTGCCGGCGCCTTCCTTGGCCCAGCCGTCCATCACGCCGGAAAGCAGCCGGTCGAGATCGGATTCGAGCGAGAGCTTCAACCAGTACTGCGCCTTGGCGTAGTCCTTCTTGTGGAAGGAATCGATGGCCAACGCGAGGCGCGAGAAGCGCTCGACATCCGGCACTTCCTTCAGCTTGTCTGCGTAGACCAGCGATTCCTCGAAGCGGCCTTGCGCGACCAGAGCCAGCATCAGGCTCTGCTGCAGATCCTTGTCATCCGGCGCGAAGGCCAGCGCCTGCTTGTAATAAGCGATCGCATCATCGAGGTCGTTGTCGCTTTCAGCGATATGAGCCGCGAGATACGCGCCCGAGAAGGACGTGATCTGGAGCGGTTGGGCATCTTGCTTGGCTTGGACCGGCAGCACCCAAAGCGCCACACCGGTCAAAAATGCCAGCCTCGTCAGCCAGCGCGCACGTCCTTGCCGCATCGTATCCCTTTCAGCCAGATGCGATCCCGCCCTTGGAGGACCGCCCACAGACTCGATCTTTTCGGGTCAAAGCATGGCCTTTTTGGGGTCGGGCTTCAATCGCCAAGCGAATCACAATGCAATCATCCGGCTTAAAAAACGATGCCGCGCCACCGAAAATCCCGCGCGGAGGCCCGGGACGACCATATGCCGGCATCGGGCTGCCTGGATCAGGATGACGTTGCGTTGAATCGCCATCCTGATCCAGTTCTTTTGTTGGAGCATGATCTTTTCCGAAAAACCGCGGCTCACTTTTCGGGATCATGCTCTAAAGACGCGTGTCGCTGAATCCGCCGGCGGCAACCGCGTCGCACAGGCCGGACCATTCGCAGCCGGAGCACGCCTGGCGCGTCAGGCCGGCGGAAAAAGCCTTGCGCATCCCTGCCAGACTGGAGGCGTCCAGCATGAAACGGTCGCCGTCTTCGATCGGCCGGCCGAGGAAAGCCCCCACGTCGCGCGCGGCGAGCCCGTCCCGCTCAGCGGCGCTTTGGCGCAGGCAATGCGGCTCCGGCTCGCCGAGCAGCGGTGAGCAGATGTCGTCCGGACCGGAAACGATCACCACCCCCTCGCCCTCGCCTAGCCGCTTCACCACCTTGTCGTAGTTGGCGGTGAAGGCGGGCGAATAGCCCTTGCCGACATAGGTCAGCAGGCAGAGCAGGTGATGGGCGCGCAGCCTGACGGTCATCGCGTCCCGGACGAGCGGTCGCGCTGTTCCGCCCGATAGGTGGAAAAGAGCTTCAGCGTCGCCGCGCCCAGCGCCGACTTGAGCAAGCCGCCGACGATGAAGGGCAGGAAGCCGAAGGTGATGGCCTTCTCTGCGCCGATCATGACGGCGAGCCAGGCGGTGCCGAGAATCAGGCAAAGCAGGTTGCCGATGAGCATGGCGGCGAAGGCGAGCACGACGCGATTGCCGTTCCAGCCGCGTTCGGCCAGCCAGCCGACAACGGCGCCGACGACCGGGAAGGCGAAGAGATAGCCGCCGGTCGGGCCGACGAAATGTTGTATCCCGGCCGCTCCGCCCGCCAGCACCGGAAACCCTGCCGCGCCTTCGACCAGCCAGGCGGCAATGGTGAGCGCACCGAAGCGCCAGCCATAAAGCGCGCCGACCAGCGTGACGGCGAAAGTCTGCATGGTCACCGGCACCGGCACCATCGGCACCTCGATATAGGAGGACAGCGCCAGGAACAGCGAACCGAGAATGACGGCGCCGATCTGCCAGGCGAGCGAACGGCTGTGCAGCCGCAGTGGGCTGAAGGAGGGTTTTTGGGCCGAAACGGCTGCGTTGGTCACGATGTCTTCCTTGGCTTGTGTGAAATTATAGATAATTTTTGAACTTCATCTATTATTGAATCCATATTTTGAAACGAATGGCAAGCGCCTGCCCTCGAACTCGTCATTCCAGGGCGGAGCAAGGGAGCGAAGCGACGCGCGCAGACCCCGGAATGACGAAGCTGAGCGGCCTCGGCCCATCGCCAATCACCGAACCTACCCCACGATGGCGAAGGCGTCTCGCGTTCTGCCGGAGGCGGTCTTGACCGGCTTTTGGCCGATCCATTGCACGTGCCGCCCGAGGGTCGCTGCGGCCGATTCGGTGTTGCCTTGTCTCAGCGCGCTCAGGATCGCGCGGTGATCCTGGTCGGTGCGGATTTCCCATTCCGAGCGCCAGGCCGCGAACAGGAAGCGCGCGCTCGCCGCATGCAGGTCGTCGATGGTGGAGAGCAGGCGCGGCATGTTGCAGGGCGCCAGGATCAGCCGGTGGAAGGTGCGATTGGCCTCTTCCCAGGAGCGCACGTCGCCGGACTTGTCGCCGGCCTTGGTCGCCTCCTCGGCCAGGTCGAGGATCGACGCCGTCAGATGCGGCGCGGCATGGCGCAGCGCCAGCACTTCGAGCGCGGCCCGCATCTCGGCCACTTCCCTGACCTCGCCGAGATCGAAAGAAGCGACGCGCACGCCGCGGCGCGGCTCGCTGATCGCCAAGCCTTGCGCCTCAAGGCGGCGAAAAGCCTCGCGCACCGGGACATGGCTGGTGCCGAATTCCTCCGCGACATGATCCTGGCGCAGCCGCGAGCCGGGCTCGATGGCGCCCGAAATGATGCGGTCCGCCAGTTCCTTGCTGATGCGGACGGCGATTGTGTCTTCTGTGCTGGCCATATTTTATAGATAATTTGCCGGACCGCCCTTTGTCGAGACGGCCGGCGCGCGATTCACAGGCGCCCTGCCCGGCGGATGCCAGGCAAGTCCCGAGAAGACAGACCGGCTCAGTTGACGCGGCTGATGCAGAAATCGATGACGTCGATCAGCGCCGACTTCTGCGGCGTCGCTTCCAGCGGCGCCAGCGCGTCGCGGGCGATCTCGCCGAAATGGCGGGCGCGGCCGATCGTGTCGGCGATGGCGCCGTGGCGGGTCATCAGGCCGATCGCCTTTTCGAGCCCGGCATCGTCGGCGACATTGTCCTCGATGGCGCGCTTCCAGAAGGTGCGCTCGGCCTTGGTGCCGCGCCGGTAGGCGAGGATCACCGGCAGCGTCACCTTGCCCTCGCGGAAATCGTCGCCGACATTCTTGCCGAGATCCTTGCTCGAGCCGCCATAATCCAGCGCGTCGTCGATGAGCTGGAAGGCCAGGCCGAGATTCATGCCGTATGAGCGAAGTGCGGCGCGATCGGTGCGCGAGGCCTGGGCGATGACCGGCCCGACTTCCGCCGCAGCCGAAAACAGCGCCGCTGTCTTGGCCTTGATGACGGCGAAATGCTCATCCTCGGTGGTCTCGAGGTTTTTCGCGGCGGCGAGCTGCATGACCTCGCCTTCGGCGATGATGGAGGCCGCGGCCGACAGGATGTCCAGCGCCTCCAGCGAACCGACATCGACCATCATGCGAAACGCCTGGCCGAGCAGGAAATCGCCGACGAGCACGCTCGCCTGGTTGCCCCAGATCATGCGCGCCGTCTTCTTGCCGCGGCGCAGCGCGCTCTCGTCGACCACGTCGTCATGCAGAAGCGTCGCGGTGTGCATGAACTCGACCGCCGTGGCGAGCTTGACATGGCCTTCGCCGGAATAGCCGAACATCTGCGCGGCGGCGAGCGTGAGCATGGGCCGCAGCCGCTTGCCGCCGGACGAGATCAGGTGGTTGGCGATCTCCGGGATCATCTCGACGTCGGAGCCGGCCTTGGACAGGATCAGCTCGTTGACCCGCCCCATGTCGGCCGCCGTCAGATCGATCAAATCCTTGATGGAAGCGGGTTCCCGCTTGCCTTCGATGTTGAGAACGACACCCACCACGACAACTCCCGTCTCTTCAACGCGCACGAGTTAACGCGCACGACGGCACCCTTAATCCCGCTCCGACTCTAGGGCGGCACAACCGGGCACGGCAAGAGGCGAATTGGCGCGGCTTCGCCGACGGTGTGTCTATCCGCACGTTTACAGGAACGCCGCAACCTGCGACTTTCGTTCCATGATCGAGCTTGTCCGCACCAACGATGCCGTCGTGATCTCCTTTGTCGAATCGCTGATGCGCGACGCCGGCATCGCCTGTTTCGTCGCCGACCAGAATATGAGCGTGCTCGACGGCTCGCTCGGCATCCTGCCGCGGCGGGTGATGGTCGATGCCGAGAAGGTCGATGCGGCGCGCCGCATCCTCAAGGATGCCGGCATCGAGAACGAGATCCGCAAAAAATAATGGCAGCCAACACCGCCCCCGTCCCGGATACGCCGGCGCACACGGTCGATGCCTTCCACCGCGGGCGCTTCTGGCTGGTGCAGCCAAGCCGGGGCGGTCATCGCGCCGGCATGGACGCCATGATGCTGGCGGCGGCCGTGCCGTCCGGCTTTTCCGGCCGGCTCGCCGATTTCGGCGCGGGCGCCGGCGCGGCGGCCCTTGCCGTGCTGTCGCGCTGCCCGGCGGCGCAGGCAGTGCTTGTCGAACGCTCGGCCGAAATGGCCGGGTTCGCCGCCGCCACGCTTTCGCATCCCGGCAATGCGCATCTCGGCGACCGCGCTTCGGTGCTGGCGGCCGACGTCACGCTGGCCGGCCGGGCGCGTGCTGAAGCCGGCCTTGCCGACAACCAGTTCGATTTCGTTATCATGAACCCGCCGTTCAACGCCGCCGAGGATCGCGCCACCCCCAACGCGCTGCGCAGGGAGGCGCATGTTGTGGAGGACGGGCTGTTCGAGCGCTGGATCAGGAGCGCCGCCGCCGTCGCCAGGCCGCGCGGCGGCCTGGCCGTCATCGCCCGGCCCGAGCAATTGGTCGCCATCCTCGATGCGATCGAGGGGCGCTTCGGCGACGCCGAGATGCTGTGCGTGCATCCGCGGCCGGACGCGGCGGCGATTCGCATCGTCGTCAGGGCGGTGCTCGGCGCGCGTGGAAAACTGTCGATCCGCCCGCCGCTCACCTTGCACGGACCATCGGGCAACGCGCCGGCGGAGCGGACGGAAATGATCAATAACGGCCTGGCATCGCTGTTCGGCGATTGATCCTTGAAGCGCGTCGCGTTGAAATGGATTCTAGCGACGCGCTTCAGGTTTTGTTTTATGCATGTCTTTTTCGCAAAACCGCTGCACACTTTTGCGCGACATGCACTGGCTGGCGATGCGGCATTGCCGTTGGCCAGCGAATTCCTACATGCCCAAAGCAAGCTGACGCCCGTGAAACAGACCAACCGACCTGATCTCATCTTGCTGCTTTGCAAATCGACCGGAGACATTCCTTCGTGAAACGCCTCTTCAACCGCCTGCTGCCGAAATCCTGGCGCTCGACAGCCGTCACCATTCCGGTCATCCGGCTGCAAGGCGCCATCATGGCGGGCGGCGGCCAATTCCGGCCGAGCCTGTCCCTCGCCTCGACGGCCGGCGTCATCGAAAAGGCATTCAGCTTCGATGCGCCGGCGGTTGCCATCTCGATCAATTCGCCGGGCGGCTCACCGGTGCAGTCGCGGCTGATCTTCAAGCGCATCCGCGACCTGGCGGTGGAAAAGGACAAGAAGGTGCTGGTCTTCGTCGAGGACGTGGCGGCTTCCGGCGGCTACATGATCGCGATTGCCGGCGACGAGATCTTCGCCGACCCGTCGTCGATCGTCGGCTCGATCGGCGTGGTCTCGGCCTCGTTCGGTTTCCCCGAGTTGATGAAGAAGATCGGCGTCGAGCGGCGTGTCCACACCGCCGGGCAGAACAAGGCCGTGCTCGATCCGTTCAAACCGGAAAAGAAGGAAGACGTCGAGCGGCTGAAGGCACTGCAGCTCGACGTGCACGAGACCTTCATCGACCTCGTCAAGGAGCGGCGCGGCAGCAAGCTGAAGGACGACCCGGACCTGTTCACCGGCCTGTTCTGGACCGCCAAGCGAGGCCTCGAGCTCGGCCTTGTCGATGCGCTGGGCGATATGCGCGGTGTGCTCAGGACGCGTTTCGGCGACAAGACGCAGCTCAAGCTGATCACCGCGCCGCGCGGGCTTTTCGGCCGATTTGGCCTGTTTGGCTCGCGTGTTTCGGCGCCGGATATCGCGGCGGCCGCCGCCAGCGGCGTCCTCGATGCGGCGGAAGAGCGCGCGCTATGGGCGCGCTTCGGGCTTTGAAAAAGCCATGAATGCGGCTAGCATGGCGGCTTGACCGACCCATTCGACCGGCCTTGCCGCGAGGACGCGGGAGGAGTTTTAGAGATGCCGCAGATCATTTTCTTCGCCGTTGTCGGCGCCGCCGCTTACTTTGGTTACCGCGCTTTCGTGCGCGAGGCCGAGCGCGTGACGGCAAAAATCCGGCGGACCGAGAAACAGGCGGCGAACGGCACGATGGGCACACTGGTCAAGGATCCCAAGACCGGCGAATACCGTCTCGCCAAGGACTGATCCCATCTCGCCAGCAGCCAACATTCTCGAGCCCGGCGCAGAGGTCCGGACATGGCTTGCGCCGGCCAAGATCAACCTGGCGCTGCATGTCACCGGACGGCGCGCCGACGGCTACCATCTCATCGACAGCCTTGCCGTCTTCACCCGCTTCGGCGACCGGCTCGAGATCGAGCCGGCGGAGCACGACGAGTTCTCGGTATCCGGCCGTTATGCCGCCGGCCTGCCGCTCGACGGCGACAATCTGGTGGTCAGAGCGCGCGATGCCTTGCGCCGGGAAGCGGGCATGCAACAGGGATCACCCGTCGCCATCCGACTGGAGAAGAACCTGCCGATCGCTTCCGGCGTCGGCGGCGGCTCGAGCGACGCGGCGGCGGCGCTCAACGGCCTTGCGCGGCTCTGGAAGCTCGATATCGACGACATTTCGCTGGCGCGGATCGGGCTTTCGCTCGGCGCCGACCTGCCGATGTGCCTGACGTCAAAACCGCTGGTCGCGCGCGGCATCGGCGACGACCTGTCGCCGCTGCTTGCATTTCCGGCGCTTGGCCTGGTCCTGGTCAATCCGGGCGTCGCCGTCTTGACGCCGGACGTGTTCAAGGCGCTGTCCAGCCGCGACAACGAGGCGCTGCCGCCGCTGCCGAAGCGCCTCGACTTCCACGCCGTCCGCAACTGGCTCGAGACGACGCGCAACGACCTCGAACCTGCCGCCCGCTCGATCCAGCCGGCGATCGGCGAGGCGCTCAAGGCGCTCAAGCGCGCCGACGCAGCTTTCGTGCGCATGTCCGGCTCGGGCGCCACGTGTTTCGGCCTGTTCGAGACCGGCAATGTCGCCAAGCGCGCGGCGATCGAGATCCGCGCGCGCCATCCCGATTGGTTCGTCGCCGCGACGCGCAGCATGGAGGTGACCGATGGCGAAGCTTGACGAGAGCCGGCCCTTCATCCCGGTGCGCATCGCCGTGCTGACCGTGTCCGATACGCGTAGCCTTGCCGACGACAAGTCCGGCCAGACGCTGGCCGACCGCATCACGGAAGCCGGCCATACGCTTGCCGCCCGCGACATCGTCACCGACGACCGCGAAAAGATCCGCGACAAGGTTCTCGGCTGGTCGAAGGACGAAAACATCGATGTCGTCATCACCACCGGCGGCACCGGCTTCACCGGCCGCGACGTGACGCCGGAAGCGCTGGAGCCGATTTTCGAAAAGCGCATGGACGGCTTTTCGGAAGTCTTCCACCGCATCTCCTATGACAAGATCGGCACTTCGACGATCCAGAGCCGGGCGACAGGCGGCGTCGTCAACGCCACCTTCGTCTTCGTGCTGCCGGGCTCGCCCGGCGCCTGCAAGGACGCCTGGGACGGCATCATCAAGGCGCAGCTCGACTACCGGCACATGCCCTGCAACTTCGTCGAGATCATGCCGCGGCTGGACGAGCATCTCAGGCGCGGCGGCAAGACTGGTGCATAACTAAAGGCAAAGCATCCCGACCGGCATCCGGTTTGCAGGTGGAGTGGCGCTCTCGCCTACGAGCAGCCATTCCGAAGCCGCGACCGGCAAAGTACCTTGTGCTGCGAACAAGGGACAATCTGCCATGACCGTTCACAGCGGCGGATGCCATTGCGGCAACATCCGCCTGAGCTTCTCCACCGCGCTCGATCCGGCCGGACTGGAAATTCGCGCCTGCCAGTGCTCGTTCTGCACCCGGCATGGCTCGCGCGCGGCCGCCGATCCGAACGGACGCCTGAGCATCTCAGTCGAAGACAGGGCACGGCTGCAGGTCTACCGCTTCGGCCTGCGCACCGCCGACTATCTCGTCTGCCGCGAGTGCGGCGTCTATGTCGCGGCAATCGCCGGAGACGGTGACGACGCCACGGCGGTCGTCATTGTCAACGCGCTTGACGATCACGAGTTGTTCTCCCGCCAGCCGGTCGCCGTTCGGTTCGATGCCGAAACGCGCGAGCAACGTGTCGCCAGGCGCCGCAGGGCCTGGATGCCCGTCGAAATCAGAGGGACCTGACTGGGCAGGGACAGCGCTTCTTCCTTCTCCCACAAGGGGGAGCCTGCATCACTTCGGCGGAGCCACCCAGATTTCGGCGTTCAGCCTTCTGGCGGCAAGGCCGCGCGCCAGGGCCTCGGCGCCTCGCGCGCTCTTTGCCAAGGCCGAGGCCTGACGCTTGCTGATGACAAGACCCTCGGCCAGCGCGCGGTTGCCCGAAAAGACGCGGGCCAGGAAAGGCGCTCGGCCGGCCCGGGCGCGTGAAAACCGCGCCGGCATGGTTTGCTTCGCCGCGTGCGCCACCACCTCGTCGATCCATCCGTCGGCAAGCCGCGCGCCGGGTTCCAGAAAAAGCAGCCAATCGCCCTTGGCCTGGCCGATGCCGGCGCCGATGCCGCCGGCCACATAATGGCAGCCGGCATGTTCGGCCACCCGATGCGTCTGGTCGGTCGAGCCCTGATCGCAGACGATCACGTCGCGCACCACGCCCTCGACCGCGCCGCCGACCAGTGAGGCGAGCGTACGGGCAAGACCCTCTTCGTCGTTGCGGGTTTCGATGAGAACGCTGAGCATCCTTAGCCGAATAGCGGAAAGCCGCGGCTTGCGCCAGTTACGGCTTTCCGCCGAAAAAGTTCTTGCTTTGTTCTCTTCGGTAAAATAGGAATAGTTTCATGAACAGAGCGATTCGACAGCCTGCCGACAGTCCCTGGGAGAGGGCGAAAATGGAACAGATCGTCCGCGCCGACATTGCTGCTTTCGGAGCAGGCAGGGCCGAGATGGCAAACGCGATGATCGAACAGAGCGGCATGCGCGTGCGGCCCGACCGCAATCGCGGCCGCTCGGCCGGCATCAACCCGTCCGGCCGGTTCGAGCCGGTCAGCCGCCATGTGTTCGACGACGGCTGGAACTCGCTGGAGGAACTGCCGCCGTTCAAGACGGAAGTGCAGGTCGAGAAGCCGCGCACGATCATCACCCGCAACGAGTCGCCGGACATCTCCTTCGACCGTTCGATCAATCCCTATCGCGGCTGCGAGCATGGCTGCGTCTACTGCTTCGCCAGGCCGACGCATGCCTTCATGGGCCTGTCGCCGGGGCTCGATTTCGAATCGAAGCTTTTCGCCAAGCCGGATGCCGCGCGCATGCTGGACAGGGAATTGTCCAAGCCCGGCTACCAGCCGCGCACGATCGCCATCGGCACCAACACCGATCCCTACCAGCCGATCGAGAAGCAATACCGCATCATGCGCGAGATCCTGGAAGTGCTGGAGGCGCGCGGCCATCCGGTCGGCATCGTCACCAAGTCGGCGCTGGTGACGCGCGACATCGACATTCTGTCGCGCATGGCCGAGCGCGGCCTTGCCAAGGTGGCGCTGTCGGTGACGACGCTTGACCGCATGCTAGCGAGAACCATGGAACCCCGCGCGTCGACGCCGACGAAACGGCTGGAGGCGATCAGGCAGCTTTCTGATGCCCGCATTCCGGCATCGGTGATGGTGGCGCCGATCGTTCCGGGCCTCAACGATCCGGAGATGGAACGCATCCTCGATTCGGCCAGAGCCGCCGGTGCAAGGGAGGCGGGATACGTCATCCTGCGCCTGCCGCTCGAAGTGGCGCCGATCTTCAAGGATTGGCTGCTGCGCCACTATCCCGACCGCTACCGGCATGTGATGTCGCTGATCCGCTCGATGCGCGACGGCAAGGATTACGATTCCGAATGGGGCAAGCGCATGAAGGGCGCCGGTCCCTATGCCTGGCAGATCGGCCGGCGTTTCGAGATCGCCGCCAAGCGGCTCGGCCTCAATGTCGAGCGGCGGCAGCTTCGCACCGACCAATTCGTCGCAGGTTCGGGCGCCGGCGAACAGCTGATGCTGCTTTAACCTCAGCGCCGGCCATGACGGGCCGGCGCTAAGCAATTCCAGGCAAAGCGATTTTCCGTCTGGAATTGTCATCCTTTTCAAGAATCCCGTCCGGCCACTGTCCCCCGGCCGCGAGACGGTGCCTTCCCGGTCCGACGCCCCATCCGACCCGGAAGGACTTGCGGAGAATCGGAGCCGATGCGAACCTCGCCGCACCATGGCTCGCGCGCGTTCCGATTCTCCGCTTCTCTTTGAAATGGTCGAGAAGCCCGACTTCTCGATCGAGACGAAGGCGATGGCCGACGGGCTGTGGCCAGTCGCCGGCATGGACGAGGCAGGGCGCGGTCCGCTGGCCGGACCGGTGGTGGCCGCCGCGGTGGTGCTCAACCCCGCCAATATCCCGGAAGGCCTCGACGATTCCAAACGCCTCACCCATTTGCAGCGCGAGGCGCTGTTCCTGAAGATTCTGGGGTCGGCGCTCAGCGTCTCGATGGCCTCGATCAGCGCCGAAGGCATCGACAACAGCAACATCCTGAAAGCCAGCCTCGAAGCGATGCGCCGCGCCGCCGCCGGCCTGTCGTTGCAGCCGAAGCTCGCTTTGGCCGACGGCCGCGACATTCCGCCGGGTCTCGCCTGCGAAGGCCGGGCGCTCATCAAGGGCGACCAGCGCTCGCAATCGATCGCCGCAGCCTCGATCGTCGCCAAGGTGATGCGCGACCGCATGATGTGCGGCTGCGGCGGACACCACGAACATTACGGCTTCGAGGTGCATATGGGCTACGCGACGGTCCGGCACCGGACCGCGATCGAGATGCATGGGCCAGTGGCAAGGCTGCACCGGGCCTCGTTCGCGCCGTTCAGGCTGGGCGGGGCGGAGGTGGTTGAGGAAGAGAGCTTGGCCGGGCTGGAGTAGTTGGCTAATCTCCCTCAATGTGGTTGCGGCTTGCGGACATCCTCTGTCACTGGCGTGACTGATCGGCGCAGGCTTGATTGCCACGTGGTTCCCCAATCCGTCGCTGCTTCGCAGCGCCACCTTTCCCCCCTCCGCAAGGAAAGGAAGGGTGCCTTGCTGGACGGGCGTTGACGGCAAAAAGCTGGCGCCTTCCTCTACCCCGTCGATCGGGGGAGAGGTGGCTCGGCGAAGCCGAGACGGAGTGGGGGTCGACCAGCGCTACATTAAACAATGCATGCGCCAAGCTGCCATGCACGCTATCGCCACAGACCAGCTGCTCGGAAATGTGTGCATGCCGTAGCCGCTTGTGGGGGAGATTGGCAGCTTCGGCGCCACGCTCCCTTTCAAACAACAAAAAAGCCGCCGGGTTGGCCAGGCGGCTTTTGATTTCGAAGCTTCGACGCAAGCTTAGTTCAGCTTGGCCTTGACGTCATCCAGCGCCGACTTGAACAGGTCCGCGCCTGCCTTGACGTCAACCTTGGCGGCGAGCAGCGCGCGGGCGGCCTCGACGGCGATGTCGACGGCCGAGGCGCGCACTTCGCTGACGGCCTCGCGCTCGGCCTGGCTGATCTTCTGCTCGGCAAGCGCGGTACGCCGGGCGACATAGTCCTCGGTCTTCTTGGCCGCTTCGGAAGCAAGCAGCTCAGCCTCGCGCTTGGCGGCGGCGACGATGTCGGCGGCCTCCTTCTCGGCTTCCCTGCGCTTCTGCTGATACTGGCCGAGCAGTTGCTGGGCCTCTTCACGAAGCTTGCGCGCTTCCTCGAGCTCGCCGCTGATCTTGGCCGCGCGGGCGTCGAGCGACTTGGCGAGCATGCCCGGCACCCTCAGGTAGACGACAGCGCCCAAGAAGATGAGCATCGCAATGGTTGCCCAAAGCGTGGCGAGTGATGTGGCGTCCATGATCCTCGCTCCTCACCGGCTCGCGGATTTGACCGCGGCCGCGATCTCGGATTTGTCGGTCTTGCCGCCGACAAGCGCCTCGACGATGGCCGACGTGGTGTCCTCGGCGATCGTGCCGACTTCCTTCATCGCCTTGGCCTTGATCGAGGCGATGCTCGCCTCGGCCTCGCCAAGCTTCTTCTCGAGCTCGGCCTCGAGCTTCTTGCGCGTACCGTCGGCTTGCGCCTTGGCGGCGTCGTTCGCCTGCTGGCCGATCTTGTTGGCATTGGCCTTGGCCTCCGCCAGTTCCTGCTCATAGGCGGCAACCGCGGCGTCCGCCTCACCCTTCAGCCTTGCGGCATGGTCGAGATCCTGGGTGATGCGGTCGTTGCGGACATCGATGATGCCGCCAAGACGCGGCATCACAACCCGCTTCAGGAACAGGTAGAAGACCCCGAAGGTGATGACCAGCCACAGGATCTGCGACGGGAAGGTCTTGGCATCGAACGGCGGGAACGTTTCATGCTCCGCGGCAGGCACGGCGGTGCCTGCATGCGTATCGCCCTCGGCCGCGGCCGGCGCTGCTTCTTGCGCATAGGCAGATGTCACGAACATCTCATTCCCCTGTCCCTAGAACGGGGCCGCACCATGCGGCCCCTTTCGTCAGCTCTGGCTCTTACTTGAAGACCAGGAGCAGAGCGATCAGGAGCGAGAAGATGCCCAGAGCTTCGGTCACGGCGAAGCCGAAGATCAGGCGGCCGAACTGGCCGTCGGCAGCCGACGGGTTGCGGAGCGCACCCGAGAGGTAGCTGCCGAATATGTTGCCGAGGCCGATGCCCGCGCCGCCCATGCCGATGCAGGCGATACCAGCGCCGATAGCAGCTGCTGCAGTTGCGTCCATTTCAAAACTCCTGTGGTTTCTCTATTCGTTGCAGTTGGTACGTTGGGTAAGCTGGCGCCGGGGCGCCGGTGAAAATCAGTGGCTCGGATGCAGCGCGTCGTTCAGATACATGCAGGTCAGCACCGCGAACACATAGGCCTGCAGGAAGGCGACCAGCAGTTCGAGCGCGGAGAGTGCAACGGCCATGGCAAGCGGCAGCACCGAGCCGGCGATACCGACGGCGCCGAACGCGCTCAGGCTGACGACGAAGCCCGAGAACACTTTGAGCGTGATGTGGCCGGCCAGCATGTTGGCGAAAAGACGAACCGAGAGGCTGACCGGGCGCGAGACGAAGGAGATGATTTCGATCGCCACCACCAGCGGCAGAAGGTAGCCCGGCACGCCCTGCGGCACGAACAGCTTGAGGAAGCCGAAGCCGTGCTTGGCGAAGCCGTAGACGAGGACCGTGCCGATGACCAGGATTGCCAGCGTGAAGGTGACGATGATGTGGCTGGTGACGGTGAAGAAATAAGGAAACAGACCGATCAGGTTGGCGACCAGCACGAACATGAACAGCGAGAACACCAGCGGGAAGAACTGCATGCCCTGCTTGCCGGCGGCGTCGCGCAGCATGTTGCCGACGAATTCGTAAGCCATCTCGGACACCGACTGCAGGCGGCCCGGAATGAGCGCGCGGCTGGCCGTGCTCATGTAGAGGAAGGCCGACGCCAGCACGATCGTCACGACCATGAACAGGGAGGAGTTGGTGAAAGAGACGTCGTAGCCGCCGATATGCAGCGGGATGATCGGATGGATCTGGAACTGGTGGATCGGATCGACCTTGTCAGCAGCAGCCACTTTAAATCCCCGTCAAAGCCACAACCGGCTTTTTAAGTTCACTTCGGCGCCCTGCGGCGCCCCACTTCATTCTTTCGGCTCGCGCGGCTTGCCGCCCTGGCCGAATTCGGATGCAAGTCCCGCCGAGCGCAGGACATTGAGTATACCAGCGCCAAAGCCCAGCAACAGGCCGACGATCAGACCCCAGGGCGCTGTTCCCGCCAGGCGGTCGATGATCCAGCCCAAGCCGACACCAACCACCACTCCGGCGATGAACTCGCTGGACAGCTTCAGCGCCTGACCGTAACCGGTCGCAGCTCTCGCTTCGTCTTTCCCCTCGAACCGGTCCGTGCGTCTCGTCGCAAGCGATGCTTCAAGACTACGCCGGCGGCGCTCAAGTTCGTCGTCGCGGATGGTGGCTTCTGGCTGCCTGCCGCGGCCGGTTTCTCCGGTTCCGTCTGGCCCGGTTTTGTCGGCCATCGCAACCCCCCTGCCCGGGCAGACGATTGCCGTCCGTCCGCTTCTAAAGTCGCCGGCAACATAGTTAGAGGGTCCGCCCCCGTCAAGCCACGGACCGAACTTCCAAGCGATGTATTTTTTGTAGTTAAATCAATGATTTATCGAGGTGCGACATCGTGCCCTTCACGGCCGCGTGAGGACTCGGCGCGAATCCGCGCAACAAGGCGCGTCCGCCGAGGCATTGCCGGGCGTCGAAGGAAGGATAGCCGGGGCGGTGGTTAAGGCGGCTCAGATCGAGCCGCCAGCCGGCTCAGCTCCAGCCGCCGCCATAGGTGCGGTAGAAGATATGCAGGCCGATCCTGGTCATCTTGTGCATGGCTCGCGCCCAGCCCGGATGGACGTAATTGGCGTAGTAATGCGTCGACGAGCCGACCTCGGGAATGAAGATCTTACCGGCGGTCACTGCCATGGCGACCTCCTGGGCGGTCTTGTAGGAAGCCTGGTCGGTGATGGTCTTCTTCCTGCCGTCGCAGGCAAAGGAGAACTGGCAGCGGTTGAACCAGTTGTCGTTCTGGTAGACGACGCCGCAGATCGTCTTGGGATAGGCGGGATTGCGGACGCGGTTGAGGATCACCTGGGCGACCGCCGCCTGGCCGCGCACGGGCTCGCTGCGCGCTTCGAAATAGATGCCCTTGGCGAGGCACGCCTGTTCTGGCTGGGAGAAGACGCTTGCCGGCAGCGGGTTCTGGATCCACGAATGGTCGCCCTTGCCCATCGGCGGGATGAAGCGGCCATCGTTCGGATCGTCCTGCAGCAGCGCCTCGAAGGGCGAGGCCTTGGCATAGTCGGGCGCGGACTGGGCATAGGCGGTGGCGAGGATATCCGGCTTGTCGTTGTTGACGAGGGCGACAAGTGCCGCCGGCAGCGCCGGATCCGGCTTCTTGTCCTCGCGAAGATGGAAGGCCTGGGCGATCTGGACTTCCTTGCCCTTGATGCCGGGCTTGGCGAAGGTGAGCTTCAGCCCGCTGTCCATGCTCGGGCGAAGCAGCGAGGAGGTGCGCTCGAAGATCGAGCCGGCGCTGAAATTCTTGGGCGGCGCGACCGGTGCCACCTTGACCAAACGGCCCTTCTTGTCGGCGCGCATGACGCGGTCTTCGTCGGGCGTGGCGCCTGCGACATTGCCCTTGCCGCGAAAGGCCACCGTGCCGACGCCCGGCAGATCGACGCCGGAACCGGAGAGCGAGCCGGTGGTGAGGGAATCGACAAACGGCATTTCGGCGGCATGCACCGAGCCGGCGGCGGATTTCTCGATATAGGCGTTCCAGCGGGTGTCGGACGATTCCAGGCCGGAGATCAGGCTTGCCATATCCTGATAGGCGACGGCCGACGGAAAGCCGATCCAAATGCCGAGCCCGAGCACCAAAGGAGGAAGAAAGGAACGTTTTTTCGCAACGGCGGCGGCGGCAAGCCGCAATGAAACGCGTCGATGCACTGAACTCTCCAGAACGCTACTGACCCCGGAGAGTCAAAATGAAGCATTAACCTTGATGTGGGGTTAACGACATCGATCGTGTTCTTTTCATGTTTGAGCGAAGCCGGCTTGCCGTTTCCGCGGCAAGCCGGCGAGGAATCAGACTGGTGAATCAGGCCGGACGCAGGAAGATCGGCCAGGCGGCCGCCGCGCAGATCGCGGCCGCGAGCCACACGCCCGGCCATGCGAAGAACACCAACAGCCACGGAATGGCGATCGGCACCACGCAGAAACCGACGAACACAAAGCTGTTGGCCAGGCTGAGCGCGGTGCCGACATGGCAGGCACCGGCAAGCGTGGCAAGTTCGGTATAGGCGACGCCATGCCAGGCGGAGACGGATATGCCGGCAACGATGACCATCAGCGGGAGCAGCGGCACCAGCGACGGTGCTCCGGCGGCGCCGATCACCAACAGCCAAAGCACCAGGAATGCCAGCGTGCTCAACGCGCTGCAGAGTTTCAGGAACGGCCGGCGGTTGCCGTGCCGGTCGGTGAAGCGCCCGCTCCAGATACGCATCACCATTGCGCCGGTCTGCACGGCGGCGAGGCTGGCGCTGGTCACAAAGGTGCCCATGCCGGCGAAGTCGTGCAGGAAGACCGAGGCGAAGGTCAGCACCGCGACCTGCGGGAAGCAGAGCAGGCCGATGGCGGTCGAGATGCGCCATACCTCGATGTTGCGCAAGGGTGCCGGGCCGCTTGTCGCGGCGGCGGCGCGGCCGCCGCTTGCCACCGGCGGCTCGTGCAGCCAGCGCCAGGCAAACCAGGCCGACAGAGCGGAGACGGCCGCAAGCAGGCCGAAGACCGCGGTGAAGCCCAAGGCCAGCGCCAGGGACGGCAGGACGAGCGCGCCCAGCCCGCCGCCAAGCGGCACCGCCGTCTGCCGGATGCTCATGGCGAAGCCGCGCTCGCCCTCGCCGAACCAGCCCATGATGGCGCGGCCGCTGGAGCCGTTGACGCTGCCGCCGAGCAGGCCGGCGACGAGCAGGCTTGCCGACAGCAGCGCGACGCCTGGAATGGCCGTTTTTGTCGGCACGACAAGCATGGCCATGATGAGAAGCCACGCGGCTGTCGCGCCAAGTCCGGTCAGGAGCACGCGGCGGTCGCCCCAGCGATCGGTGAGCACGCCCCAGGGCAACTCGCTGAGCGCCACGCCGAGGCCGAGCAGCCCAAGCGCCAAACCCAGCGCGGCATTGTCGAGGTGATAGCCCTGGCGCATCGCCACCGCGGTCGCCGGGATGCCGGAGAAGGTGGCGGAGAAGCCGGCATTGGCGGCGACGCCGATGCCCAGCACCTTCCAGCGATGATTGGGACCGAAGGCGCGGCGAGCAGGGTTGCCGGCACTTTCTCCCGCGGGCGGCTGGCAGTCGTTTCGTGTGGCGATGGCGGACATGGTTCCATTCCCGAGACGGCCGGCTGACGGCTTGACGGACGGGATGTAGCGCCATAGCTTTATCCGTAAAATCAGGAAGTTTTTGATCAACAATCCTGAAAATCAGGACAATGTCATGCGCCGCGTCACTTTCGACCTCGACGTCCTCAGGACCTTCGTCACCGGCATGGAGCTGGGCAGCTTCGCCAAGGCGGCCGAGCGGCTGGGACGCTCGACGTCCGCGGTCAGCGCGCAATTGAAAAAGCTCGAAGAACAGGCGGACACGCCGGTCTTCCGCAAGGCGGGGCGCGGCCTGGCGCTGACCGAAGCCGGCGAGACGATGCTTGGCTATGCGCGGCGGCTGATCGAGCTCAACGACGAGGCGGCCTCCGCCATCCGAGACATCGAACTGGAAGGCTGGGTGCGACTCGGCCTGCAGGAGGATTTCGGCGAGGCCGTGCTGCCGGACGTGCTCGGCCGCTTCGCCCGCGCCCATCCCAAGGTCCGCATCGAAGCGCGGATCGGGCGCAGCCACGACCTGGCCGAGCGCGTCCTGTCAGGCAATCTCGACATCGCGCTCGCCTGGCATGACGGCATGACGCTGCCCTACAGCCGCCATGTCGCCGACGTGCAGGCGCGCTGGATCGGTCCGGCAATGCCGATCGAGGCCGGTCCGCGCAAGGGCGAGCCGCTGCCGCTGGTGGTGTTCGAGGCGCCGTGCCTGCTCAGAACCGTGGCGACCGAAACGCTCGACCGCGCCGGCATGCCCTGGCGCATGGCCTTTTCCAGCCCTAGTCTCGGCGGCATCTGGGCGGCGGTGGCGGCGGGTCTCGGCCTGACGATCCGCACCGATATCGGCCTGCCCGCCAATGTCAGGGCGATCGCACCAGGGATTCTGGGACTTCCCGCCCTGCCGACGATGGCGCTGCATCTGCACCAGAAGGACGCCGAGCTCGATCCGGTGGCGGCGCGGCTGGCCGAGATATTGCTGCAGGCGGCGATGGAGACGTTGCCTGAGGGGGCGCGAACCCGCGATGGGTTGCGAGAGGTCGCTTAGCTTTTTCGGACAGGTAGTGCTGCGGATCGAAGTATCCGGCGTCGCGTTCCGTCACACCCCCCTCTGTCCTGCCGGACATCTCCCCGCAAGGGGGGAGATCAGACGTCACGCAGACTTTCGCTACTCTCCCACGTTGCAGGATCGGCGGCGCGCCGAAGCTGCCAATCTCCCCCCTTGCGGGGGAGATGCCCGGCAGGGCAGAGGGGGGTGCTGTCCCGCCAGCATTGTGAGGATTTTACCCGCGACGGAGAATAGACCTCACCGCTTCTTCGCGCGCCCCGCAAACGGATTGTCCGACGTGCGCAGCGCCATGCGGATCGGCACGCCCGGCATGTCGAAGGCCTCGCGCAGGCTGTTGGTCAGGTAGCGGACGTAGGATTGCGGCATCGCGTCCGGCCGCGAGCAGGAGACGACGAAGCCCGGCGGGCGGGTCTTGGCCTGGGTGACATACTTGATCTTCAGGCGGCGGCCGGCGACGGCGGGCGGCGGGTGATGCGCGAGGATGCCTTCCAGCCAGCGGTTGAGCTTGCCGGTCGAGACGCGGCTGTTCCACACCTTGTGCGTCTTGATGACGCTTTCCATCAGCTTGTCGAGGCCGCGCCCGGTCTCGGCCGAGACCGTCACCGCCTGGATGCCGCGCACCTGCGGCAAGAGCCGCTCGGTCTTCTCGCGCAGTTCTGCTAGCAATTCCTGCGGATTGTCGATCAGGTCCCATTTGTTGAAGGCGATCACCGGCGCCCTGCCCTCGCGGGTGATCAGGTCCGCGATCTGCAGGTCCTGCTTCTCGAAGGGAATCGTGGCGTCGAGGACGATGATGACGATCTCGGCAAAACGGATGGCGCGCAGGCCGTCCTGCACCGAGAGCACTTCCAGCTTTTCATGGATCCTGGACTTGCGGCGCATGCCGGCGGTGTCGAACAGCTTTATGCGGCGGCCGCGCCAGTCCCAGTCGACCGAGATCGAATCCCGCGTGATGCCGGCTTCCGGACCGGTCAACAGCCGCTCCTCGCCGATCAGCGCGTTGATCAGCGTCGACTTGCCGGCGTTCGGGCGGCCGACGACGGCGATGCGCAGCGGCTTGGTATCGTCATAGGATGCTTCAGCGTCCGGGTCGGCGATGTCCTCGCCGATCAGCACTTCGCTCGCGGCGATCTCGTCGCTGCCGTCTTCCTCATCGTCGCCGAAGGCGCGCTCCTCGCCAAGCGCCGCAATCACCGCGTCGCGCAGGTCGGGCATGCCCTGGCCGTGCTCGGCCGAAACCGGGATCGGCTCGCCGAGGCCGAGTTCCCAGGCCTCCAGCATGCCTCCTTGAGCGCCGCGCGCCTCGGCCTTGTTGGCGACGAGCACGACCGGCTTGCCGGATTTGCGCACGACGTCGGCGAAGGTGCGGTCGTCGGGCAGCAGGCCGGACTTGGCATCGATGGTGAAGAAGATGAGGTCGGCTTCGCGGATGGCGATTTCGGTCTGCTGGCGCATGCGGCCGGGCAGCGTCGATGCGGCGGCATCCTCGAAGCCGGCGGTATCGATGACGTCGAAGTGAAGGTCGTAGAGCTTGGCGGCGTGGACGCGGCGGTCGCGCGTGACGCCCGGCGTGTCGTCGACAAGCGCCAGCTTCTTTCCGACCAGCCGATTGAAAAGAGTCGATTTGCCGACGTTAGGCCGGCCGATGATGGCGACTTTGAAGCCCATCCAGGATCACGACGCGTTGCCCGACCCGCGGATCAGCTCGGACATCAGCTGCGCCCGCTGGCGCACATTGCGCGGGGCGGCTTCATCCGAAGAGATCTGGTCGAACAGTTTGAGTGCGTCCGCCGACTTGCCGTCCTTCCAGGCGGCAAGGCCAAGCGCCTCGCGCGCCGAGTGGCGCAGCGGATTGGTGTCGGCGGTGAGCGCCTCGATGCGGCTGGAGACGTCGGCGTAGGAACCATGGTCGACGAGCAGCAGCGCCGCCCTCAGCCGCGCGATGTCGCGAATGCCGGCCGGAATGGCGTTGTCGGCGGCGACCTCGTCGAAATCCTTGACCGCGCCGTCGACGTCGCCCTTGTCGGCCTTGACGGTCGCGGCGCGCATGCGGGCGAGCAGCGGATAGGCGCCGTAGCCGTCCTTCTCCAACTGGTCGAGCGCAGCGATCGCCTCGTCGTTCTTGCCGTCATTGGCGAGCTTGAGGGCCGCCGAGAAGGCGTCGCCGGAGCGGTTGGCGCGGGTCTCGTCCCAGTAGCGGTAGCCGACGACAGCGGCGGTGCCGAGCACGATGAGGATGGCAAGGCCGAGAATGGCCGGGCCAAAACGGTCCCATAGCTTCTGCGCCTGCTCGCGACGCATCTCTTCGTTGACTTCGCGGATAAAACTGTCGTCCGACATCAATCAAAACCATTGCTGCCCCGGAAGGGGGCGCCTCTTGAGCCCGCGTTTTAGCGAAATTTTGTCGGCATGGAAGGGGGCGGACCGGAAAATCGGCTTGGAATGCCGGGCGCCCACAGCCCTTGCCTGAACGCAACCGCGCCACATTTGCGCGATAGCCGGCTTCCGATCAGCCGGAGACGTCCCGCCAGAGGTTGCCAATGCTTCGTATGTACCGCTTCCTTGCATTCAGTCTCGCCTCGCTCGCCTCGGCCAATGCAGCCTTCGCCGATCCGCCGAAATCGCCGGCCGCTTCGCCCGCCAGACCCAAGCAGGTGGTGCTGATCTCGTTCGACGCCGCCCGCGAGATCTCGCAATGGCAACGCAGCCGTGCGCTGGCAAAGCGCACGGGCGCGCATTTCACCTATTTCCTGTCCTGCGTGTTCCTGCTCTCGCCGGAGACGCGGCAGGACTATGCCGGCCCCGGCAAGGGCGCCGGCAAATCCAATGTCGGCTTCGGCGCCTCGAAACAGGACGTGGCCGACCGGCTGGAGCAGGTCCGGCTGGCCGCGGCCGAGGGTCACGACATCGGCAGCCATGCCTGCGGCCATTTCGATGGCAACGCGTGGAGCAAGGCGGACTGGCTGGCCGAATTCGCATCCGTCCGGCGCATTTTCGAGAACGCCTATGCGATCAACGGCATCCAGGAGCCGGCCGGCTGGCACGATTTCGCGCATCATGCGCTGGTCGGGTTCCGCGCGCCCTATCTCTCGACCGGCAAGGCGCTTTACGAAGCCCTGCCCGAGGCCGGTTTCCAGTATGACGCCAGCGGTGTCTCCAAAGGCCCGACCGTCCCGCCGACCCTGAATGGGACAACCCGCTTTGCCCTGCCGCTCATCCCGGAGGGACCGAAGGCGAAGCCGGTGATCGCCATGGATTACAATCTTTATGTCCGCCACTCGGACGGTACCGAGAAGCCGGCCATGGCGGACGCATTCGCCGAGCGCGCCTACCAGGCGTTCCACGCCGCTTTCGAGGCTCAGTACAACAGCAAGCGCCTGCCGCTGGAGCTCGGCTTCCACTTCACCCTGATGAATAACGGCGCGTACTGGAATGCGCTGGAGCGCTTTGCGGATGAGGTCTGCGTGATGCAGCAAGTCGAGTGCATCAGTTTCCGCGACTATGTCGCACGCCGGCGCGCCGGCCAGGCACAGGCGACCGCGGGCGGCTGAGCCGCCCGCCGGATCGCTTATCTTTACGCTCTCCTGGGTTGCTCCAGATCAGGCCGGGTCCTCAGCGCCCTGCCGAGCCAGATAGCGCCGGTCGATGTCTGGAAGCGGCTCGCCTTGGAGCGTCGCCTCGAAGGCGCGCAGGCGCTTGTGGACCGACTGCAGTTCGACGATGGTCGACCAGGAATTCAGCAGGAACTGGAGCGAATTCGTCACCTTGCCGAAGGCATTCGAAATCTGGTTGAGCGCGCCGAAGGTGATCTTATGGGCGACCAGCGATGGGCCGAGGATCAGCAGCGAGAAGATGTTGTCCGCCTGCAGGTACGTGTACCGGACGACGTTGAAATAGATGTAGTGGAAATAGAGCCTGAAGTAGTTGCGGCGCACATTGGTGAACAGCTCCGCCGTCGTCGCCGGCTGCGCCCGATCGGGATGATCCTCGCCGTAGACAAGTTCCTTGCGGTAAGCCGCCTCGACGCGCTGATTGCGGAACTGGAGGCCCGGCAGCTTGATGCCTGCGAGCATCACCGAGGCCGTGCCGAACAGGCACCAGCCCAGAGCCGCAACGACCAGAGGCTGCGGCACCGCGCCGATGATCGGCAGCTCGGTGATGTGCGCCTGAAGCTGGATCATCACCGGCAGGAAGGCGATCAGGGTCATGATCGACTGGACGAAGCTGGAGCCCAGGTCCTCCATGATCTGCGAGAAACGCATCGTGTCTTCCTGGATGCGCTGCGAGGCGCCCTCGATATGGCGCAGCCGGCTCCAGTTGGCCACGAAGTAATTGTTCATCGCGGTTCGCCAGCGGAAGATCCAATGGCTGACGATGAAGGCGTTGATCACCTGCACGTTCATGCCGACCAGCGCCAGCCAGGAGAAGTCGGCCAATCCCTTGTAGAATTCGGTGTCGGTCGAGGCTGTCGTTCCCGACATCAGGCCCTGAACGTAGTCGAAGAAAGGACCATACCAGTTGTTGACCGCGACGGAGACCTGCACGTTGAAATAGATGAAGAACAGGATGACGGCGGTCATAAGGATCGACCAGTTCTGCCACGGATGCGGCGCATACCAGCTCCAGAACGCATAGAAGACCGCCACGCAGGCCGCGAAGTAGATGTAGAACCACAGGAAGGGCTTCGACCACAGCACCGCGATACCGATGATGGGCGGCGCGCCGGCCGCAGCGGGAGGGAAGCCTAAGACGGCTCCCAGTTGCTCGCCGCCGAAAAACCAGAACAGAATCGCCGCAAGGCTCCAGACGGCGGCCGAGGTGAAGAAGAGCTTCGGCTGCGGGAAAAAAGATACGAACACTGTGGCGGGTTTCCTCGGTCTGACCGCAAATCAGCGGCGTTGCTGTTCGGCGGGCATAAGGTCACACAATAGGGGGAAAGAAAATGCCCGTGCCCGATGCCCGGCATCGAACAAGGCCGCAAATCATGGCGATTTTGGCGCAGCCGACCAGGCAATGACGCCGGAGAGCAGCAAGGCGGCCGCCGCCATGATCGAGGCAAGCACGTAATTGCCCGATGCCTGAGCAAGCAGGCCGGCGGCGATCGGGCCGACGATCTGGCCAAGGCCGAAGGCTGCCGTCATCACCGCGAAGATGCGGCGCGGCGCCCGCGGCGCGAGCTGCCTGCCCATCTGTATGCCCAGCGCCGTGAGGGCGATGAAGGTGCCGCCGAGCAGGACGCCGGCAATCAACGGTCCGGCTGCGCCCTTGACGACGACGCTGGCGGTGACGCCGACCACCTCGACCAGGCAGCTCGCGGCATAAGCGGCATAAAGCCCTATCCGGCCGGCGAGCTTCTGCCACGCCCAAGTCGAGGGAAAGCCGGCAAGGCCGGCGACCATCCAGACGGTGGCCTCGAAGACGCGCCCGCCGCCGCCTTGGCGCACGATGGCGACCAGGAAAGTGGCCGTCACCACATAGCCGAAGCCGAACAGCCCGTAGGCGACGATCATCTTCACCAGGGAGCCGTCCTTCGGCAGCGCCGGCTCGCGCCCGTCGGTGACATTGGCCGGCGTGGTCGAGCCGGCGAGCAGCATGACGACGAGCAGGCCGACCGCCGAAAGCGCTCCGGACCAGAGCCAGCCGGCGGCCCAGCCCGCGTGTTCGGAGACGAGGATCGCCAGCAACGCCGAGGACGCGGCAATGCCGAGACCGACGCCACCGAAATGCAGCGCCTGCAAATCGCCGCGGCCGGCCTCAGCCAGATGGCTGAAGACGATCGAGGCCATGAACACCATGACGAAGGCGCTGGCGAGGCCGGCGAGGAAGCGGATGACGAGGAAGGCGGCCATGGTCTCATTGAGCCCCATGAGGGCCGCGAGCACGGCGCTGGCGGCAAGGCCGGCGAACATCAGCAGGCGCTCGCGGCCATGCGCCCAGCCGCCGGCCGCGGCGAGCGCGCCGATGAGGTAGCCGAGATAATTGGCGGAAGCGATCCAGCCGGCATCGGCCGGCGTCAGGTGCAGTTCCTCCATCATGCCGGGCAGGATCGGCGTGTAGACGAAGCGGCCGATGCCCATGGCAACGGCGAGCGCGATCATGCCGGCAAGGGCAAGGCGCAGCGGAGATGGCGAGGTGGCGTTCATTGCGGCGCACAATAAGTGCGCGCGTCCGCGAAACAATGTGCTTGCGTTGGGCCAGCGCTGCCCCGCAACCGGGCCGAATGGCGTCAGAGACAGGTTGTGCCCACGATCTCGTATGCGGTGCGGCGGGCCGTCAGCCGGAAGGGCATGTCGCCGAGCTCGCGCTCCGACATGATGTCGAGCACCGGATGCGACAGCGGATCGGTGATCCAGCGGGTCATCACATCGTCATCGCGCGGCCTTGCCTCGGCGCCGGAAAGCCCTTTCAGCAAGGATAAAATCTTCATGGGCCACCTCCTGGCTCAAGGCTATTCCTGTTAAATTCCGCCCTTTCCTGTGGGGTTTCAATTGAGATTCCGATCCATCTACTTTAGAAAAACTGAATGGCTGTGCTCAATCGCGTCCATCTCAACGGCCTGCGTGCCGTGGAAACCGTCGCTCGGCTGGGATCGCTGGCGGGAGCGGCCGCCGAACTGAATGTCTCGGTCAGCGCCGTCAGCCAGCAGGTCAAGCGCACCGAAAAGCAGCTGGGGCAGGCGCTGTTCGAACGGACGCCGGGCGGGCTCGTGCCGACCGAATTCGGCGCCGCCTTCACGGCGAGGCTCAGCGCCGGCTTCCGCGAGATCGCGCAAGCGGTGGCGCTGGCCGACGAGGCCAACGAATGCACGCTGGTCGTCTCGGTGGCGCCGGCCTTCGCCTCGAAATGGCTGCTGCCCCGGCTATCGCGGCATTTCTCCCGACACCCGAACGTGCTTTTGCGCATCGACGCCTCGGCCAGGGTCGCCGATCTCGACCGCTCGGACGTCGATATCGCCATCCGGCTTGGCGATGGCAAATGGCCGGGCGACCGCGCCGAGCTTCTGCTTGCCCAGGAAGTGTTTCCGGTCTGCGCGCCATCGATCGCGGCCAGGCTGAAGTCGATCGGCGATCTGGCGCAGACCTGCGCCATCACCGACGAACGGGCGATGTTCAGCTGGGACCGCTGGTTCGAGGCGGCCGGCGTCGAGCCGGTCACCTTCCAGAAGCGAGCGCGTTTCACCGATCCGATGCTGTGCCTGGAATCGGCGATCGCCGGCCACGGCGTGATGCTCGCCTGGCAATTGCTCACCGCCGACGCGTTGGCCGACGGCCGGCTGGTCGCGCCCTTCGGTGTGCGGGCCGAGAGCGGGCTGGGTTACTGGCTGGTGACCTCAGCCACAAAAAGCGAAAGCCGCAAGGTGCGCGACTTCAAGGCCTGGATCCGCGAGGAGATCGAGGCGACCATGGCGCAGTTCCGGGCGCTGGACAGCGCCGCCTGAATCAGGCCCAGTCGATCGCGGTGGAAAGGCCAACCGCAGCGGTCTATGTAGGGACCGGACCCCAACAAACGGCAGGCAGGACCATGACCACACATTCGCGCGGCGTTTCGGCAACCATCGACCCGGTGAAGCTCGACAGGCTGGCGGAAGTCGCCATCAAGGTCGGGCTGCAGCTGCAGCCCGGACAGGATCTGGTGCTGACCTCGTCGATCGCGGCGCTGCCGCTGACCCGCCGCATCGTCGAGCACGCCTACAAGGCCGGCGCCGGGCTGGTGACGCCGATCTTCAACGACGACGAGATCACGCTGGCGCGTTTCCGCTACGGCGCCGACGCCGGCTTCGACCGCGCCGCCGGCTGGCTGTATGAAGGCATGGCGAAGGCCTTCTCGAACAATGCGGCGCGGCTCGCCGTGCGCGGCGAAGATCCGTCGCTGCTCTCGTCGCAAGATCCGGCCAAGGTGGCGCGCGCCAACAAGGCGAACTCGATGGCCTACCAGCCGGCGCTGGAAAAAATCACCGGCTTCGACATCAACTGGAACATAGTCGCCTATCCCGACCTTGCCTGGGCAAAACAGGTTTTTCCGGGCGAGGCGGACGACGTCGCGGTGGTGAAGCTCGCCGACGCCATCTTCTCGGCCTCGCGGGTCGACGTCGAGGACCCGATCGGCAACTGGAAGGCACACAACGCCGCCTTGGCCGAGCGCACGAAATGGCTGAACGGACATAGTTTCCACGCGCTGCATTTCACCGGTCCAGGCACCGACCTGACCGTCGGGCTGGCGGATGGCCATGAATGGATGGGCGGCGCCTCGACGGCGAAGAACGGCGTCATCTGCAACCCGAACATCCCGACCGAGGAAGTCTTCACCACGCCGCATGCAAGGCGCGTCGAGGGCCATGTCTCCTCGACCAAGCCGCTCTCCTATCAGGGCACACTGATCGACGAGATTTCCGTGCGCTTCGAGGGCGGGCGGATCGTCGAGGCCAAGGCCTCGAAGGGCGAGGACGTCTTGAAGAAGGTGCTCGACACCGACGAGGGCGCGCGCCGCCTCGGCGAAGTGGCGCTGGTGCCGCATTCCTCGCCGATCTCGCGGAGTGGGCTGTTGTTCTTCAACACGCTGTTCGACGAAAACGCCGCCTGCCACATCGCGCTCGGACAGTGCTATTCGAAGTGCTTCGTCGACGGCGCTTCGCTCAGCCAGGACGAGATCGCCGAGCGCGGCGGCAACAAGAGTTTCATCCACATCGACTGGATGATCGGCTCCGACAAGATCGACATTGACGGCGTCGCCAAGGACGGCGGCCGCGTGCCGGTGATGCGCAAGGGCGAGTGGGCGTAAGAGGTCTGCCAGCGGAGATTTCATGGCCTTCGACATAGCGGTGAAGCGCGTCTACGAGCCGCCGGCGAAAGCCGACGGCCAGCGGGTGCTCGTCGACCGAATCTGGCCGCGTGGCGTCAGCAAGAAGGACGCCGAACTGACGCTATGGCTGAAGGAGATCGCGCCGAGCGACGCGCTGCGCAAATGGTTCGGGCACGAGCCGGAGCGCTGGGCAGAGTTCCAGAAGCGATATCGGGCTGAGCTCGATGCGAATGGCGACGCGGTGGCAGAGCTGCGTGCGCTACTCGGCAGGGGCAAGGTGACGCTGCTCTACGGCGCGCATGACGAGGCACATAACAACGCGGTGGCGCTGGCGGGATATTTGCGAGGGGCGTGAGAGGATCTCTGCGCAACCTATCGGCGATTGACGAAAGCCGACACGACGTCCGATCTCCCCCCTTGCGGGGGAGATGCCCGGCAGGGCAGAGGGGGGTGCTGTCCCTCAAACCCCTCAATAATCAAACCGCTTACCCGAGGCAGGTTCGCGTCGCGACGTTGGCCAACGCCGCGTTCCTTCACACCTCCCTCTGGCCTGCCGGCCATCTCCCCCGCAAGGGGGGAGATTGGCAGCGTCGGCGTCCGGCCCCTATTTCACCGCCTCCTCATAGACCTCCGGCTTGAACCCTACCAAAATCCGATCCCCGACCTGCAGCACCGGGCGCTTGATCATCGTCGGCTTGGCGAGCATCAGCTTCTTCGCCTTCTTCTCGTCCAGCCCGGCCTTGTCCGCCTCCGTCAGCTCACGAAAAGTGGTGCTGCCCTTGTTGAGCAGCTTTTCCCAGCCGACCTTGCCGACCCAGCCGTTCAGCCTTTCCGCCTCGATCCCTTCGGCGCGGTAGTCATGGAAGCGATACGGCACGTCATGGCTCTCCAGCCAGACGCGCGCCTTCCTGATCGTGTCGCAGCTGGTGATGCCGTACATAGTGATGGGCAAGGCAGGCCTCGGTGGGTTTGCGAATCTGAGCGAATCCTAGGCCCGCAGCAGCAGCTTTGCCAGCGCTTCACGAAGGCTCGTTTTTGGCTCTTGCCAACACTAAGGTTTTTTCCTAAGTATTATTCGAAACGCCAGAACCGAGGGCCAATGATCAGCCTTGATACCGCCAGCCAGAGCCCGCCGCCCATCGACGGCATTTTTCGCGCGCTTGCCGATCCGACGCGCCGGGGTGTCGTGGAGCGGCTGAACAGAAGCCCAGCCTCGGTCAGCGAACTGGCGGAGCCGTTCGAGATGGCCCTGCCCTCCTTCGTCGAGCATCTCAAGGTGCTGGAGGGCTGCGGGCTGGTGCAGTCGCAAAAGACCGGCCGAGTCAGAACCTACAGTCTTTCGCCCGAGCCGCTGAAGCTTGCGGAAAACTGGCTCGCCGAACAGCGCGCGCTGTGGGAGCGCCGCCTCGACCAGTTCGACGCCTATGTGATGAGCCTCAAGGAGAGTGAAAAGTGAGCTATCCGTTCAAGCCGAACCCGAAACTGGACCTGACGCTGGAGCGCTTTCTCGATGCGCCACGCGAATTGCTGTGGCGCGCCTGGACGACGCCGGAGCACGTCAAGCAGTGGTTCACGCCAAAACCGTGGGTCATCACCGATTGCGAGATCGACTTCAGACCGGGCGGCCTGTTCCGCACGCGCATCCAGTCGCCCGACTGCAAGGAGGTGAGCGACCGCCATTGCTGCTATCTCGAGATCGTGCCGAACGAACGCTTGGTGTGGACCGACGCGCTGCTGCCGGGCTACCGGCCGTCGGGCAAGCCGTTCATCACCGCGGTCATTACCCTGACACCGGAAGGCAAAGGCACGCGCTACACCGCCACCGCCATCCACCGCGACGAGGCGACGCGCAACAGCCACGAGGAGATGGGTTTCTTCGACGGCTGGGGCGCGGTGGCCGACCAGCTGGCTCAGTATGTGAAGACGATTTGAGAAGCTGGCACGGCGACCGGAATATCTGCCCGGTCGCCATCCCTGATTTCAAATTTACGAGCGAAAGGAAGCAAAAAGCCTCAGCGCATCGGCCTCAATAGTAAAAACGCTCTTCGCTGATCTTGCCGTTCTTGACCGTGTAGAGGCCGACCTCGTCCATTTTGACACGTTCGCCGGTGGATTTGGGCGTAATATCGAAGCTGAAGCGCAAGGCGAACTGGTCGCCATTGACATAGGGACCCTCGACCGAGCCGCCGTGGACCTCGTGGTTCGCTTCCCACCACTCGCCCTTCTGCTTGACGGCTTCCTTGCCGTTGCACACGGCCATCGGGCCTTCCATGGCTTCGTAACTGACGATGTCGTCGGCATTGTATTTCGCGGCGGCGCTATGGCTGTCGCCCTGCTTGAGGAGTTCGGTGAAGTCCTTGGCAATTTCGGCAGTGGTCATGGGATCCTCCCGGTTTGGACCAGACATCAAGTAGGTATCGATCGTTCGCCCGCCACGGCTCGGTCGCTTCGCAGGTGACAATTCCTGTCAGCATGGCGAGGCCTGCGCGCTGACGATAAGGACGATTTGAGATGCTCACATGACAGCATGCGCGTCATCCTGACCGTTCAATTGCCAGCGTCTGATGACCTGATAGCGGTCCTGACGCAGGAAGCTGTGTATCAGCACGAACTCGCGCACGGTCCAACCAATCGGCTCAATTGGCCGCTCATTGACTTTCGGAACACGCACTTTGTCACGCAGCAATGTGACGTGCGGCTCGATCGACTTCCCGACAAGCGGCTTAAACGGGCTGTCGGACAGCACAGCGGCGAGCGCTCGCCAGAAGGCCTGCAATGCGGGAACGCCGTCACTGCCGCGCAGAACGAGAGCGCCGCCACCAAAAGCCGACAGACGGTCAAACGACACATCAAAGGCTTGACCTCGGACGAGAGAGCCTGCCGAGCAAGCGGCGTCGACCAGAGATCTTGGCAATCCATCGTGATCGCCGAGCATGACAAGCGAAATATGCAGATGCCTGGTTCGAATGAGCTTTCCGCCGAGCCCTAACTCCCGCTGCCAAGTCACGGCTCGTGAGGCCAGCATACGAGCAATCATCTCTTCGAGAAGGATGGCGAAGAACAGTCGGTCGTTGGGCTCCTGACTGGGCTCGTCCCAACGAAAAAAAGCCTGCCCATTCCTGCCGATCCCGAACCACGGTTGTTCGTTCATGGCTGATCCCTTTCGGATATCGTCCAAAGGATCAGATTAGAACAAATCAAGAACAATCTACAAGGGAGAATAACACCCGCGCTCGATCGCAAGCCGCCGCACCAGCGCCAGCACGGTGTCGATGGTCGGCGTCGGCTGACCGGTCAGGCGGCCGAGCTCCTGCACGGCGGTAACCAGCGCGTCGATCTCCATCGGGCGGCCGCGCTCGAGGTCCTGCAGCATCGAGGTCTTGTGCTCGCCGACATCGCCGGCGCCCTTGATGCGCCGGTCGACCGGGATGAGGAAGCGCACGCCGAGGCTCTCGCCGATCGCCTGCGCCTCCAGCATCATGGCGCGGGCCACGGCGCGCGTCGCTTCATCGGCGACGATCGCGGCAAGCGTGCTGCCGGTCAGCGCCGAGATCGGATTGAAGGAGAGATTGCCCCAAAGCTTCACCCAGATCTCCGAGCGGATGTCCTCGCGCACCGGCGCCTGCAGTCCGGCCTTGACCATTTCGCGGGCAAGCGCGGTGGCTCGCTCGCTCTTCTGGCCCGACGGTTCGCCCAGCGAAAAGCGCGCGCCCTCGACATGGCGGATCAGGCCGGGCGCGTCGACCTCGACGGCGGGATAGACAACCGAGCCGATGACCCGCTCCGGCCCGATGCGATCCCAGATCGCACCGCCAGGATCGACCGCGTCGAGCCGCATGCCTTCGAGCGCGCCGCCGGCCTTGTGGAAATACCACCAGGGCACGCCGTTCTGCATGGTGACGACGGCGGTCCCCTCGCCCAGCAGCGGCGCGATCTGATCGAGCGCCGGCGCCAGCGAATGCGCCTTCAGCGCCAGCACGACATAGTCCTGTACGCCGAGTTCCTCGGCGTGTGCCGCCGCCCTGACCCGCGCCACCGTTTCCTTGCCGTTTTCAATCAGGCGAAGTCCATCGGCCTCGATCGCCTCCAGATGCGCGCCGCGCGCCACGATCGACAGATGGACCGAGCCGGCGATCGCGAGCTTCGCGGCGAGATAGCCACCGATGGCGCCGGCGCCGAAGACAGTGATGCGCATCAGCCGAGACCGAGCTTGGCCGCCAGCCCAATGCGCTGCAGCTTGCCGGTCGCGCCCTTCGGGATTTCGTCGAGGATCAGCACCTTGCGCGGCACCTTGAAATCGGCGAGCCGCGTCGAGGCAAAGCCGCGAATGTCTGCCTCGCTGGCGCTCTGGCCTTCGCGAAGCACGACAGCGGATGCTACCTCTTCACCCAGCTTGTCATGCGGCATGGCGAAGGTGACGACCTGCGCCACCGCCGGATGGTCCATCAGCACTTCGTCGACCTCGAGCGGCGAGATCTTTTCGCCACCGCGATTGATGATCTCCTTCAGCCGGCCGGTGACGCGCAGGTAGCTGTCCTCGTCGAGCACGCCCTGGTCGCCGGTGTGGAACCAGCCATGAGCGAAGGCGCTGGCGTTGGCGTCCGGGTTCTTCTCATAGCCGGCGGTGACGTTGGGGCCGCGAATGACGATCTCGCCGATCTCGCCGGGTTTGAGCAGCCGCCCGTCCTGCGCCATGACGGCGACTTCCGGTCCCGCCGACGCGCCGACGCTGCCGGGCTTGCGCAGTCCAGGCGGCAGGCGGTTGGACGCCATCTGGTGCGCGGCCTCGGTCATGCCGTAGGCCTCGATCACCGGACAGGCGAAGGTGGATTCGAGCTCGGCCATCACTTGCGCCGGGAGCGAAGCCGACGACGAGCGGACGAAGCGCAGCTTCGCTTCGGCGAGCTGCTCGGGGTTGCGGGCGGCGCGCGGCAGGATCGCCTGGTGCATGGTGGGCACGGCGGTGTACCAACTGGGCTTGGCTTCGGAGAGCCACTGGAAGAAACGCAGCGCGTTGAAACCGGGTGTGCAGAAAACGCTGCCGCCGGCGGCGAGCGAGGAGAGCACCGCCGCGATCAGGCCATGGATGTGGAACAACGGCATGATGTTGAGGCAGCGGTCGGCTGGCGTCAGGCCGAGCGTCGCGCCGATATGCGTTGCCGAGGCCGCGAGATTGGCGTGGCTGAGCGGCACCAGTTTCGGACGCGACGTGGTGCCGGAGGTATGCAGAAGGAGCGCGACATCGCCGTCGGCGGCCAGACCGGATGCGACAGGCGGCCCGACGGGGTTGCCCTCGATCGTGAACACGCCGGACGGCGCGCCTTGCGGCGCCGCCAGCCGCAGCACCGGGATGCCGAGGCGCCCGGCGACTTCGACCGAAGGGCCCTGCTCGTCCCTGCCGACGAGGATCGCCTTGACGCCGATGTCGCTCAGATAGAAATCGAGCTCGTCGGCCCGGTAGGCCGGATTGAGCGGCGCGGTGGACGCGGCCGCAGCAACGGCGATGAAAGCCGTCGCCATTTCCGGACCGTTCGGCAGCACGATGGCGACACGGTCGCCGCGGCCGATGCCCAGCGCGTTGAGCCGCGCCACGGTATCGCCGATCAGGCGGCGCAGTCCGCCATGCGAAAGGGCCGTCCGTTCGGGCGCGGCGATGGCCGGCGCGTCGTCGGCGCCAGGCGCAAGGCGATGGGCGAGATCGGTGGCGTCTTCGCTGTTTGTCATGGTTCCAGACTATGTTTCGAACGATCGGCCGATGTCCAGCGCTGCTCAATATCCGAGCGCCAGGCCGTCCTTGCGCGGATCTGACGCGCCGGTCAGCGTGCCCTTTTCCCAATCGATCAGCACCGCCTGACCGCCGCCCAGCGGATGACCGGGCTCGACCACCTTGTGGCCAAGCCGGCGCAAGTCTCCGATCGTCTCGGCACGCACGCTTCGCTCGGCCTCGACGACGTCGTGGTTGTAGAACACCCGCGCGGCATCGATCGCCTGCTGCGGGTCCATGCCGAAGTCGATCATGTTGGTCAGCACATGGACATGGCCGAAGGGCTGATAGCCGCCGCCCATCACGCCGAAGGGCATCATGGCGCGGCCGTTGCCCGTCACCATGCCCGGCATGATCGTGTGCATCGGCCGCTTGCCCGGCGCGATTGCGTTCGGGTGCTTCGGATCGAGGCGGAAGCTGGAACCGCGGTTCTGCAGCACGACGCCGGTCTTCGGGCCGACGACGCCGCTGCCGAAGGAATAATAGGTCGAGTTGATGAAGCTCACCGCATTGCGGTCGTGATCGACGACGCTGATATAGACCGTGTCGCTGCCAGGGAGATCCAGGCGCGGCAGATCGGTCATGGCGCGCTCGGGATCGATCGCAGCGCGCAGGCGATCGGCATAGGCGCCGGAAAGCAGCGCCTGGACCGGCACGTCGACATGATCCTGATCGGCGAAAAACGCATCGCGGTCCTGGTAGGCGAGCCGGCCCGCCTCGATCTCGAGGTGCAGGCGCGCGGCGCCGTCCGGATCGAGCTTGCCCAGATCAAAGCCCGAGAGCAGGTTCAGCATCAGAAGCGCGGTGAGGCCCTGATTGTTGGGCGGCATCTGGTGGATGTCGTAGCCGCGATAGGAGGTGCTGACCGGGGTCCGGTAATCGCCCTTGGTGGCGGCGAAATCGTCGAGCGTATGCAGGCCGCCGAGCGCGCGAAGCCGCCCGACCAGATCGTCCGCGACCGCGCCCTCGTAGAAACCGGCGCGGCCTTTCCTGGCGATGACGCGCAGCGTCTCAGCCAGCTCCGGCTGGCGATGGACGTCACCCGCCTTCGGCGGCTTGCCGCCCGGCAGGAAGATGCGCGTCGCGACCTCGTCGGCCGACAGGTCGGTCTCGGGATCCTCCCAGTCGAAGGCGACGCGGTCGTGCACGACATAGCCTTCTTCCGCGTAACGAATGGCCGGAGCGAGCGCGTCGGCCAAACCCTTGCGGCCGTGATCCTCCAACAAGCGGCACCAGGCGTCGATGGCGCCGGGAACGGTGACCGCGTGCGGCCCCTGTTTCGGCAGTTCGCTGAATCCCTTGTCCCGGTACCAGTCGACGGTCGCGGCGGCGGGTGCGCGGCCCGAGCCGTTGAAGGCCAGCACGTTGCCGTCGCCGTTCGGGCAATAGAGGACAAAGCAATCGCCGCCGATGCCAGTCGATTGCGGCTCGACCACGGCCTGCACCGCGGCCGCGCAGACCGCGGCGTCCATGGCGTTGCCGCCGGAGCGCAGCATGTCGATTGCCGCAAGCGTGGCGAGCGGATGCGAGGTCGCGGCCACGGCCTCGGTGGCGCGAACCGGCGAGCGGCCTGGAAACTGGAAGTCACGCATGCGGTTCTGGGTATCCCTGTATCAACGTCCGCGGCCGAAAAGTTGGGCAGCGGACAACAAGACGATCGATAGCACGATCAGGCAAGTCGAAATGGCGGCGATCGTCGGATCGATCTGGTCGCGCAGCGCATTGAACATGCGGCGCGTCAGCGTCGTGGTCTCGCCGCCGGAGATGAACAGCGACACCACCACCTCGTCGAAGGAGGTGATGAAGGCGAACAGTGCGCCCGAGACGATGGAGAATCTTATTTGCGGCATCGTCACCTGGAAGAAGGCGGAGAAACGGCCGGCGCCGAGGCTGCGGGCGACCATCTCCTGGTTCATGTCATAGGACCGCAAGCCCGAGAGCACGGTCAGCACGACCAGCGGCAGCGCCTGCACTGTGTGCGCGATGACGAGGCCGGTCAGCGTGTTGTTGAGGCCGATGCGGGCATAGAGAAAGAATGTGCCGATGCCGATCAGGATGACCGGGATGATCAGCGAGGCGGTGAGCAGCGCGTTGATCAAGCCGGTCAGCCGCAGCGTGCGGGCGTTGATGGCGTAGGCCGCGGCGGTGCCGAGCAGGGTTGCGACGATCGCCGTCATCACCGCGACCTTGACCGACACGATGGTGGCGTCGCGCCATTCGACGGAGCCGAAATAGCTCTCATACCAGCGCAGCGACCATTCCTGCGGCGGGAACTGCAGCAGCGTCGAACCGGAGAAGGACATGATGACGATGATCACCGACGGGGCGATCAGGAACAGCATGACGAGGCAGCCGAGCGCGTAGAGCCAGAGGCGTTGCCGATGCGAGATGGGCAGGGCGTTTTCCATGCTCATCGCCGGCTCCAGACCCCGGTGGCGCGGGCGCCGAGCAGCCACTGGAAGAGGCCAAGCAGCGCCAGCGTGACGCCAAGCAGCACGACGCCGAGCGCGGCGCCCGCGCCCCAGTTGGAATAGAGGCTGGTGGTCTGCTCCATGCGCATCGCCCACATGATCACCTTGCCGCCGCCCATCAGCGCCGGGGTGACGAAGAAGCCGAGGCACAGCACGAAGACGATGACCACGCCCGAGGCGAGACCGGGCAGCGACAGCGGCAGGAAAATCTGCCGGAAAGTGGCGGCCGGGCTGGCGCCGAGATTCATGCCGGCGCGCAGGCAGTCGGTGTCGATGCTCTTCATCGACGCGTAGAGCGGCAGGACCAGGAAGGGCAGCATGATGTGGGTCATGCCGATGACCACGCCGGCGAAATTGTTGGCGAGCGGCAGCGGCTGGGAGATGACGCCGAGGTCGATCAGCCAGCTGTTGACCAGGCCCTTGCGCTGCAGGATGACCAGCCAGGCATAGGTGCGCACCAGCACCGAGGTCCAGAACGGCAGGATGACGAAGATCAGGCAGACCCCCGCGGCGCGGCGCGGCAGTTGCGACAGCATATAGGCCAGCGGATAACCGAACAGCACGCAGGCGCCGGTAACGACGAAGGCCACCTTGAAGGTGGTGACGAAGGTCTTGATGTAGGAGGCCTGCTCGAAAAAGCGCGCGTAATTGGCGGCGCTGAGTTGGCCGGCCTCGTCGAACAGCGACAGCCAGAACAGCCAGCCGATCGGCACGATGATGACGGCGAAGACCAGAAGCAGCCCGGGCGACAAAAGCGCGAGCAGGCCGCGCGCCTCCCGTCGCGCGTCGGCGTTGAGCGCATCGGCATTGATCGCCCTATCGGGCCGGCCGGCATGACTGAGACTGGCGGATGCGAGGCTCATTGGTCTGCCACCAGAACGACGTCTTGGGCGTCGATGCCGAGCGTTATCGGCTCGCCCGGCGCCGGCAGTTTCGCCAGCACGTCGGAACGGCAATAGTCGCGCAACGTCACCTGTCGCCCATCCCTGAGCGTCGCGTAGCAGACGAAGCTGTCGCCCTGGTAAATGACATCGCCGACAATTGCCGGCAGCGCATTGACGTCGCCTGCAGGTTCGCCGGCGATCACGCGCAGCTTTTCTGGCCGCACCACCATCAGGTGCCGGCCCGATGACGGCATTGGATTCTTCATGCGCAGCTTGCTCCCCTCATGCCAGACGCCGCCATTGCGGCATTCGACCGGAATGAAGCTGGATTCGCCGATGAAGCCGGCGACAAATTTGGTCTTCGGCCTCGCATAAAGGGCTTCGGGCTGGTCGATCTGCTCGATGCGCCCGGCATTCATGACGGCGACGCGGTCCGACATGGTGATCGCCTCGCGCTGGTCGTGCGTGACATAGACCGTCGTCATGCCGAGCCTTCGGTGCAGGTTGCGCAGCTCGATCTGCATATGCTCGCGCAGGCTCTTGTCGAGCGCCGACAGCGGCTCATCCATCAGCACGATGCGCGGCTCGAAGACAATGGCGCGGGCCAAGGCCACACGCTGGCGCTGACCGCCGGAGAGCTGGTCGACACGGCGCTCGCCGAGGCCTTTGAGTTGCACAAGGTCCAGCGCCCTCTCGACACGCTCGACCGTTTCGGCCGTCGACACGCGGCGCTGCTTCAGCGGAAAGGCGATGTTGTGGAAGACGTTCATATGCGGGAACAGCGCATAGTTCTGGAACACCATGCCGATGTTGCGCTTGTGCGGCGGCATGGTGATGATCTCCTCGCCACCGACCTTGATAGAGCCGGCATTGGCCCGCACGAAACCGGCCAGGATCATCAACAGCGTCGTCTTTCCCGAGCCGGACGGCCCGAGCAGCGTCAGGAACTCGCCCGCGGCGACATCGAGGCCGAGGTCATGCAGCACGGACACGCCGCCGAAGCGCTTCTCGATACCGCTGATACCGATGGGAAGCGCGGTCTGCGCGAGAGACAAGAGCATCTCCTTCAACTCCGGATCATTTTTCGCGAAACGATGCGGAGCGGCGTCTCGCCGACGCCGCTCCAACAGGATCGCTATTGCTGGATCAGGTTGTTGAACTTCTCGGTCGCCTCGACGAGGGTGTCGCGCCAGAAGGCTGGATCCTGCAGCACCTGCTTCTTGACGTTCTCGGGCGCGGAATTGATGTCCTTGATGCGCTCCGGCGGGATTTTGCCGGTCTCGAAGGCCTTCTCGTTGGCGGGGCCATTGTCGACATAGAGCGGCAGATTGGCCTGGAGATCGGGGCTGACGAACTTGGCCAGCGCCTTCATCGCGATGTCCTTGTTCTTCGACCCCTTCAGGATGACCATGCAGTCGGCGGTGAGCACGCCCTGGTCGAAGGAGAAGCTCACGGGCGCGCCTTCCTTCTTCAAGGTGCCGGCGCGGCCGTTCCAGATGCTCGCCATGTCGACCTCGCCGTCCTTGACGAGCTGCATGGCCTGCGCGCCGGATGTCCACCAGGCATCGATGTGGCCGCGGATCTTGTCCACCGACTGCAGCGCGCCGTCGATGTCGACCGGATAGACCTTGTCGATCGGAATGCCCTTGGCGAGTGCCGCAACGCTCAGCGTTTCGGTCGACTGGCTGCCGGAAAGCGCGCGGCGGCCGGGGAATTTTTCGACGTCCCAGAAATCGGCCCAGGTCTTCGGGCCTTTGTCGCCGAAGACATCGGTGCGATAGATCAGCACCACGGAGGTGTAGGAGATGCCGACCCAGTCGTCGTGGACAAGCTTCGGGTTGATGCCGCTCTTGTCGATGACGTTGTAGTCGAGTTTTTCGAACAGACCTTCCTTGGAGCCGCGCGCGCATTCGTCGGCGCCAAGCTCGGTGATGTCCCATTTGACGGCATTGCCGGTGACCTGCAGGCGCACGTCGTCGAGGCCGTTGGTGGTGTCCTGCTTGATGGTGATGCCGAGTTCCTTGGCCGTCGGATCGAAGAAGGCCTTGGTCTGCGCTTCCTGATAGGTGCCGCCCCATGAGGCGACGGTAATGGTGTCGGCGGCCGACGCCGGAACGACGACCGTGGCCAGCAGGCCGGCGACGGCCATCCCGTGAATACAAAGTCTCTTCGTCATTTTCGCTTCTCCAACCGGTGTTCCCGTTATCGTTGATTTGGTATGCGAATTTGTATACAATTTTGAGTGTATTTTTTCGGAGGCCGATGTCAACTCGGGTTTTCGCGTTTTTTGGTTGCGGTAGAGGACGACCGTTCCGCGGGGGCAATGCCTCCGGCGAAATGCTCCTGTTCAAGCCTGCCCTAAAACGAACTAAGCTCGCGAATCCGTGACGCAACGTTGGAGACGGAACGCTTGAAGGAGAGAAAGAACACGCTGCGCGACTCGGTGTTCGAGGCGCTGAAGGCGTTGATCATCACCGGCCAGATCCCACCGGGCGGCCGCGTGACGGAAAACGAGATCGCCGAGCGCCTGAAGGTGAGCCGCACGCCCGTGCGCGAGGCCTTCAACCGGCTGGAGCGCGACGGGCTGGTGATCGGGCGGCCGCGCCAGGGCTATGTGGTGGCAGAGTTCAATCTCACCATGTTCCGCGAGGCTTTCGACATCCGCGAACTGCTCGACGGGCGCGCGACCGAACTGGCGGCAGCCAACGCGACCGCCGCCGACAAGGCGAAACTGCGCGACATGCTCGCCGAATGCGAACGGCTGGCGGCGATTCCGGATCGCAGCACCAGGGAGAAATTCGAGGAGTTGCAGGTCGGCATCGACCTGCACCGGGTGATCGCGGAGATCAGCGGCAACGAGATGCTGCACGGCATGCTTTGCGGCATCCTCGACAAATGCCAGCAATATGTCTGGACAGAGCTTCTGTGGCTGGACGAATGGAAGCTCACCCGCGAGGAACATGCCGGCATCGTCGACGCGATCTGCGCCGGCGATGTCACGCTGGCCGGCGAGCGCGCCCGTTCGCATGTGCGCGGCTCGCGCGAGAACATCCTGCGCCTGCTGCAGGCCAAGTCCGATTATCAGGGATTCTTCGCCAAGGCGTCTTGAACCAACGCTTTCGCATCAGTTGGAAAGCATGGGACAGTTGGCGCCGCGCCGCAGGCTGACATGCGCCACGTCGCCGACGCTGAATTGTGAACCGTCGGCACGGCGCGGGGCATCGATGACGATCGCGGTCCCCTCACCCAGTTCGGCATGCAGGCGCAGCGTGCGGCCATGGAAGACGACGCCGCTCACCCGTACCGGCGCGGTTCCCTCGGCGGCTTCACCGGCGGCCAGAAGATCCTCCGGCCGCACGCCGATGGTGCGCGTGTCGCCGACAGCCGGCGTCTCGCCGCTGTCGGATGTAGCCTCCAGCGGCAACTCACCTGCGGCGAAGCGCAGGCGCTCGCCGTCGCGTCCGACGAAATGCGACTGTAAGAGGTTCATCGTGCCGATGAAGGAAGCAACGAAGCGCGTCGCCGGCCGATCGTAGAGCGTCGCCGGCGCAGCAGTCTGCTCGATGCGGCCCTTGTTCATGACGACGATGCGGTCCGAAATCGACAACGCCTCGGTCTGATCATGCGTGACCATGACGAAGGTGGTGCCGAGCCGCGACTGCAGCCGCTTCAATTCGACCTGCATCTGCTCGCGCAGATGCGCGTCGAGCGCCGACAGCGGCTCGTCGAGCAGCAGCACGCGCGGCTCGCAGACGATGGCGCGGGCCAAAGCGACGCGTTGGCGCTGGCCGCCGGAAAGCTCCGAGACGCGGGCGCGCAGCTTGTCGGCGAGGCCTACCATGTCGAGAGCCTCGCGGACCCGTTTGGCCTGCTCGGCTCCGGTGAGTTTGCGCAGCGACAGGCCGAAGCCGACATTGGCCGCGACGTCCATATGCGGGAACAAGGCATAGTCCTGGAAGACGGTGTTGACCGGGCGATCGAAGGGCCGCAGCCCGGTGATGTCGCGGCCATCGAGCAGGACATTGCCGCTGGTCGGACTTTCGAAGCCGGCGATGACCCGCAGGCTCGTCGTCTTGCCGCAGCCGGACGGACCGAGCAAGGTCAGGAACTCACCGGTGGCGATATCCAGATCGACGGCATCGAGGCCGACCACGCCACCGGGAAAGACTTTCGAGACTTTCCGGAGCCGAACCAATGGTTCTCGCAATTCCGGACGGAAAACCGCTTCACACTTTTCCTGGAATTGCTCTGAGGCGTCACGCGCCATCGCGCACCTCTGACGGTTTTGTCGTGTTGACCCACAGGATCTGGCAGCGCTCGGCGCCGGGATTGCGGAAGGCATGCAGCAGCGTGCTCTTGAAGGCAAAACTGTCGCCGGCTTTCAGCACATAGGTCGTGGCGTCCACCACCAGTTCGACCTCGCCCGCCATCACGAAGCCGAATTCATGGCCGGCATGGGCATAGGCTTCCGCCGTGCCGCCGCCGGCCTCGACCGTGACCAGCATGCCGGTGAGCGTCGCGGCAGGCGGCGACAGCAGCGCCTTGGCGATGCCCTCGGATTTCACCGGGATCGCGCGCCGCTTGTCGGCGCGCACGCAATAGAGATCGTTGACCGCTTCATTGCCGTCGGCGATGAGCGCCGAAGGCTCGATGTCGAGCGCGGCGGCGAGCGGCCAGATCACCTTGACGCGCAGCGAGGACATGCCGCGCTCGATCTGGCTGAGCGCGCCGATGGAGATGCCGGCCTTGGCCGCGAGCTCGGCCAGCGACAGCTTGCGCTCGAGCCTGAGCGCCCGCACGCGCCGGCCGACGCGGATATCGGCATCGTCTTTCGGCTTCGCCGCCGCTTCGTCGAGAATGTCCATGCAATGGTCCTCGTTGCAGTCAATTAGGCCGGCAATTGACCAAGCCGGCCTCATTATTAAGTTTCTTATCCTGCCGGACGCTGGCACTGCCCCTCATCGCCCTGCCAGTTCCTTCTCCCCGTATAGTGACGGGGAGAAGGAACTGGCCGCAACGCTGGCGCCAGTCCTGCGACGAGGTGATTGGCGAAACCGCCGGCGACAGCGCCCCTCTCCCCGTCACTATACGGGGAGAGGATGCCGGCAGGCAGGTGAGGGGCAGCGCAAAACTTCGGCAATTAATCGCTCAGCCCCCTGCCTTCACCTTTTCGAACATCTTGGCCACGTCGTCATTCTGCTTCATCGGGCCGGTGAAGATGGTGCTCTTCAGCATCACGTCCGGATCGGCCGGCAGTTGCAGCTTGTCGAGCTCCTCCTTCGACACGCCGGCGAAGGCGGTCGAGAGCGAGCTGCCATAGCCGTAGGACTGGATCAGGAACTTGCCGGAGTCGGCGTCGAGCCGGCTGTTGATGAAGTCATAGGCGAGGTCGACGTTCTTGGCGTCCTTCAGCATGACGAAGCCGCAGGCCCAGGTCAGCATGCCTTCCTTCGGCTTCATGAATTCGACAGGCACGCCCTGCTTCTTCAGCGAGGTGGCCGAGGCATTCCAGGTCATGGCGGCGACCAGCTGGCCGCTCGCCAAAGCCTGCTCGACCGAGGTCATGTCGGTGGTGTAGCTCGACAGCAGCGGCCGCTGCTCGCGCAGCTTTTCGGCCACCTTGTCCATCTGGTCCGGCGTCATGTCGAAGGGGTTCACGCCGGCCAGGAGGGCGGCGACGATCGGCGTGTCGTGCACGGCGTCGATGGTCGCCATGCGGCCGGCATATTGCTTGTCCCACAGAAGGTTCCAGCTCGCCTCGGGGTTCTTCACCAGATCGGTGCGGTAGAGGATCGAGGTGTTGCCCCAGTCCCACGGCACCATCCAGACCTTGCCGTCCCCGGCCTGCAGGTCGGGCAAGTTCTTGAACACCGGGAAGATCGAATCCCAGTTCTTGATGCGCTTGGTGTCGATCGGCTGAAGCAGGCCTTCCTTGTTCCAGCGCGCCACCTTGTCGTAGCAGGGGTGAGCGATGTCGGGGCGGAAGCCGGCCTTGACCTTGGTGAAGGCGTCGTCGTCATCGCCGAAGATCGTCGCCTCGACGCCATCGGGATGCGCGGCAAGGAAGCTCTTGTTGAAGTCGGGCAATTCGTAGCCCGACCAGGTGAAGTATTGCAGCTTGTCGGCGGCCAGAGCGACCGTCGACGACAGCGCGAGCGCCAGTGCGGCAAGGCCGGCCCGGGCTTTGTGTCCGGCGATCGATTTCAGGTGGAATGTCATTTTCGTTCTCCTCTTCTTTGTTGTGGTTCAGGCTGGATTGCGGCGCGCAGTTCCAAGACCGCGGTGGCGAAGGATTTCGGCGGTGCCGGCGATGATGAAGGAGACAGTGAGGATCACCGTGCCGAGCGCCATCACGGTTGGCAGCGAGCGCGGGAAGCGCAGCTGGCTCCAGATGTAGAGCGGCAGCGTCGGCTCGGTGCCGGCGAGGAAAAAGACGACGATGAACTCGTCGAAGGAAATCAGGAAGGAGAGCATGAAAGCCGACAGCACGGCTGGCAGGCTGAGCGGCAGCATGACGCGCCGGAACGTCGTCCAGTCGGAAGCGCCGAGGTCGAGCGCCGCTTCGCGGATCGTCTTCGGGATGGCGGCGAAGCGGCTGCGCATCACCACCACGGTGGTCGGCAGCGCGACGAGGATGTGACCGAGCACGATGGAAACGCGCGATGGCCCAAGGCCGATGAGGTTGACCAGGATCAACAGCGAAATGCCGACGATGACGCCCGGGATCAGGATCGGCAGCCGGGCGATGGCGCTGATCGTGGCAGCGAGCGGCGAGCGGCCGTAGAGGTCCATATAGGAGACAGTGATGCCGCAGAGCGTCGCGCCGGAGGCGGCGATGACGCCGATGACCAGGCTGTTGGCCAAAGCGCCGGAAAGCGCCGGGTTGCCGTAGAGCGTGCGGTACCATTCGAGCGTGAAGCCCCGCAGCGGAAACGCCGCCTGGATGGAGTTGTTGAAGGAAAACAGCGGGATCAAAAGCACCGGCAGATAGAGGAAGACGAGATAGCCAAGCACATAGAGCCCGAGCCAGCGGCCGTCGCTGCTGGTGTCAGCCCGGGCGCTCATGTGCGACTGCCAAATCTGCTGTCGGCGCCGCGCGCGACGAGCACCACGCAGAGGATGACCAGCATGACGCAGACCGAGAGCGCGGCGCCGAACGGCCAGTCATTGGCCTTGCCGAACTGCGACTGGATCAGCGTGCCGATCATGGTGCTGGCAGGACCGCCGACCATGGCCGGCGTCACATAATCGCCGACCGTCGGCACGAAGACGACGAGTGCTGCCGCTAGCACGCCCGGCATGGAATTCGGCAGCACGACGCGGCGGAAGCTGGTGAACGGCCGCGCACCAAGATCGGACGCGGCTTCGAGCAGCGATTTCGGGATCGTGTCCAGCGCCACATAGATCGGCAGAATGGCGAAAGGTGCGTAGGCGTGGGCGAGCGTCACCACCACCGCTGCCGGCGTGTTGAGGAAGGCAAGCGTCGGCTGTGACCAGAGGCCGGTCTCGATGAAGGCCGAGTTCAGAACGCCATTATAGGCGAGCACGATCTTCCAGGCGAAGACGCGCAGCAGATAGCTGGTCCAGAACGGCAACGTGACCAAGAAGAGCAGCAGGTTGCGCCGCCGGCCGGCGTGGAAGGCGAGGTAATAGGCGACGGGATAGGCGGTGGCGACGGTGGCGAGCGTGACCAGGCCGGCGATGACCAGCGAGCGCAGCGTCACCGTCCAGTAGAGCGGATCGGTAGCGACGGTGACGAAATTCTCCGCCGTCAGGCCGACGCCGAGCAGCGAGCCGTCATTGCCCCTGAAGGCGAGGAAGACCACCAGGCCAAGCGCGAACAGGATCAGGAAGAAGGTGACCAGTCCGCCCGGCAGCAGCATGGCGAAGCGAAACACCGGCGAGATGCGGTTTTCCGGCAGGGGCCGCGTTGCAGCGATGGTCGACGACATCGAACTGTCCATCGAAATTCTGAAATAACCCAATGATTTTTCATATTCCTGAAACTGTCAAGCTGAATCGCTTGTGCGCCGCACGCGTTCGGGGTCAGCGCTCGAACGCGTCGAGCATCCGGTACCAGGTGATCGCCGCGGCGACGCCGACCTGGCGGAAAGCGTGGAACGGGATCGGCTTGATCGGCGACAGCGGGAACGGCAATTGCCTGGCATCGCCGCTCGCGAGGTAATTCGCCATGCGCTTGCCCAGCGCGCTCATCAGGCCGACGCCCCTGCCCTGGCAGCCGACGACCGCGAGCAGACCTTTCTCCGGCTCATGCAGATGCAGCAGATGATCCGGTGTCAGCGCCACGCGGCCGAACCAGCGCTTTTCGATGGCGACGCCCGCGAGCGCCGGATAGAGGCGGGTGAGCGCGCGTTCGCAATGCGCCCAGTCCGCAGGGCTGGAGGGCAGCGCCATGCGGCCGCGGCCGCCCAGCACCATCCGGCCATCGGGACTCCGGCGATAGTAGACGAGGATGCGACGGGAATCGGAAACGGCTTGCCCGCCCGGCAGGATGCTGGCTGCAAGGTCCGCCGGCAGCGGCGCGGTGGCGATCTGGAAGGAATGCAGCGGCACGATCGTCTGTGCGAGGCCAGGCAGCAGGCCGTCCGTATAGGCGTTGGTGGCGAGCACGACCGACCTGGCGCGCAATTCGGCGCCGCCTTGCGTCGAAACCCGCCAGACGCCGGCCTCCTTGGCGAGTTTCACCACCCTTTGCTGCTCGGCGCTCTTCACGCCGGCGGCCGAGGCGACGCGCGCCAATTCCATCGTGTAGGACAGCGGATCGATGACGCCGGCGCGGCGGTCGAGCCAGCCGCCGAGATAGCCCCTGGCGCCGGTCATCGCCGCGATCCCTGCCTTGTCGAGCAGCTCGACGTCGGCGCCGCGCGAGCGCCATTGGCGATCCCGGTTCGCTGCCGCGGTCAAAGCGGTTTCGGTGTGGGCCGCCTGGATCCAGCCGTTGCGCGTGAACGGCACCGCCAGCTTCTCGTCGCGGATCACATCGAACACGGCGTCGGCCGTCGAAGCGGCGAATTCCACCAGGGCTTCGCCGCGCTCCTTGCCGAAATGCCTGAGCAGCCATTCGGGATCGTTTTTGAGGCCTGGAATGACCTGGCCGCCATTGAGGCCCGAAGCGCCCTGTCCGATCGCGCCGGCGTCAAGCACCTGAATGGAAAGCCCCTCGCGCGCCGCATGCAGCGCCGTCGATAATCCCATGATGCCGCCGCCGACGATGACCGCGTCGAGCGTGCCGCCAGCCGACAAGCTCGATTGAAATGCCAGGGCAGCCTGCGGCCTTTGCCAAATCGGATCGGAAAAGGCTGCGGGCAAAGATCACCTCGGCGCTGGAACTTCGTGAAAATCCTATTGTTGATTTCATGAATTTGAAAGCGCGTTTCGATGGGCCAGCCGGCTACGCTTTTGATGACAGGGACAACTGGCCCACGAACCGGGCTACAAACGGCATGGACGTTTGACCCAAATCCGGGGAAAGTGCCGCGCGACAGTTGAGAGGAAGCATCACCATGACCGATCCGACCCGCCTGCCCGCCGACGGCCTCTTCGTCGGCCGCGCCAGGACAAGCGAAGCTACTCATCCGCTGGTGGTCACGGTGCGCGACGGCCAGGTCATCGACATCACCTCGAGCGCGGCGCCCACGGTGCGCGATGTCTGCGAGCTGAAGGATCCGGCCGGCTATCTGCGCTCGGCCAAGGGCAAGGCGATCGGCGCGCTCGCCGAGATCGCGGCCAACAGCTTCGAAGACAAACGCGATGCGAAGAGGCCGATCCTGCTTTCGCCCGTCGACCTGCAGGCGGTGAAGGCTTCCGGCGTCACCTTCGTCGTCAGCCTGCTCGAGCGCGTCATCGAGGAACAGGCGCGCGGTTCGGCCGAAAAAGCCGACGCCATCCGCGCCGACATCGCCGGGCTGATCGGCCACGACCTGTCGAAGCTCAAGCCCGGCTCGCCGGAGGCGATGGAGATCAAGGCCAAGCTGATTTCGCGCGGGGCCTGGTCGCAATATCTGGAAGTGGGGATCGGCCCGGATGCCGAGATCTTCACCAAATGCCAGCCTATGGCCTCGGTCGGCTTCGGCGCCGATGTCGGACTGCATCCGGTCTCCACCTGGAACAATCCGGAGCCGGAGATCGCCATGATCGCCGACAGTTCGGGGCGCATCGTCGGCGCCACGCTCGGCAACGACGTCAATCTGCGCGACGTCGAGGGGCGCTCGGCGCTGCTGCTCGGCAAGGCCAAGGACAACAATGCTTCCGCTTCGCTCGGCCCCTTCATCCGGCTGTTCGACGAGACGTTTTCCATCGCCGACGTGAAGCGCGCCACGGTGCGGCTCAGCGTCGAGGGCGAGGACGGCTTCTCGCTGCAGGGCGCGAGCTCGATGGCGGAAATCAGCCGCTCGCCGGAAGAGCTGGTCAAGGCCGCGATGGGGCCGCATCACCAGTATCCGGACGGATTGGCGCTTTATCTCGGCACCATGTTCGTGCCGTCGAAGGATCGCGGCGAGAAGGGCAAGGGCTTTACCCACAAGGTCGGCGACATCGTCACCATCTCGTCGGAAAAGCTCGGTGCGCTCACCAACCGCGTGCGCCTGTCGCCGGACTGCCCGCACTGGACCTACGGCGCCAGCCACCTGATGCGCGACCTGGCCAAGGCGGGCCTTCTCTAACGCCGCACCAGAAGGGCGTTTGCTTGGAGGCCACCGTGCAGCGGATGGTCGATGGTGCCGCTTGCCCAACGAATATCACCGTTGCTGATGCAATCTGATGGGATTGGTGATGGCGTGCGCGCCTGTGCCAACATCCACTGACGATGGAGGCTTGCCACCGCCCGAAAAAGAGAATGCTCTGGACGTTCCGGTCGGCGCTGGCAGGAGATGCGGGTTCCAAGGTCGCATCGCGCTGATCCAGGAGTTTCAACATGGGAGGAAATCGAATGCTTTCGCGGCTAAGACTACTCGTGCTTGGCTTGATCGCGGCACTCGCCATTCCGGCGATGGCCGAGGCCAAGACGTTCTACTGGATTTCGCATGGCGGCCCGGCCGATCCGGTCTGGACCTACTTCCTGGCCGGAGCCAAGCAATGGGCCAAGGACACGGGCAACACGGTCAACACCTCGTTCCACAATGGCGACGTCGCGTCCCAGCAGGAAGCCGTGCGCGCCGCGATCGCGGCCAAGGCCGACGGCATCGCCACCACCAGCCCCGATCCGGGCAGCCTGGTCGAGATCGTCAAGGAGGCCCGCGCGGCCAACATCCCGATCATCAACTTCAACACGCCCGATCCGAAAGCCAACTTCAACGCCTATGTCGGCGGCGACAACGTCACCTTCGGCAAGCACTGGGCGCAGTATCTGGTCGACAAGGGCCTGGTGAAGAAGGGCGACTTCGTCTGGATGCCGGTCGAGATCCCTGGCGCCACCTATGGCGTGCAGGAAGAAGAAGGCATCAAGAGCGTGTTCGAGCCGGCCGGCATCACCTATGAGGTGACCGAGGCGACGCTCGACCAAGCCGAAGCGATCAACCGCATGGTCGACTACCTCACCGCTCACAAGGGCAAGGTGAAGGCGATCATCGGCCTCGGCGATCTCGTCACCGGCTCGATCAAGCGCGTGTTCGACCAGGTCGGCGTCAAGCCGGGCGAAATCCCAGTCGTCGGCTGGGGCAACTCGCTCGACACCACACAGGAAGTGCTGAACGGCTACGTCAATGCCGGGCAGTGGCAGGACCCGCAGGCGACCAGCTATATTGCGCTGTCGATGGCCAACATGGCCGCCAGCGGCATCCCCCCGGGCTTCAACGTCATCACCGGCGCGCTTTACGAGAAGGACACCGCCGGCGTCTACGACAAGATCCTGTCCGGCAAATAATCCTCAAGCGAAACGGTCGCGACACCCTGTCGCGACCGTTTTTCCTTCTCCCCGCGCCGTCCCCATCGGGCGGCCGCGCTTACGTCGCGGGTTCAATGGAAAACCATTCCTTCGTCCAACGCCTTGTCGCGCGGCCGGAATTCGGTCCGCTGGTGCTGCTCGTCGTCGAGCTCGTCGTCTTCTGGGGCATCAATCCCGACTTCCTGTCGCCGCAGAACATTTCGAACATCCTGGCCTTCACAGTCGAGCTCGGCCTGATCGCGCTGGCAATGACCTTGCTGATGACATCCGGAGAATTCGACCTCTCGGTCGGCTCGCTGTTCGGCTTCTCGCCGGTGCTGATGTGGACGCTCTTCAACAGCGGCGTCACTTCGCTGGAGATGGGCCTGCTGATCGCGCTGATCGTCGCTGCCCTGGTCGGGCTGGTGAATGGCTGGTTCGTCACCCAGCTCAAGATCCCGTCCTTCCTGGTGACGCTCGGCATGCTGCTGGTCGTGCGCGGCACGGCATTGTTCATCACCGACGGTTTCCCACAGCGCACCTGGAGCGCGGAAGGCAGCTGGCTGGCGAACATCCTGGTCGGCGACTTCTATGTCGGCCCGTTCCGAATCTATGCCTCGCTGTTCTGGTTCATCGGCGCCGCGATCGTGCTCGGCTATGTGCTGACGCAGAGCCGCACCGGCAACTGGATCCAGGCCGCCGGCGGCAATCCGAACGCGGCCCGCGCGCGCGGCGTCAACGTCAACCGCGTCAAGGTCGGCCTGTTCATCCTGTCGGCGGTGATGGCGTCGCTCGCCGGCGTCATCTCGTCGCTGCGCACGTCCGCGGCCAACCCCAACAGCGGCACCGGCTACGAGCTCGAGGTCATCGCCATGGTGGTGATCGGCGGCACGGCGCTGACCGGCGGACGCGGCACCATCATCGGCACGGTGCTCGGCATCCTGATCCTGCGCGTCATGCGCAACGGCATCGTGCTGATCGGCGTGCCGGGGCTCGCCTACAACATCTTCATCGGCGCGATCATCCTCGGCATGATGGCGCTGCACTCCTGGCTCGAACGCCGGCACCAGGCAGGAACCTGAACCATGGCCGAACCACTGATCCGCATGGAAAACATCCGCAAGTCCTACGGGCGCGTGCAGGCGCTGGTGGACGCCAATTTCCACGTCAACGAAAAGGAGATCGTTGGCCTGCTCGGCGACAACGGCGCGGGCAAGTCGACGCTGATCAAGGTGCTGTCGGGCGCCGTGCCGCTGACCAGCGGCGACATCTTCATCCGCGGCAAGAAGGTCACGCTGCGCAGCACCAGCGACGCCATCGCTCACGGCATCGAGACGATCTACCAGGACTCGGCCCTCGTCACGCAGCTGTCGATCGCGCGCAACCTGTTCCTCGGGCGCGAGCCGATCAGGGCGCCGCGCTTCCTGAACCGCATGGACCAGGACGCAATGAACGCGGTGGCGCGCGACCTGCTCAGGCAGGTCGGCATCACCAAGAACATCCCGCCGACGACACCGATCGGCTCGCTGTCGGGCGGCGAGCGGCAGGCCGTGGCGATCGCGCGCGCCATGCATTTCGACAGCGATCTCATCATCCTCGACGAACCGACCAACAATCTCGGCGTCGCCGAGACGCAAGGGGTGCTGAGCTTCGTGCGCAGCGCCCGTGATTCCGGGCACTCCTGCATCTTCATCGCGCACAACATCCATCACGTCTTCCAGGTGGTCGACCGCATCGTGGTGATGCGCCGGGGCAAGGTGGTGGCCGACGACATCGATCCGAAAAAGACGACGGTCGCCGAGGTCGAACGCGTCATCACCGGCATGTCGGACAAGGAGATCCGGGACGCGATTTCCGACGGCCCGCAGCGGCATGGCTGACGGTCTGGCGTCGATTTGGCCCGGTGTCCGTTTGGCCTGACGTTGAATTGTCCTGACAGGGGCTCGCTTCCCATCCTATGACTGGACTCATGAAAGCCACGGTAGCCGACATCGCCAGAAGCTGCGGCCTGTCGACCGCGACCGTCGACAGGGTGCTCAACAACCGGCCAGGGGCAAGTGCTGCCAACCGGCAGCGGGTGATGGAGGCGGCCAAGCAGCTCGGCTATCTGCCAACGCTCGATCAGGTGGTTTTGCCGTCGAAGCCGGCGCACCTGGAATTCTTCCTGCCGATCGGGTCCAACGGCTTCATGGCCGATCTTGCGCATCACATCGAGGATTATGCGGCACGCCTGCCGCTGGTCGCCTCCTGCCGCATCCACAACCTTGCCGGCATTTCGCCGGGCGCGCTGCAAGGCGCGGTGGAGAACCTGTCGCTCAAAGCCAACGGCGTCGGCGTCATCGCCGTCGACCACCCGCGCACGCGCAACATCCTGCGCGAGCTGGTCGATGCCGGGATCAGGCTGGTCACGCTGATCTCGGATGTGCCGGCGGCACCGCGCTCGGCCTATGTCGGCATCGACAACCGGGTGGCGGGCCGCACCGCGGCGCTGCTGATGGGCCGCTTCCTCGGCGGCCGTACAGGACATCTGGCGATGGTGGTCGGCTCGCGCTCCTATCGCGGCCACGAGGAGCGCGAGATGGGTTTTCGTTCGGTGCTGAGCGAGGAGTTCCCCAATCTCACGGTCTCAAGCGCCGCCGAGAGCAATGACGACCCGGACGCCAGCTACCGCGCGACCATCAAGGCGCTGCACAACGAACCGGACCTGCTCGGCATCTACTGCGTCGGCGCCGGACGATCAGGCGTGGCCAAGGCCTTGCTCGAGGTCAAGCCGCGCAAGAAGCCGGTCTTCATCTGCCACGACCTGACCAAGGAAACGCGCCGCTATCTCGTCGACGATCTCGCCGACGTCGTCATCGACCAGAATGCGCGGCTGATCGCCGAGCAGTCGGTGATCCGCCTGCTCGGATCCATCGCGTCGTCGGCGCCGTATCTGACGAAAAAGTTCATCGAGCCGCGGCTGATCTTCAAGGAAAACGTGCCGGTGCAATAAACCAGCGGGTGGGCGCACGAAGGCGGCCTTAATGCATGTCGCGCAAAAGTGTGCAGCGGTTTTGCGATAACGACATGCATGAAAACACAGGCTTAAAGCGCGTCGCCTGAATCCGCTTCAGCGCGACGCGCTTTAGCATTTGTCCGACGATTGATCCCGCAATTCTGCACACCAGCTATGCAGGTTTCGCAATTGCCGAATCGTTAGGCAGCCCGTATTTGTCTGGGTGTCGGCCGTCTCCTCCTCCCAGATGTGATGCCGACGCTGAGTACGGCACACCTCCTCCCGTGCCGTATTCGAAATCAAGCCCGCTGCCACCTCCTCCCGGCAGCGGGCTTTTTCTTTGCCCGCACGGCGATGATGCGGAGGCGGCGCCAGCCCCGTGGAGCGAGCGTCCATCCGACGTTACAGCGAAGGCGCGGAGCCCAACCGCTCACACTTTTCCTTGAATTGCTCTAGGCTTTGGCTGTCGCCAGGTTGGCGCTGAGTTCGAAAGCGACTCCCGATCCATCGGAGTGGGACTGCAGCACGGCAGCGCTCCCGCTCACGATGTCCTCCACAACGCGCTTGCGTTCCTGATCGGTCATTGCCTTGCAGGCAGCACTCATGCCGACCAGCGCCATCGTATTCAATCGCAGGAGGGGCGCGCCGTCCTCAAAGCGTATGATACGCGATATTGTCCTTGATCGAACGTCGTGGAAGCCGACGTCCCGGAGCAGCGCCTCGAGCGGCGCCGAGTTCCCAAAGCTGTGGCGCAGGTCTGCGATTGGGCCGAGGAGTCGCTCGGCGACGCGGCGGAGTTCTCGAAAGAAGGGGATTTCCTCATCGGACCGCCAAGTGGCAACCGCCAACATGCCGCCCTGCGCCAGCGCTCGCCGCATCTCCGCCGCCGCAGCGGGCTTGTCGGGAACGAACTGCAGCCCCTGCTGACAGACGACCACGTCGAACTGCTCTCCGTCACGGAGTGGCAGCGCACTGGCATTGCCGGCGCGCCAGTCGATGTCCGGCGCCACGGTGCGCGCGACGGCGAGCATATCCGGGCTGATGTCGATGCCGACAACATATCCGGCGGCACCAAGCCGTTCCTTGGCAACGCGCGCAACTATCCCTGTACCACAAGCGATGTCCAAGACACGATGGCCTGGGGACAGCCTTACCTCTTCGAAGGTCACTTCGGCCCAAGGGCGAAAGAGAGGACCCACGAGCCAGCGCTCATACATCTCCGGAAAACTTGCCTGACCCATTGCATGGCCGGGCGCCTGATTCTGAGACAGGATCACAGAGTCAGGATGAGGCGAAGACATCAGCGCGCCCGGAATGAGGCGATCAGGCTTTCGGCCATGCGCACGAATTGCGCGCTCGGGCCTTCGGCGCCGACGCTCTGCATCGAGACGCGCGCGCCTTCGAGCAGCAGCGACAGTGTGTCGGCGAGCAGCTCGGCCTGGCCGATGCCGGCATCGCGGCAAAGCGCAACCAGCTTCTCGCGCTGGGCCTCCTTCAGTTCCTTGATGACGCGCCTGGCCGGGTGATCGGTCTCGGTGAGCTCGACGGCGGCATTGGCCATGTCGCAGCCGCGGCTGTCGGCGCTGAGCAGTTCGGAAGCCTTTTGGACCCAGGCATGCAACTGGGCGAGCTTGTCGCCGGGATGCTTGGCCTCGAACTCGTCCCAGATCCTTGACGCCTTCGCCGCCGTGGCGCGCAGGCATTCGACGATCAATTCGTCCTTGGATTCGAAGTGACGGTAAAGCGTCATCTTGTTCGTGCCGGCAGCCTCGGTGATGGCGTCGACGCCAACACCCTTGATGCCGTGCTTGTGGAACATGTCTTGCGCCGTCTCCAGGATTCGATCCCGGGGGCGGGAACGCTCCGCGACGCCGTCAGTCATCATGATCTCCTTTCGTCGTTTCCAAAAAAACCGTCGCCACCTCTTGACTAGGGTGTTACCGGTCTGTAACTTCCAGCATGTTACTTACTGGTAACACCTATATCGCTCGCCGTCAAACGACAAGGCCTCCGATAGCCCTGCCAGAGTGAGATAGGACGCAAAACCTGCCTGTCATGCGGCTTCGGCCGGTGAAGAACGAGAAAAAGCGGCCCGTGATCAATCGATGCGGGCCGAGCAAGGAGCCGCTCCTATGCAAAAGCGCAAAGACCTGACGATCGACGAAGCCATCCGGGATCCGATGATCCGGCTGGTGATGAAGGCGGACGGGATCGACCCCAAAGCCTTCGAACGGATGCTGCGCTCACGCGCGGCGGAACAGGCGCCGGGCGACGATGACCCGCCATCCTTCCTGGCGGATTCCGGCTCCGGCCGGGCCCGGCGCCTGCGCCATTTCGCGAAACCGTTCGGCGAGGCGTCCGCATCATGGTGAACTTCTTCATCCACCGCCCGATCTTCGCGTCGGCGATCGCCATCATCATGGTGCTCGCCGGTGCGATCGCCTATTTCCTGTTGCCGGTCTCGCAGTTCCCCGACATCACGCCCCCGCAAGTCGTGGTCAGCGCCCATTATCCGGGCGCCAGCGCGCAGGTCGTGGCCGATACGGTCACCACGCCGCTCGAGCAGCAGATCAACGGCGTGCAGGGCATGACCTACATGTCGTCGACGAGCTCGAATGATGGCTCCTCGACCATCACCATCACCTTCGACGTCGGCTATCCGCTGAGCACGGCGGCCGTCGACGTGCAGAATCGCGTCTCGCAAGCGGCATCCTCCCTGCCGGCCATCGTCAACCAGGGCGGCGTGACGATCAAGAAGCAAAACCCCAATTTCGTGCTGATCGTCGACCTCACCTCGCCGGACGGCTCGGTCGATCCGGTGGCGCTGAGCAACCTCGCCTATCTGCAGGTGGTCGATCCGCTGAAGCGCCTGCCCGGCGTCGGCGACGTGCAGATCTTCGGCGAGCGCCGCTATTCGATGCGCGTCTGGCTCGACCCGGACAAGCTTGCCAATCTCGGCATCACCGCCGTCGACGTGCAGAACGCGATCGCCGAGCAGAACGTGCAGGTGGCGGCCGGCAAGATCGGCCAGTCGCCGGCGCCCGCCGGCACCGCCTTCGAAATGCAGGTCAACGCCGTCGGCCGCCTCAGCGACCCGAAGGAATTCGGTGACATCGTCGTGCGCGCCAATTCGCAGAACGGCTCGCTGGTGCGCCTTCGCGACGTTGCCCGCATCGAGCTCGGCGCGCTGCAATATTCTTCCTCCGCCTTCTTCGGCAAGGACCCGACGGTGGTTTTGGCCGTCTACCAGATGCCCGGCTCCAACGCCCTCGACCTGCAGCAGCGGGTCAAGGACAAGATGCAGGAGCTGTCGCAGCGCTTCCCGAAGGGCGTCAACTACGCCATGCATTACGACACGACGCGCTTCGTGTCGGCTTCGATGCATGACGTGCTGATCACGCTCGGCGAAGCGTTGGTGCTGGTCGTGGCGGTGGTGTTCGTCTTCCTGCAGAGCTGGCGCACCACGATCATCCCGACCATCGCCATTCCCGTCTCGCTGATCGCGACATTGGCGATCATGTATATGCTGGGCTTCTCGCTCAACATGCTCTCGCTGCTCGGCATGGTGCTGGCGATCGGTCTTGTGGTCGACGACGCTATCGTCGTGGTCGAGAATGTCGAGCGACAGCTGGAGGCCGGGCTCAAGCCGCTTGCCGCGACGCGCGCGGCGATGGCCGAGGTGACCGGGCCGATCATCGCCACCACGGCGGTGCTGATGGCGGTGTTCGTTCCCGTCGCCTTCATCCCTGGCGTCTCCGGCCGGCTCTACAATCAGTTCGCGTTGACAGTCGCGATCTCTGTCGGCATTTCCGCCTTCAACTCGCTGACGCTGTCGCCTGCGCTGAGCGCCGCCTTCCTGCGCCATCGCGGCGAGACCCAGTTCGTGCTGTTCCGCTGGTTCAACGCCGGCTTCGACTGGCTGTCGCATGCCTATGCGCATGGCGTGCGTATCCTGATCAAGCTGCGCTGGGCGATGCTCGGCCTGTTCGCGGCCGGCCTGGTCGCCACCTATTTCGTCTGGCAGAAACTGCCCTCGACCTTCCTGCCGGTCGAAGACCAAGGCTATTTCTTCGTCGTCATCCAGCTGCCGGACGGCGCTTCGCTCGAACGCACGGATGCGGTGGCGCAGAAGGCACGCGACATCCTGCAGAACACGCCCGGCGTCGACATCGTGGGCTCGATCAGCGGCCTGAACTTCCTGACCAGCGCCGCCCAATCGAACTCGGCCGTGGAGTTCGCGATCCTCAAGCCATGGGACCAACGCGGCCCAGACCAGAGCGCGTCGAAACTGGTCGAGCAGGTGCGCGGCAAGCTGTTGCAGATGCCGGATGCGTTCGCGCTGTCCTTCGACCCACCCTCGATCCCCGGCATAGGCACCACCGGCGGCTTCGAGTTCCAGGTGGAGGATCTCTCCGGACGCGGCAGTGCGGCGCTGAACGATGTCACGCAGGCGCTGATCGCGGAGGCGCGCAAGCAGCCGGAGCTCAACCCGCAACAGCTGTTCTCGTCCTTCTCGACCTCGACGCCGCAGTTCAACTACGACCTCGACCGCAGCAAGGCGAAGCTTCTCGGCCTCAACCTGCCGGACGTGTTCAACACGCTGCAGATCTATCTCGGCTCGCTCTACGTCAACGACTTCAACCTGTTCGGCCGCACCTTCCGCGTGACCATCCAGGCCGACAAGGACGCGCGCGCCGACGCCACCGACATCTCGCGGCTCTATGTGCGCAATGCGTCGGGCGGCATGGTGCCGCTGAGCACGCTGGGCAGGCTGGTGCCGATCGTCGGTCCAGAGACCGTGCCGCACTACAACAACAATGCCTCGGCCCTCATCAATGGCGGCGCTGCCCCCGGCTTCTCGTCCGGACAGGCGGTGGCGGCCATGGAGCGGGCGGCAGCGAACGTGCTGCCGCGCGACTTCGGCTACGAGTGGACCGGCATCACCTATCAGGAGCTCAAGGCCGGATCGATCGCTTCGGTCGTGTTCGGGTTGGCGATCGTCTTCGTCTTCCTGATCCTGGCGGCGCAGTATGAAAGCTGGGCGATGCCCTTCATGGTGCTGCTCGCCGTGCCGCTCGCTTTGTTCGGCGCGTTCGTGGTGCTCCTGCTGCGCGGCATGCAGATCGACGTCTACTCGCAGATCGGCTTCGTCATGCTGATCGGCCTGGCGGCCAAGAACGCGATCCTGATCGTCGAGTTCGCCAGACGCCGGCGCGAGGAAGGGCTCACCATCGTCGAAGCGGCGATGGAAGCCGCGAGGCTTCGCCTGCGGCCGATCCTGATGACGGCCTTCGCCTTCATCCTCGGGGTGCTGCCGCTGATGTTCGCGACCGGCGCCGGTGCGGCCAGCCGTCAGTCGATCGGCACCACCGTCTTCGGCGGCATGGTGGCGGCGACGATCCTGTCGCTGGTCTTCGTGCCGGTCTTCTACGCGGTGATCGAGCAGCTGCGCGAACGCGGCGAAAAGGAACCGGACAAGGGCCACCATGACGCCCCTCGGCCAGAAGAAATTGAACCGACCGCCGAGCCGGCGCTTCAGCCGCTGGCCCAGGCGGCTGAATAGCTCGCCAGGCGGCTGAATAAGGATTGGAGAAAAAAATGCGTAGATGGAAAATCGCTTTGGGGACGGCCGTCGCGCTGGGCGCGATCTCGGTGGCAAGTGTCCACCTGCTCGACATGGGCAATCTCAGCGGAGGCACGGCGGGCGCCGCGCCAGCGCCGGCAGCCTTCGTCATGCCGGTGCCAGTGGTGAATGTCGTGAAAAGGACGCTGCCGATCTATCTCGACTACGCCGCGCGGGTCGAGTCGATCCGCAGCATCACGCTGCAGGCGCGCGTGCCGGGCTATCTGCAGGAGCAGACCGCGGCCGACGGCAGCGACGTCAAGCAGGGCGATATGCTCTACCGCATCGCGCCCGATGACTATCAGGCCGCGCTGGACCAGGCGAAGGCCCAGGTGCAGCGCGATACCGCGACGCTCGACTATGCAAAATCCAATCTCGGCCGCGGCACCGATCTTGCCAAGGCCGGTTACCTCGACAAGGACAGTTTCGACCAGCGCACCAGCAATCTGCGCACGGCGCAAGCCGCCCTTGCCGTCGACCAGGCGGCGGTGCGGACGGCCGAGCTCAATCTCGGCTATGCCGAGATCAAGGCGCCGTTCCCGGGTCGTATCGGCCGCAACCAGGCCTCGGTCGGCACGCTGGTCAGCGTCGCCGGAACGGTGCTCAACACGCTGGTGCAGCTCGATCCGATCTATGTGACCTTCAATCCGAGCGAGACCGACCTCGTCCAGATCGAGCAGGCGAAGGCCAACGGTCCGATCGCCGTCGACGTGCTCCTGCCTGGCGAGACCCAGCCCAGCCAGAAGGGCGAGCTCACCTTCATCGACAACACGATCGACCACTCGACCGGCACGATCACGGCGCGCGCCACGATCGGCAACGCCAAGTTCACGCTGCTGCCGGGACAGTATGTGCGGGTGCGGCTGCATGTGAAGGAGCAGCCCAACACGCTGATGGTGCCGCAGGTGGCGCTGGGTTCCAGCCAGCTCGGCAAGTACCTCTATGTCATCGGCAAGGGCAACACCGTCGACCAGAAGCTGGTGTCGCTTGGGCCTACCGATGGCGACCTGATTTCCGTGACCTCCGGAATCTCCGAGTCCGATCAGGTGATCACGGGCAATCTGCAGAAAATCGGACCCGGAATGCCGGTCTCTCCCTTGCCGCAACCGAAACCGGCCAGCTGATAACCCCCATCAGTTTCCGGTCCGACGGCGCCCTCGACACCCACGTCGAGGGCGCCGTTTTTGCTATGAGGGTTCAGGCGGCTCCCGACGCTGGCTCCGTGCGCGGCTTAGTGGAATTACTTGCCAAGCAGCGCGACCAATCCGGTAATATCCGCGCGTTCCGCCTTCGCCGGCAGCATGAAGGCGCAATAAGGCTGGCCGAGACGAACCGAGACGGACGACAGGGCGATCAATCGGCCCGCCTCAAGATCGGCATTCGCCATCACCCTTTGTCCCAGGGCTACCCCCAACCCCAGCCGCGCCGCGCCGATCGCCAGGCTGGACAGGCCGACGCGGCGGCCATGCGAAGGGTCCGGCGCGCGGCTGCCGCCGGCGGCGGCGAACCAGTCCGCCCAGCTCGGGTGCGAGGCATAGTTCGGCCCCCAATTGGTGTGGATGAAGTGGCTCTCATGCACGTCCGCCAAGCTGGCGGCGCCATTGCCGTGACGCTGCCAGAAATCGGGCGCGGCGACCGGCAGCACCTCGTCATGAACGAGCCGCACCATCTTCAACGCCGGATAGTGGTAGTCGCCATAGGAGATGCGCAGGTCGATATTCTGGCGCACCACGTCGACGGGATCGTCCTCGACCCGCACATCGATCGCCATCCGCGGAAAACCGTCGAGCAGCACGCCAAGCCTCGGCGCCAGCCACAGCTCGGCAAGCGAGAACGGCACGCTCACCACGAGGCGCGTGCGCAAGCCGCCTTCCAGCATGCGCCGGCCGACCGCCGCGATCTCGCCCAGTGCGTGCGCCGTCTGCGGATAGATAGCGTGGCCGGCATCGGTCAGCGCGATGCGATTGCCGTTGCGCATGAAGAGCTGCTTGCCGAACCAGTCTTCCAGGTTGCGGATCTGCTGGCTGACCGCGGCCGACGACACACCGAGCTCGCTTGCGGCGAGCGTGAAGCTGCCGGCGCGCGCAGCGACCTCGAAA